>CAYHGE010000001.1:0-26773 GCA_964355945.1 uncultured Draconibacterium sp.
CGACTTCTACCCATATTTTGTGCCTACGGCACAGGTTTAAAATTAGAAATACAACCAATTAGGAAATTAAACAGGTTTTAAGAGGTTAATAATATATTTTTCTAAGTGATAAGTGTGTTCTTAGTGTCTAAATGTTTATTTGTAAATTTGCTGTAAACAAAATGGCAATGGGAAAAATGATACTTGATTTTTTGACCGGATTGGAGAAAAACAACAACCGGGAGTGGTTTCAGGACCATAAACAGGAATATAATGATGCAAAAGCGAAGACCGAGTCGTTTGTGAACTCCATCATTCCTGACATCGCAAAGTTTGATGATACGGTCAGGTTTGTGGAGGCAAAGGATTGCATGTTCCGCATATTCCGTGATGTCAGGTTTGCCAAAGACAAAGCCCCCTACAAACTTAACATGGGAGCATGGATTACCCGTGCCGGAAGGAAAAGCCCCGGGCCCGGTTACTACATCCATCTTCAGCCGGGAGAGTCGTTTCTGGCAGCAGGCGTTTATATGCCTGAGCCCGACCAGCTGAAGAAAATCAGAAATGAGATATATTACAATGTGGCCGAATTCAAAGCCATCCTGGGGGAGAAGAACCTTCTGAAATATTGTAATGGTTTGTCAGACATGGACAAGGGAAAGATGGCCCCCCGCGATTTTCCAAAAGATTTTCCGGATATCGAATTCCTGAAGCATAAACACTACATTGTTTCATATCCGGTAAGGGATGAAATGGTTGCTTCAGATCATTTCCACGAAATTGTGGTGAAGGCATTTAAAACAATGCACCCAGTTAACACCTTCCTCAGGAGAGCGCTGGAAGATTAGCTGTTAGGAAAGGTGGCCGATAATGGTTCTTTTGCCCGTCACTTTTTGACCAAGTTTGATGTCCAGTTTTGTGTCAACCGGCAGTAAAAGGTCAACGCGTGAACCAAATTTAATAAATCCGAGTTCCTCTCCCTGGATAACCGGTTCACCGACTTTCGGGTAACATTTAATCCGGCGGGCCATTGCACCTGCAATTTGTCTTACCAGGATTCTTTTTCCATCCTGGTCCTGGATGACGGTGGTTGCACGTTCATTTTCCAATGAAGCTTTTGGGTTGAATGCAACCATGTGTTTTCCAGGATGATAATAGTAATAAACAATTTCGCCGCCAACCGGGAACCAGTTCACATGAACATTGGTTGCTGACATGAAAATGGAAACCTGGATACGTTCATCTTTAAAATACTCTGGTTCGATGGTTCGTTCTATCACCACGATTTTCCCGTCTGCAGGGCAAAGGATCACTTTCCCACCTCCATTGGCTTCCCTTGCCGGGGAGCGGAAAAACCTTACGATCATGATAAAAAACCAGACCCCCAGTACATACATCGTGTAATGAAACCAGTTCTGGTCAACCAGAATATCGTTTAAGGCCAGGAGAAATGCGGCAACAAACAGGAATGCGATGATGATTGTCTTATATCCTTCTCGGTGAATTGTCATAAGTTTCAGATAGCTTGTTGAAAAAAGAAATACAAAAATACAAAAGGCGCTGAGATTAACATCGTGTCGAACCGGTCAAGTATGCCACCATGTCCCGGAAGGATCGTCCCTGAATCTTTGATATTCAGGCTGCGCTTGAACAATGACTCCACCAGATCGCCAAAAGTACCAAAAATTATGACAAGACAGGCAAGAGAAATCCAGTTGATAAGTGACATATAAGGCACCAGGAAATGAAAACCAAACGCAGCAAGTAAACTAACTGTTGCTCCGGCAATCGTTCCTTCCCAGGTTTTCTTTGGTGAGATGCGCTCGAATAATTTGTGCTTACCGAACTGTTTTCCATAAAGGTAGGCGGATGTGTCGTAAATCCAGGTGAATGCAAAGTAACCCACGAGGATGACAGGCATACCTTGGAAGTGGATTACATCAGGCCTGTTGAAGTATATCAGGAGGGAGAATGGCAGCGCAATGTATAGAAATCCCATCGTGGTGGTCGCAACATTCATCAGCGGGTTCGGCTTGTTCCGGTAGATTTCGAAAACAAAGGATATGAAAATCAACGGGATCGGGATGATAAAAGGGATGAAAATAAGCCAAATATCTTGTAATCCGTTATTAATGAATGGACTGAGGTTTATTATAGCAGTTGCAACATAGATCAGAATACCTGCAACCGTTCCGAAATATTTTTGCGGGTGGCAGTTTTCATTGCTGATCAGGCCGTAAAACTCCCACAATCCAAGTATTGTGACAATCAGGAAAACAGAGGCGAAAACCCAACCACTGAACCAGAGTGCTGCAAGCAGCACAAACACCATGGATAAGCCGGTAATTGTTCTGGTCCGGAAATTACTCATCTGTACACGGTTAGGTTGAGGATAATGCATCATCAATCATGAAAACGTAGAGTTCCTTTGGTCCGTGAGCTCCCATAACAAGCGTCTTTTCAATATCTGCTGTCCGGCTGGGACCTGAAATCAGGGAGATCATGGAAGGGTAGTTGTCGCGGTATTTTTTCTTGATGCCAGCCAGGGCTTGCTTCAGATCTGGAACCAACTGAGAGGTGTAGCCCAAAACCAGATGTATTTCAGGATAGACTGTGATTTTCCGGCCCGGACTTAACCGTGTGGAAACCATGATGGTTCCCAGTCTTGCAATCAGGTATTCACACCGGGTAATTCCAATCCTGGCTTCCAGTATTGAATCTGAGTGTGCTTCAAAAGGAATTCCACCAGTCTTTAGAATCCGGTGAAGCAAGGGGTCCTGGCAAAAAAGCACTCCCCAGTCTTTTTCAAGGATGAATGATTTTAAATTTCCGATAAATTCATCTTCACTATCGCAGTAGACGAATTTCCCGGCAATTCTTACAAATTCCTCGGCAAAAGTAACATCGAGCGGCTCAGTCAATTCTTTATAAACCGAAGATTCCTGGTCGAGGATTGGGTAAGGCGCCTCTGTTTTTTCAATAAGCGCATCTCTGACTTTTTTTAATATTTTTTCCCTTGAAGTGCTCTCTTCCATGCTGCAGTCAGGATCTGTTTAAGTTAACAATGTCGGTAAAGGTGCTTTCTCCTCTTCTTTATCCCAAGGTCTTTTCCCGAAAATCTCTTCCAGATCTTCTCTGAAAATGACTTCACGATCAAGGAGTAACGTAGCCAGTTGCTCTAATTTGTCACGATTTTCGCCGAGGATTGTCTTGGCCCGTTCATAAGCAGCTTCCACAATCTTACGTACTTCCTGGTCGATTGTTTCGGCCGTTTTTTCGCTGTATGGCTTCTGGAATGAGTATTCGTTCTGTCCGCTTGAGTCGTAGAAGCTGATATTTCCGATCTCCTTATTCAGACCGAAGTAAACCACCATGGCATACGCCTGTTTGGAGACTTTTTCGAGGTCGTTCAAGGCGCCGG
Source organism: uncultured Draconibacterium sp. (assembly GCA_964355945.1). Classification (GTDB taxonomy): domain Bacteria; phylum Bacteroidota; class Bacteroidia; order Bacteroidales; family FEN-979; genus CAIVAT01. The sequence continues at coordinate 3,401 of CAYHGE010000001.1, forward strand.
TGGATACTTTGCCAAAAATTAGTTCCTCAGATGCACGGCCGCCCATGGCGGAGGTGATCTCATCAAACATCTGTTCGTAAGTAGTGATCTGGCGTTCCTCGGGCAGATACCAGGCAGCCCCCAGGGCTTTCCCGCGGGGAACAATGGTTACTTTCACAAGAGGATGCGCAAATTCAAGAAGCCAGCTTGTGGTGGCATGTCCTGATTCGTGATAGGCGATCACCTTTTTTTCATGCACAGAGATGATCTTATTTCGTTTTTCCAACCCGCCGATGATCCGGTCGATGGCATCCAGGAAATCCTGTTTCTCAATAACCGACTTGTTTTTCCGGGCAGCGATCAGTGCTGATTCGTTACAAACGTTGGCAATATCGGCACCCGAGAATCCAGGAGTTTGTTTGGCCAGGAATCCGACATCGAGGCCCGGATCAAGTTTCAGGGGTTTCAGGTGGACCTGGAAGATGGCTTTTCGTTCTTCAAGGTCGGGCAGTTCAACATTGATCTGGCGGTCGAACCTGCCTGCACGCATGAGTGCGCGGTCGAGGATGTCGGCCCGGTTTGTTGCAGCCAGGATGATGACTCCGGCGTTGGTGCCAAATCCGTCCATCTCTGTAAGAAGCTGGTTCAGGGTGTTCTCCCGTTCGTCATTGGCGCCTGTGATGGCATTGCGGCCACGGGCGCGTCCAATGGCATCAATTTCATCGATGAAAATGATGCAGGGCGCTTTTTCTTTTGCCTGACGGAAGAGGTCACGTACACGGGATGCACCTACTCCGACAAACATCTCCACAAAATCGGATCCTGAAATGGAGAAGAAAGGCACTTTCGCTTCGCCGGCTACTGCTTTGGCGAGCAATGTTTTCCCGGTTCCCGGAGGTCCGACCAGCAAGGCGCCTTTTGGAATTTTGCCGCCAAGGTTGGTGTATTTAGACGGATTTTTCAGGAAATCAACAATCTCCATGATCTCCACTTTGGCTTCTTCGAGACCCGCAACGTCATTAAATGTAATGCTGACACTGGTATCTTTGTCAAAAAGCTGGGCTTTGGACTTGCCGATGTTGAAAATCTGGCCGCCACCGCCACCGCCCTTGCTCATGAAACGCATGATCAGGAACCAGGCGCCAATGAGGATGATGGGAAGAAATAGATATCCGAGAATATCGCCAAATACATCTTTGCGGGTGTCGGTAGATGGCGGATACGGATATTGCTTTTGAAATTCAACGATCTGCGCTGCCGGAACACTGTCCTGCCTCATTCGGGAAACCACGCTGTCGCGGGTATCCTTCATCAAACCGTGAAAAATTTCTTCGGAGCCAACCTGGTAGGTGTATTCAGGAGTAGGTGTTGAAGAACTGCCAAAACTGCGTTTGGTAAATTTCTTGTAGTTCGTGTCAGATTTAAGCCTATCCTTTTTAATATAGATCTCAGCTTTTTCTTTGTTGACGATCACGATTTTTTCAACATCCTGTTTTGTAAGGATCTCCTCAAGTCTTGTCCAGTTAATTTCATCAACAGGATTGGAGTAGTTAAAATACTGGATGGCTATAAATCCGATAGCCAGGATCGCATAGATCCAGTAAAAGTTGAATTTCGGGCGTTTACCTTTGGGAGGGATAAAACTTTTTCCTTTTTCTGCCATTCTGTCTGATTCCAAAAATTAGTTACTTTGTTTAGTCGCGCGTGTCTATTCTGGTTATACGAGCGTCAGCCCACAACTGTTCTATGTTGTAGAACTTTCGCCGCTCTTCCTGAAATACATGGATCACTACGTCGAAATAGTCGATCAAAATCCATTCCGCATTTTCAAACCCCTCTTTATGGCAAGGATTCAACCCGGTTTTCAACTTCACTACTTCAATTGCATGACCGGCAATGGCTTCAACCTGGGTGCGGGAACTTCCGTGGCATATAACGAATGCTTCGCAGGCTGCACCTTTCATCCCGGTAAAATCAAGGATTACCGGATTCCTGGCGAGCTTGTCCGTCATCGCGTTAACAATAGCCTCAATTAATATTTCCCTGGGTTCCTGCTTCTTCTTTCGCGGCATGAAGGAAGGTTGTTTTTGTCGTGCAAAAGTAATCAAATATCCTAAGCCAGCTAGAAGTTGGGTTTAAGTGCGTACGTCTTATAGAAATCTACGATGTGGCCTACTGCTTCTTCAGCCGTATCAACGACTTTGAAGATTTCAAGATCATCGGCAACGATATTTTTTTCCTCGAGTACGGTAGATTTGATCCAGTCGATCAGCCCTTTCCAGAATTCACGGCCCACCAGCACGATGGGAAACCTTACCAGTTTATGGGTCTGGATGAGGGTGATGGCCTCGGTGAGCTCATCCAGCGTGCCAAATCCGCCGGGAAGGGCGATAAAACCCATGGAATAACGCATGAACATTGTTTTCCTTACATAGAAGAAGTCAAAGTTAAGCAGTTTGTTGCGGTCGATGAACGGGTTGGGGTTCTGTTCAAAGGGGAGGTTGATGTTCAGTCCGACCGATTTCCCGCCGGCAAAATGGGCACCCTTGTTGGCTGCTTCCATGATTCCCGGCCCTCCGCCAGTGATGATCCCGAAACCGGCTTTGGTCATCAGGTAGGCAATCTCTTCGGTAAGTTTGTAATAATGTTGCCCTTCTCTGGTCCGTGCCGAGCCGAAGATGGAGACACACGGGCCGATACGGCTTAGTTTCTCAAAGCCTTCGACCATTTCCGACATCACCTTGAAAATTTCCCAGGTATCGTAGCTGATGGTTTCCGACCAGTTTTTAGGTTGAATGGATTGTTTGAGTTTTTCGAGGTCTTCTGGTTCCATGTGGTGTTTGATTTGGTGGGTCAAAGGTATGGAATATCAGCATAAATTTACCATACTGGCAGTTGTTCGGAATTTCCGGACAACTTGTTCCGCCTGCTTATGCCTGTTGACCCAAAACCCCTTTCAGATATAGCGCCGTAAAGCTCGTCTTATGCTTTGCAACCTGCTCCGGGGTTCCCTGGGCAAGTACCTGGCCGCCACGCTCGCCGCCTTCAGGGCCGAGGTCGATGATGTGGTCTGCGACTTTGATCACCTCGAGGTTGTGTTCGATCACAAGGACAGTGTTGCCTTTTGCGACGAGTTTGTTCAGGACGCAAAGCAGGACTTTTACATCTTCGAAATGGAGTCCGGTGGTGGGTTCGTCGAGGATGTAGATCGTGTTGCCGGTGTCGTTTTTCGAGAGTTCGGATGCCAATTTTACACGCTGGGCTTCGCCGCCCGAGAGTGTGGTTGATTGTTGCCCAAGGGTGATGTATCCCAGTCCGACTTCGTTGAGCGTGCTGATCTTGTGAACGATAAAAGAGATGTTTTCAAAAAAATCAACTGCCTGTTCGATGGTCATGTTGAGCACATCGTTGATCGATTTGCCTTTGTAGCGCACCTCAAGCGTTTCCCGGTTGTAGCGATGGCCATGACAGGTTTCGCAGGGTACAAACACATCCGGCAAAAAGTTCATTTCGATCACACGCAGTCCGGCGCCCTTGCAGGTTTCGCACCTTCCCCCTTTGACATTGAACGAGAACCTGCCGGGAAGGTAGCCACGGATTTTTGATTCCGGCAGTTCTGCAAATAATTTCCGGATGTCGTCAAACACCTTGGTGTACGTTGCAGGATTTGAACGTGGGGTGCGTCCGATCGGCGACTGGTCTATTTCAATAACCTTGTCAATGTTTTTAATACCATCGATGGATTTGTATGGCAAAGGTTTCTGGTCAGATTTATAGAAATGCTGACTCAGGATAGGGTAGAGGGTTTCATTGATCAGCGAGGATTTACCGCTGCCTGACAGCCCTGTGATGCAGATAAGCGTTCCCAGCGGAAGTTTCAGATCGACATTTTTAAGGTTATTTCCTGTTGCACCGATGAGCGTTAGTGATTTGCCATTCCCTTTCCGCCGCACTGCAGGAACGTTGATTTTTCGCTTGCCGCTAAGGTAGAGTCCTGTAAGATGTCCATCTGTCATGACCTGGGCGGGAGTGCCCTGGGCCACGATCCTGCCGCCATGCACGCCGGCGCCCGGGCCGATGTCGATCACATAATCGGCAGCCATGATGGTCTCCTGGTCGTGTTCAACCACAATCACCGAATTGCCGGCATCGCGCAGGCTTTGTAACGCGTGGATCAGGCGTAGATTGTCGTGCTGATGCAGTCCGATGCTTGGTTCATCCAGAATGTAAAGCACGCCGACCAGTTGGGACCCGATCTGGGTGGCCAGCCTGATGCGCTGGCTTTCGCCGCCTGAAAGGCTTCGGGCAGTGCGGTTCAATGTAAGATAGCCGATGCCGACATCGAGCAGGAATTGGATCCTGTTCCTGATCTCACGGATGATCTCGTGCGCAATGGTTCTTTTTCGTTCATCCAGTTGTGAGTTGAGCTGGTCAAACCATTCAGCCAGGTTTACCAGGTCGGTATTGGCAAGTTCGGAGATGTTTTTTCCGCCAATCCTGAAAAAGAGGGCCTCTTTTTTAAGTCGTGTGCCGTTACATTCAGGGCACGACATTTTGTTCATAAAACTGGTAATCCATTTCATAATGCCTGCAGGCGCTGATTCGGCATGCTGGGCATTGATGAAACTGACGATTCCTTCAAAGTTCAGCGCGTAGCTGGAAGATACACCGAGGTATTCGTTCTTCACCTTAAGCACCTCGTCGGATCCATTCAGAATGACATTGATGGCATTTTCCGGAATCTCGGAAATAGGGGTGTTGATGTCGAAACCGTATTTTTCGCCGATCGCTTCAATCTGCTTAAAAATCCAGGAATTTTTATATTCACCAATGGGAACAATGCCTCCCTTTTTGATGCTTTTCGACCGGTCGGGAATGATTTTGCTGATGTCGATCTCCGAAATGGTTCCAAGTCCGTTGCATTTCGGACAGGCCCCGTAAGGCGAGTTGAAAGAAAATGAGTTTGGTTCGGGTTCATCATAAGAGATTCCGGACGTAGGGCACATGAGCAACCTGCTGAAATGGCGGGCTGCATCGGTTTCCTGGTCCAGGATCATGAGCACATCCTTGCCGTGGCGCATGGCCAGGTTCACGGAGCCTGCGAGCCTTGTTTTCGATTCGGCCTTAACACTTACCTGGTCGATCACGATCTCTACATCATGGATTTTATACCTGTCAAGCTGGAGCCCGTGTGAAATTTCTTTCACCTCACCATCGATCCGAACCCTGAGAAATCCCTGCTTGCGGATCTGTTCGAACAGTTCACGATAATGGCCTTTACGGCCCTTTACAACCGGTGCGAGTACCAGGATATCTTTCCCGGCATAGTTTGAAAGTATCAGGTCGACAATTTGCTGCTCGCTGTACCTGACCATCTGTTCGCCGGTCGCACTGGAATAGGCATCGGCAGCCCGGGCAAACAGCAGGCGTAAAAAATCATATATTTCGGTGATGGTTCCGACCGTGGAACGGGGGTTGCGGTTGGTCGATTTCTGTTCAATGGAGATTACCGGACTAAGTCCGCTGATCTTATCAACATCAGGCCGTTCGAGGTTGCCGATAAACTGACGGGCATAAGCCGAAAAAGTCTCCATGTACCGGCGCTGCCCTTCTGCATAAATGGTATCGAATGCAAGCGATGACTTTCCGCTTCCGCTCAAACCGGTAAATACGACCAGTTTATGACGGGGAATCGTAAGATCGATGTTTTTCAGGTTGTGAACCCTCGCGCCAAATACTTCCAGATTTTCTTCCACAATGATCTTGAAAAACGTTCTTGTTAATGAATTTCGTTGATTTTCAGCGTGTCGTGAAAGAAAGTTTCTCTATGTGGGACTTTCTTCATCAGCATCTCATAACTCAGCGCCCCCTCTGCCGGGATTTTGAAGGTATAGGTTTTTTTCGAACTGTTGGGCAGGCTATAATTGCGGATCCATGGGTTCATCTCCCTGAGGATGCGGTAGTTGACAGACATTGCCCGTGCAAAGGCAGGAAGGCTGGCAATACCTGAATCCACCGTAACAAGCTTTGCAGGAATCTGAGGATAGAAATCCTGCTCCCTCAGGTAAAATCCATATTGAACCGGGTGGTTATAAACTGCGCGGAGGGCCATGATCCGGAAGACATACCGGGAAGTTTCATCATTGAGGTACAAATCGTAATAGTTTTTTACCTGTTGGTTTTCCATTGCTTTTTTGAGGCCATCGAGGCCCCGGTTGTAGGAGGCTGCAACAAGCGTCCAATTGCCAAACATCCGGTGAGCATCCCTGAAGTAATCACAGGCAGCCTGGGTTGCTTTCTCCATGTTGTAACGTTCGTCTACCTTGTCGTTGATCTCGAGGCCATATTGCTGGCCGGTGGTTTTGAGGAACTGCCAGTAACCTTCGGCTCCGGCGGGTGAAACCACGTTGATCAGGTTACTTTCGGCCACGACCAGAAATTTGAAATCATCCGGAATGTTGTTCTTCTTCAGAATGGGTTCAATCACCGGGAACCAGCGGTTGGCGCGCTTGAACATCACGATTGATGTGGAATGCATGAAGGTGTTCGCAAGAATTTCGCGTTCGAATGCTTCCCTGACATAATACAAATCCAGCGGTACCTCTTCTCCTGCAAAGCTGGCTGTTTCAGGAATTTCCGGGGCCATGATCTTTGTATGGCGGGTAAACAAACCCACGTACTCTTTTTCCTGGTTTTTAACTGCAACAATGGCGCAAACCGATATGAAACAGATTAATAGCAGAAGAAAACCCCCGATTATATATTTTGTTTTACTGACCATGCATAAAAGGTTCTAATAAGATATCTCAATTATTGTTTAGTAATTCCTTTGCGGTTCTTTGCGGAAATACTCTGCGGTTCTTTGCGTTAGTATTTTTTATTTCAACGCAGAGAACCGCAAAGAAGGCGCGGAGGACCGCAAAGAAACTTGTGTGTTCCTCTTCCTCACATCCTGTTTAAAAAGGACTTACAAACTCATTAAACCCTGGTGCAACCTTATCCTTATCCGAGATCATCGGATTTTCGATGCCCCAGTTGATGTTCAGGTCCGGATCGTTCCACAGCAGGCTGCCTTCTGAGACTTTGCTGTAAACATTGGTGCACTTGTAGAAGAAGATTGTATCATCTTCCAGTGTGGCAAAACCATGGGCAAATCCGGGCGGGACCCAATACATCCATTTGTTCCGGCCTGAAAGCACGATAGATTCCCATTTTCCGTAAGTAGGAGAATCTTTCCTGATATCCACGGCAACGTCAAGTACAGAACCGCGCATCACCCGCACCAGTTTTCCCTGGGCAAAAGGGGGAGCCTGGAAATGGAGGCCACGGAGCACCCCTTTTTTTGACTTTGATTCATTGTCCTGCAGGAATTTCAGATCGAGCCCGGCTTTGAAAAATTTCTCATGACTATAGGATTCGAAAAAATAGCCACGTTCGTCTTCAAACACGTCCGGTTTGATAATCAGTAAACCTTCCAACGGGGTTTTTACTATTTCCATTTTGCAATTTGAATTTATAGGTGGACACACTCTCCGTACGCTGCCGCCACAGCTTCCATGATCGCTTCGCTCATCGTCGGGTGCGGGTGAATGGCTTCAATGATCTCTTTTCCGGTTGTTTCAAGTTTGCGGGCAACAACAACTTCTGCGATCATCTCGGTAACATTTTCACCGATCAGATGGGCGCCAAGCCATTCGCCGTATTTGGCATCAAATATCACCTTGACAAAACCATCGCGGGCACCTGAGGCAGTAGCTTTGCCTGACGCAGTAAACGGAAATTTCCCGACCAGTATTTCATAACCGGCATCCTTTGCTGCTTTTTCAGTCATTCCAACTGATGCAATTTCAGGATGGGTGTAGGTACATCCGGGGATGTTGCCGTAATCAAGCGGTTCAACATGTTTTCCTGCAATTTTTTCCACACAGATGATTCCTTCATGGGAAGCGACATGTGCCAGGGCAGGGCCTTTCACGATATCACCAATGGCATAATAGCCGTCAATATTGGTTTTGTAAAAATCATCCACGAGCACTTTACCGCGTTCTGTCGAAATTCCGACATCTTCCAGCCCGATTCCTTCAATGTTGGTGGCAACACCAACTGCGGATAAAACGACATCACATTCTATGACTTCGTCACCTTTTTTTGTTTTTATGGTCACCTTGCAACCCACTCCGGTGGTATCGACTGATTCGACAGAGACTCCTGCAAGCACCTTCATTCCGGACTTTTTGAAGGAGCGTTCCAACGCTTTGGAAACTTCTTCATCCTCGATGGGAACAATGTTCGGGAGCACTTCAATGAGTGTTACGCTGGTGCCAATTGATTGATAAAAGTATGCAAATTCAGATCCTATAGCGCCGGAACCGACAACTACCATTGCTTTTGGCTGAACCGGCAATGTCATCGCTTCACGGTAGCCGATAATCTTTTTGCCATCCTGTTTGAGGTTTGGCAATTCACGTGAGCGGGTGCCGGTTGCCAGGATGATATGACTTGCGGAAAATTCGGTTTTTAAGCCGGCATCATCCGTGACTTCAACGATCTTACCAGGTTTTACCTTCCCCACACCCCGGAGGTGTTCTACGTTGTTTTTCTTGAGCAGGAACTGGATTCCTTTGCTCATCTGGTCGGCTACATCGCGGCTGCGTTTGATGATGGCCGGGAAATCGGCATTTGCCTCCCCGGAAACAATTCCGTAGTCGGCGGCATGTTTGATGTATTGGAAAATGCTGGCGCTTTTAAGCAACGCTTTGGTTGGGATACACCCCCAGTTGAGACAGATCCCGCCCAATTCAGCCCTTTCCACGACAGCTACTTTAAAACCCAGCTGTGCTGCACGGATGGCAGCAACATATCCGCCCGGACCGCTGCCAATGACAATGATATCGTAGTTCATGATTTTCGTTTTTGGAGTGCGCAAAGATACTAAAATCCCAGGCGATGACAATCAAAGGGGGTAATAAAAAGAAACATGTATTCTGCCAATGAGTACTTTGCCGTATAATCATTTATATTTGCATTGAAAAGGTGTTGCGGAAAATTAAATCTACTTTATATGAAACCGTCAATTTTTTTAATTTCCATGATTTTACTGCTTTCCCCGACTATGTTGCTGGGACAGAGGTCAGAGATTTTACTCACCTATAACGGGATTTTCAATGGCCAGTATGCAAAACTTGACAGCATCCTCATCGAGAATCTTGACAGGCACTGTGATACATTACTTCGCTGGCCTGATACCTCATTTCATATACCAAATGTGGGGATCAATGACATAGCTTCCTCCTCCGCACTTTTTCAGGTTTTTCAGAATTACCCCAATCCTGTGGAGGACCACACTGAAATTCGGATTTATGTTCCGGAATCAGGGTTGGTGAATGCAGATATTACCGACTTTTCCGGCAATGTGATAGCTTCAGTAAGCAAGGAATTGACAAAGGGATTTCACACTTATTCTTTTGTCCCCGGGCACACACAGATGTATTTATTCACTGCAACCTGCAGAGAGTTTAATCAATCAATAAAAGTAGTAGCCAGTTTGAAAAATCAGACTGCAACTTCTTCTTTAACCTATGTTGGACCCACATCAGCCGGCACACCCTTTAAATCTGTCAATACTTCCGGGTCATTCAGGTTTGCCCTGAATGATAATTTAAAAGTTACAGCTTATCACATCTGGGTGAAGGCATCTATACTGTATGCTCCTGTTGAGAATGAAACTGATACCATCAACTTCTCTTTGTATCCCTGCGGAAGCCCGATGACGATCAACCATATTACAGGAGCGGTTGCACCGGTGTCAAAAACTGTCATTTACAACACTGTATATAATGTTCCCGGTGAACCTGCAAAATGCTGGATTACCAGTAATCTTGGGGCCAGCCGACAGGCAACCGCCGCTGACGATGCAACAGAAGCCTCTGCCGGCTGGTACTGGCAATTTAACCGCAAACAGGGCTACATGCACGATGGTCAAACCCGGACCCCGAATACAATATGGGAGCCCGCTGTAAATCAGCCTCAATACTGGCTGACGGCAAATGACCCGTGTGGGATTGAATTGGGTGATGGATGGCATGTCCCCACTTTTACTGAATGGTTCAATGTGGATCAATCGGGCAACTGGACCGATCCGAACGGTCCATGGAGTTCAGATCTGAAACTTCATAAAGCCGGTGCACTCAACATCGGCAATGGCTCGCTGGTTTCCATGGGCTCATACGGATTCTACTGGAGCAGTAAAAGTAGTTGGTACGTGGATGATTATTATGGAATGTACCTTGTTTTCTACAATACACAATGCAAAACAGATTACAACAATAAGGCTTACGGCTATTCTGTCCGCTGCATAAGGTAATCAGGGCATATCTATTTTCCAATAGCCGACCTGATCAACCCAACCTTCTTTTCCAAAGGTAATCGCCCTTCAATCCAATGAATGGTCATTCCCTGCTTTTCCATCCGGCGGAACCAGGTCATCTGTCGTTTGGCGAACTGGCGGATCGCGATGTTCAGTTCAGAAAGGAGGCTCGCGCGGGTAATAGTCCCCTGAAGGAACATCGTAACAAATTTGTATTCCAGGCCGTATTTCATCAGACGGTCGGGGGAGATGCCTCGTTCAAGCAGTTGTTCCACCTCCCTGATCATACCATGATCGAGCCTGTATTGCAACCGTGTCAGGATACGGGCCTTCACCAGCCCGCGGGGATAGTCGATGCCAAAAATGTTTGATTCAATTTTCGGGAAACCAAGGTGTTGGGTGTCATGGTCAGGGATGTTGTCTTTGTTTCCGGCAATTTCTGCTCCTGAAGCTGAATGTGCCAGGATAATCGCCTTCAGCAGCCGTGGCCGTTCTTCTAAATCGGTGATGTTATGCGGTGTTTTATAGGATTTCAAGATTTCAATCAACTCGTCATCTGTCTTTTCCCGGAGTGAAGCAATGAAGTCAAGGTCATCTTCACTTCTGGCAAGCTGATATCCTTTTAAGATTGCCTCCAGGTACATCCCGGAGCCGCCGCACAGGACAGGAAGTTTGTTCCTGCCAAGAACATCGCGCCAAACCCTGAGAAAATCCTTCTGGTATTCAAAGATATTGTATTCATAACCCGGGTCAAGTATGTCAATCAGGTGAACAGGAACCTGAACACCCTCAACAACGTAATCATCATAATCCTTACCCGTACCGATATTCATGCCACGATAGACCTGGCGGGAGTCGGCACTGATCACCTCTCCGTTCAATTCAAAGGCAAGCCTGGCTGCAAGTGCAGTCTTACCGGTAGCCGTTGGTCCAAGGATTGTCAGCATTGCCTGCATTACTTGTCCAGTTCCTCATAAACCGAATTCTGACTGATGTATTCAGGCACCATTTGTTTCATTTTCCGGATGATGTCGAAGTTGGAGTGTGTTGCCACCATCGGGATGAGTTCATCAATGTTTTGCCTTACATCCTCAAGTCTGAATTTACGCACTTTGGCAATAAGGATCAGCGGGTGGTGTGTGGGAATGGCATTTTCTTCAACGTTGAGCAGTTCTTCATAAAGTTTCTCTCCTGGGCGCAATCCTGTAAATTTAAGCTGAATGTCTTTCCCTAGATCCAGACCTGAGAGCTGGATCATCTTTCGGGCAAGGTCGATTATTTTAACGGACTTACCCATGTTGAAGATGAAGATTTCTCCGCCGTTGCCGGAGGCGCCCGCTTCAAGCACCAGCCGGCATGCTTCGGGGATGGTCATGAAAAACCTGGTCACATCAGGGTGTGTGATGGTGACCGGGCCTCCTTTTTCGATCTGGTTTCTGAAAAGCGGGATAACAGACCCGTTGGAACCCAGTACATTGCCGAATCTTGTGGTGATGAATTTTGTCTCTTTTACCTTGTCCAGTGCCTGTGTATAGATTTCGGCGATGCGTTTTGAAGCTCCCATCACGTTGGTGGGGTTCACCGCCTTGTCGGTTGAGATCATGATGAATTTTTTCACGTTAAACTCGACGGCCAGATCTGCAATAACCCTTGTCCCTCTGACATTGGTAAGCACAGCTTCGGCAGGGTTGCTTTCCATCATCGGAACATGCTTGTAAGCGGCGGCGTGATAAACCATGTCAGGACGAAATGTGTTGAAAATTTTACGCATGCGGGCTTCATTGCTGATGTCGCACAGGATGAATTCAATACCGGAGTTTTTATGATACTCGAGGATTTCAAGTTCGAGAAAATGGAGTGGCGTTTCTGCCTGATCGATAAGAACGAGCTGACGCGGAGAAAAACGTGAAATCTGCCGCACGATTTCACTGCCGATGGATCCGGCTGCACCGCTCACCAGGATTACCTTCCCGGTGATTTCCATTGAAATCCGTTTTTCATCCAGTGTAATCTCATCACGTTCAAGCAAATCTTCAATATTGATCTTCTTCAGCTGGTTGAAACTCAACTCACCGTTAATCCAGCGAATCATCGGAGGGACAGTAAGGACCTTGGTGTTGAATGATAGGCATTGTTCTACAAGTTTCTGTTTCTTCACCGGGTCAAAATTCATGATGGCCAGGACGATCTGTGCTACTGTTTTGGCAGCCAGAAGGTTGTCGAGCTTTGCCGGACTGAGGATATCAACTCCTTCCAGTTTCTTCCCTTGTTTACTGGCATCGTCATCAATGAATGCGAGTACATTGTATTTTGTGCCGGCATCACGGTCCAGCGTTCGTTTTGCAGTAATTCCGGCCTCACCGGCACCGTAAATCACCACATTGACCTTGTCGCCTTCCGGCTGGCGGAATTCGAGCAGTGCCAGTTTCACGATCAGCCTGAAGGTGATCATCCCGAAGGAGGTGGCAAGGAAGTCGATGATGAGGACCGAGAAGGGGATGAAAAAGTGACCGGAGATGAAATAGTAGGTGATGAGGTTGGTGATTGCGAAAACAATACTACCGGCGAGTACAGTAGCGAAAACACGCAAAGCATCACCGGTGCTGGTGTACCTGATGATTCCGGCATAAGTTCTTGCGATGATGAAACTGACCATCCGGATCAGTGCTACGTAAACCAGTACCTGGGGCAGCGGGCTTAAATCCTTTGGAGGGATGGAAAAGTTGAACCGCAGGAGATAGGCCAGGATAACGGCCGAAACGGCAATCACCATATCGATTAAAAAAATCAGGGAGCGTGGCGTATTTTTCCGGGTTATTAACATGCATCAAATTTAGAAATAATTTGAATTAACATATCAACAATTGCCGTAAAATATGAACAACCGGTAGAACACCATGCAATTTTTCCTAATTTTGCACCGTTAGGCATATCCGCTGCATCAGCAACACAGGAACTACACCTGAAACCAAAAAGATTTTGGAGCCTTTTAAGACAGGAACTGATTTATCCAATATAACTCTCATGAAAAATACAGCATTTACAGATTATCACGTAGCAATGGGCGGCAAAATGGTCCCTTTTGCAGGCTTCAACATGCCTGTTCAGTATGAAGGTGTAAACGCCGAGCATGAAACTGTTCGCAAAACCCTGGGGGTCTTTGACGTCTCCCACATGGGTGAATTCTGGGTAAAAGGGCCGAAGGCACTCGATTTTATTCAATGGGTAACTTCAAACGATGCGTCAAAACTTGTTTCGGGGAAGGTGCAGTATTCCTGCTTCCCTAACGAAACCGGCGGTATTGTGGATGATCTCCTGGTTTACAAAGTTGATGACCTAACCTATTTACTGGTCGTAAATGCCTCCAACATTGAAAAGGATTGGGCCTGGTGCAACAAACAGAATAAAATGGGGGCAGTTTTATACAATGCATCCGATGAAATCTCCCAGCTGGCTATTCAGGGACCGCTGGCGTTGAAGGCCATGCAGAAACTGACAGATACTGTTGTCACCGACATGGAATACTATACCTTTAAAAAGCTTACGTTCGCCGGTATTCCTGATGTGATCTTTGCAACCACCGGGTACACCGGTTCCGGAGGTTGTGAGATTTACATGTCCAATGAGGATGCACCGAAAATTTGGGAAGCCGTGTTTAAGGCAGGAGAAGAGTTTGGCATCAAACCGATTGGCCTGGCTGCCCGCGATACCTTGCGGCTCGAAATGGGATATTGCCTGTATGGCAATGACATCAATGATACGACATCGCCCATTGAGGCAGGGTTGGGGTGGATTACAAAGTTTGCAGATTATAAAGAATTTATTAATAAATCTGCTTTGCTCAAGCAAAAGCAGGAGGGAACTCCTCATAAACTGGTTGGTTTTGAAATGGTTGACAAGGGAATTCCCCGGCATGAGTATGAAATTGTAGATGTACAGGGCAATAAAATCGGCGAAGTTACGTCTGGTACTATGGGGCCATCTGTGAAAATTCCGATAGGTATGGCTTATGTTCCTTCAGCATTGTCGAAAGAAGGAAGTGAAATACATGTTAAAATCAGGGATAAAATTTTACGTGCCAAGGTTGTTAGATTTCCATTTTATAAAGCGTGACACGTGACGGGTGACACGTGACGCGTGACCTGCACTTAACACTTAAAACTTAACACTTAACACTAATTCGAATACTATGTCAGAAATAAAAAGCAAAATCAAGTCCATAAAGTGGCAACGCATGATGTTCATCCTGCTGATGGCACTCATGGTAGCAGGAGCAGACAGTTGCAAGTCAACAGGCAAGATGTCGAAAAAGGAGCGCAAGGCACAGATCGAAAATGCCAAAAAGCAGTTACAACCCATTATCAGCGGCACTTCGACACTTTCGTATGATGAGCAGAAACGCATCGTTAACGGGATCATGGATAAAAATCTGAATGACCCGATCCTCAATGACATGATCATTCAGGCACAGCAGAAACTGAAGACCTTGCTTGCTGAACAAACACAGGCCAACGCTCAGAAAGTCGATATTGCCAGGGCTGCACTGTATGATCTTCTGTTGAATAAAGACAACAAATCGGCAGACGAACTGGAGAAAGAACTCAATGCCATCAAGCGCCAGAACCTGAACGATACGGAGATCAATGACCTGATGGCCAGACTGGAGAAAAAAATCCAGGAAATGCGCTCGGGCGGCGGAACCCTGCCTATGAAAGCTCAGCTGGAGAATGCATTTAATACCATTGCAAACTCTGCTAAAACGGGCAACCTGACACAGGCCGATAATACTATTCAGAAAACCCTCCAGTACTTCTCTTCTGACGAAACACCGGTTTTGATCATCATCAGCAGAGAAGGTACGGAAGTGGATTATGACAAGCCTACGAACATAAAACGGTATCTTAATTTCCTGAAGGATACCAAAGCCAATAAAAATGACATTGATGCGATCATGACTGATGCCAATGGGAAAATCAAAGAACTCGATTTAATTAAAAAGTAACTACCATGAGAAAGACAATTTCATTGATCATATTGGCATCCCTGTTCGCAGTATCGTTCCGGGTTTCCGCACAAGACGACCTCTCTCCAAAACGCAAACAGGCAATTGACAGCCTTGCACTTGAAAAGGTTCGCGACCTGAGCAAATATATCAGCATCATTGGCGATAAAAAGACCCCTTGGTCAGACGCACAGCGGGTAATCGAACGCGCTGCGGAACTGTTTATGGAAAACAGTGAAATAGGTGTATCATCGCTTGGCAAGCAGGATGTGAACTACTATAAAGTGCGCGAATATTTCGATCGCCTCATGCAACTCAATTACGACAAGGTATCCATTGACTGGTATAAAATTCAGTATGTGAGTGATCTTGTACGGCAACCGGATGGTACCTATGTCGGGGTTATAACCGTTTATCAGCGTTTCCAGGCCTATGACAAGGAAAAAGGATTGGTTTACGAGGATACCACCAAGAAGGATATCACCGTTTATGTGAAACGCAAAGAGACTCAGATCGGTGGCCGCCTCATCGGATTCTGGGATGTCATGCTGGGAGATATCAGGGTAAAGGAAACATCCAAGTAGCTTCTGCCGGATTCTTACATCAAAGCAATAGGCACATTAGATCACTGTAGGCTTAACTATGTGTTCTAATGTGCCTAATGTGGTTAATTAAACAACAATTTCCGTTCAAGACTTCACTATGCCAGATCTTATGCGAAACTTATTATGGACCTTGTTTCTGGTATTTCCCCTGATGGGATTTTCCCAGGGCTCAATAGGTTCTTTTACCGGTGATGAGTCGGTTTTTTATGCCCAAACCAAGCAGGTAAATCAGTTCTTCCTGAGGTTCAACGGGGAAGAGGATGTGCAGGGAAAACGATTCTATCCCGGCAATCCGGGATATCGCGAACTGAAAGCACGGAAAAGATACCTGAATATGCTGTTCGACAACTCAAGTCCGCTTATCAGTTCCGATGCGAAATTTGTCTTTATCGATGATGCACTGAATAAGAAAAATCCTGCATTCCTTGATTTTTATTCAAAGGGTTGGTTCGCGGAAGTGGCAGCCTCCTTCCTCTATAAAAAAGAGAAGGTGAACATCATACTTTATCTTAAGATTGAAAAGCAACGTGATGGCTATAAGTGGGTTATCTCCAACGTGTTTTTCGACCGGTTTAATTCATGGTTTACCCATCTCAACGACTCGGCAAACCTCAAGTATTTCATCCATCCCATGAGCCATGAACTCGATTTCATGAACCTGCATAAGGCGTTCAGAGAACCGGATAATCTCGACTTTTATTTCGAGAAAGAGTACCAGCCGGACATGACCTCCCTTTTTGTGATGGAGATGAAAAATGGGAATTTAACCTTCTCTGCAGTGAATAATGTGAAATTTCATGTTTTTCAGGTTCCGAACTGGTACTTCGAACTCTCGTGGTTTAACAGAAACGATGCAAATTCAGGCTGGTTAATCTCCAACGTGCTCCGCCTGACTGAAAAGGAAAAGATGGATCTGATGCGTAATTACACCCATGTAAATTAATCTTGTATGAGGAATATATTTATCCTGATTTTTCTGTCGATACTGGTCAGTCTGCATCCTGTTACTGCCCAGACAAAGACAAACAACAAGAAAAGTGGTACTACTTCATCAAAATCCACACAGAAAAAGGGGAGTTCGTCCAGCCAGAAGAAATCGGGAACCAGTGCCCAGAAAAAAGGCAGTACAAGCGGTAAACCTGTTGAAGTGAACTCTAAGGCAGGAATGATGGCTGCCAACAAAATCGATACATTTAAACTTCAGGTTATTCCTTTGGTGAAATTTTTCGAGAGTTCACTCAATTTCCTTGCAGACCCGAGAAATG
Organism: uncultured Draconibacterium sp.; assembly: GCA_964355945.1. Lineage (GTDB taxonomy): Bacteria > Bacteroidota > Bacteroidia > Bacteroidales > FEN-979 > CAIVAT01. The sequence continues at coordinate 20,618 of CAYHGE010000001.1, forward strand.
CAGTGAACGAAAAGCAGACCATCCTATCCCAGAGTTACCTGAAATGGTGCTGGGATGACAAAGTGCAGATCGAAGATGATCTGGATGAAAATCGCATGGTACCGCTGTACAAAGACATGCCGGCCTACCTGAGCGATGTGAGCTTCTTTTTCAAGAGCGCAAAGTTCAGCTATTCGGTGCAGGATGTTAGTGTAGAGGCAGGACAGGACGGGCTCACCTACTTTCGGATAACTGCCAACCGCAATCTGCGAGGTCTCACGCTGAACAGCGACTCCGTGAATTCGAACAAAGTGCGTTACATCGAAATGAACTTCGACTCGGTGAAACAGCAGATGAAGGTTGTAAGTGTTTACTCGACCAAACTGAATGAACAGGACGACATGCGCAACTGGTGGAATGGACTTTCGCATGAGTGGAAGGTCGTGCTTTCTGCAGACATGAAACTTGAAGGCAGCATGCCCATGTCATCAATCGACAGTTTCAATGATTCTGTCGCCATGGTAGGAGGGCAGCGAACACCTATTATGGGGTCGGAATTTTATCGGTTCCTGGTCCAGATCGTCCATGCAGTCAAGGTGGATTTGTCGGGAAATACCTCCATTCAAAACCTGGATCCTCTGAATAAATTATCTGATTTGAAGGAGGTGAATGTTGCCGGAACCGCGGTTAGTGACCTCATGCCCATGAGAAATCTGAACAAACTTGAAATTCTGGATCTTTCCAATACAAAAGTTTCCGACCTTGAACCATTACACTATTGCATTCATATCAAACAGTTGAAATTGAAGGGAACACCAGTCATTGAATTGAGTGTGATTCCAACTTTTCAGTCGCTTAACACGCTTGACCTCGGCGGGACGAAGGTGATTTCGCTGGAACCAATTAAAGATATGACTGCAATTACCGACCTGAGAATCAACCATACCCCGGTTAATGACCTTACGCCTGTTTCAAATTTTACCAACCTTGAGATGATGAATGTTTCATCGACCCAGGTTGATAATCTGGACCCTTTGAAAAGTCTGACGAATCTGCGTATTTTATGGTGCGACAGCACCCGCATCAACAGCCTGGCTCCACTTGAAAATCTTTCCCTGCTTCAAAGGGTTTATTGCAATAATACCGGCATCAACCAAAAGGAAGCATTGAAATTTATCAAGAAACATCCGGATGCATCCCTGGTTTATGCCTCAAAGGAGCTTGCTGCCTGGTGGAATGAGATGACGCCGGAATGGCAGAACCAGTTCAATTTTTATCTGAAATTTGACGGGCAGCCTACGACTGAACAACTGCATCAGCTTGCACTTCTCGATAGCATAAACATCACAGGGCGCATGACCGTTACTTCTCTCGGGCCACTCAGTAAGCTGATCCTGTTGAGGAACCTGCAGTGTCAGAGTACCGCCATAACATCATTGGATCCGCTGAAGGAACTCACGGAGCTGAAAGTGCTGAATGTTTCCAATACAAAAGTTGCCGGTTTGCAGCCGTTGTCGGGTGTTTCAGGACTTGAAATCCTCCAGGCTGACAACACGCAGATTGCAGACCTCAGCCCGTTGTACGGGTTGACAAAGCTGCAATTTGTCTATGCAGACAATACGCTTGTTGATGATAAAGAAGCGGATAAATTCGCCGATAAAAATCCGGATTGTATGCTGGTATTCCAAACATCCGGGAATAGTGACTGGTGGCAAGGTCTGGGGCAACCCTGGAAAGATGTTTTATTGCAACAGGTTGATTTGAAAGGAACACCGGATAAAATTCAACTGCAGCAAATTGCCGGTCTCACAAAGGTCTCTGTTTCTGAAAACTTCCAGATCACGGACCTGACCCCGCTGCAGCATTTATCCCGGTTAACTGAACTCCAGTTTTCAGGCACCGCTGTTGCCAAACTTGATCCGGTAACAAAAATGCCACGCCTGAAGACGCTCCGCTGCCAAAAAAACCCGATCCTTGACCTCTCTCCCATAACAGGGTTGCCTAACCTTATCGAACTTGATTTCTCCAACACGCAGGTTGAAGATATTGATGCGCTGCAGAACATGATGCAGATTGAAGTGCTTAAGTTCAACGGCACCCAGGTGAAAAATTTGAAATACCTTCAAAAGCTGGTGAACCTCAGGGTGATGGAATTTTATAACACGCGGGTTGGCAATGTCGATGTGCTCGACGGGATGAGCAAACTTGAGTCGGTAAAGATGTTTAATACAAAAGTCTCAGCAAAACGGGTTGAAAAACTGAAGTTGTCGCACCCGAAATGTGAAATTGTTTACTATTAATGGAAAAAGAGAAGCAGCCTTTTGATTCATGCAGCATCGAGGTGTGTTTCACTCCGATGTTGTTCTCTGAAATTCTGACCAGGGATAACTTTGTTGTTGTATTGGTTGACATCCTGAGGGCAACCACCTCAATTTGTGCAGCATTTGAACATGGTGTGAAAAGTATTATTCCCGTAGCAACCCTTGAACAGGCAAAAGAGATGAAAGAGAAGGGGTTCCTGGTCGCATCAGAGCAGGATGGCAACAAACTCGAGTTTGCCGATTTCGGCAATTCTGCCTTTAATTTCACCCGGGAGTCTGTTGGCGGACAAACCCTTGTGTATTGCACAACCAACGGAACCCGTGCGCTTGATATCGCAAAAAAAGCGGAGAAGATCGCAATGGGCGCTTTTATTAACCTCTCTGCACTTACAGCCTGGCTTATCCGGGAGAAGAAAAATGTTGTAATCCTTTGCTCAGGCTGGAAAAATAAATTTTGCCTGGAGGATACCATCTTTGCAGGAGCATTGGTTGAGAAACTTGTTGAAAGTAATAAGTTTGTAACTTATTGTGATTCAGCTGCCGCTGCACTTGACTTATGGAGACTGGCCCAACCCGACATTCTTGGATATGTCGAAAAAGCCGCCCACCGGCACCGGTTGAAAAAACTGGAGCTGGATGATGTTATCCCTTATTCCTTCAATATCGATACAACGGGGGTTGTGCCGGTGTATGCTGACGGTTCAATTCTGGATGTACAATAAAAATAAAATAAATCAATGAAAACACTAATTATAATTTTAATGATGTCAACAGCAATTACCGTGTTTGCTTCACCCCAATCCGGGACTGAAAATAAAAATGATGATTTCAAGTATTTTACCGAACAGTTTGCCGATTCGAAAATCCTGCGCTACCAGGTGCCCGGATTTGAAAACCTCTCACTTCAGCAAAAGAAGCTGGTCTATTATCTGAGCCAGGCAGCGTTATGCGGCAGGGATATAACCTACGATCAGAATTTTAAATCAAACCTCTTGATTCGCAATACTCTGGAAACCATTTATCAAAATTTCAACGGAGACAGGAGCAGTGCTGATTACAAGAAATTTGTTATTTACCTGAAGCGCGTTTGGTTTTGCAATGGCATCCATCACCATTATTCTACCGACAAATTTTTTCCCGAATTTTCGCAGGATTATTTTGCAGCAATCGTGAACCAAACGAAAGCTGAATCGTTACCGCTTGCCAAGGGGCAAAGTAAAGAGCAGTTTTTAAAAGAGTTAACCCCGTTGCTCTTTCAGCCAGACGTTGCACCCAAAAGGGTGAGTCTTGACCCGGATAGTGATCTGGTTTTAAGCTCAGCGTCCAATTTTTATGAGGGTGTCAACCAGAAAGAGGCTGAAGAATTTTATTCAACCATGAAAGAGAAGGCAAAGAAGAACAAGCAGGATACCCTCATCTCCTTTGGTCTTAATTCTAAACTCGTAAAAACGAACGGCAGGATCATTGAAAAAACCTATAAGGTGGGAGGGTTATACTCCAGGGCAATTGAACAAATCGTGATTTGGCTTGAAAAGGCGCTAACAGTCACAGAAACTCCCGAGCAAAACGATGCCGTAAAGAAACTGATCGCCTACTATCGCTCCGGCGATTTGGCAACCTGGGATAAGTATAACATCGCATGGGTCAAAGATCTCAATTCTTTGGTTGACTTTGTGAATGGTTTCATTGAAGTTTATGGTGACCCGATGGCCATGAAGGGTTCGTGGGAGTCGATTGTCAACTTTAAAGATGTGGAAGCCACGAAACGGACCGAGATCCTGAGCAGGAATGCACAGTATTTTGAGGACATCTCCCCGGTTGCACCTGAATTTAAAAAGGATAAAGTCAAAGGGATAAGTGCAAAAGTAATTACTGTAGCCCTGCTTGGCGGGGAATGTCATCCCACCACTCCAATTGGAATTAACCTTCCGAACGCGAACTGGATACGGAAAGAGTATGGTTCAAAGTCGGTGACCATAGATAATATCACCAATGCTTATGATCAGGCATCCAAAGGCAATGGTTTCCTCCAGGAGTTTGCATATTCAAAGGAGGAGATCGAACGGGCAGGTGAATACGGGCACCTGGCAGGTAACCTCACCACGGATCTGCATGAGTGCCTGGGTCATGGATCCGGGCAGCTGAACAAAGGTGTTGGGGCAGATGCCTTGAAAAATTATCATTCAACTATTGAGGAAGCGCGGGCTGATCTCTTTGCACTGTATTTTATCATAGATCCGGTGCTCGGAAAATTCGGCCTCGTGCCCAATGATGAGGTGGGCAAAGCCGAATATGACAGTTTCATCCGCAATGGCCTGATGACGCAACTTGTACGCATACAACCAGGTAAGACCATTGAGGAGTCGCACATGCGCGACAGGGCGCTGATCGCCCGCTGGGTCTTCGAAAAGGGCACGAATGACAAGATCATTGAACAGGTCACCCGCGATGGAAAGACCTATTATGTCATTAACAATTACAAGGCTTTAAGAGAAAAGTTCGGTGAATTGTTGAAAATCGTACAACGCATTACTTCCGAGGGAGATTACAATGCGGCGAAGGAACTGGTTGAGGCTTATGCAGTTCAGGTTGACCCTGTTCTGCATAAGGAGGTACTGGCAAGGTACGAGAAACTGAACATCGCACCATATACCGGGTTTATCAATCCTGAATACACGCTGGTTAAGGATGGAGAAACAATTACCGATGTTAAAATTACCTTCCCGGATGATTTTGCTACGCAGATGCTGCAATATGCTAAGAATTTTTCATTTTTACCAGTAAGATAGCCGATGCTGAAACTACGTTTTCTATTGTTGTTTTTGCTGCTGAATACAGTGCCATTGCTTACCCTGGCACAGAAACAACATCCTCAGAACTATTTCAGGTCACCTGTTAGCTTTCCTGTTTCTCTTGCCGGCTCCTTCGGTGAAATCAGGAGAAATCACTTCCATTCCGGAATCGATATACGCACTGAAGGGGTACAGGGAAAGCCGGTATATGCCATTGCAGATGGATATGTTTCAAGGGTGAATGTTTCGCCGGGTGGGTTCGGTAAAGCATTGTATATCAGCCATCCCAACGGGTATACCTCTTTGTATGGCCATCTCCGCAACTATGCCGGGGCAATTGCAGTTTGGGTGAAAGCCCAGCAGGTTAAAAAAGAGTCGTTTGCCATGGATGTTGAAGTGCCTGACGGTACTCTCAAAGTAAAAAAAGGCGACCTGGTTGCCTATTCCGGGAATTCAGGGGCCTCGGGAGGTCCGCACGTCCATTTTGAAATCAGGGATTCCAAAACCCAGGAGATCATCGATCCGCTCGATTTTGGTTTTATGAAAGCGGATGGCATACCTCCGAAGATCACCTGGGTAAAGATCTATCCATTTGGCGACAATTCGATGGTGAATTTTACTGAAAAGGCAGTTCTTATACCTGTGACGGGTTCCGGTGGCAGATACAGACTGCAGATGGCAGATACTGTCAAGGTTTCCGGGAATATCATCTTTGGAATTGAAACCTCCGATAACGCCGAAGGTAGCTTGAAAACGGGAGTTCATGCAATTGAACTGACCATTGACGGTCAAAAAGTATATTCTCAAAACATCGAACGATTTGCCTTTGCAGAAACCCGCTATGTCAACAGTCTGTTGGATTACCCTGCTTTTGTGCAAAATGGCAGGAAAATCCAGCGCTCTTATGTGGCACCTAACAATAAGTTAAGTATTTATTCGGATGTGAAAAACCGGGGTGTCGTGAACTTCGTGGATTCAAAGGCGCATAAAGTCCAGTATGTTGTAAAGGATGCCTTTGGAAACCCTGCCACCCTTGTGTTCTATGTCAGAAGTCACCCACCGGC
>CAYHGE010000001.1:26873-128044 GCA_964355945.1 uncultured Draconibacterium sp.
TGGATCCTGATGGATTACGATGAGAAAAACCGCCTTTTGACATATTCTTTTGATGAAATGATGAAACCCGGAAAAAACCAGTTCCTGCTCATCGTGACAGATGCTGTCGGGAATTCTGCCCGTTATGAAGCATCCCTGAACAGATAACAGATAACCTTTGCATCTTGCATTTTGCATTTTGCATTTTGATTTTAATATATTTGCATCATGCAAGAAACCATTCTCATCCTTGATTTCGGTTCCCAATATACCCAGCTTATTGCCCGCAGGGTGAGGGAATTGAATGTTTATTGTGAAATCCATCCCTTCAATAAAATCCCGGTGATCACTGATGAGATCAAAGGGGTTATTCTTTCGGGCAGTCCCTATTCGGTAAGGGATGAAAATGCCCCATTCCCTGATCTCACAGACATCAGACATAAAATGCCGCTGCTGGGTGTGTGCTATGGAGCACAGTACCTTGCACATGCCATGGGAGGAGCGATAGCCCCTTCAAAAATCAGGGAATATGGTCGTGCAAACCTGACATCCATGGATGAAAAGAGTGAGTTACTGGTTGGAATGTCGGCAGGATCACAAGTATGGATGTCGCATGCCGATACCATCCTGAGTGCACCAGCGGAATTTAAGGTGATTGCCAGTACTTCCGATGTGCTGTTTGCCGGGTTTAAAATTGCCTCTGAAAAAACCTATGGTATCCAGTTTCATCCGGAAGTTTATCACACCACCGAAGGGCTGGTATTACTCAGGAATTTTGTCGTTGGTATTTGCGGATGCCATCAGTCGTGGACTCCGGAATCCTTTGTGGAGACGACGGTTACAGCATTAAAGCAAAAGCTCGGAAATGACAAAGTGGTTCTGGGTCTTTCGGGCGGGGTTGACTCCTCTGTAACAGCCATGCTGCTGAACAAGGCGATCGGGAAGAATCTCTATTGCATCTTTGTTGACAATGGATTGCTCAGAAAAAATGAATTTGCAACTGTTATTGATCGGTATAAAACCCTGGATCTTAACGTAATCGGGGTAGATGCCCGGGATTTATTTATCAATGCTCTTAAGAGCATTGTTGATCCGGAGCAAAAGCGTAAGATCATCGGGAAGACCTTCATCGATGTATTCGATGCCGAAGCCCATAAAATTCAGGATATCAAATGGCTGGCACAGGGAACCATCTATCCGGATGTGATTGAATCGCATTCGGTTAAGGGTCCTTCAGCAACAATCAAATCGCATCATAATGTTGGTGGACTGCCTGATTATATGAAACTTAAAATCGTTGAACCGCTGAATAGCCTGTTCAAGGATGAAGTGCGAAAAGTTGGCAGGACCATCGGACTTGATGCTGAATTCCTCGATCGTCACCCCTTCCCGGGTCCCGGACTTGCTGTGAGAATTCTCAGCGACATCGACCGTGAAAAGGTGAGCTTATTGCAGGAGGTTGATGATGTTTTTATCTCAGGTTTATATGAGCATGGTCTTTATCATTCTGTTTGGCAGGCTTTTGCAGTGTTGCTTCCTGTTCAGTCAGTTGGTGTGATGGGTGATGAGCGGACGTATGAAAATGTAGTAGCTTTGCGTGCAGTGACCTCCACCGATGGAATGACGGCCGACTGGGCCCATCTTCCTTATGAATTTCTTGCAAAAGTAAGCAATGACATCATCAACAAGGTGAAAGGGGTGAACAGGGTGGTGTATGACATCAGTTCAAAACCACCGGCAACGATTGAGTGGGAATAGGCGAAATTTGAAATGTGAAATGATGAAATACCTTCCTGTTTTATTTCTTTGTGTAATTCAAAGTTTTTTTTGGAATTTGTCTGTTGCCCAGTCAACACAGGAGCAGTTGAAGCAGATTCGTTCAACAGTCACTGAAAAAATTGACGGGAAGGATTATTATATCCATACCGTTAAAAGAGGCCAGACACTCTATATGATTTCAAAGGCTTATGGCGTGGAGGTTAACGATGTTATTCGTGAAAATCCCGGTGTGAAAGAGGGAATCAAGGCCGATCAAAAACTCAGAATCCCATTCCCTGGTCAAAAAAATACTCCAGCTGCGAAGAGTTCTGGCGGCAAGGAAAAAAACACTGCAAAGGAGAGCAACATTCAGAAAATGGAGTCGCCTCTAAAGACCGACTCGGTGGTTGTTGTTGAGTTGCCCTGCGGAATCGATGCAACTACAAAAAAACCAGTGTATAATGTTGCATTAATGTTACCTCTTTTCCTGGCTGATGTTGACCAGATCGATGCTGCGAATCCCACTCCGGGAGTGTTTGAGAATGTAAAGTCGTTTCAGTTCCTGCCATTTTACGAAGGTTTTCGCATGGCAGTCGATTCGCTTGAAAAATCCGGAGTTAGGATAAAACTCTATGTCTATGATGTGGATAAAGACACATCCAAAACGAGGCAATTGCTAAGAAAACCTGAAATGAAATCGATGGATCTTATTTTTGGACTTTTGTATCAGTCTAACTTTCAGATTGTTGCGTCCTTCGCCAAGAAGTATAAAATTAACCTCATTAATCCGATTTCAGAGCGTAGTGAGCTGGTTAGCGGCAATCCGTTCGTTTTTAAAGCGCAACCATCAAAAAAAGAGCAGCTGGACCAACTGGCTGAGTATATGTCGACAGCTTTTATCCAGGGACAGATTTTGATTATCCGGAGCGGACAATATTCCGACCGTGATGCCCCGGACCGGCTGAAAAAGAAGTGTCTTGAGCGTAACCTCAAGGTTCAGATCGTTGATGGCCAGGAAGGAGCCATAACCCGGTTCCTGAAGGATAAACCAAATTACATTGTTGCCTTCTCGGAGGATCAGGCATACACGCTGGATCTGCTGAGAAGTATGTATAAGTTGCGCAATGAATTCGATCTGACAGTGGTCGGATTGCCAAACTGGCCTTCCATGGATGGACTTGAAAATGAGTACCTTGTTGCACTCAAAACGCATATTATGGCCAGGTCATTCATTGATTATGGAAATCTTTCTGTGAAGAAATTTATCATGAATTATCAGGAAATATACAAATCTGACCCGGAACTTCTTGCATTTCAGGGCTTTGATCAGGGTTTTTATTTCCTTACTGCATTAAAGATGTATGGGGCAAATTTTGGCCGGTGTATCAGTGAACTTAAAATGAATTCGATGCAGACGCATTTCGATTTTATCCAGAGTAAGGACGGTGGATACGACAACCGGCACTGGGTCGTTTATAAGTATGAGAATTATAAATTGGTGACAGTAAACTGATTACTGTTTTATGGTTGGTACAGATAGTAATGGGACATTTGTGGCAAACAGGTTTTTCTTGGTAATATTCTTTGTGAAAAACATGTAGAGCAGGTTATGCTTGTGTGGCTGAAAAGCGATCAAGTCAATTAGATTTGCAGATACAAACTGATCTACTGCTGCCTGATTATCCTCTGCAACTTCGATGACATTGAAACTTATCTGATTGGTTTTCTCCTCTTTGCCAAACTTCATCTGAAGACCTTTCATCCGTGTGTAGGCATCGGTTTGCTTTGCCTTGGTAATGAAGTGAACGACATGAATTTTGGCAGAAAAGACTTCAAATAACTCCATGAGCCCCGCGATCGTGGAAGCGTTGCCTTCTGAGAGATCAGCGGCAAACATGATAGATCCGAATCCACGGAAATTTTTAATGTCGGGTACAGTAATAACAGGAACCTTTGCATGATCAATGATAAAGGTGGAAACTTTGCCCCAGATATTTGCATTGTTGCCTTTACCTGTCGTTCCCATTACGACAAGGTCAGGGTGAAAGTCGTGGCAAATCCCTTTAAGCTCATGTTCCAGTTCTCCTCCGGTAACGGTGGATGAGATCGTAATATCGGCCAGGTTTTCCTTCACAATCAGGCGGTTTACTTTCTCTTCCAGTTCTGCCATGTGATGTTCAGCCTGCCTGAATATCTCTTTCATCAACTCCTCATTGTATATGGTACTCATATCGAGCGTATCCGGGAAGCTGGTGTCGGCAATGATGATCTGGTCAAAGTACGTGTGGAAAAATTTGATTTCACCTCCAAAAAACTTTGCAAATTCAATGGCATAGCGACATGTGATTTCGGTATGACCCGAAAAATCGACCGGTACAAGAATTTTTTTCATAAGAGATAAAAGTAAGTTAAATATTAACGCAAAGTCAATATCTCAAGTAGTAATTTGCAATTATTTTGGTTTGAATAGTGTTTCTGAAGCACTGATTCCCTGTTAATAATATGACTGTGAGTGAATTCCATAGTGAACAGGTGCTGAAGTTCCATTTTTAATTCAGCAGGGGTGTTTGCAATGGTGCAGAGCTCTGAAAGGGATGTGCCGGCAACCATATCACGGTTTACCAGGCAAAACCGGCCGCTGTAGAGGGCGTTAAGCAGTTTGAGTTTAAGGCCTGTCGCTTGAAATGAAACCATGATGTTAACCTGGGCTTCGCGGATCAGCCGGAACATTTCGTTGTCTGATGGATTTTGTACTATATGGATGTTGGGTCGCTGCAATGCAAGCCTGTTAAGCCATTCGGGAGGATCGAGGCCGGCGATCATAAGATCCGGAAAAGAATCTTCCCAGATATTCGTTATTAAAAATTCGGCAGCGAGGCTATTCTCCGGGACAGAAAGTTTGCCCTGGTAAAGGGCATAGTTGCCTTTTCCCGGAAGGATCCTCACCTCATCATCATGATGGAAACTGGGCAGATAGATAACACGACTCTGTGGAAAGGAGGTTTCCAGGTACCGGGCGTCGTCGCTGGAAACAGCCAGCATGACCGAAGCATGACGGAGAATTTTCTGAAAATATTTGAGTTTCAGGCTTTCAACCAGGAAAAATAATTTTCTCCCCGGGTACTTCTCCGCCTTAAAAAGGTGCTGGTAATAGTGGTGTTCAATGTTGCTTTCCCGATAGATCAGAAAGCGACCTTCCAGCCTGGGATCACCCATGATTCCGCAGGTATGTAGTCCCTCAAACAGAATGGGAAGGTTGTCCAAAAGCAGATTTTTAACCAGGGTTTCTGATATTCTGCTGGCAACAATGTATGGTGTAAGACCGAAATTGGCCCGGAATCCGGTGTTACGCGGATAATACTGCACTGAAGTACAGTATTTATTCAGTTCGGATGCAGGTTCACGTTTATATTCAAAGCAGTGCAGGTGAATTCCAACACCTGCCTGATGCAAAGCCCTGATCTTATAAAATACATCAATCACGCCGCCATAGTTGGCCGGAAACGGGATGTCAAAAGAGATTATATGAATCGTGAGTGATGCCAATGGTCAAAAGTAAGGTTTTTTCTTCGTTTTCCCAACAAAGATCTGCAGCAGCACTAATCAGGTTCTGCCTGTAGGTGGCCATTTGTTTTCCGTTCATAAGCATGGAGTCAATTTTGGCTGCAAGTATTTCCGGATCATGACTTCCAATAAATTCGCCAATCTGGTATTGGTCAACGATTGCCTTCATCTCCGGAAAGGGAGAAACCAGCACCGGAATGTTGGCCTGGATGTAATCCAGAAATTTGTTGGGCAGGCAATAGTGGTAGTTGATACTTACATCTTTTTCGATTGATAGCCCGAGATCAGCCATCAGTGTGTACGAATGTAATTCCTGGAATGGGATCTGGCCGAGAAACCTTACTTTGTCTGAAAGACCCTGATCTGCAGTTGATTTTTTTAATGTTTCAAAAATGTCGCCGATTCCTGCAATAACAAGAATGGCATCTGTTTCCATGTATTTCATGGCAAGGATTGCCTCTTCGATACCCCTGTCGATGTTGACAGCACCCTGATAAATGATAATTTTCTGATCCTCAGCGATACTGATTGAAGATTTGCGGCAGGCTCCGGTCAGGGGTTTACGGTATGGCACATTGCGAACAACTGTAATTTTGTTGCCATATTCTTTTGCATATATCTCTGCCACAGACTGGTTCACAGCAATGACATGTTTCAACTTCGGAAAAATCCGGTCCTCAATCCATTTCCATGTTTTGGTGACAGATTTTCTGCCAATAAGTTCCGGAACGCCGCGAAAATACTCATGGCAGTCATGCAAATGCCTGACCTTTGCATTTTGCAATTTGCTATCTGCATTTTGCACTTTAGTAAAAGGGTATTTTATCCCCTCAGCCAGGTAATTTGCCGGAAGGGTGTCCAGGTCATTAGACACAATCAAATCATACTTGTGAACGAGGAGCAAAAGAAATAATCTCACATTGTATTCGGCATAAAACAGGGGCCCCTTGTCGAAAAGCAGCTGCATCCGGTGTGTTCGGTAGGAACGGGGTGTCAGGGTCTTGCTGTTCCTGAGCCTGCGTCCGATGAGCAACACCTCATACCCCGATTTTACCAGTGCCTGGCAGGTACGGTCAACGCGTTGATCGGTGGTGAGATCGTTGGTGACAGAAACGATGGCAACAGGCATAGGGAATTTACGATTTTGCGATTTACGATTTACGATTTACGATTTCATGAACAAAATTAGCTTTTTCCGCCAAACCTTCAGGGATTTCGTTTAATTTTGACCTTTCTTATTCCCATGCATCTAGACCAGAAAGTTTCCCTTAAAACCCTGCACACCTTTGGAATGGAGGTGGAGGCGCGCTATTTTGTTGAAGCAAATACCCATTCGGAGGTTCTGACGCTGCTAAACTATCGTCACATGATCCACATGCCGATCCTTTTTTTGGGAGGAGGCAGCAATGTGCTGTTTACCAGTGATTTTAAAGGTATTGTGATCAGGATCAACTCCAAAGGCATTGTGATAAGGGATGAGGATGAAGTGTATGTTCATGTTACTGCTGAAGCAGGAGAAAACTGGGATGAATTTGTGCAGCATTGCGTAAACCACGGATGGGCAGGGCTTGAAAACCTCTCCCTGATACCGGGGACAGTTGGCGCTGCCCCGATTCAAAACATCGGTGCTTATGGTGTGGAGGTGAAGGACTCTATCGAATCAGTCCAGGTGGCTGATATCAGTACAGGAAAGCAACATCGTTATACAAACGCCGAATGCCGCTTCGGATACAGAGACAGTATTTTTAAGCAGGAGCTCAGAGGAAAAGTCATTATTCTCAATACCACATTCAGGTTAAGGAAAGTTGAAAAGGCAAATGATAGCAGTGTCAGGGAGTTACAAGGCGAAAAGTTTTCTGAAGAATCCCTGCTGCGGCTTGATTACGGTGATATCCGCGGAGAGCTTGCAAGCATGGAAGTAGCATCTCCCACCATCCATGACGTTCGTGAAGCAGTATGTAACATCCGCCGCAGGAAATTGCCCGACACAGCAGAGATCGGCAATGCCGGCAGCTTTTTTAAGAACCCTGTAGTCAGTAAATTCCAGGTTGAATCGATTCTACAGCGCTTTCCGGCGATGCCGGTCTATCCTCAAACACCGGATTCACAGTCCTTCAAGATCCCGGCAGCCTGGCTCATCGATCAGTGCGGGTGGAAGGGTTTCCGCAATGGCGATGCAGGTGTTCATGTCAACCAGCCTTTGGTCCTGGTAAATTATGGCCATGCAACCGGAGCCGAGGTTCTTGGTCTTGCAAAGCAGATCATGGATTCCGTATATCTGAAATTCGGAATCAGGCTGGAAATTGAGGTGAATGTGATTGGTTGAGTCACCTTTATCCAGAAATGTAAGGTAATCCCTTACAGTAAAATCAGACTTTCCCCTACAAAATAAATTGTATTTATCTGCTCGTATTTCAATGATTTAGCATAGATTTACCCGTTGTTTTCAAAGATAAATATTGCATCACGAAACCCCTAAAAGGAAGTTTGTATGAGAACACTGAACATAACACGGATTTGCTATTTATCAGCAATGATATGCATTGTCATGCTCTTCAATAGCTGCAGTAAAGAGGATAGTATTTATACTCCCGTTCCTCAAACCGCATATACAACTGTTGACAAAACGATAATTCCAAACACCATTTCGCCATTACCTCCTCTGATTTATCCTTATGAAATTGCTGAGTATCCATTGTATGGCTTCGGAGGCTGGCAATATGGCGGAGGCATGGCTTATCAGAAAAGGCTGGACCTGATGCCGAAATCATATACGGGGGCATCGGTTAAAAGAGCCGCAACGCTGCTGAGGTTCTTTACCATGTCCGACATTCATCTTGTCGATGAGGAAACCCCCACTTCAGCCATCTATTACTCCTACATGGGTGGTGGAAGTCCATCAGGATATTCTGCGTCAATGCTTCTGACAACACAGATGCTCAATGCTGCTGTACAAACTGTGAATGTCCTGAACAAGCAGAGTCAGTTTGATTTTGGCATCTCCCTCGGGGATGATTGCGACAACACGCAATACAATGAATTGAGATGGTTCATCGATGTTCTTGACGGCAAGTTGATCAATCCTGATTCCGGTGTAAAGGATGATCCGATCCCGGGACCGAACAATGATTACCAGGATACATTCCAGGCAGAAGGGCTTGATAAAGAAATTCCCTGGTACCAGACACTCGGTAACCACGACCACTTCTGGAAGGGTTCATACCCTGTTACCGAAAGCTTTCGGCCAAGTTATACAGGATTGAATATCATTAATTTAGATGATCCACTTACCGGACTTGTTGGCGGCGGTTTTTACATGGGTTCCGTTGATGGACGGACCCGGTATGGCAACATTATCGGGGCAGGTGCTACAGATAGTTTTCCAACTCCTCCCCAGGTTCTGGCAGCCGATCCAAACCGCCGCTCATTGATTAGAAATGAATGGATTAACGAATTTTTTAATACAACGTCAACGCCTGTGGGACATGGTTTCGATCAAACCAACGTAAACTCCGGATTCGCCTGCTATACCTTCGATCCAAAGGTGAATGTCCCTGTCAGGGTGATCGTTCTTGACGATACCCAAAGTGAGGAGGATCCGAATGCGGGTGGTTATGCACACAGTTCGCTCGACTGGAATCGCTTTCACTGGCTGGTTGCCGAACTTGACAAGGGGCAGAAAGAGGGGATGCTCATGATCATAGCAGCGCATGTTCCGGTCGGAATCGGACCTGGTTTGTGGAATCCTGACGCGCCGGTTACAGAAGATACGCTTTTGTCAACACTTCATCATTACTCCAATCTCATCCTGTGGGTTTCGGGACATCGTCACATCAGCCAGGTCACGGTACAACCATCACCTGATCCTTCGCACCCTGAACTGGGTTTTTGGGAGGTCGAAACGCCATCATTAAAGGATTTTCCGCAGCAATTCCGTACGTTCGATATCGCCCGCAACAGCGATAATACCATTTCAATCTTTGCAACCGATGTTGATCCCATTGCCAACCCTGGTTCACTGCCGGCTTTGGCGCGTACCTATGCCATTGCATCTTTTCAACTGTTCAACTATCAGATTCCTTATTTGCCAACCGGGGATTACAATGCAGAGCTCGTAAAACAACTAAGTCCTGAAATGCAGAATAAAATAAAGAACTACTGAAAAAAAGGTAAATGCGTAACTTTTTTTGCCTGATCAATGAGGAAGAAGGAAGATTTTCAATATGAACCAAATCTCTATAACATGAAACGCTTCGGATATTTATTGTCAGTCATGATGATGGTGGTAATTGTCTTCAATTGTTGTAAAAAGGAGGATAATTCAGCTCCTACCGAACGAAAAAAAAGTGCCTGGGTTGCCGGCATGGTTGACAGTACAGGATACGGCCTGATTCTTTTTTCCGCTGACGGAGGCGAAAATTGGGTCAGGCAGGGACAAGGGGCCCTATCGTTGCTTGGGGTCAATGTCATTGACATCTGGGCAGTGGATGACCAAACTGTTTGGGCTATCGGCACAGGGAACATCATTCTGAAAACCCTGGACGGCGGCCAGACCTGGGTACAGGTTCAGGCCCCGGCAAATGATCCGGGTACGGAGCTGATGTCCTTATGTGTCGTGAATCGCACCAGTATATGGATCAGCGGTGCTGGCGGCAGCGTTTATCGCTCGGCCGATAACGGAAATACCTGGACCATGTTTGACACGGCCTTCTTTCACAGCGGGGGTATGCAGGGTATATGGGCAATCACACCGCAGAAAGTTTATGTTGTGGGAGGCATCGGCAATGGCCAGGCCAGAGGATTTATTGGCCGTACATCAGATGGTGGAGCTACCTGGGATTCCGTGTTCCCTTCCGGTGACTATAACAGTAATGAGTGGATTGGCGTTGCTGCTTCCGGAAACACAATTGTTGTATATGGAGAAAAGTCACACTACATGGTAAGTGCCGACGGGGGAACAACCTGGAGCAATGATTCAACGGCAGCGACCGGCGGCGGAGGAGGTGCTGATATCAACCACCTGATTATGCTCAACCCGGCAACATGGTGGGGAGCGCTTGATATGGGGAATATCTATCTGACCAATGATGGAGGGTCTTCCTGGATCCCACAGGAGACAGGGCAGGGTGGTGCATATCTTGTTGGCATCGATGCCTGGAGCAGCCAGCTTGCATTGGCTGTCGGAACCTCGGTAGCATGGCCGCCGCAAGGATCGATCCTGAAAACCTCAAACGGGGGAACAACCTGGGAAATCAAACAAAGCTACAAAGCTAATCTGAACAAAGTAACCTTCATCAAACAGTAAGTTGGATTTTTCAACCTAAGGCTATTCCGCACGAAGTGCACCGATCAGGTCAGTGACAGCCTTGATTTTATGGCGTTCCATATAGGCTTCGATACCATCAACAATTTTTACAGAAACAGTTGGATCGATAAAATTTGCCGTACCAACCTGGATCGCAGAGGCCCCGGCGAGGATGAATTCAATGGCATCAGTGGCATTCATGATGCCACCCAAACCGATGATGGGTACCTGAACCGCTTTGTGCACCTGCCAGACCATTCGAAGTGCTACAGGTTTTATTGCCGGGCCAGACAATCCTCCCGTGATTGTTGACAGAACCGGCCGTCTGCGTTCAACATCGATGGCCAATCCCAGAAGGGTGTTGATGAGGGTGATCACATCGGCACCGCCATCTACCACGGCTTTTGCCAGGTCGGTGATGCTTGTGACATTCGGGGAGAGTTTCACCATCAGCACCTTTTTGTAAACTTTGCGGACTTCGGCAGTAACTTCGGTGGCCATGGCAGGTACTGTTCCGAAGGCCATTCCGCCAAGTTTCACGTTCGGGCAGGAGATGTTCAGTTCAATGCCGGGAATATTTTCCAGTTCATTGATGCGTTCAGCCACTTCAACATATTCTTCAACAGTTGACCCTGAAACATTGACAATAATATGGGTGTTAAAATCCTTAATCCGTGGATAGATTTCCCGACAAAAATGATCAACTCCTTTGTTTTGGAGTCCGACGGAGTTCAACATGCCTGATGCCGTTTCAGCCATGCGGGGATAAGCATTACCATCCCGATTTTTTCCGGTAACCGCCTTAACAAAAATGCCCCCCAACATGCCAAGATCAATAAAGTCGAGGAATTCATCACCGTAACCAAAAGTTCCGGAGGCTGTGGTAACAGGGTTCCTGAAGTTTAATCCTGCAATATTTACAGAGAGATCTGGCATGACAAAATTGTGAAATGGTGAAATGGTGCAAAATCGTAAATCGTAAATCGTCCAATCGTAAATCGTCTCATCCCCATCCCAACCTGTTGATATTAAACACTGGTCCCTCCATGCAAACCCGCTCGTTGCCTTTATCTGTAGGGGTGATGCAGCACAGGCAAACACCAAACCCGCAGGCCATCGTATTCTCGAGTGATACTTCGCACTCAATCCGGTGCATCCGGGCGATCTTTGCTACTGCTTTCATCATGGCATCCGGTCCGCAGCAATAAATCTTTTTGAAATCAAGCCGTTCACGCTGAAATATCGAATGATCAATCACAAGGCCTTTCTCGCCTTCTGTTCCATCATCGGTAATCACATGGACCTTCCCGAACCGCGAATAGGTCTCAATTTCCGACACCTCTTCTTTGGTTCTGAATCCCAGCAGGATGGTTGGCCTGATGTTGTTCTGGTTTAGAAATTGTGCCAGGAAGAGCAGTGGGGCCACACCGCACCCGCCACCAACAAGCAACACATCTTTGGTGAATGGCAATGAAAATGAGTTGCCAAGCGGGTATATAAGATTCAGATGATCACCGGCTTTGAGATCTGCCAGCCGGCGGGTGCCTTCTCCCTTAACTTGTATCAGCAGGCGAAGGGTATTTTTGTTATAATCTACAGAGTGAATTGAAAACGGCCGGCGAAGAAAGGTAGAAGCAGAGCCCTGAACGAGAACTTGCACAAACTGACCCGGAAGGATCAGCGGGAATTTTTCAGGAGCCAGAAGATCAAGCAGGAAATGACGCTTGTTTAACCGTGTGACTTGAGTTACCTGAAGGTCCTGCACATGTTTCTTTAGCTCCATGGATATTGGAATTACTGCAGGTTTATTGACTTAAATTCAGATGATTAGTGAACTATTTGGTATCAGGTGCGGCCTCCGGGGTGCTTTCAGATGCAGAGGCCGCTTCATCAGCACCAGCTTCTTCAGGTTCTTCGGTAAAATCAAGAAGACCCTGTAAGAGCAAAGTGTTGTACCAGCTCACCATCTTTTTTATATCGGAAACATATACGCGATCCTGATCAAACTCCGGAATCATCCCGAGGAAAAATTTCTTCAGGGTAGCATTGTCAGATTTGTGGTCAATGGCAGGTTTTCCCTCCAGCTTTTCGTGGAAAGTTTTAAAAATCTCTTTCAGGGCAAGGTCATCTCCTGTAGTGAATACGCTGATCTCTTCCAGCGAACTCATCTTCTCGTTGGCAAAAGCAGGAAAACGCTTGTTGTCATTGAGCGATTCAACAATAACAGTATTCTTTCCCTGTGAAACGACTTTAAACAACCCGTTTTTTCCGGCAATCGACAAAATCTTACTTAAATCCATGATTTACTTATTTTGTGCAAAGATAAAAAAGAAATCGTGACGCGTGACACGTGACAGGTCACGTGTCATGCGTCACCATCCTGTAATTCCGATACTCTCCGACCCGCCAACCTGTTTTCTTCTCAATAAAATGCAGAATGGCTGTTTTTACCGAATGTTTGCTTTTTGAAGGGTCGGGGCTGAACACCCAGTTTTTGGAGGCAATCCGGTCATTCATTACTTTTGGATGTGTACCGGTAAAAGGAGAAAGATAATCCATTCCGGTATAATCATACGTTTCATCTTTGGATACACTCTTTTCAATCCATTTGTCTGAATGCCAGTACCGGTGAAAGGTTTGCTGTTTGGCTTGCTGGGCGGCGGGAGGTTTTACCCATCCGTAGTGATACACGCTGGCATCAACTGGCGCCACCATCAACTTCCTCCCGTCTTTCCTGAATCCCTGGGCATCGAGCCAGGAACGGATATGCTTATCGTTGCGAATGATCCTGACTTCCCGGCGATACCAGCGACGGGAATCGCCAATATACTGGTAGGAGCCCCAGAAATGTGTATAGTTGAACACCAATCCTTCAACCTGTGGATCTGCAGACCATTTTTCCATCGTTGATCTGATAGCTGCAAGGTATTTTTCATGAATCACTTCATCTGCCTGGATGTAGAAAGCCCAGGTGCTGTCGGGGGAGATGGCATCAAATGCCTTATTTGTCTCAATGGCGAGAACATTGCCACCCTCACGCAGGGAGTCGTCCCAAACTGTATCGATGATCCTGATCTTCGGGTCACCGATGGATAAAACCAGGTTCCGGGTGTCATCCTCAGATTGGCCGACTGCAACGATAAATTCATCACAAACGGGCAATACCGACCTGATCGATTCCACCACCGGGTAGTCGTATTTGATGGCATTCCGCACAAAGGTAAATCCCGAGACTTTCATCAGGTCGTTGAATCAGGGGGCAATATTAAGGAACTTTCGCAAATTTGCCCTGATTTTCCTTTATACAGTTAAGCAAAACAGGGTATAAAACATTTTTGTACCTTAGTGAAAAATTACGCTGAGTTAAAAACTTTTCAACGGAAAACACTCCTGTCATTCATGAAAAGAGGAATTAACGTAATACTCACTTTTCTGATTGTTGTATCTGCATTTTCCTGTAAAAAGGATAAAACAGAGCAGTTTTATCTCTCCGATGCCTTTAAGCGTTGGACGGTCTTTGAGAAGGGCAGTTATTGGGTGTTTTTAAATGATTCAACAAAAGCAACCGACAGTGTGTACCTTAACGAGGATCCGAAATTTCTGGAAGTCAAGCCAAATAATTCCAATATGAATTTCACGGAGGAATGGATAGAAATGTCCTATTCCTCCACGTTCTTTTCCTCCTCCGAACAACATGTCACAGACTGGGGTGAGGAATTCTACCGGGTACGTATTCATGGTAATGATTTTCAAGCTCTCATTGCAAATTCCTCTGACATTTTTGAACCTGAATACGGTAGTTTTAAATTGTTGTCTCAGGATTCTGTTTATTATCTTGGACCGGCAAAATTCGACAATGTTGTGAAGACACAAGATATAGCACATGGGAAAACATGGAACTGTTGGTTTGCCAGGGACATCGGGTTAATCAAGATAACCGGGAAAAATACCAACCCTGATTTTTCCTGGAGTCTGTTGAGATATCATATTGTAAAATGATTGCATAAATATCAAAATCATATCTGTTTCCATAGTCACCTGCGCTCCATCGGAACGCAATCCTGGTAGCCGGTTGGCGTTGTCGAACAATTCGCGCCGTAGGCGAAATTATTTCCCGGAAAACCAAATCCAAAAAAATTGCGCACCTACAGCGAGCAAAGGTCAGGGTGAGGGCATCCGGGTTGCCAATATTTGGCTCCTCTGAAGCCGGAAAGTATTAATCTTTGGAAGTAAAGTTTTGTACATTTGCTCTTGAATACGATGTCCTTTGAGCAATCCTTTGAGTCCTATGAGGTTAAAGTGTTATAGACAGCCCCATTACAGAAAAAGCAATCAGTAGAGCTCTATGAATTGCATCAACCATAATCGAAATTGTTGGCAATCAATGCAAAATGACAGACGAACAGGCAGCAACGATAATGTTGATTACAAAAAATGCAGAAAGGTTTCAAATACTGTTTTAGCTGAGCATAATAGAAGATACACTTTAAGGGATGGAGATATTATTTTCGGAAAAACAGGAACGATAGGTGAACCTAAAAGATTAAAAGCTTGGGCAATTATAACTATAAGTGCTAATGTAATTTTAATTCAGCCACATGATACATCTGACTTTGTATTTTTGGTTTTAAACTCAGAACACATTCAAACACAAGTAAAAAACCTATTCATTCAACATCTCAACCTGCTTTTGGGATGGAAAAAATCAGGAATTTAATAATCTTAATTCCTCCAAAAAACGAAAGAGCAATAATTCAAAATATTATAAATCAGAATGAATCAAATATTTTGTCCACAAAAACACATCTTTACAGACTCCAATCCCTCAAAACCGGTTTAATGCAGGATTTGCTGAGTGGTAAGGTGAGGGTAAACATGGGTAATAAAAACTAACCACGATATGGCAAAGAAGAAATATACTCCTCGTGAACTAATGGAAATGGCCATTGAAGAAAGCCATAATTCTATTCCGGAGCATACCGACAAAACAGATCCGCTTGTGGGAGCAATTATTGCAACAGCAGGAGGTGAAATCTTATCTACAGCAGACGGAAAAAATTTAGCCACTGCCCACCGGGGCGAACTTCGTGAAGGGGAACATTGCGAATTTACCCTTATTGAACGTAAGTTGGCAAATATTAACCTTAAAGGGGCTGTATTGTATGTAACACTCGAACCTTGTACCGATGAATCAAGGAATCAGGGTAATGACCCTAATAAGGTCAGAAAAAGAGGTTGTAGTACTCATATCAGAAAAGCTCGTTTAAGTAAGGTATATATTGGCGTTGAAGACCCTAACCCTAAAATAGCGAAAAAAGGAATAGAAAAAATTAGAGAATATGGGATTGATGTAGAAATGTTTTCGGCAGATTTGCAGGAAAGAATAAGGAAGGACAATGAGAAATTCATTAAAGAAAAGGAAGAAGATGCTTTACAGGCTTATTTAGAAAAAGATAAACCTCAATTAAATATTTTGGAGCAGACCGTACCTGTTTCAATCATATCAAATTTCTCAGATAAAGCGATAAATCAATTTATAAAAGAGTCGAATGCTGAGTTCAGTTATCCATCACCTGATTTTAATGAATGGGCTCACGGATTCGGGTTCATTGAAAAAGATACCAGAGGTGATGGCTATTTGCCTACGGGTATAGGCATCATGCTTTTTGGCAAAACTCCCGAAAACGCTTTCCCTCAAACTGTTTTTAAGGTAGAAATTAATTATGGCACAGGTAAGCCCGAAATTAAGGATTTTAAAGGCCCTTTGGTTGCCCAATTGCCCAGTATTTTGGATTATGTTAAAGATAAGGGGCTAAAAATGACCATAGACAAGTCAAGTGGTAAACGGGAAGAAGTTGCCAGTTTCCCTTTTGAGATTTTATTGGAAGGTATCGCCAATGCCGTAATTCATCGGGATTATTCTATCGAAGGCGCAACGAATTATTTATACATCGACCCCGATAAAATTATTATTCGAAGTCCTGGCGCTCCGATATATCCAATTACCTTAGTCGATTTAAACACTTTGGATGCTCCATCTTTAAGCCGCAATCCCAAAATAATGTATATTTTCAATCAAATGCACTTGGCCGAACAACGTGGAATTGGCTTAAGGAATATGAAACATTTGCCAAAAGAGGGATTTCCTTTGCCAACTTTTACACTTAAGGCAGGGATGCTGGAAATTACATTTGGCAGAACCAAAAACTATATTGCAGGAAAAGCCGGATTGAATAATTTGGATGAAAATGATAAAGCAGCCGTTTTGTTTATTCAAAGCAAAGGTTCCATTTCCAAAAGTGATTTTGCAGAACACTTTGGACTAAATTCTAAAACAGCTCAACGACAACTGATTAAGCTGAAAAATTTAGGATTATTGAAGGTTATAGGTACAGGTAAATACACGAAATATGTATACAATAACTAAATCGGCTGCTCTTACGGGACATCTTGCGGGACAAAATGTCCCGCAAGACAATGTGATAATTTTTAAAAACATCTTGCGGGACATCTCGCGGGACATTTTGTCCTTTAAAAGAGGTGGTTTTTAATGTCAATAGCGTTAAAGGACAAGATAAAGGACAAAGTGTCCCCAGTAAATATGAATGAAGAAGAATGGGATGAATAAAGGACAGCAAACCGGACATGATTGTCCGGATAAACCAAAAAGTAAAGGTGTAAATGGACAATCTGGACAAAGTAAGGCTGGAGACAGAGATAAATGTCCGATATATTATAGCAGTTGGTGAAGATGTTATAAAAGATAACGGACATTTTAACGGACATGTCAGTTAAAATGATACAGGATAATGACGCAATAACTAATGCATGAATTAGCCATGAGCAGACGAATTTGCTCACCAAAGGAAATGATTATTCTCATGGTGTATTCCATCTGACCCGTAAAAATTATAAAATAAACAGATGAAAAATGGCAATAGATAAAACACCCGACCATCTCCTGAAATACCTTTTCGATCGGCTCCTTTCCTTGGTTTCACTGGTCATACTATGCCCGGTGTTGATCATGATTGCTGTTCTGATCAAACTGACTTCCAGAGGCCCGGTGTTTTTCATCCAGAAACGTGTTGGAAAAGATGGAAAATTGTTTAAAATAATCAAGTTCAGAACGATGACAGCCAACGATGGCTCAAACACGGTTACCGCCAGGAATGACCGCAGAATCACCCCGTTCGGCGGATTCCTCCGGAAGTGGAAACTGGACGAGTTACCTGAGCTGATCAACATCCTGACCGGAGAAATGAGTTTTGTCGGACCCAGACCTGATGTTCCTGGATATGCAGATTTACTGACAGGCGACGACCGGAGGATTCTCACCCTTCGCCCCGGAATCACCGGGCCGGCTTCGCTGAAGTATTACAATGAAGAGGAGATCCTCGCCGGGGTTGATAATCCCAGGGAATATAACGATCAGATCATTTTTCCGGATAAAGTAAGGATAAACCTGAGATATCTTGAAAGGTGCTCATTGCCGGAAGATATCAAAATTATTTTCTATACAATTTTACGTAAACAGGATTATGAGTACTAAGATATGGCTGTCGCCTCCCCACATGAGTGGTTTGGAAGAAAAATACATCAGGGAGGCCTTTGAGACCAACTGGATCGCACCACTCGGGCCCAATGTGGATAAATTTGAGCTGGCATTGTCACAATACCTTGATGGCAATCATGTCACCGCACTGAGTTCAGGAACTGCCGCGGTACACCTAGCGCTGGTACTTTTGGGTGTGAAACAAGGCGATGAGGTTATTGCAGCAGATTTCACATTCACTGCCACCGTCAACCCGATCCTTTACCAGGGCGCAGTACCGGTGCTTGTTGACAGCGAAATGCAAACCTGGAACATGGATCCGGAACTGCTTGAAACAGCCATCGTCGACCGGATAAAAAATCACAATGTAAAACCAAAGGCGATCATCTTCGTTGATATCTATGGCATGCCTGCCAGGATTGATGAACTTCTGGCCATATCGGCAAAATATGATATCCCGCTGATCGAAGACGCCGCCGAGTCATTGGGTAGTAGGTATAAAGGAAGACATTGTGGCACTTTTGGCGAAATGGGAATCCTCTCTTTCAATGGCAATAAAATCATCACAACTTCCGGTGGAGGCGCCCTGGTTGCAGGGAACCGTGATTACACCGACCATGCAAAATTCCTTGCATCCCAGGCCAAAGAAAACACCCTGCATTTTGAACATAAATTACTTGGGTACAATTACAGGATGAGCAATGTGCTGGCCGGTATCGGACGCGGCCAGGCGGAAGTTCTGGAAGACCGGGTCACCGCCCACAGGAACAACTATCACCGTTACCGTGAACTGTTGTCAGATATTCAAGGTCTTGTTTTCCAGGATGAGCCGGATGAAGACTATTTTTCCAACTACTGGCTGACCTCCATACTTATCAATGAACCTGATGCACATTTTAATGCCGGATCGGTCATCAGTGTGCTGGGTGCTGATAATATTGATTCACGGCCGCTGATGAAGCCAATGCATTTGCAGGAAGTATTTAAAAGCTACCCGGCTTACCTTAATGGCAATTCGGAACATCTGTTTAACTATGGATTGTGCCTGCCTTCCGGATCAAATCTGAAAGATGAGGATGTTGAACGGATTGTGAATGGAATCAAGGCTGTTCGTGGCAAAAAGTAAATTACCAGGCTCCCCTGATTCGTTTGAACCGCTCCTTCAAGCGGGATAATGTGCCGGTAACAGGCATTGAAACCGGTCCGGTGAATTTCTGACCCGATTTCAGCCAGGATTGAGTGAATGTTCTGGAGGAAATTCCCCATTTTAGCAGAAAGGTCTTCCTGCCAGCGTTCCTTTTTATTCTTTTGGTCGATTTTGACCCGAAGTGATAAACAAGACTGTCACCTTTCCCTTTAAAGTGCCTGACGCCAGCCTCATACAGTTTTCTCGCAAAATCAGGATCGGAGTACATTCCCGGGCTAAACTCGATGCTCAGCCCGCCAACCATATCCCACAAATCACGATGCACGACATTAGGCGGCCATGTGCTGCCGCTCCAGTCTGGGATGGTTAATCCTTTGTGATCCTTAAGCAGATTCTCCTCTTTAAAAGTCTGGATGTCCCTTCCATAGTCGCGAACTACCACGCAAGGGTTCCCGGTATCCTGCGGCTCAATCATGGTGCATGAAAGCATGAAGCTTTTATGCCCGATGCTCTTTATCTCCCTGTCAAGGTTCAGGTCCCAGTCGGGCAGTAAATACATGTCATCATTGGCATACACCACATAATCGGATTTGATCAGCGACCTGGCGATGTTGAGCCCATAGCAGATTCCGATGTTCTTTCCGGCATGAACAAAGTCAAGGCCCTCCTGTTGCTTTACCCAATCCAGGGTTCCGTCGGCACCTTCGTTGATGATGATGATCAGCTGGTTGTCGAAATGAGAATTTTCCTTTATGCTTCGAATGCATAGTTTGAGATATTCAAGGTTGTTCCAGGAAGGGATGAGCATGCAAAAAGGGTAGGCCGCATTGCTGCTTCGATTGGATTTTACAATGTTGTCAACCATTTTCTTCCTTTCCTTTTCGTTGAAGGTCCATCAGGCAGGCATATTTCATGAATACGGTCAATGCGGAAATCCGTGCAATCAGGAAGCCATCGTAACCATCCCTGAAACCCTGCTTCAGAAAATAGAGCTTCAAAAAAGTCAATCCCGGCTTGAATAAAATCTTAATAATACTGCTTCGTTTACCTGCAGCATAAAGCGCATTGGCCGACATCGCCGCGAATTTTTTTTGCTGAAGAAGATGTCCGTCAAGTGTGTAAAAAGAATAATGAAGCAGATCGCCGTTCAAATGCCCGATGACAGCGCCTTTGTCGAGAAGGATTTTTTCATGAACAATGTTATCATCCCATTTGCCTTTGCTGATATCCCACAACCTGAGTTTTGTGTCAGGGTACCAGGCATGATGGATCCATTTGCCGCAATAGTTGGTCAGGCGGTTCATCGTATAACCATCGGCATTCGGGCTCTGTTTGACAGCCAGGATCGATTTTGTCAATTCCGGCGAAAGCGCTTCGTCTGCATCGAGAGAGAGCACCAGCTGATGTTTTGCCTGAAGGATGCCAAAGTTCTTCTGCTCACTGTAGCCTTCAAATGGACGTTCAAATAGTCGAACCCCGAATTTCAGGCAGATTTCCCGGGTCCGGTCGGTGGAAAATGAGTCAACAACAACGATCTCATCAGCAATACCTTGCATTGACACAAGACACCTTTCAATGTTTTTTTCTTCATTGAACGTGATAATAACTGCCGAAATTTTTGCCATCATCAGGTTAGATGTAATTTGCAAATATCAGGTTAATCCGGGTCAACTCCACCCATGCTGAACAAAAGTGTGTTGAAAAAGAGATAAAAAACAACGCCTTCCTGCCTTTCGAACATCGATTCAAAAAACATGCTGATCCCGAAGATGAATAAAAAAGCAAAATAGAGATAGTTTTCCCGTTTCAATGCCAGGATTGCCGGGGCAATGATCATGGTCAGCAGCACGAGCAACCCGGCCAGTCCGATCGCAATCAGAGTTTGAACATACTGATTATGGGCATTCAGGTAGTGTTTTAACGCCCCCATGGCATCACTCTTGTTGTACTCCTCCGTCAATTTATCCCTGATATCCCCTGTACCGACTCCGAAGAGGAAATTTTGCCTGATGATCTCTTTGGATGATTTCCAGATGAGTACGCGATCTCCGGTGCTTCTACCTGCATTGACTGTTGTATCCGCAGAAGCAATATCCTGTTTTGCCTGGGAGATCCTGCCTGCAGCTGTTGGAAATACGATCAGAAAAAGAATGAAGACCGCCACAGCGACTGCGCCGAAACCCATTCCGGCGTGCCATCTTTTATATTTGAATATCAGTATGGCAATATAAAATCCAACGACGCTAAGCCACACCAGCAGGCCTGCTTTTGAACTGAGCAGAACAACCATCAGGGTGAAAAACAGCAGGACGGCAATATGCATTGCCATATTGGGAAATCCATGCACGCTCTTACGGATAAAAACAAAATAGATGATGTTTGACAATGCAAACACCAGGTACATGGCATAATAGCTGGGATGAAAATTCCAGCCAAGAGAGGTGTAATAAAACGCTCCTGCCTCGTGAATGAAAATGCTTTGATAAACTGCCCGCCCGATCAGGATCAGGCTTCCTGCAATGCACCCGGCACCGAAGGAGCGCAGGACAAGCCCGGTCTCTTTTGCACTGAATGCCGGAATTTCCGAAGTGGCAAAAATTAAGGGGAAAATGAGCATGGACAATTTCAACTCCAGGTCTTCCCGCGCATATTGAAAATTCGTAGTATGAATGAGTCCGATAAGGTACAGGAAGTAAAGAAATGAAAATGAGAATATTAAGGTCCGTTGTTTCTCCTTGAAAATCAAAGGGACTGTTTTGATATACTCTCCCGCAACAAGCCAGTTCAGAACAAGCAGTATGATCATCAGCGGCAACAACTCTTTCCAGACAGGAATCGCAAATGCAATCGCCATGGAAAGCGAGAGAAATATGTTCCTGTGGATCGATTTTGCTTTATCCCTTATGATCACCTTGTGTGTGCTATGGTTTTGATTTCCTGATGCAAGATAAGGAATTTGACAATACCGCGTAAATAGCCCCAGCCATAAGCGAGATGGATCAGGAAAAATAGCCAGGGAAGAAACAGCAACAGGCCAAACCGTTTGGCATCGCGGGCCACTTTGAGAGAAAAGGATAGATCTGCAAGAATGTAGACACCCATGCCCAGGACAAAAAGTGCTGCGGCAACATTGCTGATCGTGGCCAATGGAATAAATGTAAGTAAAAACAGAACGAAAATAAACGGCACCAGTTGCCTGATGGTAGTCGGCTTCCCTATTTTCATGGATACAAAGGGTTTAAACAACCCATATTGGTAAAACATCTTCCTGATCGATTTCACCGATCCCCGGGTGTAATAGGTGACAAAAATATCGGGGATGAGATAAATGGTTCCCCCGTTTTTCACCAGCCTCGCATTGAATTCATCATCCTGGTTGCGTAGCAACGTTTCATCGAACAGGCCGATCCGGTCAAAAACCGATCGTTTGTAGCATCCGAATGTAACGGTGTCCACCTGTTTGATTGTTTTTGAGCCAATCCGGAAATGTGCATTGCCCACGCCAAAAGAACAGGATAGCGCCTGTGATATGGCCAATGCCCTGAGCGACGCATCCGGTGGCCGGGATACAAGCAATCCACCGACATTGTCGGCATCCAGCATTAATGTGGCTTTTATCAGGGAGGAGATGTAATCGGCAGGATATTCGGCATGCGAACCAAGTATGATGATGAATTTGCCTTTTGACTGCCGGATTCCCATGTTCAACGCGAAGGGAACATACTGTTTTTCATTATGCAGGAGCTGAATAAAAGGGTGGTTTGCAGCATATTTCCGAATGATTTCAGGTGTTTTGTCTTTGCTGTTTCCATCTGCGGCAAACACCTCCATCCTGTCGTGGGGATAGTCCTGTGCGATCAGGTTTTCCAGGATGGTTCCGATGAACTTCTCCTCGTTAAAACATGGGATTATTACAGTAACAAAAGGTTGTGTCATGAAAAATGAATATGTTAAAACCCCCAGCTAATAAAATTTAAGATTCACCCTGTAAATTTATAACTTATTTTCAGACCCTTCCTGTCTGGTCAGATATTCAGACGACAACGCTTACCTGTATCAGGAAAAACCATGCTCAATTTGATGCTGCAACCATGGCGGATAGTTTTTTTTCATAAATTTGACTTTTTATGAAAAGACCCATCTTAAAGAGATCCGAATTTCTTACCCATACTTTTCAATTGCTCATCGGGACTTCGGTGGTCCAGGTGTTGGGTTTTCTCCTTCAACCGGTATTAAGCCGGCTATACACACCGGCTGACTATGCAGTTTATGGCGTTTTTATTACCCTGTTGAACTGGCTTGAGGTCGTCGCCACCGGCAGGTATGAACTGGCAACAGTGATCCCAAAACATGACAAGGATGCGATAAATCTCATAGCCGGAACAAGCCTGCTGTCATTACTCGTCGCCATACTCACGTTTGCCGCTGTTGTTTTTTTCGGACCAACGATCTGCGAATTATTCAAGGTGCCGGCACTCTTGCCCTATCTGTACCTTTTGCCCTTTACCCTGCTGGCATGGTCCGTGTCAAAAATGCTGAATAGCTGGCTTGTCAGAAAGGAGGCGTTTAAAGCGTTTTCCGTCAATAAGGTAGTTCAGAAAGGCAGCGAATTCAGCACCTCCATCACCTTTGGATTCGTATCGTTCCATAGCGGTTTGATCCTGGGTGATTTTATTGGCCGGACGATGCTGCTCCTTGTCTCGATCCGGCAAAGCATCCGTTACGGTGCCAGCTTATCCATGATCACTTCCCGGGAGATGTTGCAGGCACTGAAGCGATTTAGCCGCTATCCATTGTATAATACGGTACCGGCCTTACTCAATACAACAGCCACCCTGCTGCCTGTATTTTACATGAGTTCCAGGTACCCTGGAGATGCAGCAGGAAATTTTATTTTTTCCAGGATGATTCTTCTGGTTCCGATCTCCTTTTTATCATTCGCGATTTCACAGGTGCTCCTGCAGAAAGTTGCCAAGAACAGAATCAACAACTTATCAGTGCTAACCGAAATAAAATTTCTGGTTAAATATCTTGGGTTGACCGGGCTGGCAATCATGGTTGTTTTTATGATTGGCGCTCCCTGGATATTTTCTTTCATTTTCGG
This sequence comes from uncultured Draconibacterium sp., assembly GCA_964355945.1. Taxonomy (GTDB): domain Bacteria; phylum Bacteroidota; class Bacteroidia; order Bacteroidales; family FEN-979; genus CAIVAT01. The sequence goes on from CAYHGE010000001.1 coordinate 51,286, forward strand.
GAAAAGCTGGCTGCTTGCAGGAGTGTTTTCACAGGTCATGGTGGTTTCTTATGCCATTCAGTTTCTCGTTTCTCCGATGAGCAGTGCATTGGCTGCGATGGAGAAAATAAAATTATACAGTATCTGGCAGACTTGTTACTTTTTAGCCATTGGCAGCCTTTTCTTTGTCAGGGACATCACAGCGATCCGTTTCATTTTCCTCCTTACATTTGTGGAGGCATTGTCATACCTGGCTTATCTGGGACTCATTCTCTGGGGAGTGAGGAAATATGAACATTCAATTAAAATAATGGCTCAGAACCATCCATGATACCAAACATTGAACCCGGACATCCGATAAAAGTCTGTCATATTTCGACGGTTCATTCTGCCTTTGATGATCGCATTTTCTACAAGGAGTGCAGGTCACTGGCGGCAAATGGCTATGATGTGAGTCTGGTTGTTCAGCACGACCGCGATGAAGTTGTTGACGGGGTCCACATTCTGGCGCTTCCTCACGCCACCGGAAGAGTTCAGCGGTTGCTGATCAATTCGGTAAGGGCTTTTCTCAGGGGAATGAATTCGGGAGCCAGGCTAATCCATTTTCACGATCCCGAACTGATCCTGATCGGCCTTTTGTTCCGGATTTGTGGCAGGAAAGTCATTTATGACATTCATGAACTCGTTTATTACCATTTTGATCAGAAAGAGTGGCTTCACCCTGTTGTTCGTTTTTTTGTGAAGATCGGCTATCGGTTCTTTGAAAGACTTGCAGTCATGTTCTTTAACAAGATTATTTTAGTGGTTGATGATGATTCGTTCAGGGATTATTTTACCAGGAGTTATCCCTCGTGGCTTGGAAAATTCACCTACATCCACAATTTCTGCATGATTTCGATGATCGACCAGACTGTCCCTGCCGATTTTAACAAAGATGGCAAAGTGCTTATTTATGCTGGCGGATTAACACGGATCAGGGGAATCCGGGAGGTTATTCAGGCCATCGACCGGATGAACAACCCGCCTTGTTTTCTGCTTTTTGGCCAATGGTCGGATGATGACTACCGGGAAACCTGTGTGGCAGAACCCGGCTGGCGAAATGTCAGGGAAATGGGATTTAAACGGCTGGAAGAGGTTTATCCATACATGAAAGTGGCCGACCTGGGAATTGCACTGCTTTACCCGATGAAAAACTACCTGACCAGCCTGCCCGTCAAAGCGTTTGAATATATGGCCTGTTCACTGCCAATCCTGATGTCGGATTTCCCTTTCTGGCAAAGAACCTTTGAGGGAAGTTCCTGGTTTGCAGATCCTTATAGTGTAACGTCCATCCAGGCTGCACTGGAAGAGATACTTGCAGATGAGAAATCGATGGAAAAGAGGGGGAAAACAGGCCGTGAAATGGTTGAAGAGCGTTTCTCATGGGAGGCTGAAGCAAAACGACTCCTGGAATGTTACGGCAAGATATTAAATGGAACAATTTGAATTATGATGGAAGCCAGAGAACTATTGACCGGGGAGATCGCAACGTATCAACAGGTGTGGAGCCAGCATGGATCGTTGTTCGCCGATCCGGACTGGGCACAGTGTTTTGGCTCCGACATTAAACTGTGTGGGATTTTTAATGGCAATAACGACCTGATCGGCGGATTTCTTTTTTCAAAATCAGACATGAAAGGGTATCCCTACCATACAAACGCACCATTTACCCCGTCAATTGCCTTATTTTATCATAATCCCGCCGAAAATCCCTCCAACCGGCTTGGCACTGACAAGGAAATTCTTGATGCGGTAGCTAGATTTTTCCGCCAATTCAGGTTACCGATTCAACGGTTTTGCCTCCCGGTCAAAGTAAAAGACATGCAACCGTTTAACTGGCTTGGTTTCAAGGTTATTCCTCACCTTACCTATTGGATTGACCTCCAAAAACCAGAGACGGAACTTTATGCCAATCTTTCAGCAAAGCTTCGAAACAATATTAAAAAGGCAAAAACAGACGGAGTTGTATTGAGACAAATATTAGATTATCAGCTATGTGAGCCAATGCTGATGAGTACCTACTCCCGCAATAAAATCGGGGTAGAACATGAATATGTGAGGAATATACTTTTCAAATTTGCTCATCCCGGCAATAGCTTTGCTTTTGGCGCATTTAAGGATGAAGAGATGATCGCCATCTCCTTCTTCCTGTATGATAAACATACCGCCTATTATATCTTCGGAGGCTTCAATGAGGCTTCAAAGCATGAGGGCGCCGGGGCCTGGTCGATTTGGGAAGGTATCTGTTATGCAAAATCAAAGGGGTTGACCCTGTTTGACTTTGAAGGATCCATGATCCCCAGGATTGAAAAGTATTTCAGGGGATTTGGCGGAGAAATTGCAAACTATTTTACCATAAACCGGGCTCCTTTCCTCATGGAGGTTATCCTGAAGTTATTTAAAAGAGGTCTGTTCTGATGCTTTTTACATCCCTCACATTCATTTTTTTCTTTACTGCGGTATTTGTCCTGTACTGGTTTGTGTTTAAGCGTAACCTGGCATGGCAGAATTTACTCATCCTGGGCGCCGGGTATGTGTTTTATGGATGGTGGGATTGGCGGTTTTTGCTGCTTTTACTTTTTATCTCCCTGGCAAATTATTTCATTGCACTCCTGATTCAGAAAATCACGCACCTCTTGCTGCGCAAATGGCTGTTTCTGATGGGGTTGGCAATCAACATCGGCACATTGGCTTTCTTTAAATATTTTAATTTCTTTATGGAAGGTTTTGTTAACATGACATCCTCCATGGGATTGCATCTGAATCACTTCACCCTGGTGATCATCCTGCCAGTCGGGATTAGTTTTTACATTTTCATCTCCCTGAGTTATCTGGTCGATGTTTATCAGCATAAACTCCGGGCTGCAGGCAACCTCATTGAAGCATTGCTTGCTTTCAGCTTTTTTCCGGTCATACTTGCCGGACCAATTCAGAGGCCGGTTTCTCTCTTGCCCCAGATCCAGAGCCTTCGTATTTTCGACAATGATTTAGCCGCCAATGGATTAAGACAGATACTTTGGGGCTTTTTCATGAAAATGGTGATTGCCGATAATTGCGTTCCTTATGTGGATGATATTTTCAACAACTACCTGCTATACCAGGGGAGCACCTTGATAGTTGGGGCGCTGCTGTTTACGGTCCAGATCTATGCCGACTTTGCCGGCTACTCCAACATCGCCATCGGGCTCGGGAAACTATTGGGTTTCAGGATCATTCAAAACTTCGCCTTCCCGTATTTTTCACGGGATATCAAATCCTTCTGGAAAAAATGGAATATTTCATTGACCACCTGGTTCAGGGATTATGTGTTTCTGCCCATTGCATATAATGTATCAGGGAAAATAAAAGCAGACCGGTTCTTCCATATTAAAACCGACTATATTATTTACATTGCAGGTATTTCTGTTACATGGGTGCTTACAGGGTTGTGGCATGGGGCAAATTATACGTTCATTATATGGGGACTAATTCATGGATGTGCCCTTATTTTATATCATCTGACTTCAAAATCAAGAAAGATATTGCTTAAAAGGTTTGATTTGTCCAACGACAGTTTGGCCATCGTTATCCCTGAATCTATCTTCACCATGGGGATTGTGATTGGTTCATGGATATTCTTTCGTGCCGTTACGTTGACCGATGCACTCGGGTATATTGGGGAGATTTTTTCTGCTTCAACCTTTTCATTACCAAAATCGGTTCCGAATGACATCCTCATCCTTACCATACTTTTTTTGGTAATCGAGTGGATGGGCAGAAAAGAGGAGTATGCAATCGCCGGATTTGCACTAAAATGGCCTAAAACAGTAAGATGGGCCTTCTATTACGGGATCGTGGCTGCCGTTTTTTATTTCTCCGGAACAGGGCAGAAATTTATTTACTTCCAGTTTTAATGATTTGTGGATGAGGGTTTTTGTTAAAAATATTTTCCTTTTTACCGGCATCATTTTATTTCCGCTGGTTCTTTACACCGGTTTTATTTATGTTGCAAATTCGATCCTTGTCGCAAATTATCGGGTAAATCCCGGGGTGAATACGATTGTCATTGGGGATTCTCATACCCAGAAGGCAATCAACGATCAATACTTTCCGAATGCCATAAATCTGTCTCAAAGCAGCGAAAGTTTTTTATATTCTTATGTTAAATTGAAGGAGATATTAAAGCACAATCCAAATATTAAAACAGTACTTTTGGGATGCAGTTTTCACTCGTTCTCCGCGTATTACGACGAATTTGTATTTGGGAAATATTCGTCGGAAATTTCCGCGGGATACTTCTTTGCCATGCCGGTTGATCTTCAGTGGCAGTTTTTGTACAGGAACAATACGCTCACCGGGCAATATTATAGAAGTTTGTTACACAAGGGTTTTCTCAATCTTTTGGCGGATTCAGGCCGGTATTCATTCCTGGGTGGTTATGAACCCTATTTCACGAAGGTTAAAATGACAAGGGAGTCGGTAGGAAAACGGGTGAATACGCACTATTTCTGCGATGGGCAGTTGGTTGGATTCTCGTCAGTCAACATTGACTACCTTCATAAGATAGCCCGGTTATGTCATGAGAAAAATGTCAGGCTGATATTGCTGAACACACCCCTGCATGAATGCTATCTTGAAAAGGTTCCGGATACATTCAGGGATCGGTTTTATTCTCTTGTGAATGTCAATAAATTTGAGTTGATCGAATTTGACGGATTGCACCTGAATGACAGTTGTTTTTTACCTGACGGAGACCATGTTACCGGTGAAGGTGCCCGGTTAACGACACAGTTTTTGGTGCGTTATTTACGCGCTGATTCTGTAAAAACAAGAAAGGAATAGTTGTATGAAAGTAATCGTGTCGCATGATGTGGATCATATCACATTCTGGGAGCACCGGAAAGACCTGATCATTCCAAAGTTTTTTGTCAGAAATGCCATCGAATGTGCAACCGGGAACATCTCTTTTAGTGAAATGATGCGGCGATTTGGTCCTGTGTGCAGCAACCGATGGCACCGGTTACCGGAGTTGATCGCCTTTGATCTTGCCGAAAAGATTCCATCCACCTTCTTTTTTGGGATGAACAATGGGTGCAACCTCAACTACTCCCTTCGCAATGCCTCATTTTGGATTCAATATGCTGCAGATCATGGCTTTGATGTGGGGGTTCATGGCATCGGATATCACAATTCCGAAGAAATCAGGAAGGAATTTTCGTCATTTAAAACCATTTCGGGAAAAACCGGGTTTGGGATCCGCATGCACTACCTTCGGCAAACAATTGATACGCTCAAATATCTTTCTGAGGCGGGATATTCCTTTGACTCGACTGTAAGAACGCCGCTCTCTCCATATAAAATAGGGGAGATGTGGGAATTTCCCCTGCATATTATGGATGGCGATATCATGCAGCACGGGAAACCTTATGGAAATAAATCGCTCAAACAAGCGCAACTCCTCACAAAATCTGTTATTGACCAGGTTTTTGAAAATCAGTCACCATACCTGACCGTTTTATTCCACGATCTCTACTTTGATCATAGCTTTTCTGTCTGGTACGACTGGTATCATTGGATCATTGAATACCTGAAATCATCCGGGTTTGAATTTACAGGTTACCATCAGGCATTAAAGGATTTGGATGACAAAAGATAATCCCGGTTTGATATATTTTCAAAATTTCAAGCAAGGGTTCAAACTAGTCCTACAAGTAACAAAAATCACTTTTAATGCCTTCATTTATTGCAGTTGGCTTTAGCCAACTGTTTAAAGTTAATACAACTTTTGGGCTTTAGCCACATAGATTGCTGTCCTTGTAAATGGGGCTAAAGCCCCTTCTAGGCAGAATTATCAATTTAGCAGTCAGCTGAAGCAGACTGGAATAAATAGTTCTTCTTGTGCTTCCCGGATATAGCAACTAGGTAAAGGTTCCTGTTCAACCCTTGATTCACATTCATTAATAATGTTGGGATGACATTACCTGTATTTGTATAGGTCGTACTGACCTGTCTTAATGTCAACCTTTTGGTAGTCAGCCGGAACACTTAACTGCATGGTCCTGTCAATGATATAATAGGATTTCCTGTAAAATGGATCGAGGCTGATGTTAAAATACCTGACCAGGTAGCATTGCAGGGAAAAATCATTCCACATCGTGTCAGGGATGGAAACGGTTGTCTGCCTTGGAACAACCTTACCGATTAAATACACATCATGAAGAACCTGATTATCCCTGCTGGTTTTACCTTGCTGCATTACAGCGAATGCGGCAGTTCCCGCCAGCAACAAGGCCGATAGCAACAGCAGCAGTTTAAATGGGGTGGTATTTGTGATGATCCGGTCCGTCAGGTTCGAGATAATTGGGGCTGCCAGCATGGATAACCCAACTGCAAAAAATGGGAGAGCCGGCACAAAGTAAAACCCTTTTTGAACCAGCGTAAGCATCAGCGGAGCCGAAGCGGATAACCCGACTGCAAGGAAAAACAGTGCTGTGCGTGTATGTTCCGGGAAATTCTGTTTGATTTTTTTTAATTTCCCGACAAGCCAGATGATGATGACAAACATGATCTGCGGCAGCAATTCGGTAAAAAGCCGGTAGAAAATCCAGAATCTGTTGTCAACAGTTGGCACCGCATTGATACGATGCAACGCCCTTTTGAATAGATAGGTTGACAAACTATCCCGGCTTTCAGGAATGATAAACAGAATCCCATAAAGGATTACCGGCACTGCCAGGATAAGGACAGTTTGAATTGCTGTTTTTGAAAATGTGCTTTTTTTTGTTATGATCCAGTATAAAAATGGGACGGTAACCGGGAAGAATCCAGGCAATCCTTTGCTCAGGGTTGCCAGAAAAATGAAAATCCCGGCGGTAATCCAGGCTAATGTCCGGGGTTTTTCTGACAAGGAGGCTTTGTACATTAAAACAACGGCACTCAGGGTAAATATCCCCATGGTGTTTTCGTGCATATTATTCGAAAAAGACCAGAAACAAACAGGAATGGTAATCCATAGCAGAACTGGCAGCCATCCGGGGCTTTTCAAACTTTTTTCCCTGTTGAAAATTTCATTCCAGAGGTGCAGTATCAACATGGCAGTGATGCACATCGCAAGAAAAGTGTAAAACCGTTCTACATACATGCTGTCGCCGAATATTTTGAAGAACACCGATTGAATGCCAAAGACCAGGGGTGGTTGCTCATGAAATGAAGGCAGAGTGCCGACATTGTAAATGCTGAATTTCGGAAACCAGAAGGTCCCGATCCCCATGCTTAAATTATGGGAAACACTGGTGTAGAGCATGGCATCCATAAACATCCCATCCTGAATCAGTGTTGGCAGTGTTAGTCCGATCATGGCACTGAATGTGATCAGCCAGAAGGGTGTTTGCGGATTAAGGAGCGCTTTTTTTAACATGTCCATGTTTAAAGTAACTTCACCGGGATTTAGCAGGTAACCGGTTGCCCGTTTCGCGGTAATCCTGAAACAGCAATTGCAGAAACGCTTTCCCTTCCTCATTAAGGAGCTCGATTTGTGAGGAATTCAATCGCTTGTCGTGCATGACTGTTTTTTTCAGGTTGTGATCATACACAACATAGCCGCCTGGTGTGATAAATCCGAATCCATGATCGAAGGCATACCATGCGAATTCAGGTGATGCAGCGTTGAGAATGTCTTTTCCCCAGATAAAATCACTGGTTTCAAGGCCCATCTGCGTAAAAAGCGTGTATGGTAAGTCATACTGGGAGCCGGTATGCGTCTCTTTCCTTCCCCTGAATTCAGGCTTCAGCACTTCTCCATACAGGATCAGCGGAATATGATATCTTCCGGGTTCATTATACTTGCGTTTGAGCGGATAGGAATGGGCATGATCAGCTACTAAAACAAACAACGTGTTTTTATACCATGGCTGCGTGCTGGCCATACGTAAATAGCCGGCAACACATTGATCAGTATAATGTGCCGTATTCCTGAACCGGTCAACAGTGAGCTTTGAACGATAAACCCTGGGAACCTTCGCATCAAAATCCTCATGGTTGGTAATTGTCGAAAGTGCTGAAAAGAAGGGTTGGGGAAACGATGCGGCCAGTTTGATATGCTCTGCGAACAACTCTTCATCATAAGCGCCCCAGCTTGTCTTTTTTATGACGGCAAAATCATTGTGGTCCGCAAGTAACCGGGTTTTTCCGGTTAGCATGTAACTGCGGGTGTTGGCGTAATCGAGATTCCCACCGATGATGTAGGATGTATGGTATCCGGCCTTTGTGAGGTTCCTGTTTATATGGGAAATGTTTTCAATACGGTCAAAATCCCGGATTATCGTCTCCTGCGGAATTGCCGGATATCCGCTGAAAAGGGCCAGCAATCCGTGGTCTGTTCTGGTTCCGGCAGCATAAATATTGGTGAAAAGCAACCCTTTGGCTGCAAGTGAATCCATCCCAGGGGTTATTCCTTTTTCACCGTTCAGGCAGGAGAATACATCGGCTCCCATGCTTTCCATGATGATCAGCACAATGTTGGGATGCCTGATAGTCAGTACATTTTTTGTGCTGTCTGGAGGACGATGGAAAAGTTTTTGTTGAATTTCCGTCGCCTTTTCCAGGCTTAAAAATTGATACGGATTGGCTGGTTTATTCGGTTGGACAATGAGATCGGCCAGGTTCCAGTCTCCGTTCAATGCGGCATTGTTCAAAACCGGATTTGCCGAATAAAAAGCCCGGCTGCGGTCCAGCGGAAATTTTCCAAGGCCACCCCGGGCGGAAACCATCAGAATAGAGAAAAGCAAGAGGGTGATAGCGGTATGTGATTTCCAGGATGTGACAGTCAATGTTCTGTGAGTGAATATTTTATGATAAATATAAAGACACACAGACAAAAGAACACAAAAAGCGAGAAACAACAGGGTATTGGATGAAGTAAAGATCAGCGACGAAAACTCCGCAGAGGTATCGACATACGTCAATGCCATCGAATTCAGTTTGGTTCCCCACTGAAGCGAGAGTCCGATATCGATGAAGCCGATTAAAATACTGACTGACAGAAGGATGATGTTGATGGCATGAACGATTTTTATTGAATTTACCCGTTTTCGGATCGCGAGGGTCAGGGTGATGATGAAAAATGGGAGGGCTATCAGGTAGGCAGTTGCAGAAATATCATTGGAAAGTGCATGCCAGTTTGATAATAATACCTCTTGCCAGGGAAGGAGTTTTACCTCACCGATATTGAAGAGCAGAAATAGCTGGCGCTGGACAAAGAAAACACTCATCCAGAAGATGAAAAGTGACATCAACCATAGGATGAGATGATATTCAGGTCTTTTTATCCGCATTGTTTCTGCTGAATCAGGGTGATTTCTGTAATCTGTCGTGTTGTAAGTTTAATAACCTCATCCCCTGCACCCCTTCTCCTGAAGGAGAAGGGGACGGGAAAGGGAAAGATGCAAAAGTAATTTTTTTGAAAACACCATCAGGTTTCATTCAGATTTTATTCTAATTTTACAGGTTGCTGAACTTAACCGGCATCACTAATGGGTCAAGGTTTTTCCCGGCATCTCAAAACACCGGCATGCTTTTTTTTCATGTTGTTGTTACTGCTTTTTGGTTTCCGCCTGGTTTATGGATTGACCTCTGAATTCTGGTTCGAAGATGAAATTCAGATTTACCTGATCGGGTTGAAGTGTTATGCATCAGGTCACTGGCCCTGGTTCGGGCCTGATGTGGTGTATACGTCAAGCCAGATCCCCGGGGCATTGCAGGGATTGCTGGTGGGACTCCCATTTTACGTGCTGCCGGCTCCTGAGTCACCTTCTCTGGTTGCCAACCTCATTTCCTTCGCTTCGCTTAGTTTTCTTGCATGGTATATCCGGAGGATACTCCCGGAAATCCCCTGGTGGTTTGTGTGGATCTGGGTGCTGACCTGTCCCTGGACGCTAAACTACTCCACGACTGTCCTGAATCCCTCTTATGCCCTGACCGGGGGGATATTTTTCTTTATTGCCTTTCTTGAAACCGTTCCATCCCTGTCAAAGAATCTGCTCAATCGCAGTACCTCATTGTTTTTGATGGGATTTTCCCTGTTCTGGACCATGCAACTGCATATCTCCTGGATCATCATGATTCCGTATCTCATTTATAGCCTCATGCTTTCGGTCAGGGGTGGGAAAGTTCTTGTGAAGGATCTATGGTATTTTTGCCTTGGAGCCGCGATCCCGCTGGCATTGCTCATTCCCACCTTTGTGGAATTTGGCTTTGGTGCAGGAAGCGGAAATGCCGGGGCAAATGTTAAAATCAACTGGCAGAATGTGCAGGAGATCATCACCCTGATCTCACGCTACCTCTCGTTCGCCAGTTATGAACTTCCTCGTTTCCTGGGTTCCGACACCCCTTCGCGCATTGAGCTGGTGAAGCATTACTGGCCGTTGATGCCATTTTTCATCTATACCCTGCTGATTGGATTGGTGCAGCCCATCGTGCTGTTTGCCTATATTTTTATTCCGTCAAAAATTCCTGTTCCTTTCAGAATGTTAACGGGCCTCACCATGCTCATCCTGTGGATCAGTTTCTTCTTTTCAGTAAAAGGACCATCATCCCACACATTCTATATCACCTTTCCGCTGGCCATGATCTATTCCATGTTTGTGTGGAAGGAGCTTTTCATTCACCGGTGGTTCCGGCAGATGATGGCAGCAATGCTCATCTCCGGTATCCTTGTAAGCAGTGCCCTCATCCACGAACACTATTATTCCCGCTCACTATACAAAAACAGGGATGTTGTGCAGCAGGCGATCAGCGAAAAGGATTACCATTTGCTGGGTGAAAGAAGGAGTTATGACAGGAATGATTAGGGGTTGAGGTGGTTAAAACTCCTCAATAATCCCTACATAATTCTCTGGTGTGATCGCCTTTAACTCATCCTTGATTTTTTTCGATACCTTCAACCCATTGATGAAGGTAATCAGTGAAGATTGGGTAATGCCACCCTGCCCGCGGGTAAGTGCTTTCAGCGCTTCATACGGGTTGGGATAATTTTCACGGCGAAGGATGGTTTGAATGGCTTCAGATACCACCGCCCAGTTGTCGTCGAGATCCTTTTTTATCTTTGATTCGTTGATGATCAGCTTGTTCATTCCTTTTAACAGCGACTTGTAGGCGATTAAGGAGTGGGCAAATGGCACTCCCAGGTTCCGGATCACCGTCGAGTCGGTGAGGTCGCGTTGCAGCCGCGAGACGGGCAGTTTTGCCGCCAGATGTTCAAAAATCGCATTGGCCATGCCAAGGTTGCCTTCTGAGTTTTCAAAGTCGATGGGGTTAACTTTGTGCGGCATCGTAGATGATCCGGTTTCTGTTGACTTGACTTTTTGTTTGAAATAATCCATGGAGATATACGTCCAGATATCGCGGTCAAGATCAATCAGAATGGTGTTGATGCGCTTCAGGTTGTCGCAAAAAGCCGCCAGGTTGTCGTAATGTTCGATTTGTGTGGTAGTCTGACAACGTTCCAGTACAAGTGTTTCATTGATGAATTTGTTGGCGAATTTAACCCAGTCGATACCCGGATATGCTACATGATGTGCGTTGAAATTTCCTGTGGCACCGCCGAATTTGGCGGAGATGGGAATGGTCTCCAGCAGGGCAATTTGCATCCCAAGCCTTTCAGCAAATACATAGAGTTCCTTGCCAACGGTGGTGGGTGATGCAGCCTGGCCATGGGTGCGGGCCAGCATGGGCACCCGGTTCCATTCCTGCGACCGTTTAAGGAGATCTCCGTAAATGGTCTCCAGCGCAGGCTCCAGGATGTCGCACCAGGCATCACGCATTGCCATTGGGAATGCTGTATTGTTGATGTCCTGCGAGGTAAGCCCGAAATGGATGAACTCCTTGAACGGACTTAATCCCAACTGGTCGAATTTCTCTTTCAGGAAATACTCCACAGCCTTGACATCATGGTTGGTCTCCTTTTCAATCTCTTTGACATGCTGTGCATCTTCCGGTTCGAACTTGTTGTAAATATCCCTGAGCTTCGGAAACATTTTTTTGTTAAACCCCTTCAGTTGTGGCAATGGAATCCGGCACAAGGCGATGAAATACTCAACTTCAACCAGCACACGGTACCGAATGATCGCACTTTCCGAGAAATAGGCGGTCAGCGGTTCTGTGACTTTACGGTAACGGCCATCGACAGGGGAAACAGCATTCAGGGAGAGATCCATGTGGAAAATAATTTGAAATTATTGTTTACAATCAGCCTCATGTGTTTGATCAGGCTTTTGTTCATGTTATGAGCAAAGATATGGATAATTCTGAACAGAACTTTTCACTTTTTTACCATGAAGCCAGGGAAAATCTTTCCGGACACGGGTTCCATTTCTTCATATAAGGTATTATTTATATATTTGTAGGTGAATATGTTTATCAACCAAAATAGAAAATCATGAAAAAAATCTTTACCACCTTGTTGCTTTTCGCTGCCGGCCTCATTGCCGCACAATCGCAAACACTTGTAACCACCCAGCAACTCAATAAAAATGCAGTACTGGAGGAGTATACAGGTATTCACTGCCAGTATTGCCCGGAGGGACATGCCATTTCCGCTTCCATCTTAGCGAATAACCCGGGAAGGGCCGTCGTGATTGCCATTCACCAGGGTTCATTTGCGGTTCCAAGTGGCTCAGAACCTGATTACCGTACACCTTTTGGAGATCCTCTGGCCGGGCAGACAGCATTGCAGGGTTACCCTGCCGGAACAGTAAACAGGCATGTTTTCAGCGGAAATGCAACGGCTTTAAATCGTGGAGACTGGACTACCAGTTCGGAAATTATCATGCAACAGCCTTCTCCGGTCAATGTCGGGGTTACCTCTGCTTTCAATGCTGCCACGCGTGAACTGACAGTACATGTTGAACTCTATTACACTGCAGCAAGCGCCGTTCCGACGAACTACATCAATGTGGCCCTTATCCAGAACCATGTCTTTGGCCCTCAAACAGGGGGTGGTGCCGGGAATAATTATGAACACATGGAGATGCTCCGTTACCTGATCACAGGGCAGTGGGGTGATGCAGTTACAACGACCACACAGGGCTCGCTGGTTGAGAAAACATATACCTACATTGTTCCGGCAGCCTACAACAATATTCCATGCGTTGTTGAAAATTGTGAAGTGGCTGTTTTTGTGGCAGAAGGCCACCAGGAGATACTTACAGGTGATGTCGTGCCGGCAATTGATGGTACCAACCTTTATGTTGGCGACATCAGCACATCCGACAGCATAATGAAGCTGGGACAACCTTCTGTGACTGCAAGTTTCGACCTGATGGCAAACAGCAACATAGCCGGAACAGAGCCATTCAAGATTAAACTGGTTTCTGCACCTCCGGTTGGATGGTCATCAAATTTTGTGATCAATGGCCTCACTTTTACCGACAGCACCATTGTTGATCTTGTGAAGGGTACTCCCAAGCCGATCACACTGCAGGTTACTCCTGGTGACAGCGCCTCCTTTGAAGATTTTACCTTCGCGCTCTCTTCAATGAATAATCCCAATGCTCCGGTTAAGTACTTCACGGTGCATTTAATCTCCAATGTCACCACATTGTTGGTTAATGCTGCAGGTGATAACAACGCCACCCTGCATTCCGGTGTTTACCTTGCAGGCCTGAAAGCCGCCGGATGTGATCAACTGGCCATGATGAAATCAAGCCTTTTTGTCCAGGCAAAAAATGCCGGAATTCTCACAGAAATACTCAATATTTTCTATAATTGTGCATGGACATTCCCGGCTTTCACCGACCCGGAAGCCATTGCTGTAAAATCATTCGTGGATAATGGAGGGAAACTTCTGGTTGCCGGTCAGGATGTTGGCTGGGACATCATGAGTGGTGCTGCTGGTAACCATGGAACCGTTGTTACAAAGGATCTGTACACAAACTATCTCAAGGCTTCATACATCGATGATGGGAGTGCTTCAAGCAATAAACTGGTTGCCAATACGGCCGATCCGATTTATGGTACTGTCGCAACGTCAAATATTGTCGATGTTTATGGCGGAAATATGTACCCGGATCAGATCGGTCCGCTGCAAAATGCGACAGCAACTTTCTACTATAACACAACACTGACCAAAATTGGTGCAGTTAAATCGACCAAGGATCAGGCCAAGGTTGTCTATTTTGGAGTTGGTCTTGAAATGGTTCAGAACGTAGCTGTGAGGAATGACATCCTTCTGAAAACCTACAACTGGTTCATGGATGGAGTGGGTATTAACGAAAGCCCGGTAAAACATACTGCCACACTTGGTCAGAATTTTCCAAACCCGGCCAAAGATGAAACCACAATCCTGCTGAATTCCATTGACACAGATATGATGCTGGAAGTTACCGACATTACCGGAAGGGTTTTAGCATCTCAACCTGTAAAAGCAGGTTCTGATAAAATCAACATATCGACTTCAAACCTGAGCAACGGAATTTACCTCTATCTCCTTCGCAGCACCACAAAGGTTGTCGACACCAAAAAGTTTACCGTTCAGCACTAATTCGTTACCTTATTACTTTACAACATTCTTCAGAAGCCATTTCCCTGTCAGCTCCAGAGCTGCCGGGGAGATGGTTTCTTCAATTTTGGCGTATTCCGACGGGCTGCCGGTTTTGGCGGTTTGAAAGAGGTGATTCAACCCGGGTAACTCCTCGATAACATAACTTGAATTTCCGCCAAAAATCAGCGCTTTTTCAATAGCTTCGAGATTCTCTTTCGACGGAACCTGAAGGTCAAGACTTCCATTGATTGCAAGCAGCGGACAGGTAACTTTTGAAAGGTACACTTCAGGGTTAAGTGTAAGAAAGCAACGGAACCAGGGCGAAGTGAGGCTTTCTATCTGGGCATTAATATCTTTTTTCGACATCGGGTGGTAGCTTGTATCTTTTGCATTCCTTTTGTCAAGATCTGCAAAAAGCAATCTGATCTTTTCGGCGGCTCTTGTGTTGTCGCGGTTTTTCTTCAGGACGCTGTAAATGTCCTTACTGAGCTTTTCATTAATTTTAATGCTGCTTTCATCTGCCCCCTCACTTTTCGAAATAAGTGCCGATTGAAGGAGAAGAATTTGTTCTCCTGTAAGACCTGGTCCGGCCATAAGGATGATAAACGCCACATCTTTTCGGTAGGATGCTACGATCGGAGCCAGAATGCCGCCTTCGCTGTGCCCGATGAATCCGATTCTGTTGGTGTCAATTTCAGGATGATGCTTCAAAAAATCAAGCGCAGCTTCAGCATCAGTGGCAAAATCGAATGAAGTGGCTGATTTGAAATCACCTTTCGACATGGCGACACCACGGTCATCATACCGTAGTACTGCAATTCCAAGGCGGGTGAGGTAATCGGCCAGCAGCAGGAAAGGTTTGTGACCCACAAGTTCTTCATTACGGTTTTGAGGTCCTGATCCGGAGAGAAGGATGGCGACAGGATAATGGCCTTTGTTTTCAGGAAGTGTCAACGTCCCGGCAAGATCAAACTCCCCTTTGGTACCGGGAAAAGTAACATCTTCAATCCGGTAAGGGAATGGAGGCTTCGGCTCCTGGGGCCTGTTGAGTGTGACTCGTTTTCCTTCCCGAACCAGAACGATCGGGAATGCCATTCCACCCTGTTTCCAGGATCCGGTTATCGAATCGATACCGTCGTTGACTTTTCCATCAAAACTGCCTCCGATTGCATCGGCTGAGACATCCAAAGATCTGCCATCCAACACAACTTTACTGGTTGGAAGATCAAGTACCCCCTGGTCAGGGCTGTCGAAGGTAACGATCAGGCTGTCGGTTTCACTGAACATGACATTCATGACAAGGCGGAGTTGTTTGCCTTGAATTTTCAGGGCTCCGGACCAGGTCCCTTTAAGTTCTTTCATCGAAAGACTATCCTGTGCAGAGGTAATTAGTGGGCTGATCATAGCAAATACAATGATTGGAATGATCATGGTAATTAAAATATTTTTTTTCATGGTTGAAGATATACAGGTTGTTTCATTGGTTCAACCCGCAAAGTAACAAAGAAATCTGATACAGTTCTTTTTTGAGTGTGGGTGAATTAATGTAATCAGACCCTTCGACATGAAAATTGTTTTTCAGGTTTGTAGATGTTTATATCTATTTTAAGTAAGTTTGTGATGTGAAATTGCTCATTCTAAACTATTCATTCGTAAAAAATGGAGGTCCTTATGCCAAACCGTGGATTTAACACAAAAGCCATTCATGCCGGGAAAACAGAATTTCATCCAGATTCAATGTCAGTCCCGATCTATCAATCTGTAGCCTATCCCTACCTTGATGCCCAGGAGGCTGCCGCGATTTTTTCAGGAGAAAAACCCGGTTTTACTTATGGCCGGTGGGACAATCCAACGGTTCAGGTGTTTGAAAACCGCATGGCTGCCCTGGAAAACACAGAAGGCGCAATTGCTGCGGCTTCCGGAATGTCGGCCATCTTTTTACTGGCTCACCACCTGTTGAACCCCGGAGACGATGTTGTTTCTTCAAATCGGGTATATGGCGGTACGTTTGGCTTGTTTAATGTTGGACTACCCAAAATGGGTGCAAAGGTAAACTGGGTTACGAACCCTGATTCAATCGATGCCTGGGCCGAGGCTATCACGCCCAAAACTAAATTCTTATTTGTAGAGAGTCCGAGCAATCCTTCACTGTTTATTGCCGACATCCCGGCCCTGGCAGTACTGGCCAAATCAAGAAATCTGCCACTGGTTGTCGATAATACGATTACCACACCAGCATTACAGCAACCAATTCTACTTGGTGCCGATGTTATTGTGCACTCTACCACCAAGTATATTTGCGGCAACGCAACCAGCCTGGGAGGTATCATTTGCGGAACCAAAGCGCTTGTTGAAGGTATCCGGCAAAGCAGCCTCAGGTATCTGGGGCCAGCCATGGCACCGTTTAATGCCTGGCTTAGTCTGAATGGGCTTGAAACACTCTCCCTGAGAATGGAGAGGCATTGTGCAAACGCACTGGGCGTAGCAACCTATCTTGAAGCACATCCCAGGGTGAAGAATGTTAACTACCCCGGGCTGGTGTCCAATCCATACCACAAGATGATCAAGGCACAAATGAAAGGGTGCAGTTCGCTGATGTCATTTGAATTGGACGGAACATACCAACAGGCAACCCGCTTCATAGATGCACTCAGGGTTTTCACTCACGCAACGCACCTTGGCACATGCCGGTCGATTGTGACACATCCTGCCTCAACCACGCATTCTGCCATGGGTGAGGTGGAGATGCGCAAAGCAGGGATCTCCCCATCGATGATACGCTTCTCCGTTGGCATCGAGGATGAAAAAGATCTGATCGATGATTTGTCGCAGGCCTTTGAAAAGATTGACAGTGAGCCAATAGTAAAGGAGGATTTTAAAACTGGAAAATATCCGCAGGCATATTAAAATGGAACAGGCACTTCTTTATTACTCAACCAACCTGAAAGCCGGGGCAGTCCCCTTTAGCAAAGCGTTGCTGAAGGGCCTGGCTCCAGACAAGGGACTCTATCTGCCACGATCAATCCCCCAGTTAACCAGGGAAGAAGTTGATAATTATTCCCGGATGCCTTATTTTGAAATAGCATTCGATATCATTCGCAGGTATTTGGTTGGGGAAATCGGGGATAGAGACTTGCTGGCACTTGTTCAGGATGCCTATAATTTTCCGGTACCACTTGAAAAAGTGTATGACAGGAAATATATTATGCATCTGGACCAGGGACCAACTGCCTCCTTCAAGGATTTTGCTGCCCGGATGATGGGACGGCTGATGCAGCATTATCTGAAGCAAAACGGGAATAAACTGCTGATCCTTACTGCAACCTCTGGCGACACAGGCAGTGCAGTTGCCAATGCTTTTTACGGTCTTGAAAATATTCAGGTAGTCGTGCTCTTTCCAAGGACAGAGGTAACTGAACGTCAACGCAAACAGATGACCACACTGGGGAAAAATATCCATGTGCTGGCGCTGGATGCCAAGTTCGACGATTGCCAGGCTCTCGTAAAGCAGGCATTTTCCGACCCCGGGCTGGACCACCTGAGCCTTTCATCTGCCAATTCCATCAACATAGGCCGGCTGATCCCGCAAATCGTCTATTATTTCTATGCATTCTCTCGCCTGAGGACAGAAAATAGTGCCGAAAGCATCATCTTTTCTGTTCCTTCCGGTAATTTCGGCGATATGATGGGTGGTATAATGGCGATGAAAATGGGACTTCCTGTCAGCAAATTCATCATCGCCACCAATGCAAATGATGAGTTTCCTCATTACCTCGCAACAGGGTTGTATCATAAAATCGAGCCGTCACGAAATTGTATCTCCAGCGCGATGAATGTCGGTCACCCAAGCAACCTGGCCAGGCTTGTTGCGCTTTATGGTGGAGTAATGGATGAACAAGGCAGGATTCATGAGCCCGCAGATATGGATCTGATGAGAAAAGAGATTTTCGCTGTCAGTGTTTCAGACCAGATGACCAGGGAGACCATCCGGGAAATCTATTCAAAAAGGGGAGTCTTGCTTGAACCACACGGAGCGGTGGGCTGGGCCGGGTTGATCGAATATCTTAAAATCAATCCCGATGATCCTGGACCTGAACAGCTGTGTGTTTCGCTGGAAACCGCCCATCCTGCAAAATTTCCTGAGGAAATACACCGGCTGATCGGTTTGGATCCACCTTTGCCTGAAAGCCTCAAAGGACTTGAGGATAAACCGGAATTCGATTCGGTTTTGCCTGCTGATTACCAGGATTTTAAGAAATTTCTTTTGGAAAATTTTTAATTCAAAGTTCAAAATGCAAAGTCAAATGTCATAGTATTTGAGCTATTAATCCTGATTAAAGCATAGTTACCCCCAATTTTAACATTTGCCTTTGCTATCTGCATTTTGAATTATTTATAAAACCATTTATGCAAAAATCAACCCCCATGTATATACTCTGCTCTGATCTCGAAGGTGTTTTTGTTCCTGAAGTATGGATCAATGTAGCCGATAAAACCGGTATAAATGAACTCCGCCGCACCACCCGCGACGAACCCGATTACAATCTGCTGATGCGAAGCAGGATGAAAATTCTGGACCAGCATGGTTTGAAGCTTCACGACATTCAGAATGTTATTGCCCAAATCAGGCCCTTGCCCGGTGCAAATGAGTTCATTGAATGGGTGAAGGAACGCACGCAATTGATCGTGGTATCCGACACTTTTATTCAGTTTGCTGATCCCCTGATGAAACAACTGGGCCGCCCGACCCTGTTCTGCCACACACTCGTCATGGACGAAACAAACCGGATCATCGATTACAAGCTCAGACAGCCTGATCCGAAACGTAAAACTGTTGAAGCATTGCAGGGACTGACATACCAGGTAATCGCAATGGGCGATTCCTATAACGACATCAGCATGCTCAAACAGGCTGATGTCGGAATTCTTTTCCGGCCACCGCAGAATGTGGTCGATGATTACCCGGAGTTTCCTGTGGTCACGGAGTACAACGAGGTAAAGACGATTCTGGAACGTATTCTACTTTAAAACAACCTTCACCATCCGGGTCTCATTTCCTGTGATTACCCTGACAAGGTAAACCCCTTTGGGATGCAATGCCAGTGACAGTTCGTAACTCTTCTGCGGAGGGTATTTTTCGCTGAGGATTTTATCACCCATCATCCCATAAACTTCAACTGTTGCTGAAGAAATTTCCTGCTGATTTGTCAACTCAAGAAAAATCGATCCTGTTGTTGGATTCGGGTATGCCCGCAGGGTTTTTCCGATCGATACCTCTGTGAATGTGTTTTCTGGTTCAGTCTCAGTCCCTGTCATCACAGGAAGGCGGGGACAGAACTGGCCTGTTGTGCTGATATAGCCATGCATATAGCATCCGGCAATGGCTGAAGTGCCTGGCATATAAATGATCTTTTGGCCGGCGATCATTGTTGCACTGGCACCTGGATTCACGGTAAAGGTTGTGCCGCTACCCGCAACCACAATTACATTGTTGGCATCATAGCACAGGATCTGCCCGGCTGTGACACTGATGTTTTGCAAGTAGAGTGTATCAACGATCCAGGAAGTGATTTCGAATGCCAGGTCGGTGTATTTTACCATCGATCCGGGTGTTGGCCAGGTTATGGTTTGCCACACACCGGTTCCATTGGTTGCAGCTCCGCACAAAATAGGGTAAAACCAGCGGTTTGCCTCCTGCCAGCGCCATGAAGGCGGATTCACCGGATTATTTGACATCGCCTGCACCGAGAACCAGTATGTTGTATCCTTTACCTGGATAAATGGCTCCGGAAGCAGGAAGTCATATTTATAGATTGGTGACCCTTCATTGTTTATCAAACCAGTGTTGATCTCCAGCAGTGGGTTAAACGGGACAATATAACTCTTGATTGGATTGGCAGGCAGGCAATTGGAATTGGCGTAAATCTTCAAGATGAAATGATTAATTCCTGCTCCCCTTTTTTCCAATCCCTGGGCGCTCATTTCATAATTACCCCACCAGTGCAGGTCGGTTACAACCTCACCATTGCATTTCCAGTCATCGGCAAGTAAGCTCATGTCAGTTGCATGCAGGCCCGGGAAAAGCGGGTCGGCTGGCTGGCTCCATTTTAAATCTCCATACACAGTTGTCAGGATTTTGTAATCTTCCACTTCACCATCAGAGGCTGGTCCGGTGTAGGAGAGTGCAGGTTGATGGCTGAAACGGCACCGGGCATAAGTTGAACCTGCAACCACATTTCCAGGGGTAATGAAGGTGAGGTAATTATCCCCAGCTACCAGGTTTATATCCATGAATACCTGTTCATTGGCATCTGCCCAATCTCCATCGGCATTAAAATCGATCCAGCAGTTGAACAGTGCATTTCCAACTGAAGCAGTTACTTTAATCTTACATGGATTTCCCTTCGCAACAGGCCACATGAATACAACCCCGTCCTCATCGTCAAGGTTGGCAATGTCATCACCATCAGCTGCAAGGGTTTGTTGACCATCCGGTTCACCATCTATCTGTAAACCCAGGTATGTGATTCCATCAATGATGTGGCTTGCCCCGCCATTTACATTCAGGGTCGGATAGGTAGGATCGGGAGCGTCACCCCAGTCCAATTGATCTGGTTGTGGTTCAATATTTACCGCATAATCCTCTACTTCGCCATTTGGTGCCGGCCCCAGGAATCCCAGCCCCTGCAGCGTGCAAAACCTGAACCTCGCAAATTTGGAACCGACGGTAGTGTTTCCAGGTACATTAAATGTCAGCATGTTAGGCCCGGGAATAAGCATTACATCAATAAAGACCTGGTCGCCCGGGTCAGCCCATGATCCATTACCGTTAAAGTCTACCCAAACATTCAGGAACCCCTGCACCGAAGCCAATACATTGAGACTCGCCGGTTGATTTGGGATCCATGGATTCATGAAAAACACACCATCTTCATCATCATTGGGGGGAGGAAACATGATGTCCATGTCATCACCCAATGCCATGGGGTCGGGCTGCCCGTCGGGTTCACCATCAACCTGGGGGCCGAGGTAGGTTACCTGGTCAATTGTATGTCGCGCACCATTGCTGGCAAGTAAGGTCGGATATAGCGGATCCGGAGCGTCACCGAAATCCAGTTCAGGTTGTGGTGCCAGCTCAATCATGACCTGGTAATCTTCAACCTCGCCATTGGGAGCATAACCGAAAAACTGCAGGCCACCTTGTCCGCTCACTCTGAACCTGGCAAATGTGACAAATGGCATGGCGTTGGCAGGTACCAGGAAGGATAAAAGGTTCATGCCCCCTGTTAATGGAACACTAACAAAAATTTGTTCACCCGGATCAGCCCAGGCATTCATCTTGTTAAAATCGACCCATGCATCCAGAATACATGGCATATTTACCATAACCTGCACGGTGGCAAGTTGCCCGGGAGTGAGCAAACTGGTAAACATGACTCCGTCTTCGTCGTCACCAATTGCCGGGTTAATGTCATCCCCGGTTGCAGTGCCGTTTGGCTGGCCGTTAAATTCAACATCAATCAATGGTCCAAGGCTCAGCCCCGTATTGGTATGCCTTGCACCATTCGATGCCATCAATGTCGGGTATGGGCCGTCAGGTGCATCACCAAAGTCCATGGTGGCAACGACGAAACTTTGCATGGTAGCCTTGATATCGGGTCTTGGGCCTATATTGCCCACAGGGGGAGTTATCTGTGCCGTGCCATAGGTGGCCAGCCAGGTACGCATATTAGCTGGCGTAGGCGGGGTGGCCGATACATTCGCAAAGTAATACCCTTCAACACAGGCAAGAGCACCTGCCACGATGGGTGAAGCACTCGAAGTTCCATTGAAATCAGCCCTGTAATAGTAATTAGGTCCTTGGGCGTTGTAATATGTTCCGTACCCGGTGGTGAAGACATTTTCACCCCATCCTTGTAAATCAAACCGTGGTCCGTAACTGGAAAACGAGAGCCGCTGCAGATTCCCTTCAATATATGTACCACCTGTATAGACTCCGCCAGCTCCGACAATGATTGCTCCCGAATTTCCATACCATGCCATGTTCCCGGTGTTGATGTTGCCATTTCCTCCTGCCTCTACCACATGAATTCCGTTGGCTATGGCATTAACAATGGCAGCATACACCGCGTTGTTGGTCTGGGCATTTGGGGTAGTATTGGTGTACCATTCCAATGGCACATATCCTCCTGATCCGGTATAGTCCCATTGCTGCTCCAGGAGTATTACATCCCCGGCATAAAGGCTTGAAATTGCATAGTATATGGCGCCTGCCGGATTCCATGTGCCTCCCCAGTAAGTGCCGCAGGTTTTCAAACCTGCTCCATAACAGATACCTGTGGTTCCCCATCCGTTGTTGTCAGATACCAGTTCCCCAAGAACTGCCGTACCATGATTGTTGTCATTGAACGGATCGGTGATGGTATTCGGGTTTATTTGTGATCCGAGCGCTTTGGTAATATCAGCATGGTTGTAATTCCAGCTGTACTCCACATCGCAAATGGTAACACCGGTTCCTGTTCCCCCTGTTTGTGTCCATGCATAGAGCGCATCAACACCGGTTGGATTATTTGCGGCAGGATTCAGATAGCCTTGCTGGGACTGGTAATTTCCGGGGTTCGGCAATGGCACTGGTTTCGGAACAGGTTTTGCGAGGTAAATCCCTGGCAGGGCCTCAAGCCTTTCAGCGATCTTCCAGGTGTCATTTCCTTTTGGAATCTTTAACCGGTAGATGTTATTCAGATTATAAATGTCTTCGCCTGTGTTGCGTTCACCGTTTGTTTCCCAGTTATCGATTGTTGTTTCCGGCAAATCGGTCAGTCGCTGCCATGTGTGCCACTGCAATTCATTCAGGATATCATCAACCCCGAGCAATGCCCGTGTTGTGAGATCCGTTAAATTTCCGTTACGAATCCTCACTTTTGATTCACCTGAGAACATCACCTCTATCCATTCCTCTTCGAATGCATAAGGATAATTGCTGTACGGTTTTGAGTTTTTTTCCGGATTCTGTGAAAATGATTCTGAAATTGCGTATCCACAAAAGAAAAAACCCAGGACTGAAAGTAAAAAGATCTTTTTCATGTCGGTTTGTTTTTGAATTTCTACTTAGGTGACTAAAAATTACCAGTTTAGTTATATCGGGGATATATTCAAAATATATTTCACAACACAGTTCCGCTATTTCAGGAAATAGCCATGAATTATTTAAATAGTCGGTAATCAGGTAGTTGTGGTGTACGGAGAGATGTGTAGCAGGTTGATGGTGGGATAAAGATTTTAGCTGATCAACAATACCCTGTGCCGGCCTTTACATTTAACCCATAAATATACATTAGAATGGTGCGATTTCCAAGAAAAAAGGGTAAAATGTTACAATATTTGTAAATTTGCCACAACTAAATTATCTATGTCATGCAAAACGACCCCTCAACTAAAATCTACGACCTTCTTCAATTTGGCGAATATGGAGATGTAAATCCTTCAGTTTGCGATTCTGCTACCTTTACCTTTATGCAGGCCAAAACCATGCTTGACACCTTCCAGGGAGATTCTGAAGGGTGTTTCCTGTATTCGCGTCACTGGAACCCAAGCAATAAATATCTGGCCGATGCGCTCTCAGCCATGGAGGGAACCGAATCATCATGGGTTACGGCCTCAGGAATGGCTGCCATTACCTGTTCCATCCTTCAGATTTGTAACAGTGGAGATCACATCGTTTGCAGCCTGACAACGTATGGCGGAACCTTTGCTTTCCTCTTTAACTACGTGAAAAAGTTTAACATCGATGTCACCTTTGTTGATATTACAAACCTCGACCTGGTTGAGCAGGCCATCCGCCCTAACACCAGGATAATTTATACAGAATCGATGACGAACCCTTTGCTGCAGATATCCGACATCCCTGCCCTGGCAAAGATAGCCAACGATCACAATATCAAGATGGTGGTTGATAATACCTTCACCCCAATGATCATTGCTCCGTTTCAGTTGGGTGCCCATGTGGTGGTTTACAGCATGACCAAGTTCATCAACGGGAAAAATGACTGTGTGGCAGGTGCAATCTGTGCTTCTGCGGAGTTCATCAATTCACTCAGCGATGTAAATGCCGGAACCGCCATGTTGCTTGGCCCGGCTTTAGACCCGCTTCGTTCATCCAGTATCCTGAAAAACATGCACACATTGCATATCCGTATGAAGCAGCACAGCAAAAATGCCATGTACCTTGCAGGAAAATTTAAAGAATATGGACTAAAGATCAACTATCCCGGCCTCCCTGAAAATAAGGGCCATAAAATCATGAAAACCATGATGAATCCTGAGTTCGGGTTTGGAGGACTGATCGCAATCGACATGGTAACCGCCGACCGGGCAGCAAAGCTGATGGAAATGATGGAGATTGCCGGTGTCGGATATCTGGCCGTTAGTCTTGGCTATTTCAAAACACTCTTCAGTAACTCCGGAAAGAGTACTTCCTCAGAAGTTCCTGAGGAGATTCAGCGGGAAATGGGATTGTCTGAAGGACTTGTCCGGTTTTCTGTTGGTTTGGATAATGATATTGAACATACCTGGCAAAAAATTAAAGGTTGCCTCGCCCAAATGTAACTGCTCATGTTAATCGATCCCAAAGCCAAAGCGCTGCTGACAGCAATTGAAGCGGCAGGACAGATCGATTTCGATGCCGTACCGCTTGAATTCGCCCGTGAACAGGTTGAAGCAGGTTATTCACGCATGAAAATACCTGTCAAACAGGTTGGTTCGGTACGCGACCTTTCTTTTCCAGGTCCTGAGACAGATATTCCAGTCAGAATATATACACCTGAAGGTGACGGCCCTTTTCCGGTCATCGTTTTCTTTCATGGAGGTGGCTGGGTGTTTTTTCGTCTGGATGCTTATGATCCTATATGCAGCCATTTGTGTACGATCGCTAAATGTATCGTGGTCTCCGTCGATTACAGATTGTCACCCGAAAGTAAATTCCCTGCAGCAACAGAAGATTGCCTGCAAGCCGCCATTTATATTTCAAAACATTGCAGGGATTGGAACGGGAATCCCGAAAGAATTTTTCTTGCCGGTGATAGTGCCGGCGGAAACCTTGCTGCAGTAACAGCCCTGAGGTTGCGGGATGAGTACACTCAGTCGCCCATACCCATCATGGGGCAAATTCTTATTTACCCGGTTACAGATTATTATAAGCCGGAAAAGCCCTCATATGTTGAATTTGCAGATGGCTATGGACTTACTTGTGGTGCAATGGCTTGGTTCTGGGATAAATACCTTGGCAATGAGCATGATTCGACAAATTACCTGGCAGCGCCATTGCTCGCCTCCAATTTGTTCCGTCTTCCACGGGCACTGGTCATCGTATCCGGCTGCGATCCGTTGAGGGATGAAGGTATTGCCTACGCAAACCGACTGTCAGGGGCGGGGGTAACCGTTACCCTGTCTGTTTATGACGACATGATCCATGGTTTCCTCAGTTACCTGGGAATTCTGAAGCAGGCAAAGTCAGCCATTGAGGAAATTGCCCGGTGGCTGAGTCATTACCGGTAAGTCAACCTGAAAGACACTTTCCTGTTTTTGCCCAAAGGTTATCTCAAGAAAGCTCTAACAGGAACATTGCAGGTTTCGATCCCCGAAGGCATCATCAATCCTTGTCACAGTCGGCCAGTATTTATCTTCCTTCAGTGAATCCACAGGGAATGCAGCTTTCTGCCGTGAATAGGGCAGGTTCCATTCATCAGCAGACACCATCTGAGCGGTATGAGGCGCCTTCATGATGACATTGATGGCCTTGTCAGCCTGTCCGGAAGCGATCTCGTCAATTTCGCCCTTGATGGCAACCATTGCTTCCAGGAAGCGGTTCAGCTCTGAATAGGGTTCACTCTCGGTTGGCTCAACCATCAGGGTGCCGTGAACAGGAAAGGCCACGGTCGGGGCATGGAAACCATAATCCATCAGGCGTTTGGCGATGTCGATGGCACCGATGCCTGTCTGGCGGCTGATGCCGTTGCAGTCAACGATCATTTCGTGGGCACACCGGCCGTTCTTGCCTGAATACAGGATGGGATAATGCGGCTCCAGGCATGATTTTAAATAGTTTGCATTCAGGATAGCCATTTTTGTTGCTTCAGTCAGACCTGCTCCGCCCATCAGTTTGATGTAGGCATACGAGATCGTTAGGACAAGTGCACTTCCATAAGGGGCTGATGCCACTGCAGAGATGCCTTCACTGCCTCCTGTTTCAACCACAACGTGTTTAGGCATGAACGGTGTAAGGTGCCGGGCAACGGCAATTGGTCCCTCACCGGGACCGCCGCCACCATGTGGAATCGCAAATGTCTTATGAAGGTTGAGGTGGCAAACGTCGGCCTTGATAATTCCCGGATTTGTCAGCCCTACCTGAGCATTCATGTTCGCGCCATCCATGTAAACCTGTCCGCCGTTTTCATGAATGATGGCTATAATATCAAGGATCTCCTCTTCGAAAACCCCATGCGTGGATGGATAGGTAACCATCAGGGCAGAGAGTGTATCTTTGTACTGGATAGCCTTTTCACGGAGATCTGACACATCAATGTTCCCCTTCTCATCGCATTTGACAACTACAACCTTCATGCCTGCCATCGCAGCACTTGCTGGATTGGTGCCATGTGCAGAGGACGGGATGATGCAAACATCCCTGTGTCCATCCCCCCTGGCAATATGGTACTGACGGATAACCATCAAACCTGCATATTCTCCGGCAGCACCTGAATTTGGCATGAAGGAAACTGAATCAAACCCTGTGATTGTTGCGAGGTCTTTGGCAAGTTCTGAGATCAGGAACTGGTATCCTTCGGCCTGGTCTTTCGGCACAAACGGATGTATTCCGCCGAATTCCGGGTAGCTGAGCGCAAACAATTCCGATGCTGCATTGAGTTTCATGGTGCAGGAACCCAGAGGGATCATCGAACGGTTCAATGCCAGATCCTTGATTTCAAGCTTTTTGATATATCGCATCATCTCCGTTTCGGAATGATAACTGTTAAAAACTTTATGTTCAAGGTACCCTGATGTTCTGGTAAGTTGCTGGGGAATAGTTGTAATCAGTTCACATTCCTGAGGATTGCAAACAAATTCGGTATATGTCTTCCCATTGGCCTTTGCAAAAATTCCGACGAGGATGTTGATGTCGGAAAGCGAGGTGGTTTCATCGATGCTGACGCCCACATGACGTTCATCGATGTAGCGAAGGTTAAATTTATTCTCCAATGAAGCTTTTTTAATGACCTCCATTGCAACACCTTCCGGTAGCTGGATTCTAACGGTGTCAAAGAAAAAATCGTTTAACTGGGCATAGCCATATTTTTTCACCTCCTGGGCAAGCACCCCTGTGAGGATATTAATATGGCGGGCAATCTGGCGTAGTCCTTTCGGGCCGTGATAAACTGTATACATTCCTGCCATAACTGCCAGTAAAACCTGGGATGTGCAGATGTTGGAGGTCGCTTTTTCCCGTTTGATGTGCTGTTCCCGGGTTTGAAGTGCCATCCGCAGTGCACGGTTTCCATTTGCATCAACGGAAACCCCGATGATACGGCCTGGCATCTGTCGCTTGTACTCATCCCGTGTGGCAAAATAGGCGGCATGCGGACCACCATAGCCCATCGGAATACCAAAACGCTGGGTGGAACCAAAAACAACATCAGCACCCCATTCTCCCGGAGGGGTGAGCAGGGTAAGACTGAGCAGGTCAGCTGCAACAGCTACCATCGCCCCAGCGGCGTGTGCTTTTTCAACGATGCCGGAGAAATCACAAACCGAACCATGCTGATTTGGGTACTGTAAAACACAGCCGAACATTAATTCGTTAAATTCGATATCCTGCTGTTTGTCAACAATGAGTTCAATGCCCAGGGGGATGGCCCGCGTTCTGATTACATCGATCGATTGCGGGAAAAGGTTTTTAGAAACGAAGAACTGGTTGGCGCCGCGTTTAACAGCGTCTCTTGAACGACTGTTGAAAAGCATGATCATGGCTTCAGAAGCTGCGGTACCTTCATCAAGCAAAGATGCATTTGCAATGGGCATTGCAGTGAGGTCGCATACCATTGTCTGAAAATTCAGCAAGGCCTCAAGTCTTCCCTGGGATATTTCTGCCTGGTAAGGAGTATAAGCAGTGTACCATCCCGGGTTTTCCAGGATATTTCTTAAAATAACGGCGGGAACAATGGTGTCGTAATACCCCATGCCGATAAAGCTTTTGTAAAGTTTGTTTTTTGCACCGATTGACCGGATGTGGGTCAGGTACTGATGCTCATTCATCCCGGTTGGAAGGTCGAGGGGTGCCTTCATCCGGATTGAGGATGGAACAGTTTGATCTATAAGCTGATCAATAGAGGCAACTCCAATTTTTTCAAGCATGAGGTTGATTTCATCGCCGAAAGGTCCGTTGTGTCGTCTTGCAAAGTTATTGTTGATCATGTGGAAGTTTTTTTGAGATTTTGAATGCAGCGCAAAAGTACCAAAAGTTTGTGAAATGATAAACAATTAAAACACCCTGACGGGGTCCATAACCCTGTCAGGGTCCATGAAAAAACGCCGCCCCTGCAAGGAACGGCGTTTTCAAAATGATTACTGAACAGATCTATTTTGTCTTAACAAGTTTGGTGGTTAAAATCACACCGTTTTGGGTGAAAATCCGCAAGGTGTAGATGCCATCAGGCAGAGAGGCTACGCTCACTTTAACAGTGTTATTGCCTGCTGTAAGAGTTATCTGACTGCTCTCAACCAGTTGCCCTGTAAGATTATAAACTGAAATTCCGGCTTTAGTTCCTTGTTTCATGTCAATGTTTACCGTCAGATTGTCAATAACAGGATTCGGGTAAGCAATCCACTGGTTTGCAAGAGTGACCTCATCCCGGGTTCCCTGAATGGTATTCCCGCTGAAGGTCATCACCACATCGATGTGAGGATTTTCCGGTGTAAGTATGATCTTAACCATGTCACTTGTAACACCGGGCATTTCAGCATGCAGGAAATAGGTTCCGTAGGCAAGGGTTGGAAAACTGAAGGCACCGGCACCGGTAACCCGGGTAAAACCAATTGCATTGCCCTGCTCATTCAGCAGGATCATATTGATCTTATCCATCATCGAGCTGTACATATCACCCAGGTTGATCTGGCCATTGGTTGACCCCGGGCCGGGAGTCATCTGGTCAGATGGAACAAGGCTAATGTTGTAAGGATTGTTTTCTGCTCCCAGGTTTATAAGTGTCGCTTGCTCCCAGCTGATGGTGTTGCCGTAATAGGTTGGCAGATATCCGTTTGAATCAAAGGGAATCGCCATGATGTAATAGTTGCCGTCAGGGACCAGTGTGAAATAGTAAACCCCGTTTGAATCTATCGGGCATACCGCAACAAATGGCTGGTAGTTAGCATTTGTGTCAACAGAGAAGATCATCGCCATTCCGAGTGGAAGAGGGAAATTGCCTTCAAATACCTGTCCGTAAATCTGATGATAATTGACACTGTCCTGGATGACAACAATCTGACAGAAAGTACTTGTACAGTTATTCCCTGCGATGGTGAGGCATACATTATATGAACCGGGTGACGTGTAATTGTGAATTGGGTTTTGCATTGTTCCTGATGTGCCGTCACCAAAACTCCATAACCATGATGTCGGATTTCCGGTGGAAAGGTCAGTAAAGGAAACCGTGCTATACCCGGAGGCGGGAGCAGTGGCATACGAGAAATAGGCCTGGCAACCACCGCCTGAGCCAACGGTAACCGTATCTGAAGTAACATCATAGCATGTTTGGTTCGGGCTTCCGATGGTAAGGGTCACCTGGTAGTAGCCACTTGTTGCATAGGTATGTACAGGATTCTGCTCAAAAGAGGAGTTGCCGTCTCCGAAATTCCAGTTCCAGGATGCGATATTACCGGTCGACAGGTCGATGAAGTGAAGGGTGTTGCCTGAATTCAGCGAATCACCATAATAGGTAAAGGCCGCATGACAGGCAGGTGGTCCACCAACTGCAAGGGTGTCGCAGGTCATGTCGTAGCAGGTGCTGTCTGCTCCCTGGATGGTCAGGCAGACCCCGTAGATGCCTGATTGAGCATAGGTGTGTATGGGATTTTGCAGATTGGAGGTCATTCCATCACCGAAATTCCATGTCCAGGAAACAATATTTCCTGCTGACTGATCGATGAAATGATAGGTGTTAAGTGTGTTTGAGCTGTCAGGAACTATGGTAAATGCAGCCTGACAATCACCGCCATTGATGGAATCCCAGGCATAAACTGTTTGGGTAATGGTGTTGTAGCATGTCGTTCCAAGTGCCCCTATGGTAAGAGACACGTCATAATAACCAGCCTGAGTGTACGTATGAACCGGATTTATCGAATTCGAATAGGTTCCGTCGCCAAATGACCATTGGCGGATATCGAATCCTCCCACTGAGAAGTCATAGAAATTAAAAACAAGAGGCTGCTGCTGTTGGCTTGTGAATGCAGCCTGACAGGGATTGTTATTATAACAGATTGCAAATATAGCTGTAAAGCTGGTATTGGCCGGGCTATAAACGAATGATTGTATGTTAAGATAATTCTGACAATCAACAGTCCCAACATATAGATTTCCCTGGGTTCCGCCATTTTGAATGATGATTGTATCAGAGTAAAAACCGCTGTTGTTGGTATAAACAGTGTGATAAAAATACCATCCTGCATTAGAATCGTTGTGTATGATTACGGCCTGATTTGGTATCGGATTGCCGTTAGACAGGTCCGTAACTGTTCCGTTGACAAGCAAAAATCCTTGAGACATGGCTGGAATCACCAGCAGCAGAAACAAAATCGGAAGAAGTAGTTTTTTCATGGTAAATTTGTTTTAATGGTTTGTGTATTTATTGAGTTGTGATTTTTTAAGAACCTGGTTCCGGAGGTTTATGATGTTATAACCCGACAGAAGAAAAAGGTTGCCTGTGCCCCGGGACCTTTATTTCAAAAATGGATGACAAAAGCTGCGCGAACCCCTGCAGACCATGGTTTAGTATTGTTAACCGGTTTTTCGTAAACAGAATTAAAATAGTACCTGACATTTGGCTCGAGTTCAAAAAACAACGCCTCCGACAATTTAAAAGCGGTGTTGATGCCTCCCATTACCTGCCAGTTCAGGCTTACCTGCTCCGGGGCAATGTCATTCACACTGATAATGCGTTTTGTCCCGGGATCATATTCGTCAGAGAGTTGCTTTGAAACCAGCAGGACTGACAACACCGGTCCCACCCTGAACCCCATTGAAATCCGCTCTGTTTGCCAGAAATCATATCCTATGATCATTGGGATCTGAAGGTACGTGTAGCGTTTTACCACTTTGGCATAATCGAGTTTCATCAGGCTGTCCCATACATCCTTTTTTGACAGGTACATACTCGGTACGTAACTATGTGTTGGATCATCCCATTTGAAATTCATGGAATCCAGGTGGTTATAGGCACCCAGGAAATCATTGTACTCCACCACAACTTCATTGGTCCCTTTGCCAATTGACACCCCTGCACCGGTACGTATTGAAAATTTCCCGAAATGAAATGTTCCCTCAACTCCGAAATTGTTCACAAATTTTGTGCCTTCCAGGGTGTTAAACATCCACTCAGGAGTGTAATAAACGCCAATGGCAGGGATCCATTTACTGCTGTTTCCGGCTGCTTCGGAAGATTTATTTTTAATCGCTGGAGCAGGAATTTGGACAGAGTCGCTTGTTTGTGGCAAGGTTGAATCAGGAGCAGACACATCAGGCATTATCACAGAGGCAGGTAAGTTGATCTCTGCTTCCATTGTGCTATCGGGTTTTTTAACATCGTTCCCCGGAGTTGAAACATTGCCTGGATTTGCAACGGCAAGCCCCCCCCCAGAAATTGCTGACAAAGAAGATGATTTTGTCATCTCATTTTTCTTATCGGGCATTATCGGATTGGCTGACGGCTTTTGTTTTTCTGAGTTTTTCCCAAAGGCAGGGACTGGGTTCGAAAACTGCGTTGACTCACCTGTAACAGGCTGTTGGTTTGATATGGGTACAGAAGAATTAAGGGTCTTGTTTTGTTTGGAGATACCAGTGGATTGGGTTTGGTTTAATGGGTGATGCGTATTCAGCCCTGCTGAATGAACTTGCCTGGTAGCAGGAGTTACTTTCTTACCGGCATTTGAAGAGAACTTTTCTGAAGTGATGGCCCATATCAATAATCCTGCACTGATAAGAACAAAAATACCAGAGAGCAGGATCAGGCCTGTTCTTCCCTTCTTCTCAGGTTGCGAAATCTGCATCGCATCCTGCAGGAAAGCCTTTTTGGCTGCCTCAGAGGGCTTCATCTGATGATCTTTCAGGGTCTCCCTGAAGAGATCATCGATCGGATGATTATACTTTTTCATAGGTCGGTGATGGTTTAATGTTGACCAGCTGATCCATTTTTTTTCTTAATAAAGCGCGGGCTTTTGAAAGCTGCGATTTGGATGTGTTTTCTGAGCATAAGAGCATTTCGGCAATCTCCTTGTGCCCGTATTGTTCAAAAACGAAGAGGTTGAAAACGGTCCGGTACCCGGCCGGCAGTTCACAGATCAACTGCATAATCTGCTCCTTGTCGATATTAAGATATACCTCTTCCGGATCTGCCTCTTCTTCGTTGTGAAGATCGATTTTATCCAGGATCGGGTCAATGTCAATGAAATATTTCTCTTTCTGGCGGCTGCGTAAAAAGTTCAACGCAGTATTGACCATGATCCTTCTCATCCAGGCTTCCAGGCTTCCATCGGAACGGATTCTGAACGTGTGGATTTTCTGGATGATTTTAATAAACCCGTCGTGAAGAATGTCTTCCGCATCATTCCTGTTCCCTGAATAGCGGAAACAGACGCTCAACATTGAAGGTGCATGGCTGTCATACAACGCTTCAATGGCGCCTGCATCCCTGGTTATCGCTTTTTTTATAAGATGTTCCTCCACGGGTTTACTCTATCCTGCATAAAGATAACACAACACTATCCAAAGGTTGCCTTAAAAATATGAAAAAAAGAGGCTGCCAGAAATATTCCGACAGCCTCTATTTTGCAAGTAGTTGAAAGTTAATCTTTAATACGCATTTTGTAAAATGAACGGTAAACAAAATATAAAGCAACCGCAAAAAATGCCATTCCGATATAATGGGCGAATGGCCTGAAGTGAACGGACAGGGCTATTTCCATAGCCAGCAATCCAAACAGGGTGGTGAATTTAATAATGGGATTCATAGCAACGGATGAAGTATCTTTAAAAGGATCACCTACTGTATCGCCCACAACGGATGCAGCATGGAGATCAGTGCCTTTTTCCTTCATATCCACTTCAATCACCTTTTTTGCATTGTCCCACGCACCGCCCGCATTGGCCATGAAAATTGCCTGGTACAAACCAAAGAATGCAATGGAAATCAGGTAACTTACGAAAAGCGAAACCGGTAAAGCGTAGTTTAGTTTTTCAGCACCGGTCATCGATTCAGTCAAACCGGTAGGAGAGGATAAAAATGCAAAGGCCAGCGCAAAAGAGAAAATGGCGATGAAGATATTCAACATCCCTTTTTGGGCATAAACCGTGCAAATTTTTACAACTTCTTTCGATTTGGCTGTATCTGCTTTTTTCGGGGCATTCGGATCGAGGTTGATGTTTTCCTTGATATAGGCTACTGCCCGGCTTGCACCTGTTGTTACCGCCTGAATTGAAGCTCCGCTAAACCAGTAGATTACCGCTCCACCTAAAAGGAATCCTAAAATTGTATATGGATTAAGGAGGTTAAGGATCTGTTCAGGTTCGATACCCAGCGATTTTTTAATAACCAGGATCAGTGAAAAAATCATCGTGGTGGCACCTACAACTGCGGTGCCAATCAACACCGGTTTGGCAGTGGCTTTAAAGGTGTTTCCTGCACCATCATTGGCCTCAAGATAATGTTTGGATTTTGCGAAATCAGGTTTAAAACCAAAATCGCGTTCAATTTCAGCGGAAATACCGGGAATTTCTTCAATCAGCGAAAGCTCATAAATGGATTGGGCATTGTCGGTTACAGGGCCATAGCTGTCAACCGCAATGGTAACAGGACCCATGCCCAGCATACCAAAAGCCACAAGGCCGAAGGCAAAGATCGATGGATAGATCATCACATTGCTGAGTCCGAAATTGCTTGCATAATAGGCAACAAACATAAGCAGGAAAAAGACCATTCCCTGCCAGAAAGCGCTGAAATTTCCGGCAACAAGCCCGGAAAGGATGTTGAGAGAAGCGCCGCCTTCCTGTGATGCAACCACAACTTCGTTCACATGCGTCGATTTCGGACTGGTGAAAAGTTTTGTAAACTCAGGGATCAGGGCGGCTCCTAATGTTCCTGCACTGATGATTACTGACAAAGTTATCCATAAATCATTCGCCAGGTCGCCTATGGTCAGGTAACTGATCACAAATGTTACAACGATAGAAAGGATTGAGGTTATCCATACCAGTGAGGTCAGAGGTTTCTCAAAATCAAGGTCGTCAGCATTGCTGTACTTGGCTTTGCTGATGGCTCCATTGATCCAGAAAGCCACGATGGAGGTGATGATCATGAAAATTCTCATTACGAAGATCCAGGTGAGCAACTGAACCTGAAGTACAGGGTCGGCAACTGCGAGAACGATGAAAGAAATCAATGCAACGCCGGTTACACCATAAGTTTCAAAACCGTCAGCCGTCGGGCCAACACTGTCGCCGGCATTATCGCCAACACAGTCGGCAATGGTTCCCGGATTTCTGGGGTCATCTTCACCGATTTTAAAGATCACCTTCATCAGGTCAGATCCAATGTCGGCAATTTTGGTAAAAATACCTCCCGCAATTCTCAACGCGGAAGCGCCCAGCGATTCGCCAATTGCAAATCCGATAAAGCTTGCACCTGCATATTCTCCTGGAACAAACATCAGGATGACCAGCATCATAATCAGTTCCAGGGAGATAAGGACAACACCGATACTCATTCCTGCAT
Source organism: uncultured Draconibacterium sp. (assembly GCA_964355945.1). Taxonomy (GTDB): domain Bacteria; phylum Bacteroidota; class Bacteroidia; order Bacteroidales; family FEN-979; genus CAIVAT01. Next base: position 86,851 of record CAYHGE010000001.1, read on the forward strand.
TCAGCGGGATATTGAGCAACTTGATAGGTTTCCTTTCCAGAGAAGCAAATGCCATCCGGGCATTGGCGAGCGTATTCATCCTGATTCCAAACCATGCAACGCTGTATGAACCAAGGATGCCAATAATGGTCCATCCCAGGATCATTAAAACACCACCGATTCCAAAACTGGCATCCGAGAGCCATCCGAAATAAAATGCCACGGCAGAACCGATAAAAACAAAAAGAATTACTAAAAATTTCCCCTGCTGAATGAGATAGGTTTTTGAGGTTTCAAAAATCACTTGTGCAACATCCAGCATGGACTTATGTGCACCGATTTTTTTTACTTTAAGAAATTGGTACAACCCGAACATAAAACCTGCCAGTGTGATCAAAAATCCCCAGTAAAGGATAGATTGATTTCGTATATCTGCAGGAATTACAAGGTTTGCCTCGCCAGCCATTGTCAGAAATGGCAATAGCAAAGCCGTGAAAAAGGTAATGGCTCTTTTCATATTTACTTATTTATTAGTTGAACTGTTCACAAAAATAGAAAGAATTTCGAGAAAACATAGAATTTTCGAACAACTTTTGTCTGTTAGGGAAAATTCCCGTAGGTTTGTAATTGGTAAACTTTGATAGGGTAAGATGGAAAAAATCAGGCTGGATATCATCGGAATGTCTTACAGTCAGTCGCAAAGCGGAGCATACGCACTTATTTTGGGTGAGCGCAACGGCAACCGGCGATTGCCAATAATCATCGGCGGATTCGAAGCCCAATCCATCGCCATTGAACTTGAAAAAATACGCACTCCCCGCCCCTTGACGCATGATCTTTTTAAATCATTCGCTGATGTTTACAACATTGAAATATCCGAAGTTGTCATCAGCAAATTCAGCGAAGGGGTTTTCTATGCCAAATTAATCTGTTCCGACGGCAAAAATGTACATGAGGTTGATTCACGCACATCCGATGCAATTGCCCTGGCACTGCGATTCAGCTGTCCTGTATATACGTACGAAAGTATCATGACTGCTGCGGGAATACTGATGGAAGAGGAGGCAGAACTGCTCAAACAACATGAGGAGCCTGCTCCGGATGAGATACCTGAAGCACCGGTTTCATTTTCAGAGGCGACCATCCTGGAGTTAAAGGAGATGCTTCAAAGTGCCATCGAAAATGAAGAGTATGAGAAAGCATCCAACATCCGGGATGAAATCAACAAACGCAAATAAATTTTCTGAACCTGACTTATTAACACTTAAAAGAAAATCCTGATGGGAATAAAACTTCGTTTAATACTGATGAATTTTTTCCAGTTCTTTGTATGGGGAGCCTGGCTCATAACCATTGGAACCTATTGTTTTAATGCCAAAGGTTGGACAGGGGCTCAGTTTGGGGCAATATTTTCAACACTCGCAATTGCCTCTATTTTCATGCCGGCGCTTACCGGAATTATTGCAGACAAATGGATAAATACCGAAAAACTCTATGGTGCACTGCACATTTTGTATGGATGTGTGCTGTTCTTTGTGCCACAAGTCAATGATCCGGATACCCTGTACTACGTGATATTATTGGCCATGATTTTTTATATGCCAACCATTTCTCTTTCCAACTCTATTTCCTATTCAATTTTAAAAAGCAACAATTTTGAAGTTGTGAAGGCGTACCCACCGATACGGGTTTGGGGGACCATCGGCTTCATTGTCGCCATGTGGTGCACCAATTTATCCGGCAGTAAGGCCAATGCCAATCAGTTCATCATTGGAGCGGTTGCAGCCATTGTTTTAGGCATCTATTCATTTACTCTTCCAAAATGTCTGCCGCAGAAATCAATAGCTAAAGACGCTTCCATGATGGAACAATTGGGCTTAAATGCATTCAAGCTTTTTTTGAATTATAAAATGGCGTTATTCTTTATTTTCGCCATGTTCCTGGGTGCCGCATTGCAACTGACAAATATGTATGGTGATTCTTTCCTTGATGATTTCAGGAATGTTCCGGAATATGCCAATTCATTTGTTGTAAAATATTCTACGATTATCATGTCGATTTCCCAGATGTCAGAGACCCTGTTTATTCTCACAATACCTTTCTTCCTGCGGCGCTTTGGAATTAAGAAGGTTATGCTTTTCAGCATGATCGCCTGGGTTCTTCGGTTTGGATTATTCTCGTTTGGAGATCCTGCCGGCGGTTTATGGATGATAATTTTGTCTTGTATTGTTTATGGAATGGCATTCGATTTTTTCAACATCTCCGGTTCCTTATTTGTTGAAACCACGACCGATTCTAAAATAAGATCGAGTGCACAAGGTCTGTTTATGATGATGACCAATGGTTTTGGCGCATACTCTGGCAGCAAAATAAGTGGATTCATTATTGATAAATATTATACAAACGCTCAGGGTAAGGATTGGCATGGAATCTGGCTTGCTTTTGCAATCTATGCCTTGATTGTGACAGTTGCATTTGCCTTTCTCTTTAAACATAAACACGACCCCAAGGCAATACCAGTTACCTCTCATTAATTTACCTGTATTTATTATTCCTGCATTCAAAATCCTTAATGAAGCAATACCTCTCCCTCCTCAACCATGTCCTTGCCAACGGCATCGAAAAATCTGACCGCACTGGCACCGGTACCATCAGCGCGTTCGGATACCAGATGCGGTTCGACCTGAGGAATGATTTTCCGATGCTCACGACGAAAAAACTGCACCTGCGGTCAATCATTCATGAACTGCTCTGGTTTCTTCAAGGATCAACCAATGTTAAATATCTCAAAGACAACAACGTGTCGATCTGGAACGAATGGGCTGATAGCGAAGGCAACCTCGGGCCGGTTTATGGCTGCCAGTGGCGATCCTGGCCAAAACCTGATGGCTCCCATGTTGATCAGATAAAACAGGTTGTTGATTCAATCCGGAAAAACCCCGACTCCCGGCGGCATATTGTAAGTGCCTGGAATGTTGGCGACCTTGAGAAAATGGCTTTGCCTCCCTGTCACCTGCTTTTTCAATTCTACGTTGCAAATGGAGAACTCTCATGCCAGATGTACCAGCGTAGCTGTGATATATTCCTTGGAGTCCCTTTCAACATCGCTTCCTATGCCTTGCTTACCCTGATGGTGGCACAGGTAACAGGATTGAGACCCGGAGAATTCATCCATACACTTGGCGATGCTCATATTTATATGAATCACCTCGACCAGGTTCGGCTTCAGCTGACCCGCGACCCCTTGCCTCAGCCACAATTGATTCTTAACCCCGGGGTGAAAAATATTGATGATTTCCGATTCGACGATTTCCAATTGATTAACTACCAGTCACACCCTCATATCAAAGGTGATATCGCCGTTTAGTAACGCTTTGCATTTTAACTTTGCATTTTCCACTTTGAACTTCATATATGATATCAATCATAGTCGCCATTGCCGAAAATAGGGCCATCGGAAAAAATAATGATCTGTTGTGGCACATCCCGGCCGATCTGAAAAGATTTAAACTCATCACCAGCGGGCACCCGGTGATCATGGGAAAGCGAACCTGGGAGTCCCTTCCAAGGCGACCTTTGCCCAATCGCAGGAATATTGTGATTACCGATATTCCGGGTGAAGTGATTGATGGTTGTGAAATGGCTTATTCAATCACTGAAGCCGTTGCAAAATGCAACCCCGGGGAGGAGAATTTTATCATTGGAGGCGCCTCGGTATACCGGCAATTTTTACCCCTAGCCAACAGGCTGTACCTCACATTTGTTAAGAAGTCATTTGAAGCAGATGTCTTTTTCCCGGAAATCGATTTTTCTCAGTGGATTCTTGTTTCAAAAGAGGAGTTTCAACCGGATGAGGTTAATGATTTTTCCTATACAAATGAAACATATAATCGGATCCTGTGATCAGGTTTTACGTTTTTGCTTTTTAGCGGCAGGAAAGAGAATGTTGTTCAAAATCAGGCGGTAACCCGGTGAGTTGGGGTGAAGGTTCAAATCTGTTTGTGGATCTCCAACCAGATGCTGATAGTCTTCCGGATCATGCCCCCCAAGAAATGTCCATGTTCCTTTTCCAAAATCCCCATGAATGTAACGGGCCTCGTTCAACGATTTGGTTTCACCCAGCAGGATCACATTCGATTTGACATATTTTTTGTTGAAGGCGGTGGTTTGTCCCATGAATCCATGAATAATGGTTTCATGATCCTGACAAAGCATACTGGGTACCGGGTCCCATTTGGCTGAGAAATCAAACAATGTGAAAAAATCATTCAGCTTTGTAATGGTCTTAGGACGTGTCTCTGTAACATCAATCGACGAAATTTCATATTGGTAAGGATTTGTTACCAGGCTGAAATTTTCAAAGGCAAAGCAATTCCTGAAGTTTAATTTTGACTGAGCACCGGGGTCAGGCGGATCTTCATCGAACATCACATCACAGATGTCAATGCCTTCTGCTGATAAAGCGACGTCGTAACTGTCAGGCGCCGAGCACATGGCAAAAAGATAACCGCCGCCAGCAACAAAATCGCGAATTTTTTTTGTAACACTTAGTTTCATCTGCGAAACTTTTGAGAACCCCAGCTTTTTTGCATTCTCCTCCTGTGAATTCACATCCTCCTGGTACCATGGAAATCCCTTGTAAGCTGCCCAAAACTTTCCATACTGGCCGGTGAAATCCTCATGGTGCAGGTGCAGCCAGTCATACATTGGCAATAATTCCGAGGTAATCTCTTCATCATAAAGTACATCATAAGGAATCTCTGCATAAGTCAACACAAGTGTAACCGCATCATCCCATGGAAGTTTATTTTTAGGTGAGTAAACAGCGATCCTGGGTGGTTTATGCAGTTTGATATTTTCCATATTTACCTGTGGATCAGATATTTCATCCAGAATTGCTGCGGCCTGAGCATCTGCGATAATCTGGCAGGTAACTCCACGGATTGTGCACTCCCCTTCAATGGATTTGGCATACTGGAACATGAAACTTCCTCCACGGTAGTTTAGCAGCCAGCTAACCTCAACATCTTTTTTAAGCACCCAATAGGCTATTCCATAAGCTTTCAGATGGTTTTTTTGTGATTCATCCATGGGTAAAAGAATGTATGCTCCCAGGGCAGGACGGAACATGCAAAGCACAAAGAAAACGATTAGTATCGCGGATAAATTAAAACGGCGCATCATGGTGCTCATCATCATTCATTTTTGACATCACGGTTCGTGTCCGCGTGGTACTTTCAAACGCTGTATTGGGATTAATATTATTGACAGGATGATAGTCCATTTCAGCATCAACAAATTTTGCATACTTGGATACAAACCTGATGCGTATATCCATTAGGGGACCGTTCCTGTTCTTTGCAATAATGATATCTGCGACCCCGGCAGTGGAATCACCGCGTTCATCCACATCAATTTTGTAATATTCAGGACGATAGATAAACATGACCATGTCGGCATCCTGTTCAATGGAGCCTGATTCGCGTAAATCTGAAAGAATTGGTTTCGCCGCTGCAGATCGTTTTTCAGAAGCCCGGCTCAACTGAGACAAGGCAATTACCGGCACATCAAGCTCTTTCGCCAGGGTTTTCAGTGCCCTTGAAATACTGCTGATCTCCTGCTCACGGTTGCCCCGTGTATCTTGACTGCCCTGCATCAGCTGAAGGTAGTCAACAATGATCATCTGAATGTCGTGATGGGCTTTTAATCTGCGGCACTTGGCACGGAGGTCAAAGATTGATAAAGCAGCGGTGTCGTCAATAAAAAGGGGTGCTTCGATGAGTGGAGTGATCCTGGCATTCAGCTGCGCCCACTCATGGTCTTCCATGGTTCCCTTGCGAAGTTTTTCCTGGGGAATCTCTGTTTCACTCGACATAAGTCGCGTAACCAGCTGGATGGATGACATTTCCAGGGAGAATACAGCAATAGGCTTCTTGAAATCAACAGCGGCATTGCGTGCCATGGTGAGTGCAAATGCGGTCTTGCCCATACCCGGGCGTGAAGCAATGATAATCAGGTCGGATTTTTGCCAGCCGGATGTGACCCGGTCCAGTTCGGTAAATCCCGAACCGACCCCTCGCAGTTTTCCCTCCTGGTGCCGTCCGGCATTGATCTCCTTGATGGCCTCCGTGATGATGGATTGCATGTCCATGTATGATTTTCCGATGCTGCCTTCGCTGATGGAAAAAAGCCCGCTTTCGGCTTTATCCAGAAGATCGAAAACATCTGTCGTATCCTCGTAGGCATCTTTGATGATTTCTGAAGAGACCCTGATCAGTTCACGCTGGATAAATTTCTGAAGGATGATGCGTGCGTGAAATTCAATGTTGGCTGTTGATGCAATGCGGTTGGTAAGCATCGTGATGAAATAAGGGCCGCCTGCCACTTCAAGTTCTCCCGTTTTACGCAGTTCTTCCGTTACTGTCAGAATGTCAACAGGCTCATTCTGTGCGAAAAGGCGCATGATGGCAGAAAAGATGGTCTGATGACTCTCTTTATAAAACGCTTCCGGTTTAAGCACCTCGATGACTTCGGCCAGCCTGTTGCTTTCCAGCATCATTGCACCAAGTACCGCCTCTTCGAGGTCAAGCGCCTGTGGCGGGATCTTGCCATGTTCGAATACCACTTCATTTATCCCGGGCTTTCTGGTGGTACGCCGCTTGAAATTCTTATCTTCCATGAGGCAAAAATAGGGCTATTCCGGCTTGGTTTTTCGGACAAAGCCCACAATAGTTTTCAACAATCAAAGACTGAAGGCAAGGGCAAAATGCATCCATTTGTGCCACCAGCCATTATGGAATTCAGGGCTTAAGATAACTTGCTCCACATCGATCCTGATCCCGTTGTACGATAAGGTGACCCCTCCGCTTGTCTGAAATACCGCATGCGAAATGTAATCGGACGTGAGGGTGTATATACTTGACTTGTTGAACATACCACCCTGCAGCGTTGCGTCATAACCAACCAGTTTGCCTGATCCTTGAACAAATAGAAAAACCTGAACTTTTCGTAATCCTGAATGAGTAAGTGCATCTTTTTTTCCGAGGCCAAGGTTGGAAAAGTAAGGGTTCAGCCAGCCGGCCCTGATCTGACCACCCCCCGACACGTTTGTATAAAGGGTACCCAAATTCCCGGTTGCAAAGAGGACAATGTCAATGTTTTTTTGGCATACAATACCTTGTTCAAACGATACCATGAAATTAAGAACAAGGTCGTTTTGTACCTGGTATTGCCATCCAAGCGGCTCGTTGTTGGTTGGAACGGCATTGTGAAACGACCGCTGAACCCATTCTCCATAAGAGTTTGGTCCGATAATTCCGGCGTCCAGCTCACTGGTTTGCCTGAAATTGTGCGCAGTATCATTGGTGATTTTAAAAGTTCCGACATAAAGATATGCGGAATATGGCCGGTCTCCATATAAAACACCTCCCAGCTTTGTGGTTGAAGGGGTAAACATGTTTTGAACCAGCGACAACCCGTAATAGTTTGTTCCCGAACGCCAGTAAGGCAACATAAGTCTGCTTACCGGGTTCATCTGCAACCCGGGGGAGATGAACTCAATCTTGATGCCGTTGGTGTAAAAGCGGTCGGTGTAGTCAAGTATGTCATTGTCGAAATTTACCTTTAAATAGGATTCCCTGCTCAAGGTGATCATCGATTGAAATTTCCGGTTGTCAACAGGAGTAAAAATATAATTTTTGGTCACTGGCTCATTCAGGTCTGGATCAATTCCGTTGGATTGCAGATATTTCAGATGTGTGATGAATAAGGTGTCGACCGGTCTGGCAGGGATTTTTGCCAAATTTTTGTCAGGAGCAACAGTTCTGAATTTTCTTTTTTTGAGATGCTTTCTCTTTATGTTTTCAGGTCCTTTAGTCAATGAAGGTTGACTCCCCGGGGTTTCGGGGTGGCTTCCCCCTGCCAAATTTGTTGAGTTGCTTTTAGTTTGTCCTGCCTCAGGTACGATATTCAGTGTTGTATCGTCCACACGAATACAATGGCAGGAAAATAAAAGTAAAATAAACAGGATCAGGCTCTTTCTCATGCAGACCACAAAGGTAATCAATAACTCTTTTTTTTCTTAACTTTACAGTTCTGTTTTCTGCCATGAAAAATATCCTGGTTTTATTGGCCTTTTGCTTTGCTGCAAATCTTGGTTTTACCCAAAAGACTTTGCTGATTGAGAAAATAGGCTCCTCCCGGAAGTACTTTTATCACACTGGTGACTATATGAAATTACGGGTTTCAAAACAGGATACCATGTTAAAGGGAAAACTCTGGTCAATTCAGGATAGCATGATCTCTGTTTCAGAACTCAGACCATTCGATGTTCAGTTGAAGGATATCAATTCTGTGTATAAACAATTTCGTTTCCCGAAAAAATTTGGAAAGTATATGTGCATTGGTGGAGGCGTGCTTTTTGCCATCGTCGGCATCAACCATTTGATAAACAATGAACAGGTCTTCACAAATGACATGTTTATTATCTCCGGTTCCATGGTGGGAGCGGGGCTGATTTCAATCTCTCTCAGCCAAAAACGGTGTAATACCAACAAAGGATGGAAAATCAAGGTACTGGATATCAATATTAATTAACCTGAATCAGCCTTCAATCATCTCCTTGATGATGCGGGTCATGATGGGTTCCACCTTGCTGGCTGCATCAATCACGTGTTTATGTGTGATTTCAACGATCTTTCCGGGAACCCCAAGGTCAGAAATGATTGAAACTGCGAAGCACTTCAATCCCATGTGTCGCGCTGCAATTACTTCAGGAACGGTTGACATTCCTACTGCATCTGCACCAATGGTACGGATGTACCGGTACTCTGCAGGCGTTTCATACGTTGGACCTGAAACAGCTGCATAAACTCCCTTCTGCAATTTTATTCCATGTTTCCCGGCAATTCCAAAGGCTTTTTCGATAAGAGCAGGATCGTAAGCATTGCCCATGTCAGGAAAACGAGTACCTACCTCATCTTCATTTTTTCCGATTAATGGATTATCTTTCATGAGGTTGATATGATCTTCGATCACCATGATGTCGCCAACTTCAAAGTCGGGATTCACCCCACCGCTGGCATTGGAAAGTACCAGGAGCTGAATGCCCAGAAATTTCATGACCACCACCGGAAAGGATATCTCCTGCATGGTGTAGCCTTCGTAATAATGAAAACGGCCTTGCATGGCGATGATGTTTTTCCCGCCCATGGTTCCGAAAATCAACTGGCCATGGTGACCGGCAACCGTTGAAACAGGGAAGTTGGGAATCAATTCATAAGGAATGGTATGCTGAATGTCGATTTCGTTGACCAAGCCCCCCAAACCCGTACCAAGAATGATACCCACTTCGGGCTTTTGGGAAATCCTGCCTTCAAGATACTCGACTGTTTCTTTGATTTTGTTTAACATAGCGTAAAATCTCGTTATCAAATTTTTCTTTATCGGTGCCATGAAAATCGATCTCCATGGAAACGCAAAATAACGGTAAATTTTTCAAATAAGTACCAAGTTCCGGAGTTTTCAGCCTCATTACATCCTTTTCGGTAGTTATAATGAGCTTCTTCTGCGTTGGCAGGTCATGGTAGGTACGTGTGATTGCCTCAAGATCTTTCACAGTATATGGGTGATGATCAGCAAATTTCATCACAACCAGTTCACTGCACATCCGTTCAAGATGTTCCCTGAGGGGATAATCATTTGCAATCCCGGTAAAAAGCAGGATATTGGTCAATTTTGCCGGAAATTCAGGGTTCAGGGTGTCAAAAACAGAAACAGGATCCTGGTATTTTATATAGGAGAAGTAGATATGCTGATGGTTGTGTGGTTTTAACTCTTCAATGATCCTCCTTCGGGTGATCGGGGAGAAGATTCTGGGCGTTTTGGTCACCACGATAATGTCGGCACGCCCTGAGCCTGAGCGGAATTCACGCAACGTTCCGGATGGAAGAACCCAGTCTTCTGAATAAAGTCGATGATAATCTGTTAAAAGGATTGACAAACCGGGTTTTACATACCTATGCTGAAATGCATCATCCAGCAGTATTACGTCAATATCCGGATGCTTTTCAAGCAGGAGACGAACACCACGGCTCCGCTTTTCATCCACGGCAACTTTTACCTCCTCAAATTTTTTCAAAACCTGTAAGGATTCATCTCCGATATATTTAACACTCGATCGTTTGGATGCAAGGATAAATCCACTGCTTTTCCGGCCATATCCCCTGCTCAGGGTGGCAACTATATTCCTGGATGACAGGAGCCTGATCAGGTATTCGATATGGGGTGTTTTTCCTGTGCCGCCAAATGTGAGATTACCGACTGAAACAATGGGCCTGTCAAATGTTTTGGACGGCAGGAGGTGAAGATCAAACAGGAAATTCCTGATCATCATGGCCAAACCATAGCACAATGAAACAGGAAGTATAATAACCTGGAGGATTCGTGTCATAATTGAAGCTCCTAAGTTAGGAAAAATTATTGCACGTTGAATATGGTTTTTTCTCTGGCGAGAAAATCAATATTTTTTAAAAGTTCCGTAATACCCTCCTCAGGAGTATGGGTTTTTACAATACAATCGCATGCACCAGCCTCCAGCAGTTTTCCCGGAAGTTCCTGCTCCTCAAATTTGTCGAAGAAAATAACCCGGGCAGACGAGGAAAAGTCATTAATGTTTTTTAAAAAATCAAATCCTGAATGATTTCCTGTGAAAAAGCTGGTGATAATGAAATCAGGATGAGGATTTTTTTTTAACCGGTATAAACACTCCTCCCCTGAAGGAAAGGATTCAACAGTTGACCGCTTTTTGCTCTCGAGATAAAACCTGATCATATTCCGGTGAATAGGGTTCTTATCCACAATAAATACCAAAGAATTTTTCATACGTGGTGTTGACATCGAATTCGTTCACAAAAATTGTAATTTTAATCTCATTAAAATGCCCCGGCCAGGTAAACTTTTAACAATGTTATGAACAGGATTCAGGCAGAAACAAATTGTTATTGAATACCTCTCAACATTGTCATGGTCAATTTCTGTTTGAAATTGTCTACCTTTGATTTTTGAAAAGTCCCTGACGATGAAAATTGCTGAAATTTTACAGTATCTTGAATCACGAGCTCCGATTTCGTTGCAGGAAGATTATGATAATTGCGGTTTACTTCTGGGTGATAGTGAGTCCGAATTCAGAAAAGCGCTCCTGTGTCTCGACATAACGGATGCTGTGATTGCCGAAGCTGTGAGCAAAGATTGCAACCTCGTAATCTCACACCATCCTTTTATTTTTAAGGGCCTGAAAAAGATAACCAAAGGCCAGCCGGAAACTTCGATAATTACCGCTGCGATCCTTGCTGACATTGCCCTGTATGCCATTCATACCAATCTGGATAATACGCTGCATGGATTAAATGCTTTCGCCCTTTCTAAATTGGGAATCTCCAGCTACCGGATATTGATGCCTAAATCAGACTTTTTATCTAAAATAGCAGTTTTTTGCCCGATTGACCATGCTGAACCTGTCCGGATGGCACTTTTTAATGCGGGCGCAGGCCATATAGGTAACTATGATTGCTGTAGTTACAATATTGAAGGACAAGGAACTTTCCGGGCTTCTGATCAGGCTGATCCTTTTGTAGGTGAGAAAAACATCCTTCATCTGGAGAAGGAGGTGCGTATTGAGGTGATTTTTCCGCGATACCTTGAAAAACAGATTGTCACGGCTTTGATTGCAGCGCACCCTTATGAGGAAGTGGCTTACGATCTTTATCCTCTTCAAAACCAGATGAGACAGGCTGGCGCCGGCTTGATAGGTGAATTTGACGAACCATATGATGAAAAAGATTTTCTCGAACTGGTCAGGAAGAGTTTTGACATCCCGGTGGTCAGACATTCTCCTTTTCTTTCAAAACCGGTTAAGTCGGTTGCATTGTGCACAGGTTCAGGTAGTTTTTTAATCCGTGAGGCGATGAAGGCAAAAGCAGACGCATACCTGACGGCAGATTTGAAATACCACGATTTTTTTGGACTTGAGAACAGGTTGCTACTGGCTGATATTGGCCACTATGAAAGCGAGATTGGGGTAAAAGAATGGCTTTATGCTGCTCTTATTGAAAAATTTCCTAATTTTGCATTCCTTATTTCAGAAGTAAATACGAATCCCGTTCATTATTTTTAAAAAAGTTTATATGGCAAAAACAACAAGCAATCCAATCGCTACCTCCAAGCCATCAAAATTAGCAAAGAAAACTGTTGCTAAGGAGATTGTTCCGGCTATTTCGGATGTTGCAGCAATTGAAGAGGTGATCGAAGAAAATATTGTTGAAAAGGTTGCTCCTAAGGCCAAAGCAGAGGTTAATGAGGAAAAAGGCGAAATCACGATAGAGAAGAAATTAATTGCACTTTACACTCTGCAACAGGTAGATTCTCAGGTAGATAAAATTCGTATCATCCGTGGCGAACTTCCATTGGAAGTACAGGATCTCGAAGATGAAATAGCAGGGCTCGAAACCCGTGTCGACAATCACATTCAGGAAACCCTTGTGATGGAGAAAGCTGTTACGGAAAAGAAAACCGCCGTTAAAGATGCTCTTGCCCTGATAAAAAAGTATGAAGATCAGCAAATGAACGTGCGTAACAACAGGGAGTACGATTCATTAACGAAGGAAATCGAATACCAGAACCTGGAAATTCAATTATCGGAAAAAAGGGCCAGGGAGTTTCAGGCCAGCCTTGATTTAAAAAAAGAGGAGATTGAAAATTATCAGAAATTGCTTCAGGATCGCAAAAATGACCTCGAGATCAAACGGAGTGAACTCGACGACATCATTGCCGAAACCGAGAAGGAAGAAAACGACCTGATGGTTACTTCCGAAAATAACAAACAATTTATTGAGGATCGGTTACTTACTGCCTATTCCCGGATCAGGAAAAATGCCCGCAACGGACTTGCAGTTGTTCAGATTGAACGCGATGCATGTGGCGGTTGCTTTAATAAAATACCTCCGCAACATCAGCTCGACATCAGGATGCACAAGAAAATTATTGTTTGCGAATATTGCGGCCGGATTTTGGTTGACGATGGAATCGTGAATGCAATGCATTGATGGCCACGAAAATACCAGCGCGGAAGGCACCGTGTATCAGGATTCTTCTGATCATGGGTGCCTTTCTGCTTTTTATCCCGCCATCACATTCACAATTTGACTTTAACCAAAACTGCCAGCAAGCATACCAGGCGGTTTTTTCATTGAATTTCCCTCAAGCGCAAAAAATTATCTCAATCGAGAAAAGAGAATCACCTGATAACCTGATTCCAGTCTATCTGGAAAACTATATCGATTTTCTGACACTGATTATTGGGGAAGAACAAGCTGTTTACGATCAGCTGAAGAACCGAATGGATGGCAGGATTACGCTGCTGGAAAAAGGCCGTAAAGACTCCCCCTATTATAATTTCTGTTTGGGACAGGTTTATCTGCAGTGGGCTTTCGCAAGACTTAAATTCGGGGATTATACCACTGCTGCATTCGAAATTCATAAGGCTTATGATCTCTTCGGGGCGAATGAAAAAAAATACCCTGATTTTTTAATCAATAGGACCGGCATGGGGGTGCTTCATGTGGTGGTGAGCCTTATTCCCGACAATTACAGGTGGGTCAGTTCACTGATTGGCATCAGCGGGTCAATGGAATCAGGTTTGAAAGAGATCAGGCAGGTTGCAGATTATTCCGGCAGTGACCATATAACCATGATGTATAAGCAGGAAGCGGCTTTCTTTCTGGCATTTTTGGTGCTGAATGTGCAAAGAGATAAAGCCCGGGCGATGCAAATGCTCGATTTGATGAAGAATCAGGAAGGAGATGACCCTCTTTCTCCAAGTCCGCTGATGATTTTTGCCAGAGCAACAATCCTTATGAAAAACGGGCTTAATGATCAGGCGATAAATGTTTTGCATGAAAGAACTTCAGGTGTGCAAACATTTGGTTTTTGCTATCTCGATTATCTCGAAGGCGTTGCAAGGCTTAATAAACTTGACCATGGAGCTTCCCGGTTTTTTGAACAGTTTATTTCAGGCTTCAGGGGACGGAACTACATTCGCTCCGCATACCAAAAGCTTGCCTGGATTTCATTATTGCAGGGAGATTCTCTTGCCTATCGCAAACAGATCAACCTCGTCTTGACCAAAGGAGCATCCATGGTTGATGAAGATAAACAGGCAGAAAATGAGGCGAGGCAGGGTGTGCCACCGAATGTTGTATTGCTGCGTGCCCGCTTGTTGTTTGATGGAGGGTACTACGATATGGCAGTCAATGAACTGCTGAATAATTCTGTTAAAATTGCGGTCAAATCAAAGCGTGACCTTCTGGAATACACCTATCGTCTTGGCAGAATTTACCATGAAACCGGAAATCTTGCCAAAGCCCTTGAGAATTACCGTCAAACTGTTATCAGGGGTAAGACTGAACCGTACTATTTTGCGGTAAGCGCTGCTTACCAGATGGGATTACTGTATGAGAGCAAGGAGGCTTATGCGAAAGCCGACAGCGCTTATCGTCTTTGTCTGTCGATAAAATCTCCTGAATATAAAACCAGTCTTCACCAAAAGGCAAAGGCTGGTCTGAACAGGCTGAAGAAAGTCAATCCTAAAACCTGAAACCAATCGTAGTGGATACTGTATTGGTATAGTTGCTGATGGCTGCAGGATTCACCATTCTTGCATCATAGAGGTAGTAATCCTGGTCCATCTTTGACCATACATAAGTTACATCGGCAAAAAAATGTTTTACCCGGTATCCGAAGCCACCCGAAGCCTGGAACCGTTCACTGTTGTTCGTCCCGCCGGAATAGGGATTGCTGAAATATCCAAAACCTCCACGGATCAGGAAATCGGAGATCCTCCACTCTGTTCCAAGACGAATATTGCCCCATGACTGGTAATCTGATTGGATCTCATGGTTGACGTTGTCATAACTGTCATATTCAGAGTTAAAACGGGCCTGGGAATAGTTTACGTATTCATAATCAGCGCTTATCAGTCCGAATTGTCCGATAATAAATGCCATACTGCCCATTGCGCGGAACGGAGTGGTCAACCGGTAATCATAATTGCCCAAAGGAGAGACCTGGGTGTCGTTCCATGAAGGATTTGTAAAGTTTGATTGCATGGAGGCCGACCATTGGTCGCGCATCAACGGATACCACGTTGGCGTGTGAATGCTTGCTCCTAATCTCACCCATGCAACCGGTTTGTATATAAGACCCATTTTGAAATTCATGCCGGTACCCCGCGTATGCAGATCATAATGGTATATAAGTGAAATGAAATTGGGAATTGTATCACTCGTGCGGGTTTCAGTATAAATGCTGCTCTCGTAGTAGTTAATGGATGACACTCCAAAGGTCATACCTACAAATAACTTGTCGGAAAAATTGGCTCCGAACGAAAAATCAAATTCGTTCATCGACCCGTAAGTGGTGATTTGTTTGTTCTGAAGGACTCCGCCAAATTCAGCATCGCAGGCATATTTTCGTCTGATGGAGTCATAATATACCAGGTTGGTTCCATACGCAAGTCCGATATCAAAAGGATAGTCATACTGAATGCTATTCTCGGGTGTTTGTGCAGAATTAAGGGTGTTTACATAGCTTTGCATCAAGGAGTTCTTCGTATTGATTCCGTTTATCAAAACACTGTTGTTGAAATCGTTTAGCCTGTTAAAACCAAATCCTATGTTGAAATTTTTTAGTTCTCCTGACTTGTTTTTAGGATACGGTTTGATGTTGAATACCACCCCGAAATTTCCGATGCCAAAATTTAACCGGTAGTCTGTAGAGGTGATACCGTTGTAGGTACTGGATGCATAAGCATCAGTAGGGGCAATGGTGAACGTCATTTCCGATTTTTTATATAATCCGATTCCTGCAGGATTTGTAGCAAGGGTTGAGAAATCAGCACCAACAGCGCCAAAGGCACCACTGAGCCCGTTAAACCTGGCTGTACCACTGTAGAAGATACGGGAAAATCGCAGGGCATCTTCCGCTGACTGGGAAAAGGTATCTGAGACGAATAAGGTAAATATAACGATGATCAAGGATGCTTTTCGCATGGCTGTTAAAATTGAAAGTTACGAAATGATTATCTGCGTCTTCCGCCGCCACCGCTGCTACCGCTACCTGAAGAACCGTTGTTCCCTCCGCCTCCTGACGACCTGGTAGGGGCAGAATAGCTTCCACCGCTGTTCGAATTCGAAGGAGGAGAATACGACCGGCTGTTTCCTGATCTTGCTGGTTCTGTAACAGTTTGTGTGTTACCTGATCTGGTGGGTGCGGTGTAATTACTATTTGTTCTTACAGGTGTGGAGGAACCTGATGAACCTGACCTCACCGTGGTGCTGTTTGTTCTGTTATTGTTGATGGGAGTTGCATTCTGGCGGGTACCGGTATTGTATGAACCAGAACCTTCCCTTGAACCTGAATTTTGACCGGTAGTTCTTGTGGATCCCGGGTTTTGCGCCCTGGGTGCAAGGTACTCCTGACTTGATTTAGGCTGCCTGTAAACCGGTGGTGAGTAACTTTGAGCATCTCCGGTACGCCGGGCAGAATTTGCATTTTCAGGTCTTGTATATTTCGGAGCTGCCTGCTGGCGTGAATTCTGGTTTTGAGCCTGGCTGCTGCTCCTTTCGTTTGTATTGCGCTGATAACCTGCCTGCCTGTCATTTGATGGACGGCTATACCTGTATTTTTCCTGACGTGCCGGTGTGGTGCGTCCTGTCGGATCAGCAGCCACACGCGGGGATGAAGTTACACGCGGGGAAGAAGTTATTCGCGGGGATGGAGTTACGCTCCTTTCATTACGGCTGTATGTATTGTTTTCAGGCACTACCGTATTCCTTGAATTGGGTGTTCCAGTGCCCAGGTCTGTCCTGTACAATGATTGCCTGCTTCCGTAATAATAACCGGAATTTGAATACGAAGGGTAATATTCGTTGTACCCGTAGCAATAGCAGCAGTTATTGTAATATGGGGAGTACCAGGGGCTATATCCTCCATAATAATAGGGATATCCCCCCCAACCATAATATCCGCCATAATACGGGTAGCCCCAGCCATAATCCCAACCCCAGGAAGAATAAGGATAACCCCAACTCATGCCATAAGAATAAGATGGCCCGTAATAACCACCATACCCGCCACCGGTGCCAAGATAAATATTCACATTGGGGTCACTGTCCTGATTGCCGCTTGAATAACCACCGGAATTTGATTCAGTAAAATAACTTACCGTTGTATCCTTATTGCTGAAGCGATTGATCCGGTCGGAATAGGAATAATCATTGTAATCACTCTCAAATGTTGACGAGGCAGGTTTTTTAGCCGCGGCTTTGTCTGGCGAAGTAATTACCTGAGCTCCCTGGCTTGTTGAAGTTGCAGGTGTAACTTTCACCCGTTCATCAATGGAGGAGGAGTTGTAAACATCATCATTTACATAAGAAGTGGCTTGCTTTTGGGAGGTACATGCGCTGATTGTCAGCGTAATCATCGCGATAATCCATGTTAATTTTTTCATAAGGCGGTCTTTTTTAATATCTTGGTCTTGTTTGCATCTGAGGGATCGGGATAATTTTCGTATTTTTGCCCAAGTAAAATGCGAGCGATAATTTAACAACATTCATACCAAACTGATAAGATGGCTAAAGATTTTCCAACAAGAGCAGAAAATTATTCCCAGTGGTACAACGACCTGGTTATTAAAGCTGATTTAGCTGAAAATTCAGCTGTACGCGGATGTATGGTAATCAAGCCTTATGGATATGCAATATGGGAGCGGGTTCAGGCAGTGCTGGATAAGAAGTTCAAGGATACCGGACATTCAAATGCTTACTTCCCGATATTCATTCCAAAATCATTTTTCAGCAAGGAGGCGAGCCACGTGGAAGGGTTTGCTAAGGAGTGCGCTGTTGTTACACATTACAGGTTGAAGAACTCCCCCGATGGTAAAGGAATTGTTGTTGACGAAGATGCTAAACTTGAGGAGGAGCTGATTGTGCGGCCGACCTCTGAAACCATCATCTGGGATACCTACAGGACGTGGATTAAATCTTACCGCGACCTTCCCCTCCTTATTAATCAGTGGGCAAATGTTGTGCGCTGGGAGATGCGAACGCGTTTATTTCTAAGAACCACAGAGTTCCTCTGGCAGGAAGGGCATACTGCCCACGCCACCAGGGAGGAAGCCATTTGTGAGGCTGAAACGATGCTGAATGTTTATGCCGATTTTGCCGAAAACTGGATGGCCATTCCTGTAATTAAGGGAACAAAATCGCCAGCTGAGCGTTTTGCCGGTGCGATTGAGACATATGCTATTGAAGCGTTGATGCAGGATGGGAAAGCACTCCAGGCCGGTACATCCCATTTTTTAGGACAGAATTTCGCGAAAGCATTTGATGTAAAATATCTGAATCGTGAAAATCAGCTTGACTTTGTGTGGGCAACTTCCTGGGGTGTATCCACCAGGTTGATGGGTGCACTGATCATGACACATTCCGATGACCATGGCCTGGTTCTTCCGCCAAAATTGGCCCCGATACAGGTTGCAATCGTCCCGGTATTCAAAACGGCCGAACAACTTGCACAGATCTCTGAAACAGTGCTCCCCATAAAGGCTGCACTCGAAGCCAAAGGAGTCACGGTAAAATATGATGACCGTGATACGCAGAAGCCGGGCTGGAAATTTTCGGAATATGAATTTAAAGGGGTGCCTGTGCGTCTCACCATCGGCCCCAGGGATATTGAGCAGGGTACAGTTGAAGTTGCCCGTCGTGATACCCTTGAGAAAGAGACACTGCAGATTACAGATATTGAGAATAAAATCGTTCATCTGCTTGACCAGATTCAGAAGAATTTATACGACCGTGCGTTCTCATTCCGTGAAAACAATACATTCAGGGTTGACAGCTGGGATGAGTTCAAAAAGGTGCTTGATGAGAAAGGGGGCTTTATCTCTGCACACTGGGATGGTACGGCTGAGACTGAGGAGAAGATCAAAGAGGAGACAAAAGCCACCATCAGGGTGATTCCTCTTGACAATCCCATGGAAGATGGGAAATGTGTTTATTCAGGAAATCCTTCAAAGCAGAGAGTCCTTTTTGCTAGGGCTTACTAAACTCAAAACGAGTCATTCGGGAATTACTTTACCGGTACCGGTAATGGTTGTTTTTATCGCCTTTGGGTTGCCGGAGTAGTAAATGTTGCCGATGGAGGTAATCGTTGCCCCTAATTCATGACTGGCATTCACATAGCAGTTGTTTGAGCCACTGTTGGTTGCAAAGGTATAGCCGGTTTTCAGTTCCTTGAGATTCAGCAGCCCAAAATCGCCTGAGAAGACACTGCTCACGTTACAAACCCCTTTAAGGATCATGGTTGCCGTTCCCATGCGTTGAATGAAATAGCCATCGTAAACCCTGACTTTCAGGTCAATGGTTCCACATCCTCCCCAGAGGTCAATTTTCAGATATCCTGACCTGATTGTGTCGGTGCAGGTAATATCCCCGGCAGATTCATAATGAATTTTCATTAAGTTTTTTACAGAAACGTAAACATTCAGCGGGGTTGAGTAACTTCTCAGCCAGTTGCAGCTATTGTTGTTATGCAGGACGAGTTCTCGTTCTGTGACCGTGGCAACAATGCCCCCGATCAGGTTTTCACCAGCTTCTACGGTCACCTTGTTAACGGAATCCTGGGTTAGAATTACATTCAGATTGTCATAGACCCTGATGCTGTCAAAATCAGAGATAAGACGAACCTGCCGGGTGACCGGTCCGGTGGTTGAAATGCACTTGCCGCCGTTTTTACCGCAAGAACCGAGGAATATTCCAAGCAGGCAAACCCAAAGTATAACAGAATAACGAAATTGTTTCATTTGACAGTTTTTTTTCCATACAAAACATCGAACCTGTAGCCAAGGCCCCATCCGATATAATCGGCCCTTCCCCAATGAACTTTAATCATCACCGAGGCATAAAGATTTTTCGTGAAGCCATACTGAACGGATATTTTCTCATACAGCGGGCCGTTGCTTTTTTCTTTTCCACCAAGATAATATCCCAGGTTGAAAATAAACGCCAGGCGCGACATGACCAATTGGTACGCTCCGTTGATGCCGGGCCGGATGATACTCATCTTGTTGTTCACCGGGATCCCGTGTAATTCCAGCCATTTGATTTGAGAAGGGTCGTAAGAGCAGTCAATTCCGATTCCGAATTTGCTCTTCGGACTGACCTGAAGAAACGAGGTTCCATAAAAATGTGATACCCAATAGCTTTTTCCATAAACAGCCTGCATGTTTTTATACCCGGCATATCCGCCAATATTTACTTCAATGGTTTTTCTGATAATGGCTGAGAAAGGCTTGGTGGGTGCATAAAACCGGTCGTCGATATTTTGATTTTCCTTGAATGGACGATAGGCGATTCCAACATGCATCAGCATGGCATTAATTCCGTAATTTGGTTGTTTCAGGGAACCATTCGAGAAGTGCTGAAGGCCCAATCCTGCCGTGGCAGAAAGGAAATAGTTGATCCGATAGCGCACCTCCGCCATCAGGTTTACAGCTGCGTTGAGGTGTGATCCGATTGCAAGGTTTTTGTAATTGGTGATCCGGTCGAAAGGATGTGTGATATAGCCAAGACCCAGTGCGAACCGGAACCCTGCAGTGAAGGTTTTGGTTTTATACAATGGGAAATTTATATAAGGCATCATGGCCAATCCGCTTCCCAGGGAAGCATTGTTGCCAAGACCTGAATAAAGCAGGGCAATCCCGATGATCGGATAGTTGTAATCGCGTTCCCACTGGCGCTTTCCATAAGTAAGCTGCTGAATGTCAAGTTCGAATACCGGGAAGTGAGCATTGAAATATTCCAGCTCAAGGTGTTGTGCATAGAGAAAACCATAATGTACTTTACCTTCAACGATCAGATTCGAAGAAAACAGCTTATGTTCGAATTGTGCAGAAGCAAGGCTCACTTTGATCGTGATGATCAGTATAATACCAATAGACCTGAGCAGTGCAGAAGTTTTAATAATATTTGGGTCCAAAAACAGGGTGCTGTGAAACAAAAGGCAAATTTATGTTGAATTGTTCGGTTTCTTGCATAATCGGTATCCAATTCCGTTAATTAATAACGTGGCAGATTTGAAATGCTTATTTTTGTGAAAAATATATTTCATGGAGGAGAAAGCAGCAGCATTTACGAGATTATTGGAAATCATGGATGAACTTCGGGCCAAGTGTCCGTGGGATAAAAAGCAGACCATTGCATCTTTAAGATATCTGACCATAGAAGAGACTTACGAACTCTCAGAATCAATTTTACAGAATGACATGGAGTCATTGAAAAAGGAACTGGGAGATCTGATGCTTCATCTGGTTTTTTATTCAAAAATTGCTTCTGAAAAGAACTCATTTGATATCAAAGATGTGTTGGAGAGCATCACTGAAAAATTAATTCACCGGCATCCGCATATTTTTGGCGATGTTGTTGTGAAGGATGCCAAGGAGGTTCACGATAACTGGGAGCGCATCAAACTTAAGGAGAAAGGAAACAAGTCGGTACTTTCAGGTGTTCCAACCGGTCTGCCGGCCATGGTAAAGGCTTACCGCATCCAGGAGAAGGCAAGCGGAGTCGGTTTCGACTGGGAAAAACCTGAACAGGTATGGGATAAGGTGATGGAAGAGTTGGGCGAGTTAAAGGAGATGGTTGAAGAAGGGGCCGGGCAAAAAAGAAAAGAGGACGAACTTGGCGATCTTTTGTTTGCGGTTGTCAATTATGCCAGGTTTATCGATGTCAATCCGGAAGATGCACTTGAGAGTACGAACCGGAAATTTATTAAACGGTTTAAACATCTTGAAGAGTCTGCACGGGCAATCAACAAGCCTTTACATGAGATGACACTTGCAGAGATGGATGTATTCTGGAATGAAGCAAAAAAAATCGGTTAAGGTTTCTGCATCGGCTCATCAAGATCCATTCTGATCTGTTTTGTTACCCAGTGCGAGAGTTTTCCGGCTCCGGCATGATTCAAATGGTTCTCATCGAACCAGTTATCCTTATCATTGAAAATTTCCCCGGGAGGAATCAACACGTTGCCAAACTTCTGGTAGGTGACCATTTCCAATGGCTCTCTCTCAGGCGAACCATACTGCGGGATATAGAGAAAATTCAAAAGGATATGATTTTTCATGCACAACTCTGATAATTCTTTAAGGTAGCTGCGCGGATAGGTCATATAGAAGGAGCGTTCAAGGCTATTAAGGCCCTTCCTTGGCTTCTTTTGTCCCAGGTCGATCTTTTCAAGGTATGCTTTTGAGGCGGTATCTGCTGACCCCATGAAACCGAAATCATTGGTTCTGACTGGCACCAGTGAGTCCTTGGTGAAGTATTCCGCCTTTATTATTTTCAGACGAAAAAGAAAAGAGTCGAAGTAGTCTCTTCCCAGGTCGCGGTTAAAGAAAGGCGATGCAAGGAATATGTCGCTGGCATCGGCAAGATATGGGAAAACCGGATGGCTGTAGCGGCTTTCATCTTCACGCACTTCAAGAAACAGGATTTTGGGTTTTTTATTCCGAAGGATCTCCTTCAGTAATACAGGATAGATGTTCACCCCATACCGGCAATACCCCAGATTTACAACATGTAACGTGGAAGTATTTAGTTGATTTTGAATATATTCATCCATGATTCCGTTGATGCTGTGGGATGATCCAAAAAATGCAACATCAACAGGCTGGGGATTCAGGTGAATCCGGTCGTAAAACCATATGCCATGGTATGAGCAATCTTCCTTTAACTGAATGAATCGTTGTCTTCTGTCGACAGGAATAAGATATACCACTAAAACCAGGATGAGGGTAAAGAGAAAGATGTTAATCACAAGTCGTTTCATTAATTCCCTGGTCTGATGAAGATTAAAACTGAAAATAGACAAATGAATTGGTTTCGGCTATTCCAAAATAGCAGATCATTAGAACGAGCAGATAATACGTCAGCCACCTCACGGGCAGAGGCAGGACTGAAAATTTTAGTCTGGTTGCATCCTCCTGAAAAAAGGATTCAATAACGATGACAGAGGGTATGAACAGCAGAAGGATTCCCGCTTCGGGCAAGCTCAGGTGCTGCTGATTTAACAATCCCAGTATTGTTGAAATGGCTCCCCCCATTGTGTAACTGTTCCATCCGGACGGAAGTTTACATATGATCTCCATGGCGGTTCCGAGATCGGGTGCACGAAAGAAGATCCAGGCGAAACAGACGAGGATGAATGTGATTGAAACCTGGATTGCATTGAATGCTATTTTGAAATTGGAGAACCCGGTTTTTTTGTAGAATCGTTTTTTAGGTTTTTCGAGCAGTGAGCCTGTGACAAGGTATATTGCATAGATGCCACCCCATGCAATAAAATTCCAGCCTATACCATGCCAGAGGCCGCACAGCAGAAATGTTACGGAAATTGCAATGGTATAAATATATTTGTCAACCCTGATACCGGCATAGGCTTCTTTTTTCAATTTGGCCGAGACATAATAAGCCACGGGAAGAAAAAGGTAGTCCCTTAACCATTGGGATAATGTAATATGCCAGCGGTTCCAGAATTCTTTAATGGATTTTGCGAGGTAGGGGCTGTTGAAATTCCTTGATAAACTGAAGCCAAGGATTCTTGCGGCTCCCCTTGCAATGTCGATATAGCCGGAAAAATCCATGTAGATCTGAAATGCATAGAGGATTGTTGAAAATACGAGCAGAGGCCCATGCCAGTTTTCCCGGTTGTCATATACGCCATTCACCATCAGGGAAAGGTGATCGGCGATGACCAGCTTTTTGAAAAAGCCCCAGAGCATCAGGCGTATTCCGCTTGTTACTTCCTGATAATCAAATTCGTGAACGTTCCGAAGCTGGGGGATAAAATGCTGAGGTCTTTCAATCGGTCCCTGGATCAGCTTTGGGAAAAAGGAGATGTAGCAGGCGAAATACCCAAGATGATTTTCTGCCTCGATATTTTTTCTTTTTATTTCAACCAGGTAGCTGATGTTGGTGAAGGTATAGAAGGAGATTCCAAGCGGGAGAATAATATTTTGGAGGATGGGTTCTCCGGACCCTGCATTTGCTGAGATGCCGGTGAAAAAACCGAACAAAGCATTGGCATATCTGAAGAGGGCGAGCAGCAAAATATTGATGAGAATACCTGTCGTCAATGCCCGCTTCCTGGCGGGATTGTTTGTGCAGCTGCTGATCCGGATTCCCAGAATATAATTTGTAACAATGCTGAAAATAAGCACCAGTGCATAAACCGGAATTGAGAAAAGATAGAAAACCAATGAAGCAGCCAGGAGCAAAATCCATCGATTCCGGGATGGCATCCAGTAGTATACAATGGTCGAGATCGCAAAGAAAACGAGAAAATTCAGCGAGGTGAAGAGCATTGTGTAAAGCGATAAATGGCAATCAAATTTAGATTATTTTTCGGTCAAAAAAAAGGCCGTTTCGCAATTGCGGAACGGCCATGATTCGCTGAAGCGAAATCTTAGTGTTTACCAAGGTAGTCTGCAACACCTTCTGCAGTTGCTTTCATTCCGGCATCACCTTTGTGCCAGTTTGCGGGGCAAACTTCGCCATTTTCTTCAAAGAACTGAAGTGCATCAACCATGCGGAGTGCTTCGTCAACGCTTCTGCCAAGCGGCAGATCGTTCACAACCTGATGGCGTACAACACCTGTCTTGTCGATCAGGAAAAGACCACGGTATGCAACAGGTCCACCCACGAATTCAAGGTTGCCATCTTCGTTGTAATCGTAATCGCCTGCCAGCACATCGAAGTTTGCTGAAATGGTCTTGGAAAGATCTGATACAATTGGGAATTTGACGCCTTTGATCCCGCCATTTTTGAGTTCGGTATTCAGCCAGGCCCAATGAGAAAATTTGGAGTCAACGGAACATCCGACAACTGCAACATTTCTTGCTTCGAATTCTGCGAGTTTATCCTGGAATGCAACGATTTCCGTGGGACAAACAAAGGTAAAGTCGAGCGGATAAAAGAAGAAAACCACATGTTTTTTGCCAATGTACTGGGCAAGTGAGAACTTGTCAACAAATTCACCGCCATTGATAACGGCTTCTGCTTCAAACAAAGGAGCTTTTTTTCCAACTAATACTGCCATAAATATACGTTTTAGATTAAGATTTTTCTTTGGTGCAAAGATAGGGATTATTAAGAAACAGTTTTAATAGGATTAAGAAAAAAATAATTATTTAAAATCACTGAGATCAAAGGGTAGTGGAGAATTCGTTATAAAATCAAACAGGGTCAATTTGCGAATTTCAAAATAGGTTCTCCAGAATGTTTGCAGGGCTGCATAATAGTTTTTTTCAGAATCATCTCTGTCAAGCTGGGCATTGTTTAGTTCAAGGGTATTGTTCATTTTACCGATTAAAAATCTGCCTTTAATCACCTCATAGCTTTTTCTGGCGACGGTATCCGATTTGGCAGCGATGGCAAGTTGGTTCTGCTGCATGTTGAATTCAATCACTTTAAGATAAACATCGCGTTGGAAATCAATAAGTTCCTGTTCGGTAGTGTTTCTAGTGATTTCTTCCTGTGATTCAGCCATTTTGATTTGCCCATGTGAAACCCCCCAGTCAACGATCGGAATGGTCAATTTCACCGAGACCTGGCGTTGATCAAGCGGATTGATATAGGCATCGGGCAGGGTTGCCCCTGTTTGCTGCAGCCCGATGAGCGCATGGATTTCGGCATCGAACCTGCCTTCCAGTTTTGCCAGGTTAACGGCGCTGGCCGCTTCAAGGAGTTGCTTCTTTTTATCGAGCGGGACTGAGGAGTTTTCATTGGCGATGGCCACTGCTTTAACCGGGTCAATTTTAAAAAAATCGATGTTGCCCGGCGGAAGCAGTACAATTGACACCTCTTCCTTTATCCGGAGGAAGGATTTGAATTTAAACTGGGCATTGTCAAGGTTAAGATCTGCATTTTCAAGGGCTGCCTGTGCTTTGAGGAAAGACAATTCCATTTGCAGAAGCTCATTCTCGGCAATTTTACCCAGGAGATATCTGTTCTTGGCGATAGTGTATAGGGCATCTGAATTTGTCAGATTCATGGTGGCAATTTTTTTGTCAACCTGGGCCTGTAGCAGGGTAAAGAAGAAGTTTGTGGTGTTGATGGAGATTTGTTCAATCGTCTCTATGTATTTGCGCTTTGCAATTGAATAGCTGAGGGGTTTAATCTTTTTATTCCACCGGTATGGGTTAAATGTGAAGATGGGCTGGCTAAATTCGATGCTTACAGGGTAACTGAGGTATGGCGTCAGGTTGTCAGAATTTACGTTATGTACGCCGCTCAGGTAGGAGTTTACCGAAACAGTTCCTCCTGTGATGCCTATTTTTTGGGTAAGTGCAAGGTTTGCCCACGCGCTGATTTTTTGCGAATTGGAATACGTTTGAGATCCGTCGGCGTTTAAATAAGGTGAGATGACCTGATTAATATCTGGCAAGGTTGAATTAAGGGCCAGAGCAGGTAAATACGTTGCCTTGAAGGACCTGAATTCCCAGTAGCTCTTGCTAAATGCCTGCTTTGCATTTAGCGCTTCGGGTGATTGGGCTTTCGAAAGTTCAATTGCTTGATCCAAAGTCAGTTGCTGTGGTGTTATTTGTCCAAACGAGGCAACATGGCCACCAAATACTGTTAGTATCAGAAGCAGCCAGGCAACATGTGTAATAACTTTTCTATCCATGTTATTCATGTCTTAAGGATTCAACAGGATCCTGCGCAGCAGCACGCTGGGAAGGCATGTACCCGAAAATAATTCCAACAGAGGCAGAAACGCCAAAGGAGATGATTACTGAAAGGGGGGAAACAATGGTCACGATATCTGTAAGTTCCATGACGATCCTTGAAAGTGCCAGTCCAAGGATAATGCCAATTATTCCACCGCTGAGGCTTAGTAGCGTGGCTTCCATGAGGAACTGCAGCACAATGTCACGCTTTGTTGCGCCAATGGCCTGACGGATACCTATTTCCTTGATTCGTTCCATAACCGACGCCAGCATGATGTTCATGATGCCAATGCCCCCGATAAGCAGCGAAATACTGGCGATGGCACCAAGTACAATGTTGAAGATATCTCTCGTTCGTTGTTCGGCTTTCAGCAACAGTTCGGGGACAATGATGTCAACATCTTCAACGCCACCATGCCTGCGAGCCATCATTTTTTTCAAAATTTCGACTGTGGGGCCGATCTGACTGCTCTCCTTAACCTGAACTACGATTTTGTCGATCTGTCCCTTTGAATTATCGTCTCCACTGCCAGATGTAACCATATAGGAATTGTCATCGATCTGTGCTGAGTTGCCACGGAGTGAAGCCGTTGTTATAACTGAACGGTCCTTGTATCTGCGAAGCAGGGTCTGAATTGGAGCATAGATGGAGTTGTTGTAGTCCGAGATGCCGAGGTTGTCGATGCTTGACTGAGTCACATCTCTTTTTTTAAGGACCCCGATTACCTGCAGCCAGATAGGACCACATTTGATGTCTTTGCCGACTGCACTTTCGGCAGGAAAAAATTTAGATTTTATGGATGGCCCGATGATGCAGACGGCTTTGCCAAATTTAAGTTGTTCCTCGTTGAACATGAGACCTTCCTGCAGATCCAGTGCGAACACCTGGAAGAAATCGGGCGTGACTCCGGAAAAATTGGCTGAAGCTTTAACGCCATCCTTTAAAATGTCTGTCTGGTAATTAACTTCCGGGCTGACTTTTGAAACGGTCGGTATGATGGCCTTGATACCTTCAGCATCAAGAAGGGTGAGACCCGGGGATATTTTATTGTCGTTTTTCTCCGAATTTTGTTCTGATGTCTGGGTGTCCTGCTGTCCGGTTTTGGCGGAACTGTTTTTCTTGTTCTCAGATTTTGGTGCAATCAGAATGTTGTTGACGCCAACCAGTTTCATCTGGTCAAGAATTTCCTTTTCAGCTCCATTGCCAATGGCCATCATGGTAATTACTGCGGCTACGCCAAAAATGATCCCCAGTGCAGTCAGAACCGACCTGAATTTATTCAGGAATACGGCATCAAGTGCGATGTTGAAAATGTATTTATAGCGTTCCAGCATGCATGTGGCAATTAGCAGATGAAATTACACAGTAGGGCATGAGGCCTTATTTTTTTTTGAATTTCAAGATGGTTTCCTTCGTAAGGGGTATCAGCGATAAGTCCTCTGCTTTTTCCGGGGCGACAAGGAGAACCTCATTTTTGGCGTCGAGTCCGGCGAGGATAATGATTTCATTGTCATTGGACTGACCTGCAATTATTTGCTGTTTGACAGCTTTTCCTCCATCTTTTTTATAGACGAATGCGATGGAGTCATTGCTGAAAATTGCCTCAATAGGAACGAACAGTACATTATCGATAGTGGTAGTGAGTATCTTGTTTTTGGTGGTCATTGCCGGCCTTAGAGTCGAATCGAATTCGTTCACGATTATTTTTACTTCATACACTTTGGCATTGTTGCTGGGATTTTGTTCTCCGATGTTGGCAACCTCCATGACTTTTCCGGTGAATTTTTTATCCGGGAACGCATCGATGCCAAGCTGAACCAGCTGGCCTACCTTTACTTTGCTGATATCGATTTCGTTGATATAGGTTTTAGAGATCATTTTTGTCAAATCAGGAAGTTCTGCAACAACCGGATCCCACATGCTCACGGTTGCCCCGATCCCCATCTTGTTGCCATCCCAGTTACGCTTGTAGATAACCATTCCAGCCTTTGGAGCAGTGACGTTGAATTGTGTGAGAACCTCCTTCATCTGCTCGAGCTTGCGTTGAGCCTGGTTGTACGATGCAGCTACTTCCTGCATGTTTGCAACTGCCTTCTGATAGCGCAGGTGATAGTTTTTTTCTGCCTGTTCAAAAGCCCGCTGGCCTTTTTCCAGCTCTATTTCAACCTGCCTGATGGTAGCGGGTGGTTCATATATGGACTGCTCCCGGGTGATTTTTTTCTCTTCAAGGGCATAATTAAGGTTTATCAGTTCATCCCGGGCACTCCTCAGTTCAAGAGAGGTGTCCAGGCGTGTTTTGGTCATCTGGGTTTCCAGCTTTTCGAGGTTGGTTTCTTCGTCCTTGATTTTATTGGAGATCTCAGTGCGGTCGAGAGAGGCAACGTATTGACCGGAATCCACAACAGTACCGTCAGGGATGATATCCTGGATTTTCACCTGGTAGATTTGGATTTGCCGGAGATTCTGCGGACCTGTAATCTTTTCTGAGCTCTTTGCAACCAACTCCCCGGTAGTTGTTACTTCAATCGGGAAACTTCCTTTTTTAACAACTGAGGTTATCTGTTGCTCTTTGTCGTTTTTTTCGAAGAAGAAATAGGATATAATCGCAAGCGCGAGGATTCCGGTAACCAGGTAGATGTACTTTTTTCGGGTCATGCGTGATTTGATTAAGTCATCGGTTATCAAACATCGATGTTGGCATATTTTGCATTTTTTTCAATAAATTCTCGTCTGGGGGGAACATCGTCGCCCATCAGCATGGAGAAGATCCGGTCTGCTTCTGTTCCGTTTTCTATTTCAACCTGCCTCAATGTGCGGAATTCAGGGTTCATGGTGGTGGACCACAGTTGTTCTGCGTTCATCTCCCCGAGACCTTTATACCTTTGAATATGCACGCCTGTCTCTTTTCCGTTACTCAGTTCTGCCACAATTGCCTGACGTTCTTCCTCGGTCCAGCAATACCGCTGGGTGGTTCCCCTTTTGATCAGGTACAAAGGTGGTGTTGCAATAAAAACATGCCCGTTCTCAATAAGTTCTTTCATATACCGGAAAAAGAAAGTCAGAATAAGCGTTGCAATATGGCTGCCATCCACATCGGCATCCGTCATAATAACAATTTTATGATAACGGAGTTTCTCAAGGTTTAGTGCTTTACTGTCCTCTTCAGTACCGATGGTAACACCAAGGGCCGTAAAGATATTCTTAATTTCTTCGCTGTCGAAGATTTTGTAAGCCATGGCTTTTTCAACATTGAGGATTTTGCCACGGAGGGGCAGGATAGCCTGGAACCGCCTGTCACGTCCTTGTTTTGCTGTTCCTCCGGCAGAATCGCCCTCGACCAGGTATATTTCGCATTGGGCCGGATCGTTTTCAGAACAGTCAGATAATTTCCCCGGCAAACCTGATCCGGTAAGAACATTTTTACGTTGAACAAGTTCCCGTGCTTTCCTGGCAGCATGGCGGGCCGTTGCGGCAAGGATTACTTTATTGACGATGGTCCTTGCCTCTTTCGGATGTTCTTCGAGGTAGTTGGAGAGCATTTCACTGGCCAGTTGATCCACTACGCCCATCACTTCATTGTTCCCAAGTTTCGTTTTCGTTTGACCTTCAAACTGGGGCTCCTGCACCTTTACCGAGATGATGGCAGTGAGTCCTTCGCGAAAGTCATCTCCGTTGATGTCGAACTTTAGTTTTGCAAGCATTCCGGTTTTATCGGCATAACTTTTCAGTGTACGTGTAAGTGCCCTGCGGAATCCTGCAAGGTGGGTCCCGCCTTCATGGGTGTTGATATTGTTTACATAAGCATGAATATTTTCAGTAAATGAGGTGTTGTACTGCATGGCAATTTCAAGGGGGATGTTATTCTTTTCACCCTCCATACAGATTGGCTCAGGAATCAGTTTTTCACGGTTTGCATCGAGATAGTTGATAAAATCACTGAGCCCGTCTTTCGAGAAAAAAGTATCGGAAATAAAGTTTCCCTGGTCATCCTTGTTGCGTTCATCGGTGATGATGAGGGTAATCCCTTTGTTCAGGTATGCAAGCTCCCGTAAACGTGAACAAAGGATCTCATACTCAAATTTTTCCACCATGAAGATGGAATTGTCTGATTTGAACGTGACTTCGGTTCCGTTTTGTTCGGTGTCTCCAATGGTTTTAACCGGATAAAGGGGCTTTCCGAATGCATATTCCTGCTGGAAAATTTTTCCGCCCCGTTTTACAACGACTTTCAATAAAGATGACAGCGCATTCACCACCGAAACGCCTACGCCATGAAGACCGCCGGAAACTTTATAGGTATCTTTGTCGAACTTACCGCCGGCATGAAGCACCGTCATGACTACTTCCAGGGCTGATCTTTTCTCTTTTTCGTGATAATCGGTCGGGATTCCACGGCCATTATCAGAAACTCTGACAGAATTATCTTCAAGGATTGTGACTTCAATCCGGTTGCAATAACCGGCCAAAGCTTCGTCAATTGAGTTGTCAACTACTTCGTAAACAAGGTGATGAAGGCCTTTTGAATTGATATCTCCAATGTACATTGCAGGGCGTTTACGCACTGCCTCCAGCCCTTCCAACACCTGAATGTTATCTGCCGTATAACTCTGGCTGGCAACTTCTTTTTCTAAATCAGTCATATTCAATAAGTTATAATAAAAAAACAATAGAACAAAGATACAACTTTTTCCTGTAACCTTATGTAAGAAATCAAACGGAGAAATGAGGTTTTTATTAACAATTCCTTGTTATAAACTGAGCAGTTTTTCAAGGATGATCACGGCAGATTTTCCATCTCCAAAACAATGCTGCTGGTTTGCTGAAGGAATTTCGCTCAATGCGGCGGCTTCTATTTGTTGGGGATCGCTGCCGGTGATGATATTCCATTGATCATGAAGGGTTTCGACCCATTCTGTTTCAGTGCGCAGTGTGATGCATTGTTTTTGCAGGAAATAGGCTTCTTTCTGAAGGCCTCCGGAATCGGTAAGGACTTTGGTTGCATCCGTGATTAGTTTGAGCATCTCCAGGTAACCAACCGGGTCAATGATATGCACATTTCCGGGGATTGTGAAGGATGTCTGAATGATTTTTCTGGTGCGAGGATGAATCGGCAGAACAACTTCGTGATTCAGCCTTGACAATGCCCTGAAGATGTTCCTGAGATTTTCGGGATTGTCTGTGTTTTCAGCCCGGTGGATGGTTGCAAGCAGATATTTGGCAGGAATCCCGACTGTTCTGTATTTCTCTGCATCCTTCTGAATCCATTCCTTGTAAAATAGGACTGAATCATACATGACGTCGCCACTGAAGCAGGTAATACCGGCCAGCCCTTCAGCCGTAAGGTTGTCGATTGCTGTTTGGGTGGGAGCAAAGAGGATGTTGGAAATCCGGTCGGTTACAATCCGGTTGATCTCTTCAGGCATTGCCCGGTTAAAGCTTCGCAGGCCGGCCTCCACATGGGCAACAGGGATGTGCAGCTTAACCGAGGCCAGAGCTCCAGCAAGTGTTGAATTCGTGTCTCCATATACAAGCGTACAGTCAGGTTTTTCGCTGACGAGCACGTCTTCAATGCCTTTCAGCATCTTGCCCGTTTGCTCACCATGACTACCCGACCCGACTTCAAGATTGTAATCGGGGATGGGGATACTCAGTTCTCTGAAGAACACATCTGACATGTTTTCGTCATAGTGCTGGCCTGTATGAACGAGGACTTCTTGGATTTCAGGATTTACCCGGATTATCCTTGACACAGTCGCTGCCTTGATAAATTGAGGACGGGCGCCGACAATTGTTACGATCTTCATGATGTGATTTTACAAAAAAAAAGAGACAACAGTTCCGTAAGCAGGATTTTGTTTTAATCTGTCATTTATCTGAGCCTGCCGTCGCCGACAGGCTTTAGCGACCTACCCTCCGGCATCGGGCGAGCAACCCTTAACAGCCGGTATACTTGGTCTTTCAACCCATGAGGTTTACCCCTCCCGATGGTCACCCGCCGGAACCGTGGTCTCTTACACCGCGTTTTCACCTTTTCCCGGTTGTATCAGGTTGAGACGGGGCATGCCCCGTCTGTACGAAATGCAATCGGGTAGTCATTTTCTGTGGCACTGTCTGTCTCCCCGGCCTTTATATCCGGGGAGCCTTCCCGTTAGGAAGCATGGTGCTCTGGGTTGTCCCGACTTTCCTCTTGTGGAGACGCCGCGTGCGGCGTTTCTACCAGCGACAGAACGAACTGTTGTCTCTGCAAAGATAGGAATTATCCGTGAATTAGGGCTACCTTTGTCCCCATGAAAGACCTCAGCTATGGCAATGAAGGGAAGCTGATCCTGAAATTTGCCATTCCAATGTTACTCGGCAATGTTTTTCAACAGATGTACAACATTGTCGATAGCGTGGTTGTTGGCAAATACATCGGGAAGGCAGCATTGGCAGCTGTTGGCACCTCGGGTCCCATCATATTTCTTCTTGTTTCCTTCATTATTGGTGTAACGATGGGTTTTACCGTTGTTGTTTCGCAGTATTTCGGAGCCAAACAGATCGACAATGTAAAGAAGGCAATCAACACGTTATACATCTTCATGTTTTTTACCTCCATTGTTGTTAGTATAGGGGGAATATTGCTTAGTGGGTACATCTTCAGGTTAATCAACCTTGATCCTGCGATTGTTCCGGATGCCGTGTTATTTCTCAATATCTTTTTAACGGGATTGATATTTTTGTTTGGTTATAATGGCACCAGTGCAATATTGCGCGGACTTGGGGATTCAAAAACCCCGCTTTATTTCCTGATCGGGTCGGTAGGGCTGAACATCATTCTGGATCTGATCTTTGTGCCGGTTCTTCACTGGGGTGTTGCAGGGGTGGCTTATGCAACAGTTATTTCAGAAGCCGCGGCCTTTATCTCACAGATTATTTACCTGAACCGGTACCATAAAGTGGTAAAGTTCTCATTCAGGAATCTGAACTTTGATTATGAGATATTTAAAAAAAGCATCAAAATCGGATTGCCCACCGGTTTTCAGCAAACCTTTGTTGCAGCCGGAATGGTTGCATTGTACTGGATTGTGAACAAATTCGGGGTTGATGCAAATGCTGCCTACAGTGCCGCCGGACGAATCGACAGTTTTGCTGCGATGCCGGCAATGAGTTTTGCAGTGGCACTCTCAACATTCGTTGGTCAGAATATGGGGGCCAACCGACCCGACCGCGTAAAAGCAGGGCTGAGGGCAACACTCATCATGACCAGTGTCTTTTCTGTGGCAATTTCACTGGTAACGGTTTTTTTTGGCAAACTGTTGATGCGGATGTTCACGGACGATGAGGTGGTCATCAACATGGGCGGGGATTATTTGCGCATCATCGGTTCTTTTTACATCCTGTTTTCAGTGATGTTTGTGATTAACGGCGTTTTACGTGGTGCCGGAGATACCCTGGTACCCATGTTCATCAGCCTCTTTTCCCTGTGGATTATCCGTATTCCTGTGGCATGGTTTTTAGCAAACAAGCCTGCTATTGGGGTTTATGGAATCTGGTGGTCGATTCCGATTGGCTGGTTATCCGGTGTGATTTTTTACTATATTTATTACCGGATGGGGTATTGGAAAAAGAAAGCCGTGGTGAATTATAAACCAGCGGTGGAGAAGGATCCCTAAACCCTTTTAATGCTGATACTATCCAGAGTCCGGGCCAGTTGCCGGGTTAATTCTCTCCTGGAATATTTCTCTGTTTCGTGACTTTGAACGGAGAGTGTCCCTTTTTTATAGCCATCATAAAAGAAAAGAATATTCGATTTCATTTTTTCAATATCGCCAAATCCGGCAATCAGTCCCGAATTTGTTTCGTTAAGGATCTTAGCTGCATCCCCGTCTTCAGGGCCCAGGCATAAAATGGGACGTTTTGCAGCCAGGTAT
Organism: uncultured Draconibacterium sp.; assembly: GCA_964355945.1. Classification (GTDB taxonomy): domain Bacteria; phylum Bacteroidota; class Bacteroidia; order Bacteroidales; family FEN-979; genus CAIVAT01. The sequence continues at coordinate 121,577 of CAYHGE010000001.1, forward strand.
TCAAAGAATTTTCCCGTCAGAATCATTTTTGAATTCGGGGTGTCGTTGATTATGAGCAACAATACCTGTGATTGCCGCTGACATTTTACCACTTCATCGTGGGGCATGTATTCAATTTTTCTGACAAAACGGCTCAATCCAAATGTTTCCAGGGATGCGGTAACAGTGAAATCAACTTTGCCTACCAGCTTTATTTCAAGGTTTTCTGCCAGATCGTGATGTGTTGTTAGTAAACTTTTGAGTGCCTCCCACAGAGGAACCGGGTTTCGGGTGTTGACGAGGGTTCCAATGTGAGCAATAGAAAATTTTCTGTCTTTTTCAGGGTCGGGAGCCTCAACATCCGTGGTGTCAAACCCGTTTGTGATTACCTCGTATTTCCTTTTGTAAATCTTGCTGAAATCCTCTGCCATTGAATTGCTGATAACGGTTACAGCATCAGCATGCCGTAAGATATCAAGTTCAAGCTGATGGTGCTTTTTATCTGCCCAACCAGTCAGTTTAAGGTCTTTGTAGAAGTCGATATTTGTCCATGGATCTCGAAAATCGGCCAGCCAGGGTAATTCTGCCTTTGATGCAAGTTGCCTGGCTATTAAATGGGTGCTATGAGGCGGACCGGTTGATACGATGGCATCCACGGGGTTTCCCTTCAGATATTTCGTCAGGAATTTGACAGATGGTCTGATCCAGAATTTCCTGGCATCCGGGATGAAAAAATTTCCACGAACCCAGACTGAGAAATTTTCGAGGGTTTTATTCTTTTTTGTTTCTGAAAGGAAGGCAGCGTTGATTTTATCCTCTTTTTTCTGCCCAAGGAGCTTCTTATAAACCTGGTAAGGTTCCCATATAGGAATTTTCAGAACCTCGAGTTTATCCGGAACATCCTTGAAAAGAGAAAGGTCAGTTTCGGGATATTCTGGATTTTTGGGGCAGAAGACAACCGGTTCCCATCCGAAATCGCGCAGGTATTTAACGAACTTCAACCATCGTTGCACCCCGGCTCCTCCACTTGGAGGCCAGTAATAGCTGATGATCAGCACCTTTTTCATGACTGGGCCTTCTTCATCTTCCAAAGTTCAAGTGCGCCCATTATTAAAGCAATGGCAATTAAAAATATTGAACTTATCAGTGAGATTTTTTCTCCGGTAAAGAAAACAACCGGCTCAAATTTGAACCTGACTTTATGTTCACCGGCCGGGAGAACCATGGCACGCAGCACATAATCGGCACGGAAATGAGGGGTCAGCTTATCGTCAACATAAGCATTCCAGCCTTTGGGGTAATATATTTCGGAGAAAACGGCAAGTCCGGTGTTCTGAGATTTGTACTGGTATGTCAATTCATTCGCAGTGTAGGTGTCCAGTTTAATGTAATCAGCAGAATCTCTGGCTGGTGTAAAAGAGGCAAGGTTCTCAGCAAATATCTTGTCCACAATGGCAAGAGAGGCTGGCCTGAAATTTTTAATGGCAGCGATTTCGGCATCAGCATTGTCAACCTGCTGAACTTCATTCACAAACCATGCATTGCCCAAGGCCCCAGGATTGGGATAAGCAACAGGTTGCTTGTCATTATTTGGCAGAATAAAATATTTGGTATTGAGCATGTTTAATACAGGTGTGCTGTCTGTGCTCATATTCCTCACAAAAGTTTTAATGTCGTTGTCAATGCCCTGATCAATAAGTTCCTGATAGCGGCGGAGTTTTGCTCCATGGTAGCCACCGATTGATTTATGATAGTAGGAAGTGCCGGCATCGTTGAAAGTGTTCGAAGTAAGATTCAGTACCCTGTAATCAGGGGAGGTATCCTGCAGGATCTGGTTGTCGGCTGCAGTTGGTTCAAAAGGATTCTCAACCCGTGATGCCGAAGTAAAACTGTCATTATTGAGATACCTTTTATTCACGGTGAACATGTCACCGAGAATAAGGACTGTCAGTGCAATAAATGCATATTCCTTTTTGATCTTGTTGAATAGTAAGGCCCATGTGAGCCCGGCTCCAAGCAAGATAAAAACAAATGACCTGAGAGCATCCATCCGCACCAGTCGCTGGCGTTCATCCCTTATTCCCTGCATGAGCCAATCAGGCAGCTGGTATTGTTGCTGCATGTATTTGTCGCCGGAGCCGGCAAAGTCGAGGAACATGCCGGGGAGGATTGCGAACAACAGGGTCAGACCTGCACTAATGGCAAGGGCGATCTGAACGCCTTTAAAAAGTCGTTTCCGGTCTGATTGTTTGTCACAAATTTCTTTCAATGCAAGTATCCCGAGCAGGGGGATGGTGAATTCTGCAATTACCAGTATCATTGAAACAGCCCTGAATTTATTATAGCCGGGAAGGTAATTGAGGAAAAAGTTGGTAAGCGGCATCAGGTTATGCCCCCATGATAACAGGATCGACAGGATGGTGGCAGCGAGCAGCCACCATTTAAGTGGTCCCTTCACGATGATGAGTCCGAGGAGGAAGAGGAAGATCATGATTGCCCCCACATAAACCGGTCCTGAAGTAAAGGGCTGTGCTCCCCAGTAGAGGAAGGGTGACGGCTGACTGGTATACTGGCTGATACTTTCGTCCGGGACCCCATTCGCTCTCATTGCCTCTTCAATCTTCGAGTTTGCGCCGATCTTAACATTGGATGAGCCGCCATAAAAATCAGGAATGAGCAGGGTCATTGTTTCGCCAACGCCATAACTCCACTGGGTGATGTAATTTTTATCAAGACCGGTGGTTCTGTTCGCCTTTTCAGAAGAGAGTTCAGATTTCCCGCGGATGGTGTATTTTCCATATTCCCATGTAGCCCAAAGGCTTGTGATGTTGGTGAGAACGGCGAAAACAAGTGCGATCAGAAGCACACCTACCGCTTTTAAAAAAGGTGTAATTTCTTTTATCCGGATATTTTGAATCAATTGAGCCAGACCATAAAGTACGGCAATCATGGCCAGATAATAGGTGATCTGGGGATGGTTCGCTTTAACTTCCAGGGAGAGGAAAACCGCGGTCATGAGTCCGCCCCAGAGGTACTTACGTTTCATCGTCAGGATGATCCCTGCCATCACCGGAGCCATGTACGCAATGGCATGGGCTTTTGAGTTATGCCCTGCATCAATGATGATGAAAAAGTATGAGGAAAAGGCAAACGCAGTTGCGCCTGCAATAGAGAGCCATGGATCAACACCCATGACCAGCAGCAGGATAAAGAAACCCAGGAAATAGAGGAATACCAGGCTGGCCGGATGAGGTAACCCAAGTGTCATGACTTTGTCGAGATGACCGATAAGGTTCGATGTGTAGATGGCGGAAATCTGGTAAGCCGGCATACCGCCAAACATCGAATTGGTCCAGAGTGGTTCCTGTCCGGTTTTTGCCCTGAAATCAACTATTTCCTTCGACATTCCCCTGAAATTGACGATGTCGCTCTGAAGGATCTTTTTGCCTTCAAGCAACGGGGTAAAGTAGGCAAATGTCACAACCAGGAAGATTACAATCGCCGCCAGGTAAGGCCACAGCTTCTTAAGATCAAAATTTTTCATGTCTGTTGTTTATGATATCAGGGGAGTTATGAAAATAAAAAAAGAAGATAAACATAAGTTATCTTCTTTTTTTTACAAAATTGCGTAAAATTCGGATTGATCCTGTCAATCAAGGAAAGAATTATTATTCTTTATCCAATTTTTCGTCGGAAACAGTCAGTTTTTTTCTTCCTTTAGCCCTTCTGGCTGCCAGTACTTTACGTCCATTGGCGGTAGCCATGCGTTCGCGAAAACCGTGTTTGTTTTTTCTCTTCCTGTTTGAGGGCTGATATGTTCTCTTTGTCATCTCGCATTAATTTTTGGGACTGCAAAAGTAAGAATTAAATGTTTATAACCAAAATTATTTTACAGGAATATTTTTAAGTGTTTCCACCAGAAAATCCCAGAATTTAACCACGGTTGCAATGTTTACCTTTTCATCCGGGGAGTGCGGGAAGCGGATGGTCGGACCAAACGAGATCATATCCCAGTTGGGATAGGCGCCACCTAAGATTCCACATTCAAGACCCGCGTGAATGGCTTTGATTTCAGGGATGTTGCCGTATTTTTGGTTATACACCTCTTGCATGGTTTTCAGGATAGGGGAGGCCGGATTTGGTTTCCAACCCGGGTAGCTTCCGTCGAAGACTGAAGTGCCACCTGCCAGGTCGAAGATGCTCTGCATCATCTGCTGAAGTTCCTCTTTAGCAGAGTCAACAGAACTGCGAAGCAGGTTGGAGATTTTAATGGTGCCTTTTTCCGCTTTTACAATGGCCAGGTTGTTCGATGTTTCCACCAGTCCGATCATCTCATTGCTCATGCGCATCACCCCATTCGGACAGGCATAAATGGCATTCATGCAATTCAGCAGAACGGCAGGGTCGATAACTGTCTTTGGAACATCAGCTGCAACAGCTTCGATTTTCAAGGTAGGCTCAACAGCTGACAATTCATTCTTGATTTTCCCGGTGAGGTCGGCCAGACATTCAAGGAAACCTTTCACCTGGTCAACCGGAATGGCAACATGCGAAAAAGATTCGCGGGGGATGGCATTGCGCAGACTGCCTCCATCGATGGCAGCAACCTGCAGACCATGCTTTTTGAACCCGTGATAGAGGATCCGGTTCGTAATTTTATTTGCATTACCCCGGCCGAGATGGATATCAACGCCACTGTGACCACCTTTTAACCCGGTGACATTGATTTTATATCCGGCAAAATTTCCGGTTAATGGTTGTTCTTCATAAACAAAAGTAATATTGCCATTGGTACCTCCGGCACAGCCAATATAGAGTTCGCCTTCATCTTCAGAGTCCATATTCACCAGGATATCACCTTTCAGAACCCCGGGTTTTAAACCGGTTGCGCCGGTCATCCCGGTCTCCTCATCAGAGGTGAACAAGGCTTCTATAGGTCCGTGCTGCATATCTTTTGATTCAAGCACAGCCATGGCCGCGGCCACACCCATGCCATTGTCGGCGCCCAGTGTGGTTCCGTTGGCTCGCACCCATTCGCCGTCAACGATGGTTTCGATGGGGTCTTTGCCAAAATCATGCACTTTGTCGCTGTTTTTCTGGGGAACCATGTCGAGATGGCCTTGCAGGACAACGCCTTTGCGGTTTTCCATTCCCAGGGTAGCCGGTTTTCTGATGATCACGTTGCCAACCTCGTCCTGGATGGTTTCCAGTCCAAGGTTCTTGCCGAAATTGTAAATAAATTCCCTGATCTGATCTTCCTGTTTGGAAGGCCGGGGGATCTGGGTAAGGCTGTAAAAGTTTTTCCACAGTGCTTTTGGGTCGAGTTGGAGGATGTCTTTGCTCATGGTATGATTTCTTTAAATATGTAGGTTTGTTATTTTCGTGTCATTTATAACGTCAAAATTAGCAATTTATTGGGCATGTTGCTCCTTTTTATCCTGAATTTCAAGGAAAGAGATATACCGCTGATCGTAGAGCATCGAGAGAAAATTGGTGACCCTCGTCTCGGTTTCTTCTGCAGGTTGAAGTTCCTCGGGAAATTGTTCGTTCAGTTTTGTGCAAATTTCAGAAACATTTGACTTTCCGTCAATCAGCAGCCAGGTGTGGCCTCCAAAGCGATCAAGTTTAATGAAGATGAACTTCTCCTTTGAATTTGGCTGAAAAAGTGCTGCATTGATCTTGTTTTTAAAGCGTGGCATCAGCAGGTTGATCCCACCGTCGTCGCGCATCTCATGCCCGATGGACTGTACCGGCGTGAGGTCGAGGAAGTTGATCTTTTTAAAAATGCGGCGGCGTTGGAAGAAGTTCATGGATGGTTAGGGTTTGACAAGCCATAATTACCTCACAGGGGTTGAGGTGTTTTTCAGGTATTGAGGTGTATAAAAGAGAGCTGCCCCGGGAAATGGAAACAGCTCTCTGAAAAATTATTTGTCTTAGTTACATCCCCGAAGCAGGCGGAGCCGGTTCATCCGGTTTTCCTGCATTTTTCAACGGAATCTGGATCAAAACATAGGCGATGATGGCCAGAACGATGAAGCTGATATAGAATGTCGGTGTTTTAAAGAAGCTGAAATAGTTATAGAGGAAGATATCGAACACCGCAAAGATGGCGATGAGCAGTCCCATGAGGGCCTCCCCGGCAATCATCCCGGATGCCAGCAGCACCCCGGTGTTTTCAACCCGGATCTTCTGCGCATCATTGTGTTTCCTTTTCTCAGAGTACATTTCAACAGCTCCTTTGATGAGGCCGCCAACAAAGATGGCAAAGGTGGTTTCGATGGGCAGGTACATACCTACGCTGACAAGCATCGGGCTCTTCACCTGCATGAGGATAAATGCCACACCCATAAGCATCCCTGCGATGATCAGCGGCCAGGCCATCTGACCCTGGACGATACCGCGCGACAGGATGGCCATCAGGCTGGCCTGGGGAGCCGAAAGGTTTTTGCTGCCGAATCCACCCTGATATCCAAGGTTTTTACCTGCAGC
>CAYHGE010000001.1:128144-211100 GCA_964355945.1 uncultured Draconibacterium sp.
GCGATGCCGACCATGATCCCGCCAAAGCTGATGTCTTTTTCATTTCTGGGTACATTATGTTCAATGCCTGTGGCAGCTTTTTTAACATCCTTCACCGAACGGGCAATCCCGGTGGTAAGGCTTTTTCTCATTTTAAATAGTGTGAAGGCTGCACTCACGAGCATCCCGCCGATGGCGATCGGGCGGATGATGAATTTCCATATCTGTGTGATTTCATAGGAGGGGTCGCTGACTTTGGCCATGGCAGTGTCAAGTGACATGGTCGGGTCTTTTGCCATGAGAAAAGCCGCCCATTCCTGGAGGTTGATACCGGGAATCAGGAAGTACATGATCATGGGAGCCATGAGGCCCCATGCAAGGATACCGCCGCTGAAGTTGAGTGCGCCCAACTTTGGGCCGATGATGTAACCAACGCCCATGTATGCAGGGCTGACACCGGGAGAGCTAAGCAGCATCCCACCCTGGCCGGTGAAAACAGTTCCTGTAATGGTTTGTTTGCCAAATACAACAAATTTTTCCCATAGGTATTGAAATAATTGTAACTCTCCAAGGATCTTGATCAACCCTCCAAGGCCCATCGACCAGAATAGAAATTTGGATCCGCCTGAACCACCCTGGCCTGCTTTGTGAATTTCAGCAGCAGCAGTTGATTCCGGGAAAGGAAGTTCCGCATCTTCGACCATCACGCGACGCAGCAGGGCTACAAACATGATCCCGAGAATACCCCCTGCAATCAGGATTAAGGAAGAGGTAATATAATGGCCCATGGTGAAAAATTCAGACCAGATACCCGAAACGAAAAATGCCGGGAGGGTGAAAATGGCGCCTGCGGCAACTGATTCGCCGATGGAGCCAACAGTACGGGTAAAATTCTCTTCAAGGATGGTACCTTTCATCATCCGCAGAATAGCCATTCCAAGAACGGCTGCCGGGTATGTTGCGGCAATGGTCATGCCTGCTTTGAGTCCGAGGTAAGCATTGGCAGCGCCGAGAATGACGGCGAAAAACAGCCCAATGATCAACGCCCGAACGGTGAATTCCTTCATGTTTGTCTCTGCAGAGACGAAAGGAATGAACTTCTTCTGTTCAGCCATAAATACTGATTTTAAGGGTTAGATTAAAATGGAGAATAAGCAGGCTAAATAAAGAAAATATGGCGACATGCACAAGGACTATTTGCCTATTATGGAGCCCGAAAGCAGAACTGATTGATTGTGAGGTTGAAAGCTTATAAAAAGTTATGAAGATGGACCAGCTTTTTGGTTGAAAAATAATCCTCATCAAAAAAGTCAGCAAGATTCCATATTGTTGACTGTGCCCTGATCACGGATATGTCCTGTTCAACTTCACCTCCGGTGAGGTAGAGGATGCCGTTGGGGAGTGAGTTAAGGGCTCTGGCTGAGGCACCCCGCGTTGAAACGCGGGGTTGGAGGGTCGTGCAGAAGGTTGAGAGTTTGGATACGGCACGCCCTGTGATGAAGTCAAAGGAGCCCCTGATATCTTCGAACCGGGCGTTCACGGTAGTGACGTTATCAAGCTGTAGTTCTTTTGCAATGGCATCGACCACCTTTATTTTTTTGCCGATGGAATCGACCAGGGTGAAGTGTGATGCGGGGAACATGGTGGCCAGTGGTATTCCGGGAAAGCCGCCTCCCGTGCCTGCATCGAGGATACGGGTGCCGGGTTTGAAGTCAATGACCCTGGCAATGGCAAGCGAATGAAGAATATGATGAACCGTCAGCTGATCGATGTCCTTTCGCGAAACCACGTTGATCATGGAGTTCCATTCACGGTAAAGGCTTTCCATCAGGGCAAACTGATCAGCCTGCAGTGGGGTAAGTTGTGGAAAACAGATTGACAGGATGCTCATGGTAAAATAAAATCGTCCGGAGAAGCAGGGCTTGTCCGGACGTATTCAATCAATAGACTTGATAAACAATATTATTCCTGAGCAGGTTCTTCAGGAGTTGTTTCTGCTTCACCATCTTCGGCTTTTTTCTTTGCTTTGGTGGTTTTGGTCTTTTCGTCAGCGCTTTCGGCATGTTCCTCAGCTTTTTTTGCTGATTTCTTTGCAGCCTGGGCAGCCGGTACTAATTCTTCAACAACCTTTTTTTCTTTCGGTTCGGCTTTAGCGGCAACAGGTGCAACGTTTTTCTTTTTTTTACGTGAGCGGCTCACACCAGACGATCCAATGATAATTTTGCCACGTTTTGTTTTTTTATCTCCTTTTCCCATAATATAATGAATTAATAATTTCTCACAATTGGCAAAGGTAAGAAAAAAGTTTTACGATTTACGATTTACGATTTACGAATGCCGAAGAAACGACTTAATGATCATATCCGACTTGTTGATTGACTGTTTTAGCCAGTTAAGCAGAATTTTATCTTTTTCAATCTCAGGGAGCTGCCAGGCAATGTTTGTAAGCCGGATCCTGTTGGTTAAATTCTGGATGAAAATAGCAGCCGAAACACTGATGTTAAGGCTTTCCGTAAATCCCACCATGGGAATCCTGATGAAATCATCGGCCATGTCAAGGGCAACCGGGGTCAGTCCTGCCATTTCTGTACCAAAAATAAGTGCTGTTTTTGTCTCCAGTGGCAATGTCTCAGGAGTATGGCCATTCACATGCGGCGTAGTGGCAACAATCCGGTAGCCGTCATTTTTCAGTCTGGTGAGACAGGCAACCGTATTATCTATAGGTTGATTGTATCTGACTAGGTCAAGCCATTTGGAGGCACCGAGTGCCACATCCGGGTTCACTTCATATTTATTGCGGTTCTCAATGATGTGAACATTTTGAATCCCAAAACAATCGCAAGTGCGTAAAACGGCGCTGGCATTGTGGGACTGGTAAATGTCTTCGAGCGCAATGGTGATGTGGCGGGTACGATACTGAATTGTTTCGCGAAATTTTTTAACGCGTTCTTCGGTGGCGAATTGCTGAAGATAGTCAATCAGCTCTTTGGCAGCAATGGGGTCGAGATCATCAGCGGGGTTCATGCTCCGGAACGTTAGAACGGCGCAAAAGTAAAAAAAAATGGGTGAACATGCCTGTAGTTCAGGAAAAAATGTAATTTTGCACCTCCAAATTTATGTAAACATGGCAAGTAAGCAGGATAAAAAGATTGACAAGACAGAAGAACGTATCGTTGCGGTTGAAGAAGCATTCAGCAAAACAGAGCAGTTCATTGAGAAATATCAGCAGATCATCCTGATCGTGGTTGGTGTGTGTATTGTGGTTGTACTTGGATTTTTCGGGTTCAACCGGTTCTACCTTGGCCCGAAAGAGAAGGATGCCCAGAGCCAGATGTTCATGGCAGAAAAATATTTTGAACAGGATTCCCTGAAGAAAGCGCTGAACGGTGATGGTCAGTACCTGGGTTTTCTTGCAATTATTGATGAATTTGGAATGACCAAGTCGGCAAATTTGTCACACTATTATGCCGGTATCTGCTACCTGAAACTCGGCCAGTTTGATTTGGCGTTAGAGCAGTTAGACAAATTCAGTGCAAAGGATCAGATGGTTGGCCCGATGGCCAAAGGCGCCATGGGCGATGCAAACATGGAATTGAAGCAGGTTGAGAAAGCAGTCGATCTTTATATGGATGCTGCAGAGATGAGGAAAAATGAGTTCACCACTCCGCTCTTCCTTATGAAAGCAGCGATGGCATCTGAAGAACTTGGAAATTTTGAAAAAGCGCTCGGCATCTACAAACGGATCAAAGATGAGTTCCCACGTTCCTACGAAGGCAGGGAAATTGATAAATACATTGCCTACGCTGAAGGACTTGTGAAAAAGTAAATTCGAATATTGAATATTGAATATTGAATAAAGAATTACGATTTGCAGTACCTCTGCAAAGGTCGTAATTCTTTTTTTTTGCGTTCGTTATTCAATATTCGTTATTCAATATTCGATATTCATTGTTTTTATGCCTGAATCCCCCCGCATCATATTTTTTGGCACCCCAGACTTTGCAGTTGCATCACTTGCAAAGCTCATCGATTCAGGGTATTCCGTTGTGGCGGTGGTTACCTCACCTGACAAACAGGCAGGCAGGGGATTAAAAGAGAAAACCTCCGCAGTCAAAGATTTCGCTGTGCTTCACGGAATTCCTGTTTTGCAGCCATTAAACATGAAAGACCCTGGTTTTACCGAACTTCTCAGATCTTACAAACCAGATCTGCAAATCGTGATTGCCTTCCGGATGATGCCAAAGCTGGTTTGGGCCTTGCCACCCCTGGGAACCTTCAACCTACATGCATCCCTTCTGCCACAATACCGTGGAGCAGCACCCATTAATTGGGCGGTGATCAACGGGGAGAGAGAGACCGGAGTAACCACCTTTTTCCTGAATGAACAGATCGACACAGGTAAAATCATCCTTTCTGAAAAGTTAGCGATCGGGTCTGATGAAACTGCCGGAGAGCTTCATGACCGGTTGATGAATGCAGGCGTGGCACTGGTACTGGCAACTGTCGAACGGATTGTGTCGGGAAAAGTTGATGAAATCAGTCAGGAGGCCCTGACCGGCGATCCCGCAAACTTAAAACCTGCACCGAAAATATTCAAAGACGATTGCCGCATCGACTGGAACCAGGATGTTTTGACGATTCATAATTTTGTCCGTGGGCTCAGTCCATATCCGGGAGCCTATACAGAATTGGCACAGAAGGATGGCAGCACACAACAGTTAAAAGTTTTTCGGGTTGTTCCGGAGCAAAATGAGCCCCATGGGCATCTTGGTGATTTTGTCACGGATGGAAAATCTTATCTCAAAGTATCCGCCAAAAACGGATTTATTTTCCTGGAGGAGGTTCAATTGTCGGGACGAAAAGCCATGACCAGCGGGGATTTCCTGCGGGGATTCGGGCGAATATTGCCTGAAACCCGTGCTATTTAACCCTTTTGACGACGGAGATATTAACAAATCTTCGATTTTATCAACAATTACGCCACTTTGAGGGTGAAACCACTTGACTTTTTTTTCAGATGCGTTATCTTTGCCCGGATTATTAATTACTTATTAATTAAAACTTACGAAAAATGAACAAGGCTCAATTAATCGAAGCAATTGCTATTGATGCAAAACTGTCTAAAGTTGACGCAAAGCGTGCTCTGGAAGCTTTTATTGAAAATACAAAAAAGTCACTCAGCAAAGGTGAAAGAGTTGCTTTAGTTGATTTCGGATCATTCTCCGTTTCCAAGAGAGCTGCCCGCAAGGGACGCAACCCACAGAACGGTAAAGAGATCAAGATCGCCGCTAAAAAAGTTGTAAAATTCAAGGCAGGCGCTGCACTCAGCAAAAAAGTTAAATAAGACTTTACTGCTTCAAGAAAAAGCCGACCCGTTGGGCCGGCTTTTTTTTTGCAGCAGTATTCGGATTTAGCGGTTCAGCAGGTTGATCGTATGACATGCGACGATACCGGCAGTTTCAGTCCGCAACCGGCTTGTGCCCAGGCTGACAGGAATAAACCCCGACTTTACCGCCATCTCCACCTCGTTTTTTGAAAAATCACCTTCCGGACCAATCAGGAGCAAGGCACTGGAACCAGCCACATAAATTTTCCGGAGTTCAGATTCATTGCCGGTTTCGCAATAGCAGATGAATTTTTGTAAGGGGAAATCTCCATTAATGAAGCTCTTCAGCTTTACCGGCTCGTTCAATTTGGGCAGCCTCGACTTGAGCGACTGTTTCATAGCAGATACAAGAACTTTCTCCAGACGTTCCGGTTTGATGACCGTTCGCTCGGAGTGTTCGCAAAACAGGGGAGTTATCTCATCAATTCCGATCTCTGTGGCTTTTTCGAGGAACCATTCAAAACGGTCGATGTTCTTGGTAGGGGCGATGGCAACATGCAGGTGCCACAAATTTGCCGGAACAAACCGGGTTGTTGCTATTTCAACCAGGCAGCCCTTGTGATGGATCTTTGTTAGTTTTCCATGGTAGAAATTGCCAAGGCCATCGGTGAGGTCGATCGGATCTCCTTCGGTGAGGCGGAGGACTTTCATGCAATGCCATGACTCCTCCTCGCTCAGAACACACGAATTACCTTCTATCCGGGGATTGTAAAACAACTGCATAAACCGATTTTGTTCTGTTAAGTTATATATTTTAAAGGGGTTATTTGATTATAGGCAATGATACCAGTTGGAAAATTATCTATCATGTTATTCAGGATGCAGGCCGATAATTGGAACTAAAGGAATTGGCCGTCCTAATCGAATTTCTTGAAAACTGGTCCTGTAGGGACCTTATATGGGTAGCAACGAATTGCAGGACTGGTATTTCGTCCCGTACGGGACGAAATAATTCATCCCTGTACACAAATTCTACCCATATATTGTGCCGATGGCACAAGAAAGGTGGGTCGGGCATTTCAACGGAGTTGGTAATGTATTGATTGATCATATATTGTTGTGCCCTGTATTTAGTGCCTGGCAATGATGATGATTTTTTTAACAAGAAATTGACCTTCTTTTTCAATCTTCAAAAAATAAACCCCACCGGGGATTTCACGCACATCGACCAAAGAACGGTCATGTTCCTGGGTTACTTCTGATTTTTTAAGGATAACCCCCTCCATGGAAATCAGTTGCCAGCTGCCATGCTGAAACCCATCGATTTCAATAAACAGCTGATTTGTTGCCGGATTCGGGTAAATGACAACTCCGGGCTGGTTTTGGGTTTCCTGCATACCGGTGCATGTTTCAAAGGTGATTTGAATACTGTCTGCCGTCGGACATCCGGATAAGTTGGTAACATTCACACTGAAATTGCGTGTCCCATATCCGATGCCCGTTGAATCAACAAGGATCGTTTGTGAAGTGGCGCCTGTTGACCACAGGTAGTTCATCCCGGGGTTCCCTGCATCGAGTAAGATCGAATTCCAGGGGCAGAGGGTTGTGTCGCTGCCAAGACTGACTAAAGGAACTGATGCAACATTGATATATCCTGTCTTTATTTTGGAACCGGATGCATATCCGTTTGATGCAGAAAGGGTAGCATTGTAGATCCCGGGTGAATCGTAGCGGATGTTCGCCGGGTTTTGCAGATTTGATGAAGTGGGTGTTCCTCCGGGGAATGACCAGTTCCATTGGGTAGGATTCCCGGAGGAGATATCCGTGAAGTTAACTGTTGTTCCCTGGCAGGGAACTGTATTACTTGCATTGAAGTTAACGATCAGGGGCGGAGTGAGCATCTCAACAGCATCAAGGTTGAAGCCCATGCCAACACCATAAGATGCGCCACTGCCGCTGTCTTTGATATACAGGTAGCGCACCTTGCTCATTGGAGTTGCACCCAGTTCGAAACTGGTGGTCCCATTTCCCGCGCCGATCGTGGTGAATGGTCCGTCGATGTTGTTTCCACCCGAAACGGTGTAACCCTTGTTTGTGGCACCAGCCTGGATGACTTTAAAATCGGCCCCCGGACCATTGTAAATGGTATCTCCCATGTCGATTACAATCCACCCGTTTTTCCCCAGAGAATAGGGAACACCATCGGGGACACCGATTGCACCGGGGGTATAACCTTCATCACCGAAATTATTGCCCGGGATCTGGCAGCTCATGACTTTGTACGCGTAATGGTTGGCTGCCGGTTTCAGCTGGATATCATTCACTGTTGTCCCCTGTGATGCAACCACCACATTCATGATGGTCTTCGGCTGGTAGCCATTTGCAACAACTTTCAGGGTATAGGTACCGGGAACCAGGTATTTATGGTAATCGCCAACAAGAGGATCCGTGTAAACCGGGAAATAGTTGTTCACCCATATTGAGGCACGAACCGGCTCTCCGGTCACAGAATCGGTGATCATTCCTGAAACGCCCCATGCACACTGGTTAATGATCTCGAGCATGGCCGGCTTGTTTGCATTGTAGTAGTAGCCGATCTGAGATGCAGGTGGTTGCTTGTCAAGCGAGATCTCCATGGACCATCCGATATTGCCAAGGCTGCCATACTGGAAATCCTTGGTGCTGCCATTGATGGCATACATGATGTTGTAACCCTGCCCATACTGCAGGCTTGAATAACCCGACGCATTGGAATATACAGCAGCAAGCTGGTTGATATGTTCATTATCCCTCGTAGGATCAGCGCGATAGCTCCATGGGTATGACAGTATCTCAGTTCCGCTGTGGTAGTTTGTATAAACGACAAACTGGTTATCCAGGATGCCATTGCGCAAGGCCTTTGTTTCAATTTGTGAAAATGCACCCCAGCTGTTTCCTTCTGCATTCCACATATATCCATTATCGCGGTTGCAATCGACCCCGTTGAGGTTGTACCGTGACATGGAGACCCGACCGTCGGGATTTACCATTGGATAGAGCCATATCTCCCTGTTATTCACAAGGTTGGTGATTGTCGGATTGGATCCGAAACCAAGGCATAAATCGCGGGCAAACATGATCACATTCTGCGATCCGCCAACCTCATCCCCATGAATTCCCCCGTCGAACATGATTTCAGGTTCCGGTTCGTCGATGTTGACGTTGTCGCTGATTTTCAAAGCCGCCAGCTGGCGACCCCCGACAGAAGTCCCCCAGCCTACCTTTTTACAGATTGACGGAAAATTGGCTGCAAGGCTGTCAACAATTGCAATGATCTGATCATAAGTATAATAACCAGGTGGAACGTTTGTGTTGTCCCAATAATGTTCAAAGTGCTTATTCAGGTCGGGGATGGTGATCTGATACCGAAGATTGCTGTTTGTCAACACCTTAAGTTGTTCAGGAACCAGGTACATCCTTACAATGCTTCCATCGGTTGCTGCAGGTTCGAATTCCAGGCCTAAACTGCGAACTTTTTGCGCATCAGCGATGTTGCCGATCATCACGTTGACCTCCATCTCACCGGTTCGCCAGCCCTGTGACCAGGAAGTAAACCCGATCAGGATAATGACCAGCGTCGCAGATATTTTTCTAATTATATGCATCAGTCCGTTCATTTAGTCAGACCTTCCAGGTTTTCGAAACCTGGAAGGTCTTATAGGGTCGTTTATCGTAACACCACCTTCTCCATCCAGGTTTCATGCTCCCCTGTTATCCGGATGAAATATATTCCTTTTGCAAATCCCGAAAGGTCGAGCTGATTTAAGTTTGTTCCAGTTTTTGAATTCAAAACGTCAGTATATACAACCTGCCCCTGAAGATTCATCACAGCCAAATTGACTTTCCCGGGACAATTGGAAATTGTAACGTTAAACAATCCCTGTGACGGGTTCGGATAGATGTTTACGATCGGTTGTTTTTGAATGTTGCCAGGTGTTCCAACTGGTCCGCTGACCTGGATATCGTTCAGGAAAAGGTTATTGCCATAACGGTTATACGATTCAAACATCAGCTTGACATTCTTGTTCCCGGCCCAGGGTGAAAGGTCGATGGAGTAACATCCTGTGCCGTAACTTCCTCCGCACCATTCCTCCGCCGATTCCGGGTAAAATGCGCTGTCTGTACTCGGGTGGGTGACAAAAACTGCGGGAGTTCCATCTGGCCCCATGCCCCAGACACGTTGCCAGGTACTTCCGCAATTGTCTGAAATTCTGATGATGAGGGAATCTTTTCGAACGCGTTGTTCATACGCATGCCTGAAGCTAAGCATCACCGAGGTGTAACCAGACAGGTTCAGCGACGGGCTGACCAGCTGATCCCTTTTGTTGAGTGTGGAATAGCTGAAGAAATTCATGAAGATGGCTTTTGAGCCAGGCAAGGTGCCTCCAACTGTGATGGTATCCCATGTAACTCCCATGTCGGGATTCAGGATTTGCCAGTGTTTTGTGTCGATCCCGGTTTCAAACGATTCGGTAAATGGTATTGAATAGCCGTCTTTGACAATATAATCCAGTCGTGTAAGGGTATTATTCCCTGCCGAGTTCACGATGGTTAAGCGAACATCATACTGTCCTGATGAATCAAACTGAACAACCGGATTTTGGCTGGTGTTTGAGGTTCCTTCGAGGTAGGTAATGGTGTTGGGATTAAATTCCCAGATCCATGCCGACGGGCAATTCGTGGATTTGTCGATGAAATGAACCACGTTATCCTCGCAAAGCACAAACTGGTCGGCAGTGAAGTTTGCAACCGGGAGGAGTGTGCTGCTTACTGTAATGAAGTTTGTCCTGGTGATGGAATCTGACCCGAATTCATTCCACACTTTAAGTTTTACGGTAAAGGTGCCCGCTGCGTTGTAAACGATACCGGATGGATTTTTCATCGATGATGTTGAAGGACTGCCTCCCTGGAATTCCCATTGGAAGGAGGTTGGTACGCCATTGGAATGATCGCTGAAATCGACAGCACAACCAACAGGAACAACCGTCAGGGCAGTGGTAAAGTCTGCTTGCGGGTTTGTGTGGTACATGTCAGAGCTCCACAATCCCCTTCCGTACGTACTGGCCCGGATGGCATCCTGCGATACCGAGTCATTGTCGTAATAGATTTCCAGTTCGGTTATGCGGCCATTGGCAGGCAATCCGGTCCGGAAGGGAGTCCAGCCGGAGGAGGTTTCATCCCTGTAGTAAACGCCCGCATCTGTGCCAACATACAATCCTTCATGGGCATTGCGATAACATGTGATTGTGTTTTTGGTGATGGCTGGCAGGTTTCCGGTGATGTTGGTCCAGGAAACACCTTTGTTGACTGATTTGTACACTCCTGTTCCCATGGTGATAAAGACAATGTTTTCATCTGCCGGATGACTTTCGATATCATTCGGGGTTCCTGAAGCAGGGAGGGAATTCGACAAGTCGGACCATGCAGGGTTTGTGGCAAGACAGTTATCGCTCCGAAACAATTTGTTGTCGGAGCGGGCGGCGAAGAACACGTTTGGATTTGCTGATGAGTGTTCGACAACAGCCATGTCGGAGCCGTTGGAGCCTGCCAGGTTTTCAGAGATTTTCGTCCAGATAATCGGATAATTAATCACATTGGAACACCTCCAGATGTTCTTGTACCCGACGAACATTCCCTTGTGATCGGCTTTATTCAGGCAAAACGGGGTTACCCATGCACCACTTTCCGTGATTCCGTGCACCCCGTTTCCTGCGATCTGGGTTTCACCACCATTGTTGTTCTTCCGGAAGATGTCGCCATAATAGATTGTATGATACGAATAGGCTGCATTTTCATAATCAATGGCACACTCCATGCCATCACCACCGCCGGTAGCAAGCCACCCGCTGGGAGTATATGTATAGGTGCCGTTGTCCTGAAAACCATTGATCACCTTATTTTTAACCGTTGCTGACTGACCGATTTTATAGATCTGGCCAATGGTCATTCCCACCGTCCGGTCGGTCCATGTGGTTCCGCCGTTGGCCGTAACCCAGCAGCCTCCGTCGTTACCGGCATATAGTTTGCCGTCAACCGGCGAAAATCCCAGGAAATGGCAGTCGGCATGCACTGCAGGAACGCTGCATCCACCATACCAGTGAGAGTTTATTGTCCACGTAGAACCGCCATTGGTGGATTTCCAGACATCCACCCCACCGGTATAAATAATCTCACCATTTATGGGATCTGCTGCGATTGAAAGATCATACCACCCCTGGCCACCTGAGCCGCTGCCATCGCACGACCAGTCCATGATGTTGGGTGAAGTCGATCGGGTGGTAAAGGTCAACCCTGCATCGCTCGAACGGTAAAGTCCTTTGAATCCGCTGCTGCCATCGGATTGCAGGAAGTAAACGTACGCCGGACTGGCTGGCGTGACTGCGATTGCACCACGCTGACCGCCGGTTAGTCCGGCAGTAATTTTCACGAAGGTAATTCCATTGTTTGAGGAGCGGTAAAAATCGGCCCCTAATGCAGCATAAACGACATAAGAGTCATCCGGTTTGAAATGGATGTCTTTGAAATTTCCCGATTGGCTTAAAGTCCATGTTGTTCCGCCGTCGACAGAGCGATAGACCCCGCCGCTGGTGGCGGCAAGAAAAATCTGGGCATTGGCAGGATCCTGGATCATGCGTCCAACGGTTTTGCTTCCCATACCGGTAGTTGACAAGGCCCATGTCAATCCGCCATTTATGCTTTTGAATACTCCGAGGCCGGGAGCATCTCCGGCATCGCGGTCGCCTGTACCCATTAAAATATGGTCGGGATTGGTGTAGTCAACCACGATGGCCGACACACCCAGGGTAGGCAATGTGTCCGTGTGGGATGCCCAGGTATCACCACCATCGGTTGATTGCCACAAACCTCCTGCAGGAGCGCCAACATAAATTTTGTTTGGGTCGGCAGGGTGGAAGGCGACCACATTGAGTCGTCCCAAACCTTCATATCCGGCAGGGCCGGGAGCCGGAATCTGCGAAGGACCGAGGTTTACCCACGAGCCGCTTGTGGAGCGCGTGTTGTTTGCGTAGGCGCTGTAAGTTTTGTAGGTTTCATCGGGAGCGCGACGGCTGCCATCAGGATTTATGCGGCTTTGCATCATGTATTCCCAGCGCTTGAAGACCTTCCAGCCATGGCTGCGGGTAATTGCCCGGTCTTTCCAGTACATGTTAAATGCACGTTGCGTCTGAAAAAAGTTGGCATCAGGATTCTGCATCATTTCGATCCAGTAGGGGTAGTTGGCGGTGTCATTCACCGACGAATTGGAGGGAGTCTGTGTTTGTCCAGACATTACAAATAGTAGAATGACCGTAAGCAGGAGTAAGGTTCGTTTCATTAAGCAGAGAGTTTGGATTAGGTTGTAAAGGTACAAAAAAAGTGTATAGGCGGAAGTAACGGCAAGGTTGAATCTGGTAAAGAAGATTCGAGTTAATTGATTTATGTATTTAATAATACTATTAAATTTGTTAATTATTCGGGCCGAAGGCTTTTTAATATCACCGTTGTGTTTTCCCGTTTCCGATGATCCATGAGGTTTTGGTATTCAGAATCCTGCATGGTTGTTATTGTCTTCAGGAAAGGGCCGGCGATAAACAATCCCAAATTCATGGAGAGGATCGTGAGCAAAAGTCCGGTTGCGGTCATGGGGCGGATGGCGCCCTTTTCTATTTCGAGGTTTAATTCACTTTCAATCTGTGATATAAATGAATTTTCGGAATTTCCAATTTGTACTTTAAGTTGATTGAGCCGGGAAGGGCTTGTGTTTATTTCATTGAAGAAAAGAAATGGCAGTCCGGGGTTTGCCATCATGACATCAAAGTGTATCTCAACTTTTTTTCGCACTTTTTCTTCGAATGAAAGATGATCTTCCATTCGTTGAAGAAGGGAAGATATAAAGATCGTGGAGTGTTTTTCAAATACAGCATCAAAAAGCCGGTCCTTCGTGCGGAAATAGTAGTGAACCAGTGCCTGGTTGCAACCGGCGATCTTTGCAATTTCAGTGGTTGAGGTTAATGAATAACCTTTTTCCAGGAATAACTTCTCTGCGGTTGCAAGGATTAACTGTTCGGTGGTGATGTTTTGAGTCAGATCTTTTTTCATGATGCATAATTAAATTGAATATTTAATAATACAATTAATTTATGCAAAATAAAGACATTTTCCGGGAAATACCAAATTGATTTAAGAAAAACGAAGGAAATCAGTAAGTCCCTTTTGATTCAGCTCCGGTAACGACATCAACACTGGCGCCGCAGCCCAGCCGGTTTGCTCCTGCATTGATCAAAGCCACAGCCTGGTCGAAATTCCTGATACCGCCACTGGCCTTGACACCCATGGCCGGGCCGACGATCCTGCGCATCAGGGCGACATCGTGGATGGTTGCACCCGTGCCTGAGAATCCGGTACTGGTCTTGACAAAATCAGCTCCGGCTTTCTTTGAAATTTCGCAGGCGATGATTTTTTCTTCATCGGTCAGCAGCCCTGTTTCGAGGATAACTTTTAAAATGGTGGTGCTCCTGCATGCTCTTTTAATGGCCCGGATATCTTCTTCGACTAACTTTACATTGCCGGATTTCAGGGCGCCCACATTGATTACCATGTCAAGTTCTGTTGCACCATTGGCCACCGCATTGCGTGCTTCAAAGGCTTTGCTGCGCGTATCCATCTCGCCAAGGGGAAACCCGATGACGGAGCAGACTTTAACACTCGTTCCACGGAGTCTCTTTGCCACAAAAGGAATCCACGAGGAGTTCACGCATACTGACATGAATTTGTATTTCACCGCTTCGTTGCAGAGCTGTTCAAACTGGAAAACCACTGCTTCCGGTTTTAGCAGGGTATGATCGATGTATCCGGCAAGTTCTGCAGCTGATATCCGCGGAGCAGGAGAGGACCTGGTAACAGGGTCCCCGGTTTTATTGCTGCGGGTCGCGATCTCCTGGTTCAGCCGCTGCATGACCTCTTTCGTGATCTTGTCAATCAATTCATTTTGATCCATGTTATTTCCCTTCCCTTTCTATTGACATCATTTTATTAATCCGCGGCCAGTGCCTGCCGCCTTCAAATTTTGTTTCAAGCCACAATTTCGCCATTGCACACAGCTCTTCCTTCGGATGCTGGGCAGTTCCCATCGTCAGCACATTCGCATTGTTATGCTCGCGGCTGTTGACGATCGTTGCCGTGCTCCAGCATAAGGCTGCCCTGATGCCATGAACCTTGTTACACACCATGGAAGAGCCGATACCCGCGCCATCCAGCATGATTCCCCGTTCACAGTCCCCGGTCACTACTTTCTGGGCTACGGCATGTGCGAAATCAGGATAATCCACTTTATCCGTACTATTATTGGTGCCAACATCGACCATCTTATACCCGGCACTTTCGAGATATCTGATCAGCATCTCCTTTGCAAGATATGATCCGTGATCAGCACCGATGGCTACTTTTTTAATCATTCGCCTGTATTTCTCTAATCTTTTCAAAATATTTCAAACATTGGAATCATACTGGATTTTATCCACGATTCCTGCTATAACAGCTTTCACTGTGAATGTATCCGGTTCACCAAGGATTAAACGTGCCGAACCGCCTTCTTCCATGATCAGCACGATATCTCCGGGACCTGCCTGCATGGTATCAACCGCAAGAAATGACCTGCCGATGGCTTTTCCATCGGGTTTAACGGGTTGAACAACCAAAATCTTCCTGGATTCATACCCGACTGCTTTTATGGTAGAAACCACATTCCCGGTAACTTTCGCCAATATCATTTTTTGTCCTCCAGATGAATGTTGTCCACGATCCCCACGATTGCAGCATCACAGGGATTCATCAGCGTTTCAAGAACCCTTCCGGCCTCTTTGCTTGTTTCGTAATAGATCAGTTCGCCGATGCCCGACTGGATTGTGTCGAAAGCAACGAGCGGATCTCCATACGGGACGAGATGCTCATCAACAGGTTGCACAAGCATCAGTTTGATGCCTTCAAACTCGAAGACTTTCTTCGTGCTTACAACTCTGCCGGTGACTCTTCCAAGTTTCATAGCAATCGTTTCTTTTTGATTAACCTCATCCCCTGCACCCCTTCTCCTGAAGGAGAAGGGGACGGGCGTGGTTCATTTTTCATCAGGTCGTTTTATCACTTTCAGCGATTTGTTTCCGGGATCAAATTATCCTGAAATAGTCAACCAGCGTACACCTGCGTTCCCGGGAGAAAGTTCTCGCCCTGGTAACGCCTTCACCGGTAGGGCTGGCAATGGTGAAGGATGCAAACCCGGCACCGCCTTGGCCCAGCCCTGCATAGCTGGGGCCATTTTTGATAAAGATCGAGCAATTCATCGCTTTGGCCATTTTGCTGAGCTTGGCAATATTGAGGGAGTGCATGATGGCGGTGTGCCGGAATCCATGTTCACATTCAACAGCAAGATCAATGGCGGCATCCACGTCTTTCACACGCACCAGGGGCATGACCGGCATCAGCTGTTCGGTCCATACGAGGGGATGTTCCTTCCCCACTTCACAAAGCAGGAGCCGGGTTGATGGCGGCACTGTAAGCCCGATTTCCCTGGCAATGGCATCTGCATTCTTGCCGATATACTTCTTCTCAGCGGCCCCTTCTTTTCCCGGACCACCCGGATCAGAGATAACCAGTGCGGTGATTTTTTTAATTTGTTCAGGATTTAATTCGAAGGCACCGTTTTTAACCAGCTCTGCTTTTAACCGGTCGGCAACCGATTCAACAACGATGATCTCTTTCTCGCAAATGCAGATGATGTTGTTGTCGAAACCGGCACCATTGACAATATCCCTGCCGGCTTTGGCCAGGTCGGCGGTTTCATCCACCACGCAGGGCGGGTTTCCCGGGCCTGCGGCAATGACCTTTTTCCCGCTGTTCATGGCAACTTTCACAACGGCGGGGCCGCCTGTGACAACCAGGATGGCAATATCCGGGTGCGACATCAGGCTTTTTGCAGAATCAATGGTTGGTTCATCGATGCAGGTAAGCAAATTTGCCGGTCCGCCGGCTTCCATGATTGCATGATTAAGCAACGTGATGAGCCATCCGGAGACCTTCTTTGCAGAAGGATGCGGATTAAACACCACCGAATTGCCGGCAGCGATCATGCCAATGCTGTTGCTGATGATGGTCACCGTCGGATTTGTACTGGGCGTGATGGAACCGATTACGCCATAGGGCGCACGTTCTACAAGAGTTAATCCGTCATCATCCGAATAGGATTCTGATACAATATCTTCGACTCCGGGTGTTTTATGAATTCCCAGGCTGTTTTTAATGATCTTGTCTTCCCATCGCCCAAGGCCGGTCTCTTCATGGGCCATCCTGGAGATGTTTTCGTTGTTGGCAAGCGCGGTTTTACGGATACTCGTGATGATGTTTTTCCGGGTTTCCAGGGTTGATCTACTGAACTCCCTGAAAGCCAGTCCGGCAGCTGTAATCGCCTCATTGATGTTAGAAAACACCCCTGCATTTTTTGAAGAAGCCGCCGTTTTTTGCGGAAAGATGTTCATGTCCTGGATGACGTCCTGCACCAGCTGGCGTATGTTTTTTTCAAGATTGTCCATTTACTTGCCCTCCTGCTGTAGGAAATATGGTTTTATTTCAGGGTGTGGCTGCGGGATCAGTGTTGACATGCAAAGCAGATCTTTCTCCCGGGCTTTGGCTGTTCCGGCTTCCAGGGCTGCCTCCATGGCATCCAGCGTTCCGAGCATTTTAACATAAGATTTACCTCCAAAACCGATGGCCAGCCTGATTTCTATTAGTTTAATATTGCTCTCTTTTGCTGCGAGGTCGGCGGCTTCAATGCTGGATACCACGGATAATGTTTCAATGATTCCGATGGCGTTCCAGTGATCGCAGGCAACAACGTTTCCGATGGCTGGAACAAGGTCCGGATGGGCCATGGGAAGAAACAGACTGTCGATGATGAAATTTTTACCGATTTCGAAACCTTTATTAAACGAGTATTCCACAGATGCAACATCCCCGCTGAAGACGATCAGGTATTTGCCGGGGCAAAGCGTCCTGGCTTCAATGATTCTGACCGGAGCAATCTTTACCATTTCATCCAGTGCCTTGATCCCGATAGCAATGCTGCTATACTCCAATACCCCCAAAACCATCAATTCCGCCGATCCCTCATTATTTCATGTATGTAACCTGCTCATTTTCATCAATCTTGTCGACAATCCCCACGATCAGTGCATCAACTGGCTTGTTGGTCGTAAGCGGTGTTTCCCTGGAAGGGCTGCCTTCCGTGACCATCACCAGTTCATCATGACCTGCACCTAGAACATCGAGTGCAACAAGGTAGTCTCCTTTTCTTTCACCATGCTGATTTGACTTCTCAACCAGGAGATATCGGGCTCCGTTCATGCTGTCATTTCTTGAACTGCAAACGACTGTTCCGACTACTTTGGCTAGGATCATGGGTCAGTTACCTGTTTTTCTGATACGTAAACGCGCCATCCTTTTCAATGTGATCCACAATGGCAATGACGGCAGAATCAGAAGGCTTTCCTTCGGTCACATCGGTATTCCTGGCACTGCTGCCGGATACATAGAATACGATGTCTCCCGGTCCAGCACCCACACTGTCCATGGAAACGACAAAGTCACCTTTGCCTTTCATGCTCACAGGGTCGATTTTATCGAGTAGGAGGAATTTTATCCCTTCTATTTTCTGTGACTTATGACTGGAAACGACTGTTCCCACTACTCTTGCCAGAACCATTTTGATTTACGATTGGGGGATTTACGATTTACGATTTGAGGTTTGCTATTTTTTGGTGGTGCCTCTGCCCAATGGTAAAGCGCTGTCAACATTCTGGTGAGGTCTTGGGATGACGTGGGATGAAACAAGTTCACCGACTTTCTGGGCAGCCTGAACGCCGGCATCCACTGCAGCTCTTACTGAGGCAACATCACCGCGGACGATTGCAGTGACGTATCCACCACCAATTTTTTCGTAACCGACCAATTCTACTTTGGCAGCTTTTACCATTGCATCCGATGCCTCCACCATGGCGGAAAAGCCCCTGGTTTCTATCATTCCCAATGCTTCTGAAGTTTGATCATTCATGATTATTTCTCCTTATTGATTAGTTGTTTATGTTTTATTTGTAATCCTCCCTGCCGGATATTTCGGCCAGGCGTTGTTCCACAATTGTTTTACATTCAAGTACTTCTGCTTCTTCACCGCCAATATAGACCCTGCCGAACTTGCCAAATCCCATCACATCGATGATGTTGATATGGGCTGCTTTTTCTGCTTCATTGGCGGCATAATAGGCATATCCGGCGGGCTCAACTTCGAGGACAAACAGTGTGTCGCCTCTCAGCAGCATCATGCCCATCCGGGTCCGGTTGATCAGCTGGGCATGGTGATCTTCCACATTTTTAATCAGCTGACTTGTCAGGATCCGTGGTTTTATCCTGTCAAATTCAATTTTGTCGATGGCTTTCAACACCGCTTCGCCTGCCATACGGGTTTCGCCCTGGCTGTCGGAATGGACTTCCAGCATGCCATAAGCCCTTTCGACGATTTGCATGCCCGGTGTTACACGGGTTGCCTTCAGGGCAATGTCGGTGAGGGTGTTGATCTCTATTCCGGGCGCTATTTCTATGATACAGCATGCCTGTCCTGCAACAGGGAGGTAACCTCTTGATACGGTTGAGAGGTAAGAGGCCATCTGTAATTGCAGGGAGTCCAGAAAAATGTAGGTTCTTAGATCAATCATGGTTGCTTTTTTTATACCGCTAAGGCGCAAAGACGCAAATAAATAAGAAAACCGTTGCTTTTTAGCGTCTTGCCGTCTTCGCGGTGAATAAGGACTTTATGTTGCAAAGATAGTTTTTTATACAACAATATTTAATGGTGATTTGCATCAAAAGATCATTTTTGAAACAGCCAAGATCGAGCTTTGAAATTTAAAAATCCTACCTTTGTTCAAAAAACACCATGCTCCCGAAGAAGAAAGACCACCCCAAAGAAAAAACCAGGTTGCATCCCCGGAACAGGCATCGTGAGCGGTATGATTTTAAAGCACTTGTGGCAACCTGCCCGGAATTGGCTCAGTTCGTTACCCTGAATGTTTACAAAGACGAATCAATTGCCTTTTCAGATCCTGAAGCGGTGAAGATGCTGAACAAAGCGTTGCTTAATCACTTCTACGGCATCAGCAGCTGGGATATACCACCCGGGTATTTATGTCCGCCCATCCCGGGTCGGGCCGATTATATCCATCATCTTGCTGATTTATTGGGCAGCAAAAACTTTGGGAAAATACCAACAGGCGTGAATATCAGGTGTCTGGATATAGGAACAGGTGCCAATTGCGTTTATCCGATCATCGGGAACAAAGAATATGGCTGGTCGTTTATCGGTTCTGATATTGATCCGGTTGCCATCGAATCTGCGAATAAAATTATTGACCTGAACACTGAATTAAAAGAATCTGTTGTTGTTCGTTTACAGCCTCAGCCCAATGATATTTTTTTCGGGATCATCCAACCTGAAGAGCTCTTCGATTTGTCTGTTTGTAATCCTCCGTTTCACGGTTCTCAAGCTGAAGCACAGTCAGGCACACTGAGGAAGCTGAATAACCTCAATCCGCAAAAGGTGACTGAGCCCGTTTTAAATTTCGGAGGCCAGAACAGTGAATTGTGGTGCAAGGGAGGCGAGGAGAAATTTGTGCGGGACATGGTTCGGCAAAGCAAATTTTTCGCTGAATCCTGTTTTTGGTATTCCACGCTTATTTCTAAACAATCCCATCTGAAAAGTGTGTATGAAGCATTGGAAAAAGAACGGGCTGTTGAGGTGAAGACGATCCCGATGGGCCAGGGAAATAAATCGAGCAGGGTGGTGGCCTGGACATTTCTTACCCATGAGCAGCAAGGAGCCTGGCGCAATTCAAGATGGAAAGGTTAAGTATATGAAAGTCTCAGAGTTGAAAAAAATGCTGCCTTATGGCGTTGCAGTCATTATTTTCCTTTGCATCACGCTGGTTTACTTTTACCCGCTTCTCGAGGGGAAAAAGATTTACCAGTACGATATCGTCAATTTCAAAGGTGTATCCAAAGAGATTTCAGATTTCAGGGATAAGACCGGGCATGAGCCGCTATGGACCAACTCGATGTACGGTGGTATGCCTGCCTACCAGGTATCCACCCGTTATCCGGGCAACCTGACAGGGTATATTGATACAATCCTCAGCCTTGGGCTTCCCCACCCGGCAAACGTTGTTTTTCTATACCTGATTGGATTCTTCATTCTGCTCCTGGCCATGAAAGTTGATCCCTGGCTCTCCATAGCCGGGGCTATTGCATTTGGGTTCTCCTCCTTCTTTTTCATCATCATTGAGGTCGGGCACAACTCCCAGGCTCATGCCATTGCCTATATGGCGCCTGTCATGGCAGGGGTTATCCTCACCCTGCGCAGAAAATTTCTCATCGGAGGCATCCTGACTGCGATCTTTCTCTCGCTTGAAGTAAAGGCCAATCATCCCCAGATCACCTATTACCTGGCAATGATCATCCTGTTGTACCTGGCTTTCAGGCTGTTTCAGTCCATCAGGGAAAAAGAGGCATTCCCTTTTTTTAAAGCTTGCGGAATTCTGGCAGTGGCAGTCGTCTTTGCCGTGCTTACGAACATAACAACACTATGGGCTACCCTTGAATATACAAAGTTTACGGTTCGGGGAAAATCGGAACTGACAACCGACAAGCAGAACCGGACTGCAGGGATTGACCGTGATTATGCCACCCACTGGAGTTACGGCATTGGGGAAACCATGACCCTGCTGATCCCGAATATGTATGGTGGCGCATCAGGAATGAAGGTTAAAGAAAGCTCGGAGCTGGTCAAAGCCATGCAGAATAATGGTGTTGAGGAGGGAACGATCCGCCAGTTTATCAGTCAGCCAGTGCCATACCTCTATTATTGGGGAAATCAGCCCAGCACTTCCGGGCCGGTATATGTCGGTGCGATCATTTGTTTCCTTTTCTTCCTAGGACTTTTTGTGATCAGGGGTTATCTGAAATGGTGGCTACTTGCGGCCACGTTGCTCTCCATCATTCTTGCCTGGGGGCATAATTTTATGATTGCCACTGATTTGTTTCTTGATTATTTCCCCGGGTACAACAAGTTCAGGGCGGTTACGATGATTCTGGTCATTGCTGAGTTCACCATGCCACTGATGGCGATGCTTGCAGTGAAGGCGGTTTTGGAGAATCAGACTGATAAGAAGAGAAATGAAAGGGCACTTCAGATAACGTTTGGCATCATCGGGGGGATTTGCCTTCTCTTCGCTGCCTTCCCGAGCTTGTTTTTTGATTTTATCTCACCGGGTGATGCGGAGCTTGGCCGACAGTTTCCCGACTGGTTCATGACTGCTGTGAGGGCCGACCGGAAAGACCTTCTCCAGAGTGATGCACGGAACAGCTTCATATTCATCACTTTTACTGCATTGCTCCTTCTGGGAGTGATGAAAGGAAAGATCAAAATAGCATACCTTGCTCCGGCGCTGGCACTCTTATTTCTTGCAGATATGTTTACTGTGAGTAAAAGGTACCTGAACAACGATAATTTCACCTCAGCCTCCTCACTGGTGGTGCCATATGAGCCTACTTCCGCCGACCAACAGGTTTTACGTGATACGGATCCGGTTGCTGACGTATGCGCCAAACCTGCTAACCTGTAACTATCGTTCCCGCAACACAGGGCTTGCTGTTTTTTCAGAAATCTGGTATCCCAAAGGTTGGAACGCCTACGTAGACGGGCAGCTCACTCCGCATTTCCGGGCCAATTATGTGTTGCGGTCGATGGTGTTGCCTGCCGGGAATCACAAACTGGAGTTTCGTTTCGAACCCCGGGTATATGCCATTGGAGAAAGAGTTTCAATGGTCAGTTCGCTGTTACTGTTACTCCTTTTGCTAGGCATAGGGCTGAAAGAAATGGTTATAATATTAAGGAGATAGCTTATGTTTGTATCTGTTATTGCATCTGTTTTTAAATATTATTTGGAACGAGCAAAAAGGCAAACTCAAACAGAAATTCGCCATCTTAACCGACAATGACCTGATGTTCAAAGAAGGCAGGAAAGATGAAATGCTGGGCAGGCTTCAGGCCAAACTTGGCAAAACAAAGGAAGAGCTGATGAAGATCATCGCAACGATTTAATAAGTGTGTCCGCCCTCCTCCATCTCAGCAGCATCGATCTTTTTACTGTTGATCGCTCTCCAGGCATACCATATATAGGCGATAACAAAGGGCACCACCAGTGAAACATAGCTCATGACAGTGAGGGTGTAACGGCTTGACGAACTGTTATGAATGGTGAGTGAACTTTGTAAATCATACGTTGATGGATAATAGGCTGTATTATTGAACCCTGCGAGACAGAACAGTGCAAAAACGGTGAGGATGGTTCCTGAACCCGCATACCAGATGCCCGAAGATGCATATTTGTTAATGTCAAGCAGGGGCAATGCCACGCCCAGCAGAACAAATACAACCCCGCCTGCAAACAACATCAGAACAATTGGCATTTGGGTGAGGTTGTGAAAGTACTTTAAGGACTCTCCGTAAATTAACCCGGTTTGCCCGCGGACCGCAAATCCGGGCATGGTTAACAAGGCCGCGGTGAAGGCCAGGAAGAAGACCAGGAATGGAATTACATTGATCAGCAATTGCTTTTTTGAACGCATTGTAATGTTTTCGTCATCAATGGTATTCATGAAATAGAGGATGCCCAGCACCCTGGCCAGGAAAAATACGGCCAGTCCGAGGGCCACATTGCGCCAGTTTAAGACTGCTTCCAAACCATGTGCAGGATGCTGCCAGCGTGAAATTGCCGGGTCAAGAAGGTTGGTCAGGGCAGATTTATTAACCAGGAAGGCTGACCCGGTGAAAAATGTTGCCACAGCAGTGCCAATAAGCACTGTTCCCAGCAATCCGTTGATGATCAGAAACCATTCATACGTTTTATGTCCCAGGAAATTGTTCGGCTTACTTCGGAATTCATACGCCACCGCCTGGATGATGAACGGAAAGAGGATGGCCATCCAAACCCAGTAGGCCCCACCGAAACTGGTGGAATAGAAGAGGGGAAAGGCTGCAAAAAAGGCACCGCCGAAGGTAACCAGGGTGGTAAAGGTGAATTCCCATTTCCGCCCGAGTGTGTTCACCAGCATTTTTCGTTCAGGTTCGGTTTTCCCGATGGTGTAAATCAACGTTTGTCCGCCCTGGACAAACATCAGGAATACGAGGAGGCTTCCGAGGATGGAGATGATAATCCACCAATAAGTCTGCAGTGTTTCGATCGACATGGTTTCAAACATCATTTTTTTCCTCCATCTTTTGGTCCGAGCTTAATCTGTTTGATCATGATCATCATTTCTGCAATGAGCAGCACGGTAAATACTGCAGCAAACAACCAGAAAGTGATGATGACCGAAGTAGCATCAATCTTTGAAACGGCTGCCAGAACTGGCATCAGATCCTGGATAACCCAGGGCTGGCGGCCAACTTCAGCCACCACCCAGCCAGCCTCCGAAGCCAGGTAAACCAACGGAATTGTGAATACTGAGATCCACAAAAGCCAGCGCTGTGCTTCGAGTTTATCATTCTTAACAAGATAAAGAATTATGGCGAACAGCAGGATAAAGTACATTCCCAGGTAAACCATGAGGTGAAAACTATAAAAGGTAAGCGGAACATTCGGGATGACACTTTGCGGGGAGTTAAGATACGCATAACCGAACCAGGGGAAGTTTGCATTAAGTACATCCAATGCAAGGGTGGTCCCAGCTGTATCTTTTGCAACTTTTGCCTCCCGGTATGATGCCAGGGCTGCAACGGCAACTTTTCCCCGGCGGATCTTCTCTTCCACTGATATTGTCAGCTCTTTCTCTGCCGGATTTACATGGTCAAATCCGGGTTTATAGCCACCGTTTATAATGTTGTCTATGCCGGGCACAAAGGCATCCGGATTGCGGTATCCCAGGAATGAGAGGAGCTTGGGAAACTCGATTTTAAACAGGAAAGGCTCCTTTCCATCTCCCTGTTGCTTGGAGGGATCCAGGATGCCGAAGGCAACCAGGCCTGCCCCTTGTTTTCCCTGGTACAATCCTTCCATGGCTGCCAGCTTCATGGGTTGTTTTTGTGATACCTGGTAAGCAGAACCATCTCCGGTAAATGCGAGAAACAGGGAAGTGGTAAGCCCGAATATACTGGCTATCAGGATGCTGCGTTTCGCCAGTAAAATATGTCGTTTCTTAAGAAGGTACCAGGCACTGATGCCGACGACAAATACAGAAGCAGTGACATAGCCGGATGAGACCGTATGAAGAAATTTATTGATGGCGACCGGTGAAAAGAGGACTGCCCAGAAATCAGCCATCTCGTTGCGGGCCGTGTCGGGGTTGAAGTGCATCCCCACCGGGAACTGCATCCAGGCATTGGCCACAAGAATCCATAAAGCCGAGAGGTTGGCGCCGATGGCAGTGAGCCACGAAGCAGCAAGATGGAATCGTTTGCTGACCTTATCCCATCCGAAAAACATGACAGCGATAAAAGTTGACTCCAGGAAAAATGCCATGATTCCTTCAATGGCAAGAGGGGCACCGAAGATGTCACCGACAAACCAGGAGTAATTCGACCAGTTGGTGCCGAACTGAAACTCCAGGATGATCCCGGTGGCGACACCGATGGCAAAGTTGATCCCGAAAAGGGTCATCCAGAATTTGGTGATCTGTTTCCACTCAGGGTTCCCGGTTTTGACATAAATTGTTTCCATGATGGCAACAATGAACGCCAATCCTAAAGTGAGCGGCACGAATATCCAGTGATAGATGGCAGTTAACGCAAATTGAGCCCTTGACCAGTCAATAAGCGATAGATCGACATGTTCAACCATGATTGTTTATT
This sequence comes from uncultured Draconibacterium sp., assembly GCA_964355945.1. Classification (GTDB taxonomy): domain Bacteria; phylum Bacteroidota; class Bacteroidia; order Bacteroidales; family FEN-979; genus CAIVAT01. The sequence continues at coordinate 153,431 of CAYHGE010000001.1, forward strand.
ATTTAACGATGGCAAAGGTACCGAAAATATTATCGTTTATTTGGATTCAATTCTGATAAAAGAATACTGATTTGTTTAATTTTGTAAGATCAATTCAAGAGGTTTTTTTTGTGGTTAATATGTTTAAAACCCCTTATATGAAAACCCTATGTTAAATTCAAAAGCCGGCCCGGAAAGTAAAAATAAAACCAATGCCTGCTACCACTGCGGGGAGGATTGTGGCACTGTCCCCATTAATCTGAGCGAAAAGCTGTTTTGCTGCAATGGTTGCAAAACTGTGTTTGAAATTTTGAGTCAGAGCAATGCATGCGATTATTACAAATATGAAGATCATCCCGGGCTGAAAGCCGGAAACCCTGAAGTTGGCAGCAGGTACGCCTATCTGGACAATGACGAGATCAGACACGAATTGCTCGAGTTTTCTGAAGATGGGGTAAGCAAAGTCAAGCTGTTCATCCCGGCCATTCACTGCAGCTCATGCATCTGGTTGCTGGAGAACCTGCAACGCCTGAATACCGGAGTGATGCACTCATCCGTTAACTTTGTTAAAAAGGAAGTGATTGTCACATTTCATGATACTGAGCTGACATTAAGGCAGTTGGTTGAGTTGTTGGTCGCCATCAATTACATTCCTCAACTTACCCTTGACTCACTGCAAAAGGGTGCAAAGCGGAAAATCAATTATGGAATTTACTACCGGCTTGGCGTGGCAGGCTTCTGCTTCGGAAATATCATGCTGTTCAGTTTTCCGGCATACCTGAGCGTGAATGATGCAGTGGAAAATCTGCTTCGTCATAATTTCGGGTTGCTCAACATCCTGTTCGGCATTCCGGTGGCCTTCTATTCAGGCTCGGTATTTATCACATCTGCTTATAAAGGGCTGAAAAAGAAGTTTGTAAGCATCGATGTTCCAATTGCAATCGGGATTCTCGTCCTTTTTTTCAGGAGCGTATATGAGATTCTTTCAGGAACAGGCCCCGGATTTATGGATTCGTTGGCCGGCCTGGTTTTTTTCCTCTCGATCGGCCGGTGGTACCAGGATAAAACCTACCAGGCCTTGTCTTTTGAACGAGACTACCGTTCGTATTTCCCTGTGGCGGTTACCTTAATTTCCGATATGGGAGAGGAGTCGATCATTCCCATCCGGAACCTGAAAACCGGGATGCGGATGCTGGTAAGAAACCAGGAACTGGTGCCGGCAGATGCTTTGCTTGTAAAAGGTGATGGCTCGATTGATTACAGTTTTGTCAGTGGGGAATCTTCTCCTGTTGCAAAAAAATCAGGAGATCGGGTCTTTGCCGGTGGCCGGCAGGTGGGAGCATCCATTGAACTCATTGTAGAGAAGGAAGTTGCCCAAAGTCATCTCACCGAACTATGGAATCAGGATATGACCGGCGGTGAAAAGTTGACCAGGTGGGACTCCATCCTGGATGTGATCAGTCGTTATTTCACCGTGATGATCCTCGTCCTTTCGACTGTTTCCGGAGTATTCTGGTGGTATTACAATCCCTCCATGACATTTCTTGTGGTTACAGCCATCCTGATTGTGGCCTGTCCCTGCGCCCTTGCCATGACCTACCCCTTTTCTCTGGGAGGCGCCATGCGGGTTTTCGGAAGGAACAACTTCTATCTTAAACGTACTGGCGTGGTCGAGGCCCTATCGAAAATTGACACGATTGTTTTTGATAAAACAGGAACCATCACCCGAAACGATGGACTGGGTGCCGATTTTACCAAGCTTGAATCATCCCGGGAGCAATTGCATTGGATCTCATCCCTTGTGAGACATTCGACTCATCCGGCCAGTGTGGCAATCTACCGTCAGCTTCAGGGTTTTGAAGCATTACCTGCAAGCGGGTTTGCGGAGATACCGGCCAACGGCATTGAAGGCCACGTTAACGGTCACCATCTGAAAATCGGTTCAGAGGAGTTTGTAACAGCGAATAAAACCATCACTTCGGCCGGCAGCCATGTATTCATATCCTGTGATGGAAATCTTCTTGGATTTATAGCGATCAATAATCAGTACAGGGAAGGAATGAAGGAGGTGTTGTCGGAATTGGCGAAACGCTACGAACTCCATCTGCTCTCCGGCGACAATGATGCAGAGTTGCCAAACCTGCTGGAATTTTTCCCGTCGCGGAACCACCTGAATTTTAACAAATCCCCCAAAGACAAACTCGAGTACATCCGGAACCTGAAAACTTCAGGAAAACGGGTTCTGATGATCGGCGACGGGTTGAACGATGCCGGGGCTTTACGTGAAAGTGATTGCGGGATATCAATTGCTGATGATATTTACCATTTTTCCCCTGCGTGTGATGCCATTCTCGAGTCGGGTCAGTTCAGAAACCTGCCACGGTTCATTGCTTTCAGCCGTACCAGCATGCGAATCGTATTCCTGAGCATGGGGCTCTCGTTTTTATACAATGTTGTTGGATTGTCATTTGCCATCACAGGAAATCTCTCCCCTGTCGTTTCTGCTATTCTGATGCCGTTGAGTTCCGTAACAATTGTTGCGTTTGTTACGGTATCTGTTTTGATATCAGCCCGTTTTAGTAAATTAGACGCATAATTGTGAATTTAGACTGAATATAAATGTCTTCAATTGTGTATAATTTCACACTTGTATTTTGGAAATTAGATACTTTAATCTTTATTTTGCTTCCAGGTAAAATAATATGAGTGTAATCTTAGTCCTTGTAGCTTTCAGTGTAGTTCTTGCCGGAGGTTTTCTGGCAGCATTTTTCTGGTCGGTCCGTAATGGACAATATGATGATACCTACAGTGCTTCTGTCAGAATTCTCTTTGATGATGACCTGCCTGTCGAAAAGACCCAAACCGAAACAACACCTGCCAGCCTGATCAATGAACAATCACCAAACCACTAATATATGGAAAATCAGACTTTTTACTATGACAACAAAATTGTAAAAAACTTTGCATATGCCACACTCTTCTGGGGTGTGATCGGCATGGTTGTCGGACTTTTACTGGCATTACAATTTATCTGGCCATCTTTAACTTTCGGCATCCCCTACACAACGTTTGGCCGTATCCGCCCGATCCATACGAATGCAGTTATCTTCGCATTTGTCGGGAACGGGATGTTCACAGGGATCTACTATTCGCTCCAACGGTTATGCAAAGCGAGAATGTTCAACGATCTGCTCAGCAAGATCAATTTCTGGGGCTGGCAGCTGATCATTGTATTTGCAGCACTTTCTTTTGCCTTCGGCATGACGACAGGTAAGGAATATGCCGAATTGGAATGGCCCATCGACATTCTTGTGGCAGTGATCTGGATCGTTTTTGGCTGGAACATGATCGGAACGATCATCAAGCGCCGGACACAGCATATTTATGTCGCAATCTGGTTTTACATTGCAACATTTGTCACCATCGCCGTGCTCCATGTTACCAACAGCCTCGCAATTCCGGTGAGCCTGTTTAAAAGCTATCCCATCTATGCCGGGGTACAGGATGCACTCGTTCAGTGGTGGTATGGACATAATGCAGTGGCATTTTTCCTGACTACGCCATTTCTCGGACTGATGTACTATTTTCTTCCGAAAGCAGCCAACCGTCCGATTTTTTCCTACAGACTCTCCATTGTCCATTTCTGGGCATTGATTTTTCTCTATATCTGGGCTGGTCCTCACCACCTGTTATACAGTGCTTTACCCAACTGGGCCCAGTCACTCGGGGTTGTTTTCTCCGTCATGCTGATCGCCCCGTCCTGGGGAGGTATGGTGAATGGTCTTTTAACTTTACGCGGCGCCTGGGACCGGGTGCGCGAGGATCCAGTGCTGAAGTTCATGGTGGTTGCTGTGACTGCTTATGGCATGTCGACCTTTGAAGGGCCGTTGATGTCGACAAAGACAGTGAATGCAATATCACATTTTACCGACTGGACCATCGGCCACGCTCATATCGGAGCTTTAGGATGGAATGGATTTCTGACGTTTGCAGTCCTTTATTACCTGATTCCCAGAATTTTTCAAACAAAATTATTTTCCGTTAAAATTGCAAACCTCCATTTCTGGATTGCAACTTTAGGCATCATTTTCTATGCGGTTCCTTTATATTGGGGCGCCATTACACAGGCTTCCATGTGGAAAGAGTTCACCGCCGACGGATTCCTGAAATATCCGAACTTTCTCGAAACGGTTACCCAGCTAATGCCCATGTATGTTGCCCGTGCCATTGGCGGTGCCATGTACATCGTGGGTATCCTGCTTGGCGTATACAACCTGATTCTGACGATCAAGGCCGGGAAATTCCTTCCTGATGAAGCTGCTTCTGCACCTGCCCTGGCCAAAGCTGAAGGGAAACGTGGCTCAGGCGAAGGTATCCACCGCTGGCTCGAGCGCCGCCCGGTTCAGTTTACCATATTTGCACTTGTTGCGGTTTTAATTGGCGGAATCATTGAAATTGTTCCATTATACCTGGTAAAAACCAATATCCCGACCATCGCAAGCGTAAAGCCATACACCCCGCTGGAGCTTCAGGGACGCGATATTTATGTACGTGAAGGCTGTTATACCTGCCATTCGCAGCAAGTTCGCCCGTTCAGGTCAGAAACTGAGCGCTATGGCGAGTATGCAAAAGCCGGCGAATATGTCTATGACCATCCATTTCAGTGGGGTTCCAAACGCAATGGGCCTGATCTTTCCAGAGAGGGCGTTGTTGGCGGACGTCAGTACCGACCGAATTCATGGCATTACAACCACATGGAGAACCCACAACGTTTGAATGAACAATCGATCATGCCGGTATACAAGTGGCTGATCACTGACGACCTCGATCTCTCAACCACCGCAAAAAAAATCCGCGTGATGCAGACGCTCGGAGTTCCATATCCTGAAGGGTTTGATAAAATTGCAAACGACGATCTGATGGCCCAGGCCAGAGGAATTGCCGATGACCTGAAAAGCCAGGGCATCCAGGTTGAACCGACAAAAGAGATCATTGCCATGATTGCCTATCTGCAAAGGTTGGGCAAGGATGTTCATGCAGCCGGTATGCCAACTGCATCCGTAACTGGTAAATAAGCCGAACAATGCTGCGGGATGTATTCAAGTCGATTGGGGGCTTCGAAAGCTATGGATTAATCTCCATGATCATTTTCGGTGCGTTCTTTATGATGCTGATTCTTCACACCATCTCTCTCAAAAAGAAGGATGTAGAAGATTTCGGTCGCATGCCGCTGGATGATAATTCAAAGGAATCAGATAAAATTCAAGACAGTTAAAAAATATTTTCTATGGAAATGAATCAGAATAAAACCGTCGAAAAGGATGAACTGACCGGTGATAAGCTGCTGGCGGGTCACGAATATGACAACATCAGGGAATTAGACAACAACCTGCCAAAATGGTGGGTGTGGATGTTCATCATTACCATCGTATGGTCGGTGGCATATATTTTTGTATATGATGTAATCGAAGCCGCTCCCTATCAGCAGGATGAGTGGAAAAATGAGATGGCGGCTGCCGGGTCTTCCGCATCCGGCCAGTCTGCAGCACTTATCGCTGCCGACACGATTGCCCTTGCAGATCAACCCAGTCTGGACGCAGGCAAAGAGATCTGGATTAAGCAATGTAAAGTCTGTCATCTTGAAGGCGGGCAGGGGCTTGTAGGTCCGAATCTCACCGATAACTTCGCAATATCCGGATGTTCTTATGCCAATGTGGTAAACATCATCAGGGTGGGAGCTCCGGAAAAAGGGATGATTTCCTGGAAAACCCAACTTTCTGATGATCAGATCAGAAAAGTCGCCAGCTATGTCATGACGCTCAAGGGTACCACGCCACCAAATCAAAAAGCACCGCAGGGCGAGCCTTGTAAGTGATATGCAAACAAATGAGGATTCTGCAGGCAGTTTTCGCGACAGGTTATACACCATCGATGAAAGCGGTAAAAGGCTATGGGTATTTGCAAAGAAACCAAAAGGGACTCTGACCAATGCCAGGAATATCACCGGCATTTTATTGTTGGTATTCTTTTTTTCAGCTCCCTTCCTGAAGGTGAACGGGCAACAGTTTCTGCTGTTTGATTTTTTCCACAGAACCTTTGTCATTTTTGGTGTCCAGTTCTGGCCGCAGGATTTCAACCTCTTTTTTATCGGAATGATCTCCCTGATGATTTTCATCATTCTCTTCACAGTGACTTATGGGAGAATATGGTGTGGCTGGGCCTGTCCTCAGACGATTTTCATGGAGTTGATTTTTCGACGAATAGAGTATTGGATTGATGGAGATACCCACCGTCAGAAGGAGCTGGATGCAAGTCCCTGGAATGTCGGTAAAATTTTTCGCCGGGGGCTCAAACATGGCGTATTTTACCTGATCTCATTTATCATCAGCAACTATTTTCTCATGTATATCATGGGGTCGGATGCCTGGCGTGAAATGATTAGTGAAGACCCGCTGAATCATGTTGCAGGACTGACCGGCATGGCCGTTTTTTCGTTTATTTTCTATTTTATCTTCTCCTGGTTCCGTGAGCAGGTATGCACCATCGTTTGCCCTTACGGGAGGCTGCAAGGCGTACTGCTCGACCGCGAAACCGTTGTGATTTCCTATGATTATTTACGGGGAGAGGAGCGAGGCGTTCTCAGGAAAAGTGAAAACAGAAGTGAAACTATGAAAGGTGATTGCATAGACTGCAACCAGTGCGTGATGGTTTGTCCCACCGGTGTGGATATACGCAATGGAACGCAACTCGAATGTATCAATTGTGCCTGCTGCATCGATGCCTGTAACGCTGTGATGGTCAGGACCGGATTCAAACCCGGTCTGATTCGCTACGCATCTGAAAAGATGATCGCCGATAAAAAACCATGGAATTTTACCATTCGCTCTGCCGCATACACTACCTTGCTGGCCGTATTGCTCGTCGCGCTCGGGTATTTTTTGGTTTCCCGGAGCCCTGTTGAGGCAACTGTACTCCGTTCGCCGGGTATGTTGTTCCAGGAGCAGGAGGGTGGAAAGATAAGCAACCTGTACAGCGTGAAGGTGGTTAACAAGACAAGCAATGATCTGCTGCTGGAACTCAGAGACCTTTCCGGCCTGGGTGAAATAAAAATCATCGGGAATGCACCGGTTATTGCAAAACAATCGCTGGGCGAGGTGGTTTTCTTTATTTTAATGGATCGGAATAAAATTACCGGCAGCAAGACCGAAGTTGACATCGGGGTTTTCTCGGGTGGGAAAATGCTTGACCAGACACGGGCAACCTTTGTCGGTCCAAATAAATAGATGAACCATGAAGTGGAACTGGGGAACCGGGATTTTTATCGTGATCGTTCTTTTTCTGGGGGCATGTGCCGCCTTTATTATCTATGCCCGGCATGAAAAATGGAGTATGGTTGAGGAGGACTATTATCCCAAGGAACTCCGTCATGAAGAAAAACTCGTTAAGATCAGGAATGCCAATGCATTGACGACACAACTGCAGGTTGCCTCAGACAAATCGAACCTGATCATACAATTTCCGGTTGATTTCAAAGGAAAATCACTGACAGGTCAGATTGATATCTACAGGCCTTCCGATGAAAAACTGGATCTGATATTGCCAGTTGCTGCCGACACCGCATTACGCCAGTTTGTTGGGTTGAATCGGTTGTCGAAAGGACGTTATGTCGTTAAAGTTGACTGGGCCTCCGGGGGAAAGAACTATTTTACTGAACAAGACATTTTTATCCCCTGAGATGGATTTCTGGCAACCACTGATTATTGGCTTACTGGGTAGTTTTCACTGCATGGGAATGTGTGGCCCGATTGCACTTTCCCTGCCCTTGAAAGAGATCAACTGGACAACAAGGATCATCAGCGGGACATTATATAACCTTGGACGTGTTGTTACATATATTTTTCTCGGCCTGATCTTTGGATTGATGGGGATGGGGATCCATATCTGGGGCATCCAGCAGTGGGTTTCCATCGGCGCAGGCACCCTGATGATCCTGAGCGTTGCCTTTCCGGTTTTATTTCACGGGTCAGCATTGACCGGAGGCCTGGACAACCTCTTCTCAGGTTTTAAAAAGTTTTTTGGTAAATTTTTTGGTTTTCGTACCTATTTGTCCACCTGGGTTATCGGGATTCTGAATGGTTTTTTACCCTGCGGATTGGTTTATATCGCTTTGGCCGGGGCATTGGTTTCCATCAGTCCGCTCAGCGGTGCCTTTTACATGATGAGTTTCGGGCTGGGTACCATTCCTGCGATGCTGGCCCTGTCGTTGTTGGGAAATATGATCAGTATGACCTTTCGGAGGAGAGTTCAGAAAGTGATCCCGTTTATGATCATCCTCATCGGCATTTTGTTTATCCTTCGCGGCATGAATCTTGGAATTCCCCACCTCAGCCCCAAAATGGACCAACAATCAAAGCAAAAGACGGAACATCTGCAAAAACCCAAATGTTGTCCTTGAAAATCCCGATATTTTGAATAATTTTGCACCAGAATATAACAACAAAACAAACCCGTTCACCCGTTCACCCGTTTACCCGTTTACCCGTTTACCCATTCACCCGTTCACCCGTTCACCAAATAATTAACATACTCTAAAATTCCAACATTATGAAAAAAACCACCCTTTTCCTGATCTCTGTTTTCGCGATTGCCATTTTTCTCACTTCCTGCGGCGGTGGCAGCGCGCCTGCAGCCGACCAGACTGTTCAGGCTACAGGTCCTTATGCCCATCTTCCTGCCGATATCCAGGCCATGATGCCGCGTGGTGAAGAGATTTACAAAACCAAATGCACCGTCTGCCACCAGACAACAGGGCTGGGCATTGAGAACGTTTTTCCGCCGTTGGCAAAGGCCGACTATCTCCTTGCCGACAAGGTCAGGGCAGTTGCTCAAACATTGAATGGTTCAAAACTTGATATGATGGTCAACGGAAAATTATACACACAGGAGATGCTTCAACAGGTTGATACAAAGGAAGATGCTGTTGCAGTTATCAATTATGTTTTGAATAACTTTGGCAACAAGGATGGGTTTGTTACCATGGCAGAAGTTGAGGGTGTGGAGATTATGCCTCGCAAGAAATAACCAGACAAATTTTATTAATCAGAGGTGGTCTGAAAAATGACTGCCTCTTTTTTTTTGCTATTTTTGACAAAAATTAGCCAATTAGCTCCATGAAAAAGCAATTCAACCGCAGGGATTTTATCAAATCAGTGGCATTGACAGGTGTCGGATTAGCCGTTAGTGACGAACTTATGGCCTCCATGCAGCCCGACAGAATCACTAGCCCATACCAGCCGGCCCCGATTGGGGAACCGATGAAAAAAGTACGCATCGGCTATGTGGGTGTTGGACTCCAGGGAACTTCACATGTTGAAAACCTTTTGAAGGTTGAAGGAGCTGAAATTGTAGCAGTTTGCGACATCATCGAAAGCAAGGTTCAGCATGCGCAGGATATGGTTGAAAAAGCCGGGTTCAAGCGGCCGGAAGGGTATTCGAAAAGCGAGGTTGACTGGCAGCGGTTATGTGAGCGGAGCGACATCGACCTTGTTTATACCGCTACCCCATGGCAATGGCATGTGCCCATCTGCCTGGCTGCCATGAACAATGGAAAGCATGTGGCCACAGAGGTTCCCGCAGCCATCACCCTGGATGATTGCTGGAAACTTGTTGAAACCTCCGAAAAAACCGGGAAGTACTGCATCATGATGGAAAACTGCAACTACGATAAGGTGGAGATGATGATCCTCAACATGGTGAAAAAGGGAATGTTCGGGGAACTCGTCCACGCTGAATGTGGCTATCTGCACGATTTACGCCCGGTTAAACACGACATGAAGGGGGAAGGCGTGTGGCGCCGCGATTTCTCCATGCATCACAACGGCGACCTCTATCCGACGCATGGACTGGGTCCGGTGATGCAATGCATGGATATAAATCGTGGGAACTATTTCGACTCCATGGTCTCTTTTGGCTCAAAAACAAGAGGGTTGCACGAATATGCAGTAGAAAAATTTGGCCCCGACAGCCCGCAGGCACATGAAAAATTCGTACTGAGTGATGTGGTTACCACCGTGATCAAAACCATGAACGGCGAAACAATCGTGGTGACCCATGATACCAGTTTGCCGCGACCATACAGCCGAAATATCCTCGTTCAGGGAACCAGGGGAATCGTGCGCAAATATCCTGAACCGAAAATTTATATCGAGGGAGTGAGTAAAACGGATGATCAATGGGAACCCATTAATGAATACCTGAAAAAGTACCAGCACCCAATCTGGGAGGAGCTTGAAACTGCCAGCAAAGGGGCCGGGCATGGAGGAATGGATTATATTGAGGATTATCGCCTGATAAACGCACTTCTGAAAGGTATTGAACCCGATATGGATGTGTATGATGCAGTTGTAATGAGTGCCGTGCGGGTGCTTAGCGAACAATCTATCGCCAAAGGCAACAAAACAATGAAATTTCCCGATTTTACCCGGGGGATGTGGAAGAACAAACGTGAGTTGATGGTGATGACAAATCCCAGGTAAATTAAATTCAAAGTGCAGAATTTAAATTCAAAATGAAAAAAAGGAAGCGCCAGAGGCAGTTGAAAACCCATAATTTGAAATTTGCAATTTGCAATTTGCTTTTTGCATTATTTGTTTTTTTATCAACTGTCATTGTTCATGCGCAACAAAATATTGCCGACCATGCAAAATCAGTAATCACCCCATTCCTGTTAAAACAAACCATCAACTACCTGGCATCTGATTCCATGAAGGGACGTGCCATTCCGGCAGAAGGACTGGATCAGGCTGGTGAATATATTTCCAGGCAGTTCGAAACACTGGGTCTGCAACCGCTGAACGGCAGCTATTTTCAGGATTTGCTTTTCTGTTATACGGATCTTGGGACTGATAACTTTATATCTGTTGTTGAAGGGATGGCAACTAGAAACTATAAACTCAAAGATGATTTTATTCCTTATGAGATTTCCGGAAGCAACCCGGCAGAGGGAGCACTCATCTTTGCAGGTTATGGAATCACTGCTCCTGAATACAATTATGATGATTATAAGAATCTGGATGTGAAAGGAAAGATTGTCGTTGTGCTACGCCAGGAACCGGGACAAACGGATTCTACGCAGAAGTTGTTTGCAGGAACTGACCTTTCGAACTATTCGTGGTTGCAGGAAAAGCAGAAAATGGCCGCAGATCACGGGGCTGCAGGACTCATCGTGCTGTCGGGACCGCTTCAGTTTACAATGCTGAAACCGAGAGGTTATGCATGGCCGTCCCTGTCGAAAGTTCTTCCAAAAGATGCATTGCCGCTGGGGTATTGCGAAACACAAAAGGAGTCGATACCGATGGTTCATGCGGGGGAGTCACTGATCAATGAGTTGTTCGGCAATGTTGATTCGCTGAAACAAATTCAGCAAAGGATAGAGGCAACCATGCGACCACATTCCTTTCCGATTCCGGGCAGGATAATGGCGATGAACGTTTCATTTACACGCACGCCGGTAGGGGGCAGAAATGTAATCGCCTTTCTTGAGGGAACTGACCCACAGTTGAAAGAGGAGGTAGTGATCATCGGAGGACATTATGACCATATCGGCTACAAGAAGGAGCAAGAGGCTGTTAAAGAGTACGTTAGCGGCCATGATTATATTTACAATGGTGCCGACGACAATGCCTCCGGCACCAGCGGGATGCTTGCGGTTGCCAGGGCATTTGCCACCATGACTGAAAACCCGAAACGCAGTGTCATCTTTATGGCATTTGCCGGGGAGGAGAAAGGTTTGCTGGGAAGTGCTACTTATGTTGGAAAACCTTTATGGCCATTGTCAAAAACCGTTGCAATGCTTAACCTTGACATGATCAGTCGCAACAACCCTGATTCACTCGAAATTATCGGGGCCAGGCAGAACCCCGGACTGATAAAGGTTATAAGGAAACAGAATAAAAAAGTTGGGTTTATTCTCGCGGAGAGCAAAGACAAGCAAATGGATGGGGGGAGCGACCATGCAAGTTTTTTTAATAAAGACGTGCCATCCATCTTCTTTTTTACAGGATTTCATCCCGATTACCATGCCGTATCAGACAACCCTGATCGTTGCGATGCGGAGAAGGCGGCACGTGTTGCCAGGCTTGCATTTTTAACTGCCTGGAAGGTTGCGAATGAGGGCAGCCACTATAAAATTGTTAAACCGGCGGATAGCAAGGATGAGTAAATTTTCAGGATATCCGGGAAACTACTTCAGGATGTTTTTCAGGGCACTATTCATGATGGCTGTTGTGCTGTATGCTCTTTCCTTGACAGCCCAGGAGAAAATAAACCTGATGTTCAGGTATCAGCCGGGTGAAATATACACCTACCGGTATTCTGATACATTTGAATGCCAGCAGGAAGTTCGCGAAGCAGAAATGAACCTTGGTGGCGGGAACAACAGCATGTTCAAAATGGAGGTTGCTTCGGTATCTCCTGATACCAGCATCTCATTCATCGTCACCTGTGTGGAGATGAAATCCTTTGTAAATAATCCGGATACCGTGACGGAATATAACGAGCTTGTCGGCAAACGGGCAAAGGTTGTGCTTGACAGGCTCGGGCGTGAAACAGAAAAGGAATGGATGGATTCAGTCAATATTTCGGGAAGCACCGTCTCCCTGATGATGGGTTCCTACAGGTCTGTCAATTTTTTTCAGTTGCCGTGCCATCCCCTGGCTGCTGGTGAACACTGGAGTGCCCGGATAAATGACAGTGCAGAGATTGTGGGCGGATACGTCAAACAAACTGAATCCATAGAATATTCATTGAATGGTTTCTCACAAAAGAATGGCCATCACTGTCTGAAAATCGGCTACGTTTCAAAAAGTGAGAACCTTGGCAAAGCAAGTATGGAGGGGATGGAGATATACATAGAAGGCACAGGTGATGCGTCGGGAACAATATGGTTTGATCCGGATGCAGGCATCCTGGTGTACAGGGAAAGTTCGGTCGTGCAGGAAATGACGTACACCATCACCGGATCAATGTCGATGTCGGTGCCATTGATACAGACAATTAAATCAACCTGCAGCCTGGTGGAGGATTAGTGGAGTGGATTTACACCGGGTAAAACCGCAGAAAGTGAAAAGCCCATGGACCAAGGGCAACGTATAGTCCGGGGTCAGTCATCTCATCGCCATTGCGTTCAAATGTAACTTCACTCAGTGAATCATTCAGCCTCCAGTTCCGTGAACGCAGGTCCTGATCGGGAATTTTCACGCGTCCCTGATTGGCATGGCCGGAATAATTGACAACGATTAAAAAGCGGTCATTACCGTCGCACCAGTACCAGGCGAGAAGATTCTCAAAGCCGGGGTTATCAGGCCATCCTGCACATTCACACAATTGCCAATCCCCTTCATGGAAAACAGGATGGGCAATGGCAAGGAGCAGGCGCTGGCAAAATGCCCGTAATTCAAAATCCACAGGTTCATCGGGTCGCCTGCAGAGGAATACGGGCAACCTTACTTTCCTGCCATCAAATTGTCCCTCGTGGTAAAGTTTTGCTCCAGGCAGTGTAGAGAAAATCACGGTTGCTGCACGGTTCTTGCCTGGCTGAAAGGCCACGACATGTCTTGGTTCATCATGGTTTTCAATAAACCGGATCATTTTCGACTGGTAAACCGGATCTGCCAGCAGGTGGGAACGAACAGCCTGTGCATTTTCATGCTCAAGCCTGTCGTATAAACGTTTGTCATAACAAAAATCAAAACCCTGCTGCTGGAGAATCCACTCCTTGTCCCAGTATGCTTCCGCAATAAAGATAAAATCCCGGTTGGTACGTTTTACGGCAGGAATAAGTTCTCCCCAATATTCAAGTTCCGGTTCAGGCCCTGCACGCTTGCCCCAGGTGCGTTCAAAAACTTCATTCAACATAAGCATGGCCATGTCGCAACGCACACCGTCGCATTGGCGGGCAATGCGTGAAACAGTTTCAATGATGTCTTCACGCAGCCCGGGGTGGAAGGCGTTGACCTGCAGCACATCCTGCCACGCAGGGTAAAAGGGGTCTTTCCCACAGGCAAAGATATTTCCGCCAATTTGCACGTAAGTAACCGGATCATCCCGAAGGTCTTCTTTGTTTCCTGAAATGAAATAATCCGGAGACTCTTCCACCCAGCGGTGGTCGTGGGCCAGGTGATTTGGCACGAAATCAAGGATAAGTTTGATGCCGCGCAGGGAAAGCTGTTCCCTGGCAATGGCCAGGCCTTCATCGCCGCCCAGTTGTGTATCAACAGCATACCTGCGGATACAATAGGGGGATCCGACATTGTCGGCGAAGCTGAAATCGGGCAGGGCCTGCCGGAAATCTGACAGATTGCCGGCGTGCAGGTTTGAAATGGCGATTCCCCTGGGGCTGCGTTCCCAGACTCCCATGAGCCATACAGCTTCAATGTGAAGGTGTGTCAGTTCATCCCATTTTTCTGTCGGTACGTTTGCCAGGGTGATGGGGAACTGCATCTGCTGGCTCATTTCGAAGAGCCACACCATGGTGTTGATCTCGTAAATGACAGGGTTTTTTTTCCAGGGAGGGGTCATGATTTATCTTTCCAAATTTCCAGATGTTCCTGAATAAATTCAATAATTTTCAAATGTTCATCCTTCCCCGGGCCATGAACATCCATGGGCTTTCCAAAAGCAATGTGAACGTGCTTTTTCCGATCGATAGGGCCCAGGTAGCTCGAAAATTTCCCGAACCCCCAGAAATCAGTTTTAATCGCCACAGGAACCACCTGGACACCTGCTTTTACAGCCAGTTTTGTTCCCAGTGAATTGAACTCTGACGGATTAAAAACACTTCGGCGTGTACCTTGCGGGAAGATGATGATTGAAATCTTGTTTTGAAGCCGGTCGAGGCCCTCTTCCATTACAATACGAAAATCTTCCCGTGCATTTGAACGGCTGAGCACGATGGGATTTCGCGACTTCATCACATTCTTGAATACCCAGTGATTCACAAGTTCATCCTTCACAACAAAAGTAACATCAATCAACGGTTGAATGATGCCCGGGAAGATCATGGTTTCCAGGGTACTCATGTGGTTGCTTAGAATGAGCAGTGGACGGGGGTTGTTCCTGATGTTGTCCATTCCTGTAATGTGGATTCTTCCGCCACATTTTTCCACATCTGTGAAGATATCATGGGACGATGAAACCCATTGACTGGTGTCAAAAATGCCTTTTTGTGCCATCGTGCGGGCACCAAAAACCCGCTTTAAAAACAAGCTGATGAATACGAAACGGGAATTGAACGTGATTCTGTCTATTAGGATATGCGGAGTGTTCTCCGGTGTATGGTATTCGTTTTTAGCTGTAATATCCTGACGCATTGTGAAGTTTTTACAAATCCTGGTTCAATTTAACTGTTACGGTGTAACCGTTACAGGCTGAAATTTCAATAGCCAAATATAGTTAGTTTTAGATCATTCTCAGCATACTTTGGTTTTGAAATGACATCCTGAAACGTATTTTCATGGGAAATGCGTGGAAATCATCCCCGCGCAAATGAAAAAGCAGGTTAAAACAGCTTTTGGGGCACTTTATTAAATACTTTTCTAAATATATGGATTTCAACAGATGATAGCGGGTAGTCGGTAAAATATTAATGTTATGATAAATAAAAAATAAATTATACTTGACTTAGCATCTTCATCGTTGTACATTTGTAATAAATCTAAATAAAGATAACTGTGAAAATTTTAACAATTCTGTATGCCTGAAATTTGTAATTATATCAGTAGATGACCTGTATGTCAAATTGTTAAGTTATTGAACGCGGATACCGAAAAGCGAACAGAGTAGGTTTAAAAAAAAGGAGGAACATATGAATTATTCATTAAAGGGAAATCTTAGGGGATTTTATTGTGGCGATTGTTTTGACTTTCTTCACAATACAAAAATCCGGGTTTATGCGGCAGATCCAAAAACAAACCTGGCGGCTTTGGCTGTCTCACGCGAGAAAGAAACATTTCACCAACGCTCGGAAGATGAATTGAAATCGCTTCCCGACAGGTTATTGTTGGAAACAATGACCGATGAATCGGGGAATTTCACACTCGAATTTTCGGAAAAGCAGAAATATGAAGGAGGCGCCTTTGACATTGACTTTGTATGTGGTACAGGCTGGTCTCCTGCACTTCACGGACCTGACCCCGTTCGCCCGCCAAGACCTGGCGGACCGGTTCAATTTCACATAACTACACTTCAACCGTTGTGGAAAGAGGTTCAAAACAATGAAAACGACCGGAGATTATCGGCTTATTGGGAGTATGCAATTCCCTATAAATTCTGGTGCTGGATTCTGAGACTTTTCAGATGGTATGTCATTTGCGGAAATGTCGGGGATTGCAAAGGTGATTTCCCGGTAGGAGGAGTCAAAGTTTTTGCTTATGACGTGGATCTTATCCAGGATGATTACCTGGGATATGGAATTACTGACCTGAATGGGAATTTTAAAATATATTATTCCGAAGCTGCCTTCAGTAAAACGATATTTAATTGGCTGAATGTTGAGTGGCCTGCCGGCCCCGATCTCTATTTCAGGATCGAAGCAGGTGACGGCAGCGTTTTACTCAACGAGAACAGGCAGCGCGGACATGATCGCGACCGGACCAACGCTCCGAATTGCTTCTGTGTTAATTTCTGTGTTGAATGTCCAAAAGGTTCACTGGTTTGTGACCTTACTGCACCATCTGGCTGTATCGATGATAATATAAAGTTGCTGGAGGATAAATATTTGGCCATTATTGGAACTGCAAGTGGTTGTGGCATGGTGGATTATGATCTGCAGCTGCTTTGGAACGGGACCAAAGATGTCTCCTCCGGGGCGATTATCTATTCAAATTCCGGTGGGAACCCTGATCCTCTGCTCCTGCATGGGAATCACAGTGTGATGGGCGGTAATCTTGGATTTATTCTGATGACAAAAGCCATTGAAAATGCCGGCAGCGACCTCATCACGTCCACCTTATTTGAAATCAGACTTACGGTGCATGGTTCTAGCAAGAGTGTTTGCACTTCTTCACTTTTATTCAGGATTAAAGCAAGTGAAGTGTATATTAAGAACATTGGCGGCCGCGTAGCTCACGATGTTGCTGACCCCGGCGAACAGTTGCGTATAGCCGATGCTGCCGGTGCGGAAATTGGTGCAATTGGTATGGGTGCCAGCATTTGGGGTGCAGCAAGGGTTTTTGGCTGTCTGAATCAGAAGATCAATGATTACGGGATCTATTTTATTAAAGATGATTTTGTAACACCGCAGCCGGCAAATGGAACTTCTTATGATCCATTGGCGAATGGTTTCACAACCATTTGCAATGTTGACTTTGGTGCAGGTTTCAGTACATTTACACCTGATCAGCTCAGACAATGGAATGTTCTTCAGGGTCCCAATGCACTTATCTCAAACAATGGATTTTATACATACATTGATGTCATAACCTTATACATTGGCGGTATACCGTTCGAATTGCAAATACCCGAAGGGCTGGTTGCCGGGATGAGTTGGAATACCGGGCCAAGCGGACGGTACAGTGTGCTGCTTAAGGTTACTGATACAAACGGTTTTTCATACTATGACATTCAGCGTGTGTGGGTTGATAATGAACTCCCCACTGCAGCTATTTATAATATTGGCAGTCTTCCACCATGCTCTGACCTCTATACCAAGACATGGGTTGACCCTGGAAAAACAATATCAAAATTCAAAGTGTTGGATATTAATGGAATGGCTTTTGATCCCTTGATTATTGGTGCTGATCTGAACAATCCAAGTGATAATTTCAACTTTTATCAGCTCACCATAAAGAAGCAGGGGCTGGCGGGGCCTGAGGTGATACATACTTCGAATGTTACTGTTCCCGGTAGAGCATTGCCGGGAACCAACCTGTTCACGTTTGATCTCAGCTGGTTGGAAACAAATGCGCATGTTCCCGGGGTTCCTGACAACAAGCTCCTTCCGGATGAAACCTGTGCCTATGTGTTTTCACTTTGGGTGCAGGATAAAACAGCGCTAAATAACGCTACAGATGTACATCATACACATTTTGACTTCCCGGTAAAGATCATAAATAGTGTTGAGCCTTAGTTGATTGTGCCTTTGTTCGGAGCTGTCTGAAAAGTATTTTTCCAGATGACAAATCATTCAGGCGAAAACTTTTCAGATGGTTCCGAACCAGGGGATGAAGAATTAGATTTCTTCGTGGTTGTACCAGCTGGCATACATCGTATAATTCTTTGATATCCGGTTCACCTGTCCTTCCAGCAATGCCTGGTCGATATCTTTTATTTTGCGTGCCGGAAGGCCTGCCCAGACAGTGCCAGACTCAACGACCGTACCTTCGGTGACCAAAGCTCCGGCTCCGACAATTGAGTTGCTGTGGATCACTGCGCCATCCATCACAATGGCACCCATGCCGATCAGCACATTGTCGTGAATCGTACATCCGTGGATGATGGCTTTATGGGCGATTGAGACATTATTGCCGATAGAAACCGGTGCTTTCTGATATGTACAATGGATAATGGCACCGTCCTGGATATTTACATTGTCGCCGATCCGGATGGTGTGTACATCACCCCGTACCACCGCATTGAACCAAACACTGCAGTTGTCACCCATTACCACATCGCCTGTTATGGTGGCATTGTCGGCCAGGAAGCAGTTGCTTCCCATTATAGGCAGGATTCCTTTTACAGATTTGATGAGTGCCATTTGTTTCGGTTAGGTTGTTAACTTAAATTTTCTACCCCGTCAGGGTCTCCCACCCTGTCAGGGTCTCCCACCCCGTCAGGGTACATTATCTGGGACTTGTACGTTGATAATCAAGTGAATAGTGCAGGCCCCTGCTTTCGTGTCTGCGACTGGCTGCCTTGATAATCAGATAGCCGATGTTAATGAGGTTGCGAAGCTCACATAATTTCGGGGTGAGAATCGACTTGTTATACAGATCTTCGGATTCGCGGTACAGAAGTTCCAGACGATCGAACGCACGCTGAAGCCGGAGGTTCGACCGGACAATACCGACATAGCTGCTCATGATCGCCTGCAGTTCTTTGAGTGACTGCGTAATCAAAACCATCTCTTCATTTAATACCATGCCCTCTGCATTCCAGTCAGGAATATCATGGCAGTGTGCGATGGTTTTAACATTCCGGATGGCCTCTTCACTTGCCCGGTGAGAAAAGACAAGCGATTCAAGCAACGAGTTGGAAGCCAGGCGATTTGCGCCATGAAGCCCGGTTGATGAACATTCACCAGAAGCATATAGGTTTACAATAGAACTGCGCCCGCATTCATCTACTTTGATGCCGCCACAGGTATAATGAGCAGCCGGAACTACCGGGATCATGTCCTTGCTGATATCTATTCCGGCAGAAAGGCATTTTGCATAAATTGTAGGAAAATGGTGGATCAACTCATTTTTCTGGAGATGCCTGCAGTCGAGGTAGAGGTAGTCATCACCACTTAATTTTAATTCATTGTCGATGGCACGGGCAACAATATCGCGGGGTGCAAGTGACAGCCTTGAGTCGTATTTATGCATAAACTCCTTGCCATCGCGGGTTTTCAGCACTGCGCCAAAACCACGCATGGCTTCTGTGATCAGGAAGGCCGGCTTTTCATCCGGATGATACAGGGCAGTTGGGTGAAACTGAACAAATTCCATGTTTTCAACTGCCCCCTTGGCACGATAAACCATGGCAATCCCATCACCCGTGGAAATCAGCGGATTGGTGGTGTTGTTGTAAACATTCCCGGTGCCGCCCGTTGCGATGAGGGTGATTTTCGATAAAATGGTATCGACCAGCCGGGTCCGGGGATTCATGACAAAGGCCCCAAAGCAGGTGATTCCTGCAGTCCGGCTGTTCACTTCCAACCCAAGATGATGCTGGGTAATAATGTCGATGGTGAAGTGATTCTCCAGAATCTCGATGTTCGGATGCTGCTTGACCTGCTCCAGCAATTTGTTTTCGATTTCCCTGCCCGTACTGTCTTTGTGATGCAGCACGCGGTATTCGGAGTGTCCTCCCTCCTTGGCGAGATCGTAACGTCCTGTATTGGTTTTATCGAATTTGATACCCCATTTTACAAGCTCTTTGATTCGCTCGGTCGATTCACTGATGGTAAACCTGACAACATCTTCCTTACACAATCCGTCACCTGCAATGATGGTATCCTGGATGTGTTTTTCAAAGGAATCAGGAGTGTACATTACAGCGGCAATACCTCCCTGTGCCCAGGTGGTGGCGGTGTCGTCCATCCTCGACTTGGTGACGATACACACTTTGCCATGCTTTGCTACCTTGATGGCAAAGGTTAGGCCGGCAATTCCGGATCCGATGACCAGGAAATCTACGTTTTTTCTCATGAAACTTCTTTACAGATCAAGCAGTAATTTAATGGGATCCAGTCCTTCTGTCAGCATTTTTGCAGGATCTTCAATCAACTCTTTAACTTTGACCAGAAAACTGACGGATTCCCGGCCATCGATCACCCTGTGATCGTACGAAAGCGCCACATACATCATGGGTGCTATTACAACCTGCCCGTTGACCGCGATCGGGCGCTCCTGGATTTTATGCATCCCGAGGATGGCACTTTGCGGCGGATTCAGAATTGGTGTCGACATCATGGAACCGAATACCCCGCCATTCGTAATGGTAAATGTGCCCCCCTTCATGTCGTCAATGGAAATTTTGTTGTCGCGGGCCTTTCCGGCCAGCTCCTTTATTTTTAACTCAATCTCTGCAATGCTCATCATTTCTGCATTGCGTAACACAGGTACGACGAGTCCTTTCGGGGCACTTACGGCAATGCCAATGTCAACATACCGCGGAGTAATTAGGTCTTCACCATCAAGCATTGAGTTCACCTGGGGGAACTCCTTTAAGGCGATGGTTACCGCTTTTGTAAAAATGGACATCAATCCAACACCAACCCCATAGCGCTCTTTAAAGGACTCACTGTATTTTTTCCTGATTTCCAGGGCTGCCTCCATGTTGACTTCGTTGAATGTTGTCAGCATGGCCGTTTGATTTTTAACCGAAACAAGCCGCTCTGCGAGCTTCAACCTGAGGGTGGTCATTTTTTTGCGGTCAGCCTCCCTGGTTCCGGTAAACGAGACTGCCGACATTGTCTCTTTTTTAAGACTGATGAACAATTCAATATCCTTGCGGGTGATCTTTTTCCCCGGGAAAGCAATTGCCAGGTCTCCTGTATTTACATGTTTTTCTTCGATGATCCTTTTGGCCAGAGGAGAGGCATGAAGGGTTACAGGCGGACTGGCGGACATAGGAGCAGCCTGGGGTTGAACTGGTGAAAGCACTGGCTCCGCTGATTTTTGACTTTTGCTCTTTGACTTTGCATTTTGCATTTCCGACACTTCGATGGTCGCAATCACCCCTCCAACCGCCACAGTCTCACCTTCCTTCGCAAGGATCCTTATCACGCCATCTTCAGGGGTTGTTACCGGGAACGATGCTTTGTCGGAGTCGATCTCCACGATCTCCTGGTCTTTTTCAACCAGCTCCCCATCGGCAACCAGCCATTTTGCAAGTTGAACCTGGGTGATGGATTCGCCCGGACTGGGTACTTTTATCTCAATTGCCATGGACTATTTTTGTTTGCAAAATTACATCGAATGTGTGAATAACCCAACATCATACAATCTGGAACTCATGCTCGGCACAATGAAGCCTGCATGACCCGTTCGCATGCTCGCAGGTGCATCTTCCCAGTGCCTTCTCAACAATCAGTTTCTGCTGAATTTTATGCAGCCTTGATGAACCTGTTGCCGGGCTTCCGCTGGCCGGACGGGCGGTATGGTGTAATACGGGTGCGACGGCAGGTGATTCGAAGACAAGATTCTGTAAAATAAATTGCCATGGACCCATATTAACCGGTTCCTCCTGCACCCATTCAAAGTGCAGTGCCAGCGGATACCTTGCAAACACTTCCTGCAACTGCTTCACAGGAAGAGGATAAAGTTGTTCCAGTCTGATGAGTGAAACTTCGTCTCTCTGCTGCTTCTCCTTTTCTTCAAGGATGTCGTAATAAACTTTTCCTGAGCAGATTACAACCCTCTTGATCTTCATGGGATCTGCTGAATAATCATCTATGACTTCCCTGAATCCTCCAGTTGTAAAGTCTTCAATGGAGGAAACACAACGTGGGTGGCGAAGCAGGCTTTTTGGCGTAAAAACCACCAGCGGTTTGCGGAAAGTCCAGTAGAGCTGCCGCCGTAAAACATGGAAAATGTTTGCAGGGGTTGTGCAGTTTACAATCTGCATGTTGTGATGTCCGCATAATGAGAGAAACCGTTCGATCCGAGCAGAGGAGTGTTCCGGACCCTGGCCTTCATACCCGTGCGGCAACAGAAGCACGGTGCCATTCATCACTTTCCACTTATCTTCTGCACTGCTGATATACTGGTCGATGACAATCTGCGCACCATTGTTAAAATCGCCAAACTGGGCCTCCCAGATTGTTAATCCATCCGGGGTTGCAAAGCTATAACCGTATTCAAAACCAAGAACACCATACTCAGACAAAGGGGAATTGTAAATACTCAGCTTGCCCTGTTCCGGTGAAATATGCTCCAGCGGTATGAATTTTTCTTCTGAATCCTCTACGGTAAGCACGGCATGCCGGTGACTGAATGTGCCTCTCTGGCAATCCTGGCCACTCAGGCGTACCGGGTGCTTTTCTGACAGGAGTGATCCGTAGGCGATCAATTCCCCCATCGCCCAGTCGAGTTTGCCGGCTTTGAGCATGGCTTTCCGGTCGTCCTGCATCTTGACGATCTTGCGGAAAAATGTTTTACCTTCCGGTAATGCCGTTAGTCTGCTGCCGATTTCATGAAAAGTTGATTCAGAGATTGCTGTAACCGGGGAATGGTGGAAGTCGGCCGGAATGGCTTTTCGCAGGTTTTCCCATTGCTTTCCCATGAAAGGGGTGATGTCGCCTTTGATGATCGTTTTTGCAGACTCAAACCCATGTTCCAGCGTTTCCCGGATGTCAGATTTAATCTGTGGAAAATCAATGGATGCCAGTGTTTTTTCATCCTCAAGTTTTTTCAGGTATATCTCCAGCGGGTCGGGATGCTGTTCAATGATTTTATAGAGGATGGGTTGGGTAAAGCGGGGTTCATCGCTCTCGTTATGTCCGTATTTCCTGTATCCAAGGAGGTCGATGAAGATGTCTTTATGAAACTGTGCGCGGAATTCCATGGCCAGCCTGACGGTGTAGACAACGGCTTCCACATCATCTGCATTGACATGAAATACAGGCGATTGAATGGTCTTGGCCACGTCTGTACAATATACGCTTGACCGGCCGTCAAGGTAGTTTGTTGTAAACCCGATCTGGTTGTTGACGACCAGGTGGATGGTGCCACCGGTTTTGTACCCGTCAAGATCGGCCATCTGGATCAGTTCATAAATTATTCCCTGTCCTGAAACAGATGCATCCCCATGGATGAGGATGGCTGCAACTTTCCCGTTGTCGCCACCATAAACATGATCGATTTTGGCCCGGGCAATGCCTTCCACAACAGGATCCACTGTTTCGAGATGTGAGGGATTGGGTGCCAGGGTCAGGTGAATGTTACTGCCATTGCCGGCAACAACATCACTTGAATATCCAAGGTGGTACTTCACATCGCCCAGCAGGTCATCGTCTTCATATTCTTTCCCATCGAATTCAGAGAAAATTTCTGTAAATGGCTTGTGCATGATGTTTCCAAGAACATTCAACCGCCCCCGGTGGGCCATGCCCAGAACAAATTCGGCAATTCCAAGGTCAGCACCTTTCTGTATTACAGCATCGAGGGCCGGAATCAGTGATTCCACACCTTCAAGAGAAAAACTTTTCTGTCCGGGGAATTTTTTATGGATGAATTTTTCAAAAAGGACCCCCTCCGCCAATTTGCGCAGGATGTTTGCCTTATCAATGATGGCAAATTCAGGCTTGTTAAGGCGTGTCTCCATCTTCGATTTAAACCACGCTACTATTTCCGGCTTGCGGATGTAAAAATATTCCACTCCGACCGACTGGCAATATGTTTTCTGTAAATGTGCAACAATGTCAGAGAGTTTGGCATTTCCCAGGCCCAGTTCTTTACCGGCCTGAAAGACTTTATTTAACTCCGTCTCCGCCAGTTCGAAATTTTCAAGATCGAGTGTTGGCAGGTATTTTCTGCGGGTTCTAACCGGGTTGGTTAAGGTGAACAGGTGTCCCCGGGCCCGGTATCCATTGATGAGGTTGATCACTTTAAATTCATTCGGTACAATGTATGCATTGCCCTGGTCGGCTTTGAAATTGGTCTGGCAAAATTCAAAACCTTCAAAAAATTTCTGCCAACTCTCCTCAACAGAGAGCGGATCCTGCTTGTATTGTTCATACAGCTCGTCAATAAAAGCGTTGTCCGGCTGATTCAAATAGTTGAATTTATCCATTTCCCGTAATTATCATTTCAGCGTCAAATATACTGATAATTGAATTATTGTTACGATCCCGACGCAGTCATCCATGATAAAATCAGTATTTTTGCAGCGTAAGAAATTGCTATTAAATCCGTTTTTGATCAAAGAAGGCGCAAAGTGCCGCAGAGCTGAATAAATTATTTAACATTAATTCTAGATATCAGAACAATGGAACACATCAGACAATACATCGACGAGCATAAAGACCGGTTTTTACAGGAACTTTTCGGATTGATCCGCATCCCTTCTGTGAGTTCGGTCCCGGAACATAAGGAGGACATGTTAAAAGCGGCGGAATACTGGCGGAAATCCCTCCGGGAGGCAGGTTGCGATCGTATTGAGATATTCCCTACCGATGGAAATCCTATTGTGTATGGCGAGAAGATCATTGATCCATCACTGCCGACCGTGCTGGTTTATGGTCATTATGACGTGATGCCCGTTGATCCTGTAGCACTTTGGAAATCAAACCCGTTTAAACCCGAAGTGCGTGACGGGAAAATTTATGCACGGGGCGCAGATGATGACAAAGGACAGTCATTTATGCATGCCAAGGCGTTTGAGTTGATGGTGCGCACCCAAACCCTCCCATGCAATGTTAAATTCATGATTGAGGGAGAAGAGGAGATCGGGTCGGCAAACATAGCACCCTTCTGCACAAAACATAAAGAGCTGCTGAAATCAGACATCATCCTGGTTTCCGATACAGGGATGATCGCCCTGAATACACCGTCGATCACGGTTGGTTTACGCGGACTTGCATACATGCAGGTTGAGGTTACCGGTCCCAACATCGATCTTCATTCGGGAATTTTTGGCGGAGCAGTTGCAAATCCGATTAATGCCCTCACCAAAATGATCGCCTCGCTTACAGATGACGAGGGCCGCATTACCATCCCGGGATTCTACGACGATGTGATTGAAATTACACGCGAAGAACGCACAGAGATGGCCAAAGCACCATTCGATGAAGCCAACTATATGAAGAGCCTTGGGGTGGAAGAGTTATATGGAGAGGCCGGTTTTACAACAAAAGAGAGAACAGGTATCCGGCCAACTCTCGATGTAAACGGAATCTGGGGTGGCTACACGGCTGAGGGTACCAAAACCGTTCTTCCTTCAAAAGCGTATGCGAAAATCTCCATGAGGCTCGTTCCAAACCAGGACTATGTTAAAATTGGAAAACTTTTTGAAGCATATTTTAAATCGTTGGCTCCCAAATATATCAAGGTGAAGGTAGATGCACTTCACGGAGGTCAGGCGTACGTTTCACCGATGGATACCATTGGCTATCTGGCTGCCAGCAAGGCGGTTGAAACAGTGCTCGGGAAAAGGCCCATTCCTGTGCGCAGTGGCGGAAGCATCCCTATCATCACACAGTTTGAAGAGATTCTTGGTGTGAAAACAATCCTGATGGGCTTTGGCCTTGAGTCAGATGCCATTCATTCGCCAAACGAAAACTACCCGCTCGAAAATTTCTTCAAAGGCATTGAAACGATCCCTTATTTTTACAAGTATTTTGTGGAGATGTGGAAATAAATCAATGCAAGCAATGCAAGCAATGCAGGCAATCCAGGCAATGCAAATAATGAAAGGGTTGGGTTAGTTTTTAATAAATTTTTCGGAGTGTGTTTTGGTGCCGCTGGTTCGTTGCAGAAGGTAGAGGCCTTTTGGCCATGCAGATATGTCAACCGCTTCAGGATTATTACCGGTGTAGTAACACTGTCCGGTTTCGTTGATGATCCTAACCATGTAATCGGCTGATGTGGTTGACGTTTCATGGATTGTTAAACGGTCGTGGCAAGGATTTGGCGATAAAAAGAAATCCCCATCCGCCTCATGATTTTTAATTCCCACGGTTGAATAGGTGAAAATAAATGGAGTGGCAAACGCCCCTGCCATAAACCCGTTATCAATCGCCTGAACACTGAAATAATAGGTCCCGTCCGGAATGCCTGTAAGGAGATAGCTCGTGTCGGTAGTTGCATTGCCCATGGAAGCGACCAGGCGGGAACCACCTGTTGACGCCAGCGGGGACAGGATGTCGGCATTGTCCGGCTGGCTGCCAATGCGGATGTTGTAGGAAAGTCCATGTTCAGGTGTGGTGCCATCGCTGGCGCTGCTCCAGTGCAATATGGCTTTGTCGCTTTGCAAGGTAACTGACAGGTTGCCCGGCGTGGTGGGAATTGTGTTGGTGCTGAACAAGGAGGTGTCTCCCAGGTTGTTGAGGTAGAGCGTGGTTTTCGGAACATCGAAGCCATCCGTTCCGGTAAGCAGGAGGTCACTGTATCCGTCGTTGTTATAGTCGCCCCAGCTTACAGACCCAAGGTCATAACCGGGCAACAGAGTACTGATTGAGTTAAATACAAATGACCCGGTGTTTTTCAGGAGCAGGGTAGCAGGCGGACCGCCGCAGCCGGGGATCGTCCCGATGAGCGCTACGTCAACCAGGCCGTCGGCATTATAATCAGCCAGGTCGAAAAAGGGGTTCAGCAGGCTGGCTTCAGGAAATTCGAACTTTGTGAACTGGTCATCGCCTTCATTCCGGTAGAAAATGAAATGGCCGTCAACATAAAGGTCAGTTCCGGCAATAACCAGGTCCTGGTCCCCATCGTTGTCAAGATCTGCCCATTTGGCCTGACCGCCGTATAGTCCGACAAATGGTTCAGGTGTGATCGTCACTTCTGTAAATACTCCCTGATCATTCTGATAGAGTTTGGAAATGATGCCACCACCGGTATTGCCTGCAATAAATACATCTGACTGTCCGTCGTTGTTGTAATCGACCCAGCTGCAAACTGCTGCTTCCAGGTTGGGCAGACCCGCCTGAATACTGTCAAAATTACCGAAGCCATCATTTTGGTAAATGCGAACCATGGAATTTCCTGCCAGGAGAACATCAAGGCTACCATCGTTGTTCACATCTCCGAACGTTGCCTGCCCGTCCACAACCCCGGGAAAAGGAACCCCGTAATACGCGAATGACCCGCCAACGTTGAGCATGACCCATGTATAGGGTACACCTGTCATGTCGATGCCGGTGGCCAGCAGGTCGAGGTCGCCATCCTGATCAATATCACCCCATTCCACGGAACCGTAATGAAGGTCAAAGCCTGTAACGGCTTCTGTGAATGTTCCGTTGTCGTTCCGGAGGATTTTAGTTACAGGATAGTTTCCTTCTGCTCCCGTCAGGGCGAGATCCAGATCCCCGTCATGATCATAATCACCCCAGGCACTGGCACTGTACGCCAGCTGGGGCAGGACGATATTTGATGGTGAAAATGGAAGTTGCTGGGCGATAGATAAGAACCGGAATACCAGTAGAAAAAGGATAGAAACGATAAACGATTTCATACAAGTTATTTTTGTTGTTTGGCAAAAGCC
The DNA here is from genome assembly GCA_964355945.1 of uncultured Draconibacterium sp. Lineage (GTDB taxonomy): Bacteria > Bacteroidota > Bacteroidia > Bacteroidales > FEN-979 > CAIVAT01. The sequence goes on from CAYHGE010000001.1 coordinate 181,316, forward strand.
GCGGTACCAGTATCCAGGAACTTTATAAATTTATCAATGTCAAGATCATAGGCGGTTGGAGAGGTGAGCAGGTTGCCGTTTGTGTCAAGCAATACATAATATGGTTGTGAATTGACGTTGAACCGGGTAATTTGCAGATCAGCAAATATTTTCCCGATTGTTTTCTTCACTTTTTTGTCATACGCAGAGGTGATCCATTCATTTTGAGGTAATTCCGTTTTGTCATCTACGTAAAGTGCGGTCACAATATAGTTTTCCCTCATCCGTTTCAGCACGTTTGGATCAGACCACACATTGGCCTCCATTTCACGGCAGTTTACGCATCCATGACCTGTAAAATCAATAAAGATGGGTTTGTTTTGTTTTTTAGCACAGGCCAGTGCCTGTTTGTAATCGAAATATCCGTCCAGACCGTGTGGTAGTTTCAGGAAATCAGCATATTTTGGTTTTTCGCATCCGGTTGTCGCTGGTTGCGAACCTCCACCGGTAGCATTGATAGACCCGACCTCCTTCTGAACAATGGTATTGATGTCAAAATCCTGGTATGTGGCCGGAGGCAAGTATCCCGAAAGCGCCTTCAGCGGGGCTCCCCACATTCCCGGAACCATATAAACCACAAAACTGAAAACAATGATGGCCATGATGATCCTGGGTACGCTGACATAAGGCATGTCCGAGTCATGGTTGAATTTTAATTTTCCGATCAGGTACATCCCCATAAGGAAAAAGATGACAATCCAGAATGCAAGGTAAACTTCCCTGTCGAGAATGTGCCAGTGATAAGTCTGATCGGCGATACTCAGAAACTTCAGTCCAAGTGCCAGTTCCAGGAATCCGAGAATGACCTTCACTGAATTCAGCCAGCCTCCCGACTTCGGCAGGCCGTGGAGCCATGAAGGGAAGAAGGCGAATAGTCCGAAAGGCAATGCAAAGGCAAGGGAAAAGCCAAGCATCCCGATAATCGGCAACACAAGTGCACCGCCGGCCGATTTAACCAGGATTGCACCCACGATCGGGCCGGTACATGAAAATGAAACCAGTACGAGGGTGAAGGCCATGAAAAACGCACCTGAATAACCCCCTTTGTCGGCTTGCTTGTCGGCTTTATTTACAATCCAGCTGGGCAGTGTAATCTCAAACATGCCAAGAAATGATGCAGCAAACACCATGAAAATCAGAAAGAAAAATACATTCGGAATCCAGTGTGTGCTGAGGAAATTGGCAAAATTAGCCCCCAGTGTCACTGCCACCAGTGTTCCGATAACCGTATAAATAAAAACAATCGACAATCCGTAAACAATCGCTTCAAGCCTTGCCTTACGTTTGCTGGTGGTATCGTGCATGAAAAAGGTCACCGTCATCGGGATCATCGGGAATACACAGGGTGTAATGATTGCGGCCAGACCGGCAACAAAAGAAAGGAGGAAAAACCAAAGGAGCGACTGGTCGGCAGCCTTGTCGGCATCTGTTTTTCCAAGATTCGCCTGCTCAATTTTTTTGGCTCCGGAATCGGCTTTGGCAATTGCCGCGGCTGCATTTTTTAAAGAATCCTCCCGGATGGTAGTCGGATTAACAGGTTCAGTTGCTGCAGCGACCGGGACAACCGCATTGGGATTGCCCTTTACATTAAATTCAAATTCCACGTCATTTGGGGGGATACATTGCTTGTCGTCGCAACCCATAAAGTTTAAAACACCCTTTACGACAAAGTTTTTCTGGTTTAAAACTTTAATTTTTTGCTTAAAAACCGCTTTATCGGCAAAAAATTTAAGAACCATGTTGAATTGGGCGTCATTATCCAGGATTGGCTTCTGCTCCAGAACTTTACCATCCAACTGATAGCTCTGGCTTTTAGTAAATGTGAAGGTGGTCGGAATAGGGCCTTTGGGTGGAATATCCTGGGAATAAAGATGCCACTCCTTGTCGATTTTTGCAATCATCAGCAGTGTTGCTTCCTCTGGCTTCGTCTGCTCAACTTTAAATGTCCAGGTTATTGGTTCAAGGATCTGAGAGAAAGAAATTACAGGGAAAATCACCAGTAAGAAGAGGCTGTTCAGAATCTTTTTCATCTGCACGAGATTTGGAATTGCAAAATTAGAGAAAATTGTGGCACCACCCTAACATCCTTGAAAAAACGTCATGCGGGTGGACAAACGTTTTTGATGATGTACCTTTAATAACGAATGAAAAGCTTAATTTTGCGCCAAATTAATCAACAAACATGAACATTCAATACATTGGTGAACATCTTTTCCCCGGGGAAATGGGGAGGTTCTTTGTCTGGCTTGGTTTTGGAACAGCAATTCTGGCTACACTATGCTATCTGCTTGCTTTTTACCATAAAGATCACCGCAAAATATGGCATGTTGCCGCCCGTGGATTATATATGGTACATGCATTTTCGATCGTGGCGGTTGCAGCGGTTCTCTATTATCTTATTTTCAACCATTATTTTGAGTATTCGTATGTCTGGCAATACTCTTCCAAAGAATTGCCAATGAAGTATATTGTCTCCTGTTTCTGGGCCGGGCAGGAGGGAAGTTTCCTGGTTTGGGCACTCTGGCAGGCTCTGATCGGGCTGGTTTTACTGTGGATCTCGCGTAAGTGGGAATCGGCAGTGATGATCATTTTCTCGCTTTCTCAGGTGTTTGTTACTTCCATGTTGCTGGGGGTGACTTTTTTGGGAGTTAAAATTGGGGCCAGTCCTTTTGATCTTTTGAGAAGTACTGTGGAGACTGTTGAAGGAACTGTTTTTGCCATGCCCAACTATCTCAGCCAGCTAACTGATGGCAATGGACTGAACCCGTTGCTGGAAAATATCTGGATGACCATCCATCCTCCGATTCTGTTCCTCGGCTATGCACTGGCCTTAGTTCCCTTCAGCTACGCCATAGCATCATTCATGAAGCGGGATTACCACACCTGGATCAGCCGGGCACTGCCCTGGACCCTGTTTGCCTTGCTGATGCTCGGAGCCGGAATACTCCTCGGCGGTGCCTGGGCGTATGTTTCGCTCACATTCGGCGGTTTCTGGTCATGGGACCCTGTTGAAAATTCATCACTTGTTCCCTGGATGACCCTCGTTGCCGGACTACATTTTATGCTGATCGCCCGGAGACAGAATTTTGCACTCCTCGCGGCCTATATTTTAATGACCTTGTCGTATGTGCTGGTATTGTACGCAAGTTTCCTGACCCGTAGCGGGGTGTTGGCCGATACCTCGGCACACTCTTTCGGTGACAACGGCATGACCCTTCAGCTGCTGGTTTACCTTCTCGTTTTCTTTGTCATCATGCTTGTTACCATCGTCATTAATTTTCGCAAGTTCCATTCAGCCAAAGAGGATATCATACTTTCACGTGAATTCTGGATGTTCATCGGCGCCATCATCCTGGTTCTGGCTGCCTTCCAAATCATCTTCACAACCTCCATCCCGGTATTCAACACGCTGTTTCATACCGACATTGCTCCTCCGGTTGATCGGGTCGGATTTTACAATCGCTGGCAGTTGCCTTATGCCCTGCTGATTGCCGGTTTTATCGCCTTCAGCCAGTTTTTAACTTATAGCACCAATGACCCTGGACAATTTCTGAAGAAATTACTTTATCCGCTGGTTACAGCCATTGCGATAACTATCCCGATGGTTGTTACCGGAATGGTGACACAATTGAATCACATCCTGGTGATCGTTTTTACCTTGTTTGCTTTGCTGTCATCTATTTACAACATGATTTTCCAGATTACAAAACCCCGGAACATCGGAGCAATTATCACACATATCGGGTTTGTGATATTCGTAATAGGTTGTGTGCTCACCTTCTCCAACTCAAAAGTCATTTCGACGAATACTTCTAAATTCGACCTGGGAGATCAGCAGGCCAATGCGGAAAATCTGGTGCTGATGCGGAGCGACACGCTGTATATGAACGGTTTTTACGTCTCTTATGTCAACAGCAAGCCTGAAGGGAATACAACAGTTTATCGGGTTGATTTTCTGACGAAGCAGAACAAAACATACAAACTTGAATTCTCCCTGAATCCCTCTGTCAATGTTCATCCGAGAATGGGCGCTGTTTACAATCCCGATACCCGCCACTTTTTAGGACGTGATTACTATACCTACATTGCCACTGTGTCGAAGGAGCCTGATTATATCGTGATCAAAGCCATCATGAACCCGTATATCAACATCTTGTGGATTGGATCGGTGCTTATCACCGTTGGATTTGCCATCGCATTTGTCAGAAGAGCACGAAAAAGATGGCTGGGAAACTCCTGAAGCGACAGGTTTATGTCTCCTTTGCTTTATCCTCAAGCATAGGAACAAACCTGAATGCCCCATACTCTTTTTTCGTGTAGGTGTTGTCTGAATTTTTGGTGATGGTTGTCATGGTTTGTACATCATTGGCTCCAACCGGAATCACCAGGATGCCTCCCGGTTTAAGTTGTTCAAGAAGGGCCTCCGGCACATAAGGGGCCGCTGCGGTTACAATCATTTTGTCAAATGGGGCAAAAGCAGGGAGGCCTTTGTAACCATCTCCGAAGAAAGTTTTAATGGTCGGGTACCCCACAACATGCAAAAATTTACTCGTTTTGTCGAACAGCGTTTTCTGACGCTCGATGGAGAAGACTTTGGCTCCCAGTTCGGCCAGGATGCAAGCCTGATAGCCTGAACCAGTTCCTATTTCCAGCACTTTGTCATTTTTTTTTATCTGCAGCAGCTCAGATTGAAATGCTACCGTAAAAGGTTGGGAAATGGTTTGACCTGCTCCGATCGGGAAAGGCTTGTCTTCATAAGCATATTCCAGGAATGAAGAGTCGAAGAAGAAATGGCGCGGCACTTTTTCCAGGGCATTCAATACCTGCTGATCGGCAATTCCTTTTTGCCTGATATGTTGTACCAGTAACTTCCTCAGTCCCTGATGTCGATAGGAGTCAACTGGTTTTGCGATCGTCATGCGTTTTGGTCGTTAAATTTTTCACGAAAATACTAAATTCAGACAGGGTAAAAACTTACCTTTGTAAAAAAAAATAAAATGCTGAAAATTGGAGTGCTGGGAGCCGGCCATCTTGGTAAGATTCACTTAAAGTGTATCAAGGAAATTCCTGAATTTGACCTGATTGGGTTTTATGATCCTGATGAAGCCAATGCTGCCAAGATTGAGCAGGAATTCGGGATTAAGAAATGGGGATCCCTGGATGATCTGATTGATGCGGTTGACGTGGTGGATATTGTAACCCCCACCATCTCGCATTTTGAATGTGCAGCCAAAGCACTGAAGAAGTGCCGCCATGTTTTTATTGAGAAACCAATTGTTACTACCCTGGAGGAAGCCCGTGAACTCATCAAGATCGCCCGCGAAGCCAATGTGAAAGTTCAGGTAGGCCACGTTGAACGGTTTAACCCTGCCTTTCTTGCTGCCGAGGCAACCTTCGACCGGCCGATGTTTATTGAAAGTCACCGCCTTGCCCAGTTCAATCCGCGCGGTACTGATGTTCCGGTCATCCTCGACCTGATGATTCACGACATCGACATTGTGTTAAGCGTTGTAAAGAGCAATATTAAGAAGATCAGTGCCAGCGGAGTGGCTGTTGTTAGTGATACACCTGATATTGCGAATGCGAGGATCGAATTTGACAACGGATGCGTCGCAAATCTGACAGCGAGCAGAATCTCATTAAAAAATATGCGCAAATCCAGGTTTTTTCAGCGCGATGCCTACATTTCCATCGATTTTTTGAAGAAGGAGCTGGAAGTGGTTAAAATCAATGATGTGAACAACGACTCTCCTCCCATGGGATTTTTGCTCGAACTGGGACCCGGCCGGGGAACAAAGCAGATCGTGTTCGATAAACCCGAAATAAAGCCTTTAAACGCGATCAAGGCAGAACTTGAGAGTTTTAATGCAGCCATCACCAACAATACCATTCCGATGGTGACCATCAATGACGGATACAGTGCCCTTGAAGTTGCCTATAAAATCATTGAGAAAATCAATCTGAACGCCGCGAACATGGCATAATCTGAGATATCTGCAACTGTTCATTACTTTTGTTCAAATATGAACAATATCGGCAAAAACCGACCGTTATTCTTTACAGGAATCACTGATTTCACCCACTATGACGATATGATTTACAGGAAACATTTTGGTTATTTCTGCGTTTTATGTCTCCTGTTGATAACAGTTTCTTCCTGTGAAAAATACACGGGCGATCAAACAATTCCGGCTTATCTGAGCATTGACTCGATCTATATCACCACCAATTTTAATTCTGAAGGCACTGCATCCCAACGTATTACAGATGCATGGGTGTATGTGGATGATGATTTTCTGGGAGCTTTTGAACTTCCTGCATTGCTGCCGGTTTTGAAAACAGGGGAACATCAGGTAAAGGTATATCCCGGAATCAAGAAAAATGGCATAGCATCGACACGGACTACCTACGAGTTCTACAATCCGATTACAAGGGAGATTGTTTTTGCTGAAGACAGTACGACAAGGGCAGGTGCTATGAAGACAACCTATCAGTCAAAGACACTGTTTGTATGGAAGGAAGATTTCGAGGACGCTGTAAATGTCACGCTCGATACAACAAGCGGCAGCATTGCAGATCTGCAGGATACGCTTACAGGTTCACCTCCTCCTTTTGAGGGAGTCCGCTCGGGAATGGTCATCCTGGATGAAAAGCATGATTATTTTGAATGTCAGACCCGGGCTGAATATCCAATACCATATTCTCCGGTATTCCTGGAGATGAATTTTAATACATCGAATTCCATCGTGGTTGGAGTTTTCAGCTATGGGAATACCATTCTTTATCAAACTCCGATTATTACACTGAACCCTACAAAAGGTCAATGGAAAAAAATATACATCGACCTGACCACAACCCTGAATGCCTATCAGGGAATGACCCATTACCGCGTATATCTCAGGGCAATGAAAGAATCCGGGTTAACACAATCAACGATTCTCCTCGATAATTTTAAAATTGTATCAAGGCAGGCGAAGTGAAAGATGGCCAAAGAACTCAGAATTACTGAATTATGAACAAACGATTACAGGTTGTAAAATATGTTGCTGCTGATTTTTTTACGGCATTTTTGGCCTGGACCCTGTTCTTTTTCTATCGGAAATATGTGGTCGACCATCAGGTTTTCAGTCATCCGGAGGATATCATCAACGATAGAAAACTCTATTACGGAATTTCCCTTATCCCTTTATTCTGGCTGATTCTCTACACCCTGATCGGTACCTATCGTAAAATTTACCGTAAAGCCAGGCTTCGGGAGTTTGCCCAGACAATACTTATTACGTTCATTGGAGTTACCATACTCTTTTTCACCCTGATACTTGATGACATCATCATCAACCAGCAAACCTACATCGAGTTCTTCTTTATCCTGTTCACACTTCACCTGTTTTTCACAGGTTCATTCAGATTCTTCCTGACCTCCAGGGCTGCCAATAAAATTCACCATAAACTCATCGGATTCAACACAATAATTATAGGGAGCAATGGAAATGCCGTCTCCATTTATGAAGAGATTGAGAATCAGGAAAAATCGTCCGGCAACAGGTTTGTCGGGTTTATCAATGTTGAGGGATACAGCAAGTATAAGCTGGCTGAATCCATTCCACATCTTGGCGGCCTCCAGAATCTGAACAGACTTGTTAAGGAGTTAAATGTTGAAGAGGTCATCATTGCTATCGAACACTCCGAAAACCATACAATCGAAAACATCATCACACAACTTGAAGACACGGATGTGGTCATTAAAATCATTCCGGCTATGCAGGACATACTCATGGGGTCTGTCAAAACAACTTCAATTTTTCACGCACCACTCATCCAGATTTACCCCGACCTGATGCCTGACTGGCAGATGTCGTTGAAACGGATCCTTGATCTGGTGATCTCAATTATCTGCCTGATCCTCCTGTTACCGGCGATGATCATCACGGCCATCATCATCAAGGTCACTTCCCCCGGCCCCGTCTTCTTTTCACAGGAGCGGATCGGAATAAAGGGAAAACCTTTCAAAATGCATAAGTTCCGCACCATGTACCGGGATGCTGAAGTTACCGGACCGCAGTTATCTTCGAAAAATGACCCGCGGATCACCCGGTTCGGGAAATTTCTCAGGCAATTCAGGGTTGATGAGATCCCCCAGTTTTATACCGTATTAAAAGGAGATATGAGCCTTGTAGGGCCAAGGCCGGAACGCCAGTATTACATCGATCTCATCATTCAGCGTGCACCGCATTACAGGCTGCTTCATAAGGTAAAACCCGGTATTACCTCATGGGGGCAGGTGAAATATGGCTATGCAGAAAACCTCGATCAGATGGTGGAACGTCTGAAATTTGACATCCTCTACATTGAAAACATGTCGCTGGCGATGGATTTCAAAATTTTAATCTACACCATCCTGATCATCATCCAGGGCCGCGGGAAATAGCAGCTTTTCCAGACTTTTCATGATCACAGTCGCCTTTCCCTGCAGGAAAATATCCGTAATATGTTCGGTGTAATTTGATGGTTCAGGGTTGATTTCGATAATGGTTGCCCCATACTCTTTCGCGATCAATGGGATCTGGTTGGCAGGCATCACCTCCCCCGTTGTTCCGATGATCAGGAGTACATCCGAAAGTGACGCGACCCTGTATGCTTCTTCAAGTGGCAGCTGTGGAATGGCCTCACCGAAAAAGACGAAATCAGGCTTCAGCACCCCACCACATTCCCGGCAGGCGGGAGGAAGATGTTCAAGGCTTATATCCCGTGAATGATAAATCCGGTGACACTGCAGACATCTGATTCTTTTCGAATTTCCATGAAACTCTGATACCATTTTTAACCCGGCCTCCTGGTGAAGATTGTCGATGTTTTGAGTGATGGTACTCCCCAACATTCCCTCTTGCTCCATCCTTGCCAGAACCAGGTGTGCCTTGTTGGGTTTTGCTGTAGCCAGAAAATCATAAAAAATCTCCCTGATCACGTTCCATGATTCGACCGGGTTACTCAGAAAATACTGCAGGTCAAGAACTTCAGGGTCATACTTTTCCCACAATCCATCCTCGCCACGAAAAGAAGGAATACCGCTTTCAACAGAGATTCCTGCCCCGGTAAAGGCTGTTGTAAACCGCGATCGTTTCAGGATCTGAGCAGCCTCCCCAAACTTATCAGTCATATTCTCAAATATTTGCGAAAATCGGCGCCTTTTCCTGCGAAAATCAGCGGGAAATTTTTACTTAAGCCACCGGTCAAGCCAGTTATAGAAGGTTCGTTGCCATAAAATCCCGTTCTGTGGTTTCAACACCCAGTGGTTCTCATCCGGGAAGTAGAGGAACTCGGCAGGGATCCCTCTTAATATGGCAGCATTGAATGCCTGCTGACCCTGCGTAGCCACAATCCTGTAGTCGAGTTCTCCATGAATGCAGAGAATAGGGGTATCCCAGTTCTGTACAAACCGATGTGGTGAATTAGCAAATGATCGTTGGGCAACTTTGTTGTTTTTATCCCAGAAGGGGCCGCCCAGGTCCCAGTTGACAAACCACATCTCTTCGGTTTCAAGATACTGTGCCTCTAGATTGAACATACCGTCGTGTGCAATGAATGCCTTGAACCGCTTGTTGTGATTGCCGGCAAGCCAGTACACTGAAAACCCGCCATAGCTGGCACCGATGCAACCCAGTTTATCCTTGTTTACATAAGGTTCTTTGGTCATGGCATCGATGGCGCTTAAATAATCTTTCATGTTCTGCCCGCCATAGTCACCACTGATCTGCTCGTTCCAGGCTTGTCCGAAACCCGGGAGCCCCCTGCGGTTAGGCGCTACAATGATATAACCATTGGCAGCCATCATCTGGAAATTCCAGCGGTACGACCAGAACTGGCTTACCGTGCTTTGAGGCCCGCCTTCACAATACAAGAGGGTAGGATACGTTTTTGTGGAATCAAAATGCGGTGGATAGATAATCCAGCTGTGCATGTCTTTATTGTCGGTGGTCTTGATCCAGCGTTGTTTTATGGGAGCCATGGTAAGTTTATCCAGCACTTCTTTGTTGGTGGTGGTGATCGGGGAGTCTTTTCCCGAAACCGGATCCACTGCATAAAGTTCAGCCGGCATTGACATCGATACGCGTGAAGCAATCAGCTTGTCTCCGGCAGGGATCACACCGGTATAGTTGTGAATACCTGCAGTGATTTTGGTGAATTTTCCATCTGCCAGATCCATCCGGTAAATTTCATCAGTTGCGTGAAAATCGCTGATAAAATAGAGAGACTTGTTGTCGTCAGCCCACACCAGGCCTTCGACATTCTGATCAAAGGCTTTGGTGAAGTCAACTTTTATTTTCGAATCTGTGTCATACACAAACAGTCTGTTCTTATCTGACTCATAACCATCACGTTCCATGCTCTGCCATGCAATTTTTTTACCGTCTCCCGAAAAAATCGGAGCGACATCGTATCCCATCATGCCTTCGCTGATGTTGGTGGTTTTTCCGCCATCAAGTTCATAGAGATAGATGTCGGAATTGGTCGAAATTGCATATTCAACCCCTTTTTTCTTCCTGCAGGTATAGGCGATCACTTTGCTGTCGGGGCTCCAGTTGATCTGCTCCATGCCGCCAAAAGGCATCAGGGGGCACTCATAAGGCTCATTCAGCAATATGTCGGTTCCTTTGGTGATCTGCTCAGCGCCGAGGTCGGCAAAGAAAACATGACTGTATGCCTGTACCCAGGTATCCCAGTGGCGGTACATCAGGTCATTGTAAATCCTGCCGCTCGCTTTTGGAAGATCGGTGTAAAGATCTTTAAGTTGTTTATCAGGAACAACATCCGCGGTATAAAGAAGTTTCTTCATATCCGGGGCATATTTATATCCATTGATCCCGTTTTCAATGTTGGTGACCTGTTTGCGGGTGGTTCCATCAGGAGACATCTCCCAAACCTGCATGGATCCGCTTTCGGCCGACATGAAAACGACCTTCTTGCCATCCGGCGTCCACATTGCCTGGTATTCGCTGAATTTTGTGGTGGTTATCCGCTTGAAACCCTGTCCGTCTGTCCCAATCGTATATAATTCGCGGTTTCCTTTATTCTGGGCAATATCGTAATAGGTTACTCCGTACAAAATGGTTTTCTTGTCAGGAGATAATTCCGGTTCACTCAACCGGCCGAAACTCCACAGAACCTCAGGGGTCATCAGGTCACTTTTCAGTGCCATGGCTGGTTTTTCAATCAGGGGCACCTCTTCTGCTTTTTTTTCTACAGGTTTGCACGACCAGGACCCGGCAAACAATGCCAGCAAGAGTACATAGGATAGTTTTTTCATGGTGCTATATTATTTTTGGTAAAAATATGATGATTCCGACTATTATAGCTGCAAATGCAATAATCAGTACTGCCCCTGCAGACAAATCTTTAATAATTCCAGCCTGTTTGTGATATTGAGGAGATACAAAATCGACCAGTTTTTCAACTGCAGTATTCATCACTTCCATTGCAAGAACAAGGGAGATCATGATCACCAGGATGCACCATTCAACAGTGGTTGCCTGAAAAAATAATCCACCAGCTACAACAAAAAAGCCAATGCACAAATGAATCAGGATGTTTCGCTGGCCTTTAACAGCAACAGTGAGCCCGTTGAATGCAAATCCAATACTTTGGAAAAGGCTCTTAGCGCCTTCGTGTCTTTGCGGTGTGTCAGGCTTAGTCACTGATTTTGCATTAAATATACCTTCTGACTTTTGATACATACGTGACCCATTCATTCCCAAATCTTGCAGAAAGAAATGCCTCTTCATTCTTAACAATCCTGTGATGGATGTATATCCCGTATATCATAAATGTAACATTGATCAGGTCGGGGAAATAGATACAGGATCCAATGGAGATTAAATGTGTTCCCACATACAAGGGATTGCGTCTCAAACGGTAAATTCCGTTGGTTTGCAGTTTTGTCTCCATGCCTGGCAATCCGACAACCAGAGATTTTCCGAGGTTAATCAAAGCGAAGGTTGATATAAAACAACCTGTATAGAGAAATCCTACCGCAGTCCATGAAAATGAGTCCGGTGGGAAAATATATCCGACCCCGGGGTTGATGGCTTTTATAATGAAAAGAATCCATGTTGTGAAAAGTGCAACTTTGCCGGTGTAAAAATATAGCTTTTCTGCACTTGGGGTTCCCAGAAATTTTGCAGGCGAACTCTTTATCCGAATGTATTGGAGGATGAGAACCGCAAGGAGAAAGATGAATGCTGTCAAAACCATGTAACTGTGGAGCGGCATCTTTTTTTTGGTAAATTTAGATAAATTTCTGTTTTCAAAGCGTATTCACAGCCATATTTTTCAGACTGATATTGACTACCTTTGCCACTTATACGATTCAAGCATGTCAACAATTCTTCAGGTTGAAAACCTGGCCCGTTCTTATGGTGAAAAAAATCTGTTTGAAAACATTTCATTTGTTTTGAGCCAGTCTCAAAAAGTTGCGCTTATTGCACGGAATGGTGCAGGAAAAACCAGCCTGCTCAACATTATTGCCGGACTTGAGCCTTGTGATGCCGGCTCTGTCAATCTCTTCAATCCGGAATCATTTGAATACCTCAGGCAGGAGCCTGACCTCGATCCGTCAAAAACTGTTTTTGAGGAGGTCTATTCTCATTCCAATGATATTCAGAAGACCATCCTCAATTATGAGCATGTCATCAAGGGTGAGGACAAAGCAGAGATTCAGCGCGCCATTGAACAGATGGATGCCATCCAGGGATGGGAGTATGAAACCCGTGTGAAACAGATACTTACCCAACTCAAGTTGCCCGATCTTGACCAGCGGATCAGCCAGCTTTCGGGAGGACAACGTAAGCGGGTGGCTCTGGCGAAGGTACTTATCACAGAACCCACCTTTCTGATCCTTGACGAACCCACCAACCACCTCGATGTTGAGATGATAGAATGGCTGGAGGAGTATCTGGCAAAAAGCACTCTTACCTTGCTAATGGTTACCCATGACCGCTATTTTCTCGACCGGGTATGCGATGAAGTGCTCGAAATGGAAAATGCGGCGGTTTACAAGTATATGGGCAACTATTCATACTTCCTTGAAAAACAAGCTGAACGCATCAACAACCAGAACAAGGAGGTGGAGCGGGCACAAAACCTCATGCGCACAGAACAGGAGTGGATGCGCCGGATGCCCAAGGCCCGCACAACGAAAGCCAAAGCACGCATCGACAGCTTTTACGAATTGCAGGAGAAGGCATCCAGCAAAATCTATGAAGAGCGGATGAACCTCAACATTGAAGGTGTCCGCATGGGAAATAAAATTCTGGAGATCAACGATGTATCGTACAAATGGGGCGAACTCGCCATCCTGAAAGGGTTTACCTATACGTTTAAACGTGGTGAAAAGGTTGGGATTGTTGGTAAAAATGGCTCTGGTAAATCAACATTTCTGGATATCATCACCAGCAAAATAAGGCCGCAAAAGGGACATATTCAAACCGGCGAAACGATTCAGTACGGCTATTACAAGCAGCAGGGACTTGTGTTCAATGATGACACGAAGGTGATCGATGTCGTAAAAGAGATTGCTGAGGTGGTCAAACTCGGAAATGGAGACACCATTACAGCGGCAGCATTTCTGAACTATTTCATGTTTCCGTATCCTTCACATTTCCAGTCTGTTTATAAGTTAAGCGGAGGAGAACGCCGGCGGTTGTATCTTGTCACGGTCCTCATGCGCAGTCCGAATTTTCTGATTCTCGACGAACCCACCAACGACCTTGACATCCTCACCTTGAATGTGCTGGAGGAGTATCTCGCATCATTCAACGGGTGTGTGGTTGTTGTTACCCACGACCGATATTTCCTGGATAAAATCGTTGATCACCTCTTTGTCTTTGAAGGAGATGGTGTTATCAGGGACTTTCCGGGGAACTATACCCAGTACAAGGCATGGAGTGATGACCGAAAGAAGAAGGAGCAGCTTCAAAAACGTATTGCAGTGCGGAGTGTAGAAGCTCAAAAACCTGTTGTGGCTGCATCCAATAAGTTGTCATTCAAGGAGAAACGTGAACTGGAATCTCTTGAAACCGAGATTGCTGCTCTGGAGGCAGAGAAATCGGAGATTGAATCCGATCTTCAGTCGGGAAGTTTGAGCGCAGATGCCTTGACAAAGCGATCGGAGCGCTGGGCGGCGATTGTTCCGGAAATTGAAGGTAAAACAGAACGCTGGATGGAGCTGAGCGACAGGGATTCAAGTCAATAACAAGCTTCAATGATAACTGTGTCCATCCAATCACGGACAAATCCGAGGATGGCTTCCTTCTCAAATTCATTGTGAAGCTCGTGATACAATCCATCCCAGGGTTTGAAAGTAAGCCCTGAAATAACCATTTCTGAAAATTTACTGGTGGCAGCAAAATCTGTCAGGTGATCATCTGTGCCGTGCATCAGCAATAGCTGACACGTAATTTGGCCTGCCTGTTGGAGCGCATATTCGCCGGCATGAGAAATTTCGAAAAAAGTTCGTGCGGTAATCACATGGTGCACCAGCGGATCTGCAAGATATTTTACGCCAACTTCTTCATCATGGCTTAGATAGGAGGGAATAATGCCATCGGGGGTGGTCATGGATGGGAAAAGTTTGTTGGCAATGGTTGCAACGACTGCTTTATAAAGCCGCGGTTTAACATTCAGCCTTAGCCAGGGACTTGTAACCACAGCGCCGGCTACAGAAGGATGGTTCCTGATCAGGTAATTCAACACGAGATTTCCTCCCATGCTGTGGCCGTATAGAATAACCGGAAGCTCCGGGTGTCGCTTGCATGCTGCTTTAAGTAACAAGGTGAGATCACCCATTATACATTCATAGGAAGGGAAATGTCCTCTCGTCCCAAAGGAACGGCCATGCCCGCGGAGATCAACGACGATCAGGGTATAACCTGCTGCTGCAAAGTATGTTCCCACATATTCATAGCGCCCGGTGTGATCGCTCAATCCATGAATCAGCAGGATCACCCCTTTTGATCTCCCCAACGGAGACCATTCACAGGCGAAAAACGACAATCCTTTTCGATATGGAATGTCAAATTCTGTTTTTGGCATTTGATAAAGATAATAAAAAATAGTGAGTAATATTCAAACTGATTGAGGTCCCCGCGTTCTGCAGAACATCCCGTTTATATTTTTCAACAAACGCTTGACAGCCGATCTAAAAAACTGCTATATTTGCGGCTGAATGTATGGCACAATATACATCATGATTTATCAACAAATGCGGTAGTAGCTCAGTTGGTAGAGCATCAGCTTCCCAAGCTGAGGGTCGTGGGTCCGAATCCCATTTACCGCTCCAGTAAAATCAAGGGTTTCAGAATTTCTGAGACCTTTTTTTTTATTGAGCAATGCGGTCACTGATTGCTCAAAATTATCTTAAATTTAGTCGCCTCCATACCGTCTCTTTTCACCACCAGACAGTAATGTGCCGTTACAAGTGTGGTTAAATCGAGGATGATCATGTTTTTTCCCTTTGTTATCGGATAATCTTGCTTCAACATGATTTGACCCAAAAGATCATACAGGTAAATAGTGGAATTGAGATCACTCCCGGAAATGAAATCCAGGGTTAATTGTCCTGATGACGGATTTGGGTAGCATTTAATGGTGTTAATTTCAGGTGAAAGGTTTTCTGATGTCGATATGAAGCAGCCATTCGAATCGAAATAGGTCGCCCTGTAGGTGCCGGTTTCAAAAACCGGTATTTTCAGGGAATGCTCCCCGGGTATCACCTGATCATTAAAATACCATGTTATGTTTGTCGATCCTACAGGAAGGGAGATGGAGTCATGTTGATGAATAAATACGTTTTGTGTGGCTATGTATTGAATATTGTCGATGAAAATAACGTTGTTTTGATAATTGTCAGGTGGGGAAAAGAATGGTTTGAACGCAATTTTCTGATATGATCGTGAAGGTATTACCATTACTTCGAATTTCTGCCAGGTATAATTATTCAACACATCCGATTGCCACAATAATTCATATTCATCAGGAACTTGACAGTCGCCGTTAAATCCGATTACCTGCAAAACACTGGGATGGTCAAAAAAGTAAGTTACAAATGAGCACTCTGCATTAAATTCATGTGAAAGGGTTAAGTCGACAGAAAAGGAGTAGCACCTGTCCTTTTCGAATGGGATCACCAGATCTGACCACACAATTTCTGCCGACGCGGGAATACACACTGAACGGGTTACCAATGAAATATATGTCTGGCCCTGAGATGCAACAACATGATTGCCGAAAAAGCCAGGCTGTGTATCACAAGTTGTTGTTCCGTCATTGCAGTTATTCCAGCCGGTTGGGGGTTTCGCCATTGCCGGTGTGCCTTCAAATCCATCATTTTGAGTCAACACCTGACACTGGCACGGGATGCCCTGAAGGTAGCTTAAGTGTGTTAAAATCAATGATATGAAAATTGTAAGCCTTTTCATTGTTTTGAGTTAACCGGATTTTTATATCATTTGCCCGACCGGCACTGTAAATGTAAACTAAAAAACATCAAAATCCTACAATTGCACCTGTTGTACCTGTAAAGCCCGGTACGGAAGGATGCCGGGATTTTGGCCACTGTGCTATTAGGCAGAGACAGAAAACCCATTGCAGTTGTAGAAGCAAAGAAAACATCTGTAGATGCTGCGATTGGCAGGGAACAAGCAAAACAATAGTGCACCAACAAAAACACAACCCACGAAGTAGAACTGCCCTTTTGCTTATATACAAATGGACACCATAGGCAAAAAATGTAGGTAGAAATTGAATATTTACACAGTCATTTCGTCCCGTACGGGACGAAATAATGTATTTATGCACGATTTTCTACCCGTATAAAATCCCAGAAGGGATAAAAAAGCATTTTTAAACAGTATCTTAATCCTGTTATCGGTGAAAATCCCGATAATTGTTTTATATTTGAACAAATAATAAAGTGATGGATTATGCAGTAATATCTGGTGACATCATTGCATCAACCAGTATGAATGATGCCGGAAAAGCAAAAATTGAAACTGCCCTTATCGAACTTATCGGCGAATTAAAGGATCGTTTTAAAACCTACTGCCGGGTAATAAAAGGTGATTATCTTGAATGCTATGTGCCCGAAATAGCGAATGTTTTTAGGGTAACCCTGGCAATAAAGTGTTTTGTCAAGTCAATAGATATTGCCTCCGAACATGTAAACCCTGACCACTCAGGCAGGTTGAAATTATTCAGGACGTATGGAATACGTCTGGCAATCGGAATAGGGAAGCTGGATCGCTTAGACTTGGAGAATGGTATTATCGACGGAGAGGCCATCTATTTTTCCGGGAGAATAATAAGCGAGGACAAAACCCACGACAAAGAAAAAGTAACAATTAAAAATACGCTGTTTTTTAAATCGAATGACGAAAATCTCAACAATGAGATTCAACCCCTTCTGGCTTTGATCGATGTGCTGATCAGTAAAAACACTGAAAAGCAATGTGAAGTATTGTACCTGAAACTGATGGGATATAATGAAGTGCTTATTGTTGAAAAACTTAAAAAAAGTCAATCTACGGTTAACGAGAAGTCAACCATCGCCGGTTGGAATGCCATTGAAAATGCAATAAAACGCTTCGAAGAGGTATCGCAACTTGCATTTTCCTGATCATGGATATATATCAGATATTGATTTTGCAGCTGATCGCTCATTTATCAGCCGGTTTTATTTTTCAAAGTGTTTCCTGGGCCAGGCACAAAAAAAAGTATGGGTTTCGTTCTAATCATCCTGGCATACCTGTTTTGTTTAAAACCTGCCAATATTCTGATAAAGGAGATTTTTGGTTTCCATAAACTTAAACTAGCCAATGCACCGGCGTGCTGATATTAAAAATACCATTATAAACCAGTATGTGACTATCTTTGCACCCATGCCCCTCTACCTCACCTCACTCAATTCAGGAAGCAACGGAAATTGTTATTACATCAGCAACGGGGCGGAGGCTGTGCTGATTGATGCCGGCATCTCCTGCCGGGAAACAGAGCGAAGGATGATCCGGCTGGATCTGCCCATACACCATGTGAAGGGGATTTTTATCACCCATGAACATACCGACCATGTGCGGGGAGCGGAAAGGCTTTCGCGGAAATATGGCATTCCGGTTTATATTACCGAAGCAACATATTCCAGAAGCCGCATGAATCTGGAACCCCATCATATCCGCGCATTTACAGCCGGTATTCCGGTTCATGTCGGGAACCTCAGCGTTCATCCTTTTACCAAAAGCCATGATGCTTCCGATCCTCACAGCTTTATCGTTAGCTCGGATGGGATAACAGCCGGGGTTTTTACGGATATCGGGGTTGCCTGCGAACAGGTAACACATCATCTTAACCGGTGCCATGCAGCCTTTCTTGAGGCGAATTTCGACGAGGAGATGCTTGAAAATGGCCGTTATCCTTATTTTTTGAAACAGCGTATCAGGGGAATTGAAGGTCATTTGTCAAATGATCAGTCGCTCGACCTTTTTATCTCCCACAGGCCTGATTTTATGAAATTGCTGGTTCTTTCGCATCTGTCAGCCGAAAACAACGCTCCCGGATTGGTGCATGACTTGTTCAGCAAGCATGCCAATGGGACGCGAATCGTGGTTGCTTCACGACATGCTGAAACGGAGGTGTTTTGCATCCATGAAGAACCTCTAGCGGTTCAACCTGATGACTATGCTTCATCTGAAATAGTTACAGGGTTTTCCCATGGATCAGATTCTGAAACCTGACCACGAAAGAGGTTCCGTGATTCCTGATGATATCAACAGTTCCTTCAAGCTGCTCGACCAGCAACCGCACGATATAAAGCCCGATCGATTTATCCGACTCAATTGTTGAGATTTCAGGTAATCCTACCCCATTATCTTTTACAGACAGGGTGCACATTTGGTTTTCTTCCATTTCAAGGGTGATGATGATCTCCCCCGGAGTATTGCCGGGAAAGGCATATTTGAAGGCATTCGTCAGCAGTTCATTGATGATCAGTCCGATCGGGAGTGCTGTTTCAATACTTACATCCATGGGTGTAAGTTGTTTGATCAGGTTTATCCGATGCCCGCTGAAGGCGGTCATAATCATATAGGACAATGATTCGATATAGGCAGCAAGTGGAATCCGGTCGAGGTTTTCCGAACGGTACAGATGTTCATGAATCAGTGCCATCGAGCGGATACGCATTTGAATGTCAATGATCATGCGGGTCAGCTCCTCGTTGGGATTGCTCCTGAGCTGGAAATTCAGCAAGCTGATAACGATGGCGAGGTTATTCTTTACACGGTGGTGAATTTCCCTGAGCAACACCTCTTTTTGCTCTGTGTTGCGACGCTTCAGCTCTTCTATTTCTTTCTCTTTAGAGCGGTCGCGAATCATCAGGATCACTTTGACAACCCTGGCATCTTTTAAAATCGGAACCCTGGTTATTTCTGCATAGAGGGTTTTTCCTTTCAGATCGATTTTTTGCTCACTGATCGATACCGTGCCGGTGGTAAAAACATGCTTTATGTCGTCGAGGGTGGAACTGTTGATAAAGGGAAAGTCAGGAATGAGTTCAACACCAATGCAGTCAGGTGCAAGTCCATGCCGCACCAGCTCCTCTTTGAGGGCTGCATTCACCATGGCGATCTTATACTGCTCATCGACCACATAAATCCAGTCGGGCAGGGAATCAAGGGTGTCGCGGTATTCAATTTCCGACCGTTGCAGAGCCTCTTCCGTTTCTCTTCTCCTGGTGATATCTGAAAAATCTACGGTGATGGTAAGGTTGCCGTTCCTAAACACATCGACCATGTAATAGCCGGAAAACCGTTCATCCTTGTATGGGATTTCAAAGGCCTGCGGGCCTGTTTCGCCGGATGCCACTTTCCTGTAAATTTCAGGGATATCCGTTTCGGCAAGGCCGGGAAAGGCTTCCAGGATTGTCTTGCCAATTAATTCTGCGTGAGAAATTCCCAGCATAATGTCGGCTGCCGGATTTGCACCTACAAGGATGAGGTTGCCACTTTCTGAGAGAGTATAAAAGTGCATGGCTGTGGGGGAGGCTTCAACAATACTCCGGAATTTCTCCTCCGATTTCCGGAGGGCCTCCTCAGTCTCTTTACGTTCAGTAATATCACGGACAATCGCCCACATTCCCTTGGAATCCCCGGATACATTCCTTATGAGGAAGGTACGGAGTTCCACCGGCAAAATTGTGCCATCCTTCCTGATATACTCCTTCTGGTACACAGTTGAATGTCCTTTTGGCACGATCTGTTCAGCGACGATCTTCATCTCCATTTCATGCCATGCAGAAGGGGTCAGTGTTTCATACGTAAGTGCCGCAAGTTCAGTGGCATTGTAGCCGAGCATCTGCTGATAGGCATTGTTGCTGTCAATAATCTGGCCGGACATGTCAACAAATACATACCCGTCCATCATACTCATGTGCAGATTCCTGTATTTGAGTTCGGTGTCAAGGGCTGCCAGCTCAGCCTGCCGGCTTTCTGTGATATTTCTTAAAAAGGACTGGTATGTTCCGTCAGGCATGCCCTTTGAGTGCATCTCTACCAGTATATGCCTGCCATCCTTCTGAATCAGGTCACGCTCGGTTTTTATGGGTATTCCGCTGGCCAGCAGGTCATAGTTTAATGGGTTCCTTGAAAGAGCATCAGTCGAAAACAGGTCACGGATGTTCATACTCAAGAGTTCTTCCTTTGAGTACCCTGTCAATTCGATTGCTTTGGCATTTACAGTGATGAAATTGCCATGCTGGTCACCCTGGAAAAAGGCATCCACTGCCATATCCAGCAACATCCTGTATTTTTCCTCACTTTGCCTGAGCGCACCCCTGAACTTTTTTTCATCAGCGCTGTTCGGTCTCTTTTCTTTCATATTGCAACAAGTGATTCGTGAACAAAATCATGTTACTTCTCTGACCAAAGATAACTGTTTTTTAACCATCATGCAAAAATCTCTTTGGGATTAAGGTTGTAAACCATGCACAAGGCTGAATTCAATAAAAACCATCTTAAGGTTATTTAGGTATGATTGTGATCAATCAATTAATTAATTTTGCATTTTATTGAGGCAGGCGTTCTTGCCATAAATAATGGAACAACCAGGTTAGTCACATCGAAAATGGAACAACGTAAAAACGATCATATTGCGCTTGCATTCTCATCGCAGGTTGAATCTGCCCGGGCGGATAGCCGGTTTTCGTATGAACCGATGCTGGGCTCTCACCTCCATGGCGGGTTCAAGCCTTTTCAATTCCTGGAAAAAACCATGCAGGTGCCAATCTGGGTATCAAGCATGACCGGCGGGAGCCGTGAGGCAAGAACGATCAACAGCAACCTTGCCAGAGCATGCAGCGAATTTGGAATGGGGATGGGACTTGGCTCATGCCGGATGCTGCTGGAAGATGAAACACATTTTGATGATTTCAACATGCGCGGCATCATTGGAGATGAATTGCCCCTTTTTGCAAATATAGGAATCGTACAGGTAGAGCAAATGCTGGCGGATAAAAGTTTTGGGAGGTTGGTTGACCTGGTTGGACGGTTGCATGCAGATGGATTGATCATCCACGTAAACCCTGTGCAGGAGTGGCTGCAAAGTGAGGGTGATGTCTTGAAAACTCCGCCAATCGAGACCATTGAGATGTTTTTATCCCTGACAAAGTTGAAAATCATTGTCAAGGAAGTAGGGCAGGGGATGGGACCCGAGAGTATCAACCGGCTTATGAACCTTCCGATCGAAGCATTCGAGCTGGCCGGTTTTGGAGGAACCAATTTTGCGAAGGTGGAGCTGGCCCGGGGTGCTGATCAGGAGAATGACCGCTATGCTCCGCTTATATCCATCGGACATTCTGCCGGAGAGATGTTGGAAATCATTAACTCACTGGAGCATGCAGACAAGCCGCTTGCCTGCCGCCAGCTAATTATTTCAGGTGGTATTCATTCCTTTCTGGATGGATTTTATCATATTTCAAATAGTTTGCTTCCAGCTATTTACGGCCAGGCTTCAGGGTTTTTGCGATTTGCCCGTGGCGATTATCGGGAACTTCAGGCTTATGTGACAGGACAGATCAGCGGGTTGAAATTTGCCCGGGCATTTTTAAAAATCAAAGCCAATGTTTGACAAGGATATCATCCGGGGTTTTTCTAAACTGACCGAAGAGGAGAAACGTAACTTCATCGCCAGGTTTTGCACTGACCCATTGCAGGCTGAGGACCGGCTTGAGCGCTTTTTAATGGAAGATGAGAATGAGCGAAGTCAATTTCTCGAGTTGAGTGAGAATACCATCAGCAGTTTTCATACACCGTATGGCATTGCACCAAACCTGGTAGTGAATGGTAAAATTTATCACGTGCCATTGGTTATCGAAGAGAGCTCAGTTGTGGCAGCTGTTTCTCACAGCGCCCGTTTCTGGGCTGATTGTGGCGGATTTACCGTAAAAAATGTCACGACGGTTAAACTGGGCCACGTATATTTCCGCTGGTATGGCGATTCAGCCTACATCATAGAGCGATGGCATCAGCTTAAATTATTCCTGATGGAGCGCCTTAAGAAGGTAACAGCCAACATGGTACGGCGTGGCGGCGGCATCCTCAGTATGGAACTGCTGGATGAAACTGCCATCATTGCAAATTTATTCAAACTTGAGCTGAAGGTGGAAACCATTAATTCCATGGGGGCCAACTTTGTAAATACCTGCCTTGAAGACATGGCGGAGGGAATTGACTTGTATTTTGCAGCTGATCACGACCCGGCAGGAAAAAAATGCCAGGTCGCCATGGCCATTCTCAGCAACTATACCCCGGAATGTACGGTTACAGTTCAAGCTTCCTGCGATATCGGGTATTTGAAGCCGATTGCCGAGCGGTTGCCGGTTGAAGTGTTTGCAGATAAACTTTGCCTTGCATACCAGATTGCACAACATGATCCCTCACGGGCCGTCACCCATAACAAAGGTATCATGAATGGCGTGGATGCAGTGTTAATGGCCACCGGCAACGATTACCGCGCTGCCGAAGCTGCTGCGCATGCCTTTGCGGCACGCGATGGCCAGTATCGGGCTCTGAGCAGTTGTTCTGTGACGAACAGGGTTCTCACGATCGGGCTAACCATCCCGCTTGCACTCGGAACCGTTGGAGGGATCACCAACCTGCATCCCCTGGCACGGCTTTCACTGGAAATTCTTGGAAACCCGCATGCAAAGGAACTGATGGGCATTGTGGCGTCTGTGGGACTGGCCAGTAATTTTGCGGCCATCCGCAGCCTGGTAACAACCGGGATTCAGAAGGGGCACATGAGGCTGCATCTTTCAAACATTCTCAATACGTTAAATGTAAACAATGGTCAGCGGGAGGAGGCAGAACTCTATTTTACCGACAGAAAGGTGAGCTTTAACGCTGTGAAACACTTCCTGCATGAAAAAAATCATTGATTTTCATGCAAACGGCAAACTTCTTTTAACCGGCGAATACCTTGTGCTTGAAGGTGCCAGAGCACTTGCCTTTCCTGTTCGGTTTGGACAGCAAATTCATATAGAGGAAACCAGCAGCAGGGTTTTAGAATGGGAAAGCTCGGATGCTTCAGGAACCTGGTTTGAAGCAGTTTATGATCTGACCAGTCTGGGGATAAACTCGGCAAACAGCAAAAAAACAGCTATCGGACTTCAAAAAGTTCTTCTGGCTGCCCGCCGGCTGAACCCCCGGTTTTTAGCTGGCGCCGGTGGATGGAGAGTCCATGTTACTGCTAATTATCCCCTGGAATGGGGATTGGGAAGTAGCTCAACACTCTGCGCTCTCGTTGCTTCGTGGGCAGACCTTCCGGTGTTTGAATTGTTTCACCTGATCTCAAGAGGATCAGGGTATGACATTGCCTGTGCAGGGCGTCAAGGCTTGATTTTCTATAGCTTAAGTAAGGGTAAGCCTGCAATTACACCTGCCCGGGCAGGGAAGGCCTTGCGAGACAATACCTGGTTTGCCTACCTTGGAAATAAACAGGACAGTGCCACGGAAGTTGCCCTGTTCCTGAAGAGTCAGAATTATTCAAAGATCGACCTGATGGAGATTTCGCAGTTATCATCAGCAATTTGCAATGCAGAATCGCCCGAAGAACTGATAGGATTTGCGGATGAACATGAATTTATTCTGAGTACAATTCTCCAAAGGGTACCGATTGCACAACGGTTTCCCGGTTTTCCGGGAACTGTTAAATCACTCGGTGCCTGGGGTGGCGATTTTGCGATGTTTATCAGCGGATTACAGCCGGATGTTGTTGTCAATCATCTTCTTAAGCTTGGGTTATCAAATGTGTTTTCTTACAACGACTTAGCAATTAAAGCATGAGTATTTCTCCCATGTCCCCATTGAATAAAATGGATCTTTCTGCCGGATTTTCAGCACGTGATAATTTTAGTGTAGGCTGGCAAAGCCCTTCAAACATCGCCCTGGTAAAGTATTGGGGTAAAAAGGAAGGCCAGTTGCCAGCATCTCCCTCCCTGAGCATGACCCTGGAAAAAGCAATCACCCGCACGCAGGTTAATGTTCTCGCGGATCAGCCGGAAAAAGGACTGGTGTTATTAAATGGCACAACTGATCATCCTTTTTTGCCGAAGATGAGGCAATTTTTTGAATGGATGATAAGTCAGGCCCCCGTTTTAAGCAAAATTACCCTGAGTGTGACTACAGAAAACAGTTTTCCACATTCCACAGGTATTGCATCCTCCGCTTCCGGGATGAGTGCGTTCGCTTTGTGCCTGATCAGTATTGCCAGTGCAATTCAAGGGCTTGAGGCTGATGAGGCCGGCACCATGAGCATGGCTTCTTTTGCATCCCGGATGGGGTCGGGCAGTGCATGCCGGTCCTTGTACCCGGGATTTTCAGCATGGGGGGCAACCCCGTTTTTGTCAGGTTCCTCTGATGAATTTGCAACTCCGATATCCGAATTTGTCCACCCGGAGATGTTATTGCTGCGTGATGCCATTCTGGTCATCTCAGCGAGCCAGAAGAGTTTGCCAAGTACAATGGGGCATCAATCCATGAACGGACATCCGTTTTTTGCAGGCCGTATCACGCAGGCCGGCAAAAACATGGAGGATACACTGGCTGCCTTATCTGCCAATGATTTTGAGAAACTTGGCATGATTGCTGAAAATGAAGCGCTTACACTGCACGCGCTGATCATGAGCGCCAATCCGGGCACAATACTTCTTAAACCGGCTACGGTTGAGGTTATTCACAGGGTACAGGAGGCCAGGAAAAATGGCCTGCCTTTGTTTTTTACCCTGGATGCCGGAGCCAATGTGCATGTGTTGTATCAGGCAGGATCGGCTTTGGCTGTTGAAAAGTTTATCATGGAGTCACTTCAGCCGCTGTGTGAAAATGGCCGGGTCATTTTTGACTGTTGTGGCCCGGGACCAAAGCAATTAATCAAAGTATCGGATATATCATGACCCGGGTTCCTGCTAAACTCCTGATCTTTGGAGAATACTCCATCTTGCTCGGATCTTCGGCATTGAGCATGCCTTTCCCGAAATTTGGCGCCTCTTTTGACTTTATTCATCATGAATCCACCGGCACCCTTTCAGAAGCATCAGAGAGCAACAATCATCTGGCAGGAATGTGTGATTATCTTTGGGAGAGGAGTGCGTTTTTTAATGAGCATCTTGATCTGGAAAGATTCAGGGCAGATATTGGCAGGGGGCTTTACCTGAAGTCAGACATCCCTCAACGTTATGGTGCAGGAAGTTCGGGTGCCCTTTGCGCGGCAGTTTTTAAGGAATACCGGTCAAATCGCAAGGGGTCATCCCTTGGTACGGAGGTATATTCATATCAATCACTCAGAGAGATATTCGTGGAGATGGAATCTTTTTTTCATGGCAGAAGTTCCGGTTTTGATCCACTGGTGTCATTTTTAAATATGCCTCTGATTCTGAATAATAATAAGGAGGTCATTCCTGTTTCTCCTTTAGAGCAGATGTTTTCAGATTCCGGCGTGCAAATGGTATTGATTGATTCTGGTCAGCAGTGCAGTACAGGTTCGCTTGTCTCAGGTTTTCTTGCAAGTTTTGCTCCGGGTGGAATTATCAGTGACTCTGGTCATGTTTTATGCACCCTGGTTGATGCAGCCATTGGAAAAGTTCTGGCCGGAGATGTAAATGGGTTATGGGATGAAATTACAGGAATATCGCGGTTTCAATTGACCAATATGGGGCATCTGATACCCGCCTTGTTAAAACCGGTTTGGGCTGAAGGTCTTCAAACCGGAAAGTTTGCCATGAAGCTCTGCGGATCGGGAGGGGGTGGGTTTCTGCTCTGTTTCACCATGCTTTAAACAGCTCAAGGAATTCAGGATGAATTGCCCTGTTTGTTGCAATGATCTGTTTCCCGAAAATATAATCATCCGCCCCCCGGAAGTCAGTCACAACTCCTCCAGCGTTCTGCACCAGCAGGGCTCCGGCATTCACATCCCATGGGCTTAAGCCGTATTCGAAAAATCCATCGTACCTGCCACAGGCAGTGTAGGCAAGGTCGGCAGCAGCAGAGCCGAGACGGCGGGCGCCATGGCTGTTTTGCAGGAGATGTCTGAAAACAGCCAGGTAGTCATCCAGGCGGTTGTAATCATAATAGGGAAAGCCGGTGGCAAACAGCGCTTCATTGACAGTGGCTGCCTTTGAAACATGAATGACCTCCCGGTTGAGATATGCCGGGGCTGATTTCCAGGTATAAAAACACTCCTTCAGATTGGGTTCGTAAACCATGCCCAGGATGGTCTCTTCCTGATGCATCAACCCAATGCTGATACAATAAAGCGGTACGCCATGAATGAAATTGGTGGTGCCGTCGAGCGGGTCGACGATCCAGGTAAATTCCCCTGGCTCCAGCGCAGGGTTTTCCTCTGCAATAAACCCGCTTCCGGGAAGCAATTTCGATAATTTTTCAACAATCCTGCGCTCAGATTCCTTGTCAACCCAGGTCACATAATTGTGAACTCCCTTGTATTCGATATCGGTATTTTTTAATTTAGTAACCTCCAGCTTCAAAAATTCACCCACTTCAAGCGCCAGGTCACAAACATCAAAAGTTAGTTTTTCGAGATTCATACAACTGTTTTATCTTTCTACAAAGTAACATCTAAAATTTGAAGTTTTGAAATTATCGTCATCTGAATTGCAGTCCTTTTCGCAACCGGAATCGGAATTTCTCGCAGATTCCCGCAGATTCAAGCGCAGATTTTCGCAGAATACAGGTTGTTGGCTGTTTTTACAATTTTCATAAAGGAGATATCCCTTTCATTCATTGAAATGTGTGTTTTTGAGAACAAAGTATTAATCTGCGAAAATCTGCGCATTAATCCGCGTTCATCTGCGAGAACTTTTACTGCTGGACCAGGTACCCGTCTTCCTGCAGCACCTCTAATTTTACCGGTACAACCTTATTAACAAAGTCAGGGTTGTAAGGTGTTTTCACCTTGATGTAATTTTCAGAAAAACCATGCATAAATCCCTGTGAATTACTCGATTCAAACAGGACATTCACATTATTTCCCATGTTGTCTGCGTAGAATCGTTGTTTTTTGACGTCAGAGAGTTTATGCAAGGCATCACTGCGTTCTTTTTTAACCTTATCAGGAACAGGTGACTCCATTTTTGATGCAAGCGTATTGTCACGCTTTGAATAAGTAAAAACATGCAGATAGGAGATCTCCAGTTGTTCAAGGAAGTTATACGTGTCGATAAAATCCTCCGCTGTTTCTCCAGGGAAGCCAACGATTACATCAGCCGCAATGCAGGCCCGGGGCATCAGTTCCCTGATTTTCTGAACACGCGAAGCATACAGCTCACGGTTGTATTTCCGATGCATGGCTTTCAGTATCTTATTGCAGCCGGATTGGAGGGGAATATGAAAATGGGGAAGGAAATTGTTGGATCCTGCAACAAATTCAATGATCTCACTGTTGAGAAGATCAGGTTCAATGGATGAAATGCGGATTCGGTTCATTCCCTCCACGCTGTCGAGGGCCCGGATGAGCTGGAGGAAGTTTTCCCCTGTGTTTTTTCCGAAATCGCCAATGTTGACACCGGTCAGCACGATCTCCCTGATGCCGTTTGCAATGATCTCACGGGCATTTTTCACTGCATTTTCAATTGTATCGCTCCTGCTGCGACCGCGGGCAAGCGGGATGGTGCAATAGGTACAGTAATAATCACACCCATCCTGAATTTTTAAAAATGAACGAGTCCGGTCACCATAAGAGAAAGAAGGGATAAATTTTTCAGGCAACGGATCGACGGAATTATCTGTTGAATAGAGTCCGGAAACTGCTTCCAGCAGGTTGAATTTCCCGGTATGGCCGAGAACGAGGTCAACCCCTTCCATTTCTGAAAGTTCCCCGGGTTTTAGTTCTGAAAAACAACCAATGACGGCGATTTTCGCGTTGGGGTTGATCTTGTGTGCCTGCCTGATCGCTGCCCTGCATTTTTTCTCCGCAACTGTTGTTACAACGCAGGTACTGATAACATAGATATCGGCAGGGACATGAAAGTCTTTAATTTCAAATCCGTTTTCCTGAAATTGACGCGACAGGGCCGACGCTTCAGCAAAGTTTACTTTGCAGCCAAAGTGATGAAATGCAATCGATTTTGAATTCATCCTGCAAAAATACACGTTTTTCGCTACTATGGTGCGACAGCAGGAGGGACTTCCTGCACCGGATTTCCCGGCTCAACTTGTTTTTTGTGTCTTATTGAAATGTTTAGCCCCACCTGGAACGAGTAATTGTTTGATCCTTTGTAGTTGATAATTGCGGGAAGATTGTCGGTAATGGCATACAATTGAATTGGCCCGGCGTTGATACTCAATCCTGCTCCGATATTGGTGTATTGCTTGTTAAATAAATTGTAGGAGACCATCAAACCAAGCCATCCGGGCAAGGTGTAGTTATAGGAAACCGACATGGCCGGATGAAAATGACCTGCCCAGGAGATTCCGTTAAGCAGCAGATTGAACCGGTGGTGGTCGTTGAGTGAGTAAGATCCACCGACATTGTATCGTACAGGAAGCCAGGCAGTGTATTTCTGATCATACACCGTATCGATATCAATCAGCTTCAGAATACTGTCGCTGATTTTTTTACCAAATGTGTCAAGGTTGCCAATCATGTCTGTGAAGTCTTTCAAAGTCAATCCGTTGAAGGAGAATTCCGCACCCGGATCATGACTTACCAATGTCATGGTGTTTGATTTCCACGTAATATACCCGATGTCGAGCACACTGGCACTGACAGCAATATTCCTGTTGATCTGGTAAGTTAGTCCAAGGTCGATGCCAAATCCATTGTTCCCGGGAAAAACGAGCGATGATATGCGCTGGTCGAGATAATGCTCGATATCGTTGATGCCGGAGGTTCTCACTTCAACATCCGATTTCATATAGATCTGATAATCACTGGTGTCTGTATAAACCTCAAACGTCGACTTGGTGGTTGTGGCGTTTATTCGTCCGGAGAGGTATTTCAGCCGTCCGCCCCAGGTCATTTTCCTTTCCATTGCATACCCGGAGAACGATATACCCCACTCATCAAACGCAGTGAAATTAACTGAAGGTGCAATGTTGGTGTACTGGCCAAACATTTGAGGGGCTGCATTTCCGTACCATAGAAAATTACCAAGGTTTTCAGGTATGGTAATATCCTGGCACAGGCGCTCACG
>CAYHGE010000001.1:211200-225898 GCA_964355945.1 uncultured Draconibacterium sp.
CGAATTTTCGCCCTTGCTGAAAAATTGAGCTTTATCGCCTGACTTTCCCGAAGTTTTACATCCGAAGTGCCCTGGTTGGCGGAATTCAGCACTGCTTTTAGAAGCATCATTTTAACTCCTTTGAGGTTCTGCATTCTCTGATTGTTAAGAATGTATGTGGTGTCTTTCTCTCCATACATCCCCGGATAAGGGAGGTATGTGGAAGGGTCAACAGGCGCTTCACGAATGAGTATCAGGTCATTGCCGGCCAGAGAGTCGATTATGTTGTAGTTAATGTCAGCAAAATATATTTGCAACTGCCCTGTGATAGGCATGCCGTTCCGGATTTTCGTGCGGAATTCAAGATATTCAAGCTCCTCCGGCTTGTCAATTTTAAGGTCGAAGGTGTCCACGAATGTAAGATGGTCAAAGTGGCCCCAAAGCGGAAGTTTGACCCGCAATGTGTCATAAAGCAAACTTGCATCCGAGAAGAAATTGAGCGGGGTTCCGGTTGGGTTGATCACGGTTTTGATCTGAAAAGCTACTCGATCCGGCTTCAGGTTGAAGAAATCATTCATGGAGTTGCCGGTATTCTCATTCGTGTAATTCATCGTGGTGATGACAGGTTTTGTTGCGGTAATCAGCGGAGATGGAACAGGAAAAACAGTTCCGGACCCTAACTGGCTGGCTATATCAAGGGTGCTCCCTGTGGTTTCATTAATTGCAACCAGCTTTTCAATTGTAACCTCTGCAGGTACTCCAACAGAGTTGATGATTGTAATGGAGGCCTGAGGATCCATAAAATAAACCTCACCCAGGGTATAGGCGTTGTTAAATACATTCACACTCACCGTATCCTGAAGCCCGGCAAAAGTCTGAAGCCCCAGAAATCCCTCAAACCATGAAATCGTGTCAATGGAAATCTGAAAGCCAGCGTTGATTTCATCTCCGGCTACCGGACTGGCAGACTGCCTGAGCAACCCCTGCAGCTGAGCGGTCACAGTATTTGAGGAAGATGAAAGATCGAAGTAAACGCTGTCCAATTTTATGTTGAATTGCTTTGCTCCACTTGAAAAAGGTTCAATGGTGAACGAAAATGGCAGACCATTTTTAGTTGCGTTGAGGAGGTTGATGGTCATTGACCCGGTGTTGCTGAATGTATGATTGGTAGTCACCCTGATAGTTCCTTTTTTTACCCGTACTTTATCCACCCGCTGATCTGTTGTGCTTCCGTTAAGCGGAAATGTAAATGTTACGGGTAAGATGGGCAGATCCGAAGTACTCAGAATTCCCTGTTCGGCAGGGGTAATCTGGTGCTGAAAGGTGAAGCTGGCAGGGGCAAGCCTGATCAGGTCAGAGGGCTTCAGTTTAAAAGCATCGTTGTTATAATAGTAAAGAATAGAAATGTTGCCACTTTCATCGATATACAAATGGTCTTCTGCGCCACCCTGCGTCAGAATCCTTTTCAGCGTGATGCTGTCATTTACCAATGGTAATGCAATGTCAGGATTCCATGAAAGGTCTTTTACCTTGTCAAACTGAAAATCCTTTCTGCAGCCGGGCAACAGAAAAAACATCATCAAACCGATAAACAGGACAATGCCAGAAAGTCGTCCGGGACTTATCCTTTTTAATAGCAGCGAAAAATTTCTCATGATTTTGTTGTGTTCAGGTTAGCGTCATTTTACTCGACTAAATTACTTTAATTTTCGTAAAAACAAACAGCTGTCTTTTTTTGTGTCATTGCCAGGTGATGTTCATCGTTTTAAATATTGCTGAACAATGATCCCGGTAACAATCAACAGGAGCCCGATGACTGTCGAGGGCATGATGGCTTCACCAAGGGTGAAATGGATGAGAATGAGTGAGATAAATGGCGACAGATAGATCAGATTGGAAACTTTGGCAGTTGTAGAAGAATATTTCAGGGCATAAAGCCACAACACGAAGGTGATTCCCATTTCAAAGAGGCCGACATAGCATCCGGCTGCAACTCCCTGCCAGCCGGGAAAGTGAAGTGATGTGGAAAAAACAACGGCAATGAGTGAATAAAGGAACCCGAAACAGAAATTGAGAAACAGTTTACTCACGGCTTCCCGCTGGTCTCTGACATTAAATATCCAGTAGAGTGCCCATAACACGGCACTGCCAACAGCAAGCAACACCCCGACAGGGTGTCCCGCCCCGTCAGGGTCACCGACCCTGACGGGGTGGATTGAAATAACCATGATCCCGACAAAGCTGATGGCTATGGCCGCAATGCTGACAAAACTGATCTTTTGTTTCAGCATGGGTATCGATAGCAGCACCAGCACAAGCGGCCAGATATAGTTAAGCGTTCCTGCCTCCTGTGCCTGAAGCAGGTCATAAGCTTTCAGCAGGACTGCATAATAGAGAAACGGGTTGATAAAGCCCAGGAAAGCCGACCATAGTACCTCCTTGAAAGTGAGGTTGCGAAGCAGGCCGACTTTACCCTGAACCACCAGGATCATGAACAATACCAGGCAGGCCACCAGTGATGAGATGACCAGCAGTTCCATAGGTTCAAGATAACGAAGCGAGATTTTAAAGGCCGAGCCGATCGTTGACCAGCAGGCAATTGCTGCGAATGCAAAAAGATAGGCTTTTTTCTGTGGCTTCATCATGCTGCGAAGGTACTTAAAGATCCGAAAAATTTTCTACTTTTGCCTGATAAACCTGGAAACTATGAAAAAACTAGCTGTTGTTGCATTGGGCGGGAATGCCCTTTTAAGGGGAGATCAAAAAGGAACTATTGATGAACAGGAGGCAAATGCTTACGCTACTGCCGAAAGTCTCATTAAGCTTATTAAACGTGACTACAACATCGTCATCACGCATGGCAATGGTCCGCAGGTTGGCAACATCATGCTGGCCAATTCAGCCGGGTTTAAAATGTTTGGCATCCCTGAAATGCCTTTGGATATTTGTGTAGCTTATTCCCAGGGTTTTATTGGCTACATCATTGAACAACAATTGAAAAACGTTCTGGAGGTTCATGACATGGAACGTGATATTATAACCATTACAACACAGGTGCTGGTGAATAAGGATGACCCTGCATTTCAGAACCCAACAAAGCCGGTAGGCCCCTATTATTCAAAAGAAGAGGCAGATGTCATTGCCAAGGATAATAAATCGCTTTTCAAGGAAGACCCGCGTGGCCGTGGCTGGAGAAAAGTGGTTGCATCGCCGACCCCGCTGGTCATCATCAATAAAAAAACCATCGAGTCGATTGCCAGGGGCGGACAGATAGCCATTGCAGTCGGTGGCGGCGGGATACCGGTTTATTATGTCGAACCAAATAAACTGCAGGGTATCGATGCAGTCATCGACAAAGATCTGGCGTCGGCTTTGCTCGCATCACAGATCAATGCTGATAAGTTTTTTATACTGACCGATGTCCCGAAAGTTTGCATTAATTACAATACGCCCCAGGAGAAAACACTTGACAGGATGACCATCGCTGAGGCAAAACGATACCTTGAAGAGGGCCAGTTTCCCGATGGCAGCATGGGGCCGAAAGTCAGGGCTGCCATCCACTTTGTCGAACATTCGGGCAAGGACACCATCATCACCAAAACAACCATGCTGGGAATTGACAACGGAGGAACAAGGGTCACCCTGGTGTAACGCATGTCACGCGTCACGCGTCACCTCATTTGTCAAACACCATCTTCCTTACTTCCAGTCCTTTAACCTTTAATAACTGTTTTTCCAGTTTTTCAAACTCTTCGTGGCTGCCTGTGAGTTCAAGGATGATAAGTCCGCCAGGATCACAAAAGTCATCCTTAACCTCATGTAAACCGAGGCGCGTTTTAATGGTGCAGCCAAACTTTGTCAGGATATCCTGAACATCTGACACTTTTTGAACCCTGCTGGTGATGTGAATGCCGAGAATCCAGATTTCTTTCATTATCAGTGTGTTAAATGTTGAAAATCATCCGCTGGATCTCAAGCCCGCCAATCATGCCCAACTCCTGCTCAAGCCTGTCACACTCCTCCGGACTGCCTGCCAGTTGAAGAATTACAATCCCGATCCGGCTGCAAACATCCTCCGTGACTTCATGAAAGCCAAGTCGCGATTTAATGACATGTGCATATTTTGTCAGTGTCTGTTGCGTGCGTCCTGCTTCTTTAATGCGGTCGGTTATTAGTAAACCGATGATTCTGAGTTCTTTCATATGTAGGTGGTGTCAGAAATACAGGTCACGTTGGCCATCTTTGATCTGGTTGATTTTTTCAGTGAGTTTGATTTTAAAAGATTCATCTTCAATCTCATCCAGTTTCTCCTGCATCAGAAGATACCCTTTTGCTTTTGTCTCAGGTGGCGCATAATCCTCGAGATATTCCACCATGGTCATCAATGCATTTGGCTGGCAATAGCGCTTGATGAACCCAGGGACAGAAAATTCCATAAAATGCTCTCCTGTTCTTCCTAACCGGTAGCAGGCCGTACAAAATGATGGAATGTATTTTTGTTCGATCAGGTCATCCATGATCTCATTCAGGGTGCGGTTATCATTGATCTGGAACTGCTCAAGGTCAATGTCCTGCTCTTCATGTTCCTTTCTTTTTGAATAACCCCCCATTTCAATGTTGGTACCTCCATCAATCTGAGATACGCCGAATTGCATAATCTCATCACGAATAGCCGCAGTCTCCCTCGCTGTAAGGATGAGCCCGGTGTAAGGAACCGCCAGGCGCAGAATGGCTACAAGCCGGGTAAATTCGCTGTCGCTGACCATGTTTGACTTATCCAGGTTCAGTTCCGATGCATACTGGATGCGTGGAAAGGAGATGGTGTGTGGCCCGACATTATACACTGCTTCAAAATGGTTGGTATGCCTGACAAGGGCAAGAACTTCGAACCTCCAGTCGTAAAGTCCAAACAATGCTCCTATTCCAACATCATCAATTCCGGCCTCCTGTGCACGGTCGAGGCCTGTCAGCCTCCAGTCGTAGTCGCGTTTCTGGCCGCTAGGATGTACTTTGGAATAGGTCTCCCTGTGGTATGTTTCCTGGAAGATCTGGTATGTTCCGATTTTTGCGTCCTTGATGGTCCGAAATCCATCAATGTCCATGGGGGCAGCATTGATATTTACCCTTCTGATCTCTCCGCGACCACTCTTTACCGAATAAACGGTCCTTACCGATTCTGCAATGAAATCAGCATCATATTTTGGATGTTCCCCGTAAACCAGGATGAGTCTTTTCTGCCCCGTGTCTTCCAGTGCCTTAACCTGCGAAATAAGATCTTCCTGGTTGAGGGTGACCCGCTTTACCTTTTTATTGGTTGCCTTGAATCCGCAGTATGAACAGTTATTGGTGCACAAATTACCGATATACAAGGGAGCAAAAAGGACAATACGCTGCCCATAAACCTTTTCCTTCAGCATGCGGGCGCCCTGTTTGATCTCTTCAATCAGATCGGGATCATCTGCATTGATCAGAATGGCAGTTTCAGCAAGGGTCAGCCGGTTTTTATCCAGTGATTTGGCAATAACCTCCCTCACTTTTTCTTTGGTAGCTGGTGTAGTGTGGATATATCCCCATAATTCTTCTGAATCGATGAAGGGAACCATCCGCTGGTCTTTAATCTTAAGTTTTTCCGGCCTGAAAATCATACGTGATAAGTTGTGTGGCAAAGATAACGTTAATGAGCCGAATTATGCCCGTTTCTTGTTTCGTTCGGAAAGATACACCCCGCCAATCACCAGCATCATCCCGACTGTTTTCTGCAAGGTAAATGGTTCAGATAGCATGAGATAGGAGAAGATGGCAGTGAAAACCGGAATGAGATTGGAGAAGATGTTTGACTTGCTGATACCGAGAATTTTCACTGAATGGGCAAAAAATACGAACGCAACGGATGAAGCAAGTATTGACAGCAGAAGCATTGAGGTCACAATCTCATGTGTAATGGGAACCTGTAAGGCTGACTTTGCCTCAAAAACAAGAAAGAATGGTAAGAAAAGAAAGATCCCTATCAGGTTCTGGTTGGCCACAAGTGAGAGTGCAGAATATTTCATGCTGAGTTTGCGGAGCGTTACCGTGTAAAACAAAGCGGCAAGAACAGCGCCGAACAGAAAAATGATCCCCTCGACATCGGCTGCAAGAGAAAGATCCCTGGTTATCAGCATCAGGATAACTCCTGCAAAGGAAACTGCTATTCCCACAAAATTCACCGGGGCAAGCTTCTCCCTGAAACTCAGAAAACCGGCCACAGGAGAAAATACCGGAATTGTGGCAATAATGACAGCTGCCATGGTGGGTGTCGAGTATTTTAATCCATAGTTCTCTCCCAGAAAATAGAGGAACGGATTAAAGAGCGCACTCAGGAAAATTAATGGATAATCTTTCCGGTCTATCTTTTCATATTTCCCCAGAATAAAGATGAACGAAAAAAGTAATGCCGATGAAATAACCAACCGGATAAAGATGATGGTAACAGGTTGGTAGTACTTTAACAGCAGCGAGCTCCATATAAATGAAAACCCCCAGAAGAGCATTGCCGCCAGCGGATAAAAATAGACAGGTATTTTAATGTTTTTCAATTCGCGGCAAAATTAAGCTTTTGACGTTATTTCATCATGGTTTAATGAAAGGAATTCTTCAGATTTTTATTTTCATTTCTGATTATTCATTACATTTATTTGTATCATTGAGGTTTTGTAATGCAGGGTATTAGCTGTCTGCGAAAATTTGCGATATTTTTCTGCGCGGATCAGCGAGAAATTTTTATCCTGAAGCTGTAACATTTCAAAATCCTCAGAGTCCATTGTCAAAAATCGGTCGAATTGGAAGGTAAGTACATCAATATTCATCAGGATCTGATTGATGCCTGTCGCACAGGTGACCGGAACGCCCAATTCAGGATTTATAAACTCTATTACAAGGCCATGTACAATACCAGTCTGAGAATCGTAAACGACACCGCAGAAGCTGAAGACGTCATGCAGGAATCTTTTCTGGATGCTTTCCAGCGGCTGCACACCTATTCGGGTGAAGGCAGTTTTGGGTCCTGGCTTAAACGCATTGTGATTAACCGTTCGCTTGATTGCCTTCGGAAAGAGAAGGATACAATTTCATTGGATCAGGTGGAATATGAAATGCCTGAAACCATTGAAGAAACCACCGAAGACGAGATCCAGCTCCAGGTTGCTGAAGTAAAACGGGCAATTTCTAAACTCCCTGATGAATACAGGGTGGTATTATCTCTCTTTTTACTGGAAGGGTATGACCATGAAGAGATATCACAAATTCTCAACATCACTAACCAGCTTTCCCGTACCCGGTATTCGAGGGCACGCCAAAAATTGGTCGGATTGCTGAAGGAAAATAATTTCGAAAACGTATTTAGCAGAAATTAACAATGTCAGAGCTCGAAAAATATATTAAAAACCATCACGGCGAATTTGATTCTGAGGAACCGGAAGCAGGACATTTCGACCGGTTTGAGGAGATGCTGGGCACACTCCCAACGCACAGGCAAAAGGAGATCAGTCACGCTTTGCTGCTGAAAATTGCTGCAGTAATCATTATTCTGATCACGGTAAGTGTTGTTACATTCGAGTTTGTTACACGGGAGATCAGTAATCGGTTTGCTGCAGAAAAAGAGGGGGCTGATTTCCCAATGGAAATCAGGGAAGCATTTCAGTATTACGACAACCAGACACGTGTACAAATGGCAGCACTCAACAACCTTGCCCATAGCCGTGAAGATGCGCTAACATTGAGTTCGTCAGCCTTGAATGAAATCCGGAGCCTGGATGAAATCACCAATGATTTGAAAAAGTCGCTTTCCGAAAACCCCGGGAATGAGCTCATCCTTGATGCCATCGTGCGAAATCAGCAACTTAAAGAGACCATGCTTAATACCATGATCACCCAAATATCACAATCAGGTAAATAGTTTTAAATCTGTTGATTATGAAAACGATAATTAAAATAGCATTTTTCATTCTGGCTCTTATCCTTTTACTTGGAATCAAAGGTGCTACAGCCCATGAAGAGTTTACAAAACTGATTAAAAAAGAGTTTGCTGTGAATGCAGATGCACAGCTTACCATAAACAACCGCTTTGGCGAAGTTCATTGTACAAATTGGGAGAAGAACTCAGTTACAATTGATGTTACCATAACTGTAACAGCGGCTGATCAGGAGGAGGCTGATAAAAAGTTTAAAAAAATCAGCATCGATTTCACAGATTCACCTTCCTCAGTTACTGCCATTACCAACATGCAGGAGATGAAAAATTCAGGCAGGGGGCGCTTTTCAATTGATTATATGATCAACATGCCATTAACCATCAACCTGGATGTTACCAATAAATTCGGAGATATTTTTATCAATGAAATCCAGGGAAAAGCAAAAATAAACCTTGGCTATGGCAATCTTGAAGCTAAAAAGTTTGGAAATTCGGACAACCTGCTGGATATTAAATTCAGTAAAGCCCGCGTCAATTGGATCAAAGGGGCAGTTCTTTCACTGAAGTACTCTGAAATGAGCCTGGATTATGCCGGTAGTCTCCGTCTGGATTCAAAGTATTCAGACCTTGATGCCCAAAAGATCATTGCACTTAATGTTGTATTTGAAGGCGGTCGGCTGAATATGGAGAATTCAAGTGCTGTTGACAGT
Source organism: uncultured Draconibacterium sp. (assembly GCA_964355945.1). GTDB lineage: Bacteria > Bacteroidota > Bacteroidia > Bacteroidales > FEN-979 > CAIVAT01. The sequence continues at coordinate 219,838 of CAYHGE010000001.1, forward strand.
AAATCAAGGTTTTCCGACATCGATATTCAAAGGATTGAGCAAAGTCTGAATCTGGATATTCAGTATGGGAAATGTGACGTTCATGAAATGCCGGCAGATTTTACGTCAATCAATATCCGGAACAAGTATGCCAATGTTTCGATCGGGGTGAGTGAATTGGCTAAATACAGCCTCGAGGCCGACCTGAAATTCTGCAATCTTGATTTCCCGGAAGAAAAAGCAAAATTGTCCTATCGTTCAACTACCCCGACTGAAAAGAGTTACAAAGGAACGGTAGGGGGTGGCGAGAATCCGGTCGGAAAAATAATCGTACGCAGCGAGTTCGGGAATGTCAGTCTGAAATAAATGAATTCAAAATTCAGAATGTAAATTCAAATTGCAAATAGTCGCCAGTCAGCCTATAATTTTGTAACCAACTCAGATTAATACGTCAAACACCTAAAAATTAAATTCCATGAAAAAAATAAGCAGTTTTTCGATCTTTCTTTACGCCAGCATGTTAGTTGGTATGTCAAGCCTTATGGCATCCTGCAGTGCAATCGGAGGAATACACGGTGATGGAAACGTGTTGAAAGAGACCCGCAAAGTTTCATCATTCGATGGTATTGAGGTTTCCGGCGCGTTTGAGATCATCCTCAGGCAGGGGGCAACCGAGGAAGTTACCGTCGAGTCTGATGCCAACCTCCTTCCTGTTATCCGTACTGAGGTTGTTGGCGGAACACTGAATATTGAAACTACAAAGCCTGTTCAGCATAGTACTGTGATGAAAGTGTACGTTACCGTGAAGGACCTGAAACGTATCGATGTGAGCGGAGCCGTTGATATCACTACTGAAGGAAGGATCACAGTCCCCGGGTTGAGTCTTGATGCATCAGGGGCCTCTGATTCAAGGCTGGATATCGCTGTGCAAACGCTGAAACTTGACTGCAGCGGGGCCAGCAAGTTGAAGTTTTCCGGTTCTGCCACCAATGTAAGTATGGATCTGTCGGGAGCCTCAGACATCTTTGCGTATGATCTGCTGGCCGAAAGCTATGATATTGACATCAGCGGTGCAGGCAATGCGCAGCTGAATGTAAGCAAAAAAATACGGGCACAAATTTCAGGTGCAGGCAGTGTAAAGTACAAAGGATCACCCACAGAGGTTGATCAAAGTGTTTCCGGAGCTGGCTCTATAAAAAAGGTACAGTAGAAAGCTGGTTTTCAACTGCGGATGGTCTTTTTTCCGCATCATTGAATAAGACTCAGAAAGGCGGACTCTGAAATGATGGAAACTCCTGATTTCTCCGCCTTTCTGCGTTTCTCGGGGCCCATATTGTCGCCGGCAAGAAGATAGCTTGTTTTGGATGAAACAGATCCGATATTTTTACCCCCATGGTCCTCAATTGTTTTCTTCAGCTGGTCGCGTGAGAAATTTGTAAATACGCCACTGACAACAAAGGTGAGTCCTTCGAGTTTATTGCTGAGGCGGGTTGTAAGTGATTCATCATGACTGAATACCAGCCCGGATGCTTTCAGCCGTTCTATAACCTCGAGGTTTTTCGGAACTTTAAACCAGTATAAGAGGCTCTGAGCTATTTTATCTCCGATCTCCTCAACTTCAGTCAGACTTGTTAAATCAGCCGCAGCAAGCTTTTCGACGGAGATGAAGTGAGCGGCGAGTTTCCTGGCGACGGTCTCGCCGACATATCTGATCCCCAGCGCATAAAGTACACGGTCGAAACTGACATTTTTAGATGCTTCGATCCCATTCAGAATGTTGGCAACTGTCTTCTCACGAAAACTTATTTTTCTTTCCTTTTTTTCTTCGGGTGAATTGTGTGTTTTTTCAAGTCCGATCAGCCTGTCAAAAGTGAGGTCATATAAGTCGGCACAGTTGTGAACAAGCCCGTTATCGAACAGTATCTCTATTTTCCCTTCACCCAGGCTGTCAATGTTCATCGCCTTACGTGAAATAAAGTGCTCAAGCTTGCCCTTAATCTGGGGTGCACATTCATTTTCATTCGGACAATACCAGGCCGATTCCCCTTCGGTTCGGATCAGCCTGGTTCCACATTCAGGGCAACTGCTGATAAATTCCACAGGCCTGGCGTCAGCCGGCCGATGTTCCATATCAACCCCGAGGATCTTTGGGATTATTTCCCCGCCCTTCTCTACATATACCGTGTCGCCGATCCTCACATCCAGGGTGGCGATAATATCCGCATTGTGCAGGGAGGCACGTTTTACCACAGTTCCCGCCAGTTGAACAGGCCGGAGGTTTGCCACAGGCGTGATTGCCCCGGTACGGCCGACTTGAAATACAACCGAAAGGAGTTTAGTTGCAACCTGTTCTGCCTTGAATTTATAGGATATTGCCCACCGTGGCGATTTTGCAGTATATCCAAGAATCTCCTGCTGCCTGAGGTCATTTACTTTGATCACAATCCCGTCGATGTCGAACGGAAGGTCATGCCGGGCAATATTCCAGGTATTCAGATAATCGAAAATTTCTTCACTTGTCTTGCACCGCACAGCAAATTCAGAAATCTTGAATCCCCACGTTTTTGCTGCAATCAGACACTCGTAATGCGTTTTAAATGGGAGGTTGGTGCCTGGCAGGTAATAGAAGAATCCGTCAAGGTTTCGTTTGGCAACTTCAGCAGAGTCCTGCATCTTTAAACTCCCGGAGGCCGCATTTCGTGGATTTGCAAAAGGTTCATACCCATCTTCGATGCGCTGGTCATTCATTTTTTCAAAGCTGGCATGCGGGAGGATAATTTCACCCCTTATTTCGAACTCTTCAGGAAATCCGCTTCCCTGAAGCTTCAGGGGAATGCTCCTGATTGTTTTCACATTCATGGTCACATCGTCGCCCCTGACGCCATCTCCACGCGTAACAGCCTGGACAAGAATGCCGTTGCGATAGGTAAGTCCGATGGCCACGCCGTCAAACTTCAGCTCGCAAACATATTCAACCTCATCTCCGATAGTTTTATGAATACGGTCTTCGAAATCGCGAATCTCTGCTTCAGAATAGGTATTGCCCAGCGAAAGCATGGGGTATCTGTGTTCTACCTGTTTGAATTCTTTGGTTATTCCACCACCGACATGCTGTGTTGGTGAATCAGGTTCTGCCAGATCAGGAAACTCCTTTTCAAGCCCGACAAGCTCTTCGAGCAGCATGTCGAACTGAAAATCAGTTATTTCCGGTGCTGACAGGACGTAATAGTTGTGATTGTGTCTTCGGATCTCCTCCGACAATGCGTCAATCCGTTCCTTTGCCAGCATCCTGTCCATCTCCCCATTTCACCATTTACTATGCAAGCATCGACCATTCATAATAATGATAACCATATTCAATCGGGTTGATTCCCATCACAGGGATCTGTGCTTCATTGAACATCAGTTTTTCATCCCAGGCAGAAAGACTGAATCCGACTACATCAATATTTGGTCGTGTCATGATCATGATTAAGTCAGCATGCTGGATTACACTGTATGAAATAACCTGTTCGGCGAAAGCTGACGATTTTTCTGCGGTAACGATGGAGTAAGACACATCCTCAGCATCAAAAACGGTGGTAATCTGTTTTGTAATGATTGCCAGGGATGTATGCCGCGCAATGTCTTTTTCAGGAGAAATATAGATGTGTATATTTGCTTTGAAAAGTTTCGCCATCAGTTTGGCCCAATGAACTGCCTGCCGAGGCTCAAGATCGTTGCTTACCGGGAAGACGATGTTCTTGTAACCTGTTTTGAAGGCGCGTTTCTGGACTACTACAACAGGAACTGTTGATTCTTCAACAACTTTCATGGCATAGCTTCCAAAAACATGCTGCAGCCCCTTTTTACCATGGGTTCCCATGACCATGAGGTTGGCCTTGATCTCCCGGGCAACCGTGTTGATGGTTGAAAATATCGATCCTTCAACAGCCATGGTATCTATTTCAACATCATATTTTTTAGTATAATATTTTTTATACTCCTTCAACCGTAAATCGATATAATCAGTACCGACATTTTTCTTTTTCAGTTCCGATTTGGTCTCTTTGTTGATAATATGCAGGATAAAGACTTTGTAGCCCAGAAATTTGGCCAGCTTTACTCCATGTGAAACAGCGTTGCCACAAACTTCTGAGAAATCTGTTGGAATCAGGACGATGTTATTGTACTTTTTTTCCTGTGGTGTCTTAGACATAATGCAAAATTTACAGTTTATGAATTGATGGCATCTTTCGATGAAAGTTGTTTTATCTCTTCCAGGTGTCTCAGCTTTACGCTGTTTCGAAGTAAAATAGCTGAATTTGTAAAATATATATGGTGAGTCAGGAAATTAATCTGAATCTCAAACCATTCAGGCAGAGTGGCGATCCGAACCCCATATAACTCCCATTCCAATTTCAACTTAAAAGAGTGGATGAAAAAATCATTCCGGCCCAGATAATCAAGGTCTGCATCACAAATTATCTGTTCAAGCTGATTATAAGGCCGCTGAGGGAGTTGTGTAACCATGATCAGTTCACAAATTTGATCAATATCCGCGGTGGTATAGCCAAAACGGGGAAGTGCTTCCCTGGCGATCAATACGGATGCGGATTCATGATCTTTGTACTGAATAAGCATCCCTGCATCATGGTAAAGGGAGGCAGTTTCCAAAAGTGTTCTGCTGTGCAAATCAATTTTTTCAGAATCGGAAAGCCGACGTGAAGCCTCAAGAACATCGAGTGTGTGTTCAACACAATGATAACAGAGCAACGGGCTCAATTCATGTTGCAGGCGATGAACAATATATCCGCTGGCTGCGTCGAAATCCATGGAGGGATATTTTTTGTAAAAATAGGAAAAATAACTTGACCGGGAAGGACTATAGTGAAAAGGGCCAAAGGAATTTTAGCAAATGTGCTTTAGCTGATGAATGGTTTGAGCAGGATCGGGTGATGCGAAAATCGTATTTCCCGCGACCAGGATGTCCACCCCAGCGTGAATGATATCAGGTGCATTCAGCAGGTCAATGCCCCCATCTACTTCGGTCAGTACATTTAGTCCGCGCGATTTGATCAGCTGCCGCAATTCCGCTATTTTACCCATTGTTCCGGGAATAAATGACTGTCCTCCGAAACCGGGATTGACAGACATAATCAAAACCAGGTCTGCCTCGGCGATCACCTCTGAAAGCACACTGACCGGGGTTACCGGATTGATCACGATGCCTGCTTTTACATTCAGACTGCGGATTGCCCGCAATGTTTCAACCGGATTCCTGCAGGCTTCAATATGAATACTGATAATATCGGCGCCTGCCTTTTTAAACCGTTCGATATACCGCTCAGGCTCCACAATCATTAAATGAACATCAAGGGTTTTGGAAGTGGATTTCCTGATTTTTTCGATGATGGCAAATCCAAAGGAAATATTGGGAACAAACAAACCATCCATTACATCCAGATGAAACCAGTCGGCTTCACTCTGATTAAGCATCAGAATATCTTTCTCAAGATTGAGAAAGTTTGCTGAAAGCAAAGAAGGCGCAATCAGATGAGACAAGTTGATTGACGATTTTAGGATTTACGATTGACGATTGAAGAAAACTCTATCCCAGGTAGGTTTTAAGAATTTTGCTCCTTGAGGTGTGCTTCAAACGCCGGATTGCTTTTTCCTTTATTTGGCGGACACGCTCGCGTGTGAGGTCGAATTTTTCACCGATCTCTTCAAGTGTCATCGGATGGCTGCCATTCAGCCCGAAATAGAGGCGGATAACATCCGCTTCACGCTGGGTGAGTGTGGAAACAGCGCGTTCGATCTCCTTCTTCAGGGATTCGTACAACAGGCCATTGTCAGGAGTCGTATTTTCCTCACTGCGCAGCACGTCGTACATCGTGTTGTCTTCGTCCTGGATTAGCGGGGCATCCATAGAGACATGACGTCCGGAATTACGCATGGATTCCTTCACCTCATTCTCCGAAACTTCCAGCAGAAGGGCAATTTCACCGGCATTTGGCTCGCGTTCGTATTTCTGCTCAAGCTGGGCGTACGCCTTGTTGATTTTATTAATCGATCCGATTTTGTTCAAGGGCAGACGGAC
>CAYHGE010000001.1:225998-227590 GCA_964355945.1 uncultured Draconibacterium sp.
TCAATAACCTTATCACGGGCTTCCATGTTGTCGGCAACAATGTCAACGATTCCAAATTCTCCAACTTCTTCGATAACAATGGTGGTGCCGGTTTCGCGTTGCATTTCCTGGATTACCTTGCCTCCGGGGCCGATAATGGCACCGATGAACTCCTTGGGAACTTTCATCTGGAAAATGCGCGGCACGAAAGGTTTAAAGTCGGCGCGCGGTTCGGAAATCGTCTTTTCCATCTCTCCGAGGATATGCATACGACCCTGACGAGCCTGTGTAAGTGCTTCCCGAAGAATGTCGAAAGATAAGCCGTCAACCTTGATGTCCATCTGGCAGGCAGTGATTCCGTCGCGGGTTCCGCAAACCTTGAAATCCATGTCGCCAAGGTGATCCTCATCGCCCAGGATATCCGATAAAACTACATAGCGTTTGTTATCGGTGATCAATCCCATGGCAATCCCGGAAACGGGTTTGGCGATCTTGATCCCGGCATCCATCAATGCCATGGTTCCGGCGCAGACGGTGGCCATGGATGAACTGCCATTGGATTCAAGGATGTCGGAAACGATCCGGATGGTATAAAGGTTATCAGCTCCCTGTGGGATCATGTTTTTCAATGCACGCAGTGCGAGATTGCCGTGGCCGATTTCGCGGCGTCCGGTGCTTCTGATTGGTTTTACCTCGCCGGTTGCAAAGGACGGGAAGTTATAGTGCAGGATGAAATTCACTTTCCCCTCAATGATGGCACCATCAATGGCCTGCTGGTCAAGCTTGGTACCCAGGGTCACTGTGGTGAGTGATTGTGTTTCTCCACGGGTGAAAATAGCAGATCCGTGAGCTGCCGGTAAATAGTTGATCTCTGACCAGATAGGACGAATTTCGTCCAATTTACGGCCATCCAAACGCTTGCGGTTGTCCATCGTTGCATTGCGGATGGCATCCTTTTCAACTTCATGATAGTAACGACCGATCAGGTTTTTGTTGGCTTCTTTTTCCTCATCGGTTAAGGTGGCAACAAATTCGGCCTTGATGCCTTCGATTATTTTTTTACGCTCGTGCTTGTTGGCATTACCGCTGGAAGCCATCTCATATACCTTCTGGTAAGTGGCCTCTTTAACTTTTTCCTTGAATTCAGGGTTATTCGTCTCATGGCAGTAAACCCTTTTTACCTTTGACTTTTCAATCATGGCAGCAAGTTCGAGCTGGGCGTTACACTGATCCTTGATGGCTTCATGTGCAACACGGATCGCTTCAACCATGTCGTCTTCAGAAACTTCCTTCATTTCACCTTCAACCATCAGGATATTATCCAGTGAAGCAGCAACGATCATGTCGATATCAGCTTCGGCCATTGCATCTATGTTCGGGTTGATGACGAACTGTCCGTTGATTCGGGCCACCCTCACTTCTGAAATGGGGCCGTTGAAGGGAATATCGCTAACCGAAAGTGCGGCAGATGCAGCCAGACAGGCCAATGCATCAGGCAAAACGTTTGTGTCGGCGGAAATCAGGGTTACAATAACCTGGACTTCTGCATGATAATCATCCGGGAATAGGGGACGAAGCGCCCGGTCGATCAATCTTGAGATTAATATTTCATA
>CAYHGE010000001.1:227690-246339 GCA_964355945.1 uncultured Draconibacterium sp.
TTCATGTGTTGGTCTCTTTCAGATAATAAAAGAGGCAATTATCACATTGCCTCTTTCTTGATTTATAAAGAAAATAGTTAATTTATTTACGAATACCGAGTTTTTTAATGATGTCACGATAGCGTTGAATTTCTTTGCTTTTCAGATAATCGAGCAGTTTTCTGCGTTTGCCTACCATGATAACCAGTGAACGTTCAGTTACCATGTCCTTCTTGTTTACCTTGAGATGTTCGGTAAGATGTTGGATCTTCATGGTGAACAGAGCCACCTGTGCTTCAGTTGAGCCGCTGTCAAATTCTGATTTTCCGTGTTCTAAGAATGCTTTCTTTTTTACTTCAGGTGCTAAATTCATTGCTGTACGTATTGTTACTGATTAACTTAATAGGCCTTTTAAACGGGCTGCAAAATTATGCAATTCTTTTGATATTACCAAATAATTCTTAATCCGAACAATATCCCCGGATGAAAAAAGGAAACTATTTAATGTCAGAGGCTTTGGCTTCCTCCATGATCACCTCATAAGAATAACCGGCACCGAAATCTTTGTTTACGGCGATGACTCCTTTGAATGTTGCCTGCACACCTACAACAACACTGTCCATGGTTGTTACTGTCAGGTCAAATTTGTCCGAAAAATCGGTACCATCCTGGATGTGGATCCAGTTTTTATTCATGATCTGCGAATTGAATTTGGTTACCACACCACGAATAATCACGGTCTTTCCTGCAAAATTTCCAGGGTTTTTATAAAGATCTGCTATGGTCATACCTCCTTTTGGTGTTGTTACAGATACTTCAGACCATTTTTTAATTTCCGCCTTTTGAGGGGTCATGGATTGTGGTGCTGCAGGGCTGGCTGACATTAACTTATTGCTGGGATCCTGAACAAAGAAGATCGAAGGGAAGGTGCGCCCAAGTTCCTTGCTCACAAAATCCTTCATTTCGTAAGCACTGGTGTAGTATACTGAATCACCGGGTTTTGAGTCTGTTTTGACAACTGCAATCCAAAATTTGCTGTTGTTTTCGTCAACCTGCAGATAGGTGTAATTGCTTGTTTGAATAACTTCGGTTATACTAACTCCATGGGTTCCCGGAGGCAGTGTTGTTTTGGATTTCTCCCCGCTACGATAACAGGTTGTCACAATAAAAAAAACAACTAGAAGCAGTAACACTGCAGCAACGATAATTTTGTTTCGATTCATATAATAATTTTGTTTTTGATTTAGAGAATTTTCAGTCTGCAAAGATAATTATTTATCGTGACTTTATCCCTGTCAATGAAACAACAATACATTCAATTTTGGCCAAAACGGAATAACGTATTTTGTGGTTAAAATAAAAACTTTTGAGACAGACTCAAAGAAAGATGAGGTGTGATTCTTAAAACCTTTGTGTAATATTGATATAGATGCGGTTAAAGGTCGCTGCTTTGTCAAAAGTTCCTTCATAGTAGAGACCGCAGGACAGCTTCTTCATGATACGCCAGCTGAAATTCATCTCCCCCATGTTTTGAACAAGTTTGCTCTCACCGCTGTAGAATTTGTAACTGACATAACGGTATCCAAGCCCGGCAGATAATTTCCCCGGAACCAGGTCGCGGGATAAGCCCAGACTGTAAATATTTCCCGACATATAACTTGTTTCCAGGATGGTTGCAGAAAGAGTTGCCGCTACTTGAATACCCGGTATGTTGCTGTATGTTACATAACCGTAGAGATTTTTTGAAGGACGGGGATCATTCTTGCTGTCGCGGTAACCGACATTTACGCCGATGGATAGCAATTTTACGGGCTGGTAGTTGATCTGGAACGTGTATCCTTGTACTGTTGCTGCTTCCAGTAATCTGTCAACCAGCGATTTATAAGTTTCGTAGTAAATAACATTCTGCCTGGAGCTGTAAGATATTGAAAGTGACAACTGCCTGACCGGCCGGTATCTGAGTGATAAATAGAGGTTGGAAAGGGTGGGAGTATTTTCCTGTGTATACGTAGTGTCTTTGCTAACAGCTGTATCCATCTGATTCATCGTCTTCTTATACAAGTCAACTTCCACAGATCCAAAGAAGAAAAGGTTGCGAAGCAGCGAATTGGTATGCTGTAAATAGGTGAACCTGCGGTCGGTCATGCCCTTGTTCATCTGGTCGATAAACGCTACGGTTGTTTGCATGTTGCCGTTCTTCCCATTCAGATCATGGCCAACATAGCCGCCAAACTGAACCAGGTCAGGATTAAAACTGTAATTAAAATTGTCGGGTCGTGTACCGCCAAATGCTCCGAAGGTAAAAGAGCCTGCTTTGCCCTCGTATTGTACGCCATCGATAGCGCCTGCGTTGGAGATCCTGGGGTTGATTTTTCTGCCAAGCCAGAGGGTGTTGTTTTTATTGAATTTATAATCAAATGAAAGGCTGTAGATTTTCAACCCGTTGAATATGTCTGACTGGATTTCGGTCCAGTCATTGAGTTTGTGTGCAAATACGATGTAAGTTTCTGCTGATAGTTTTGTATCCCCGATGTTTTGAATTGCCATCGCAAAGGTGTATTTCATCCTCTGGGTGGCGGTGGTCACATCAGAGAAATTCAGATAGGAGGCAACGGAAAGGTTTCCGCTGACCACCTGAGTCCTTTTCTGAGATTTTTCTTTTCCGGCAACAACAGAATCATTAGCTGCAACAACAGGGATTACACCCGACACGGCTGGTGTGGAAAGGGTTTGATTGGTCTTAACATCCTTTTTGGTGGAAAAAACCTGGTCTCCGACAGATAGTGTTCGGGCAGAAATAGGAATACAAACACAAGAAATTGAGGAAATATCCTTAACTGTGACAACCGGAACAAGGATACCATCGACTTTCGCAAAAAGCGTATCCCCGGAATCAATGTTTTCAGTAGACTCAAATTTAATATAAACGTTTTGGGTCGTCACATAAGAAACCTTTCCTTCTTTGGCCCCGGGCAAATTTTGACCTGTCAGGAGTGAACCGGAAAGAAACAGCAATACTATAGGCAGCAGGTATCTCATAAGTGTTTATTTACTCTTTTCGATCGATGACATTCATCTTTTTTCCGGCATTTCCGGTTGGATGGCAATTATAACATGCGATGCTGTTGTAGGTGTAGCCCTTTACGCCGTTATGCTCGTTGTTTGTCGAAGCCTGCGGATGGCAGGCGGTTGTGCATGTGTATATGGCATAATTAGCTGGATTCGTATGGCATTCGCCGCAAGTAGTCCATTCGTCTTTATGTTTTCCTGAATAGATCGGAAAGTATTGGCTGTCGTGATTCCAGTTGGCCGGCGACCATGCTGTTTGCGTGTGACAATCAAGACATGTTGTCGGGAACTGTGCAGCTGCATGACCAGGGTTGGTAGTTTGATTGTAGTTGGTCAGGTGACAGCCTACGCAGGTATTGGCTGTTGTATTGTAATTCCCGTTATGGCAGGTAACACAGGATTCTGTAATATGGGCCCCTGCCAAAACATAATAGTTGTTGTGGATCGGGAAGGTTGCCGGTGTCCAGTCCGGGTTTGTCGTATGGCAGGTATTGCAGGTTGTCGGGTAGTTTCCTGCCACGTGGTTAGGGTTTACCGATGTATTATAATTCGGCGTATGGCAGCCGGAGCAGGTATTGGGCGTATTTACATAACTTCCCTGGTGGCAGGCAAAGCAATTGGCGGCGATGGTTGCGTGGGCGCCAGTGAGTGGGTATGAGTTATTGTGATTAAATGATGAGGGTGACCAGCCTGCTGCTGTATGGCATGTGATACACGTGGTAGGGAAGTTAGCCGTGATATGATTCGGATTGGTGGAGGCATTGTAATTCGCAATATGACAACCTTCGCATGTGTTGGGGGTGTTCACATAATTTCCCTCGTGACATTCTACACAGTTGCTGGCTATGAGTTCATGTTTCCCGGTAAGCGGATAAACAGTTTCATGGTTGAAAGTGGAAGGCGACCAGGCAATTTGGGAATGGCATGTTTCGCATGTATTCGGGAAATTTGCCGTGATATGATTTGGGTTGGTTGACTGGTTGTACTTCTCTGTATGGCAGTCAAAACACAATTTTGGGGTGTTGACATAATTACCACCCGGATGGCATTTGGCGCAATCGTTATAAATTGGAATGTGCGCGCCGGCTATAATGTAATAGTTATCATGGATCGGGAATGATGCTGGTTTCCAGGTTGGCTGTGTGGTATGACATGTTCCGCACTCAGTTGGAATGTTGCTGGTTGCATGATTTGGGTTGACGGTCTGATTAAAATTCTGCATGTGGCAGCTATTGCAGGTAGCAGGAGTATTCGGATACCCATTTGTATGGCATTTAACACAATCTGTGGTCGTATGGGCTCCGGTTAATGGGAATGGTGATGAGTTGTGATTGAAGGATCCTTCGGCGTTGCCGGTTGGATGGCAGGCATAACAGGCCGGACTGTTGTACGCATATCCCTGAACCTCATTGTGTTCATTGTTCAGTTTGCCCTGGTCGCTATGCTCATGACAATCGATGCAGGTGAATTGTGCATAGCTTGCCGGATTGTTATGGCAATCGCTGCAATTGCTCCACTCGCCATTGTGCCTGCCTGAATAAATCGGGAATGATTTCGAATCGTGCTCCCTGTATTCAGCTGGTTTCCAGCCAGGAACGGTTGTATGGCAATCGCTGCAGGTTGTTGAAAACCCGATTGAACTATGGTTTGGATTGACAGTTGCTATGTAATTTGCTTCATGACAGGAATAACAAACGGGTGAAATGTTTGAATAATCCGGGGTCTTATGGCATTCCTGACAACTCCTGCCTGCATGTCCTTCAGTCAAAGGAAAGAAATTATGGTTTATACCTGCACCAGCCCATGAATAGGCGGTTATATTGTGACACTCAGTGCAATTTTTTGAATAATTGCCGGCAGTATGGTTCGGATTTGTTGTTCCGTTATAATCCTTCTGATGACAATCAATACACTCCACCCCAAGTGGTTGAAAATTAAGCAAGGAGGCTGATGCGTTTACATGGCAGTCGAAACAGTCGGCGGTAATATGTTTGCCAACCAGCGGAAACCTGCTTTTCTGGTGCATCTCAGTGATGTTATTAACTACCCAGGTTTTTGGCGTGTGACATCTCGCACAATCGGGGCCCAAAGTTTGGGCGTGCATGTCTGTATGACAATCAATACAAGCTGTTTTTGCTTTTGCGAATTCCAGCGAGGTATGACATAGCTTACAATTCACTGCCTGATGTTGCCCGATGAGGGGGAATTTTGTCGTGCTATGATTGAAGACCAGTGTTTTTATGTCTATTGTCCACCCGGTGGTGGTGTGGCAATCCATGCAGTTTACCTTAAAACTGTCTCCATGTGGAGATTTTTGTGCAAACAGACTTACTGAAAATACCAATGACAGTACTAATGATGACAGTTTTCGCATTTGAAGTCTTTTATTTTGTAAAGTACAAAAGTGGTCTCTTTGTCTTGTTTTACTTTGTGACATTTAATACAAGCCACATTTTTGTGCTTTCCATCAAGTGGAAATAGAGTTTTGTTGTGATCGAATTTTGATGCCGGTTTGAACGCATCGATGTTGTGGCACCGGGTGCAGTCGGTAACACCTGTTATTTCGAATTGTTTTTCGTGCGTATCTTTATGGCAATTTACACAAGCAACCTGCAACCCGCTAAATTGCTGATGGGCATACCCTTGCTTTTCTTTGTTGAAATGGCAGTCTCTGCATGTTTTTTTTGCATGTGCTCCGGTAAGCTCAAAGTTTGTTTTCTTGTGGTCAAAATTCACACTACTCCATTTGCTTTCGTTGTGGCAACTTTCGCAAGTACTATCGGGGTAGTATTTCTCACTGATAAAGGTTTGATGAATGTTCTTATGACAATCGATGCACTTCCTGCCAATCTCCCTGAAATGCCAGTTCGTATCAGCCTTGCTGACTACTTTCTTATGGCAGGCAAAGCAAGGGGTTGCAAGATGCGCTCCTTTTAACGGAAATATACTGGCGTTGTGTTGTTCTATGGTATAGCTCGATCCCTTAAACCCGTTCACGGTATGACATTGAGAACAATCGGGAGAAATACCCTCCTTTGCAAATTGTTTTTTATGATAATCTGCATGACAATCAACACAATGCACAAATTTTAACGCGTTGGTCAGCTTTGTTTTATGACAGGCATTGCAGGTGACTTTCTGATGCTTGCCTTCAAGTTTGAAATCAGTTTTATTGTGATCGAAATTCTGAACACCCGTAATGACGCTGAATGATTGTCCGGTATGACATTGGGCACAATTCTGCCCGAATTTATTGTTGTGGACATCTTTGTGGCAAGGGGTGCAATTTTCAAACTTAACTCCTTTGAACTCCTGAAATTTCTGTCCGTTTTTAGTCTCAATCTTATGACAGAGGATACAGGCAACCCCAACATGCTTGGCGTTAAGTTGATATTTCGCCTTCGCATGGTCGAATTTTTTCGCAGGTTTAAAAACTTCCTGATCATGACAATCTGTGCAATTTGAAGAAAGAGTTTGTTGATGGTAATCTGCATGACAGGTAAGGCATGCCGGATTCAACCCCAGGTAGGTGAACTTCTTTTTTTTAATTACCTGATCCGTAATGTGCTCTGCTTTATGGCAATCAACACATTGTTTTTTAGCATGGGCGCCGGTTAAATTAAATCCTGTCAGATTATGGTTGAACTTCTCTTTTGCAAACCGCAGGATTTGGAAATTTACGCCATGGTGATCACTGTGACAGACCACGCACTCTTTGCCTTTGACATCAACAGACGAATGATATCCTTTTTTTTGTGCAACGCGTGCCTTCAGTTCCGTGTGACAGTCAAGGCATTTTTGATTAGAAACATTTTTGCCAAGGATGTGGCACTTGGTACAATTTGATATCCCCTCCAGATGGGAGTGAACTTTCGCCAATTCCCCGGGGGAAATTTGAGCAAAAAGAGGATAACCTGCCATCATGACGAGTACAAAAACAGTTGTTATCAGATTCAAAAAAAACTTGTGCCCGAAACTTTCCATACGGAAATTTGTAAATTTATTTGTGCTTAAGTACAGCATCACCAAATTTTTTGGTGATGAGGATTCCGATTTTTTGTAAAAACTGGGTGGGGAGCTCGCCTCCTGCAAAAATATAAATAAGATCATTTTTTATACTCAGTTCTGCCGGGTCAGAACCCGAAGTTACAACAACAGCATCCTTTTCAATTCTTACCGGGTTCGTGTTAAACATAACGTTCACGTGACCGGAAGCGATGGCTTCCTTGATTTTTGTATTGTTCTTTGGCTTGATCCTGCTGAAGGCATCGCTTCGATACGTGAGCGTAACATTGTTCAGACCTGCCAGGATCAGGGCTGATTCAATGGCAGAATCTCCTCCGCCAACAACCATAATATCCTTTCCCTTAATCTCTTCGGCCTCGAGGAGCCGGTAGGCAACTTTTTCCGTCGTTTCACCGGGAATTCCCAGTTTGCGGGGTGTCCCCCGTCGCCCGATGGAAAGCAGCACCGCATTCGTGGTGAATTGTTCTCCGGTAAGTGCCTCAACCTTGAAATGACCGTCTTCAGGCGTAATGGCTTCTACTTTAATGTTTTCACGAATTGGAATGGCATTCTTTTCAAGTACACCATTCCAGAAATCCAGCAATTCTGTTTTGCTTGTTTCCGACAATTTTACCTTCCCATGGAGTGGAACGTCCATCGGTGAGGTCATTACGATTTTTGATCTTGGAAAGGTGAAAACAGTGCCCCCCAGGGTGTCTTGTTCAAGCGTCAGGCACTTTAAATTATGTTTCTTTGCATTCAGGGATGCAGAGATACCGGCAGGACCTGCGCCAATAATAATCAGGTCGTAGGTGGCCTGATGGTTTTTTTTACGCGATTTAACAATGTTCTCCACAGCCTGCCTGCCTTGTTCAACAGCGTTTTTTATCAATCCCATGCCACCCAGTTCACCGGCAATGAAAATCCCCGGTACATTTGTTTCAAACTGTTGATTCACGTGGGGTAATTCAACCCCGCGTTTTTCAGTGCCAATACACAGGGTAATGGCTTGTGTGGGACAAGCATGAAAACATGCGCCATGCCCGATACATTGGGATGCGTTGATGGTGGTGGCTTTCCCGTTTCTGATTCCAAGGATATCGTGTTCCGGGCAGGCGGCTATGCAGGCTCCTGTGCTGATACAACTTCCTTCATCAATAACCGGGTGAAGGGATACCGGCTCATACATTCCTTCCAGTTTTGCTTTAACAATCATTGCTTCAACCTTCTTCGAATTCCGCCTTTCTTTGCGCACATAGATGAAGATGATGATCAGGCACAGGATGATTGCCAGCGAATAAATTGCAATATTTTCAAGGAGTAACTCCATAGCTATAAGATCCAATGGTATCCAAACACAATTGTTACAGCCACATGAATAATCATGATGATCAGCATCAGGATTGCAAACGGCAGATGGGCAACATGCCAGTATTTAAAGAGATTCTGCATGATCACAAGCCTTTCTATCTTCCTGTTAAGTGAAATGTCACTCTTAACAAGGTCAAGTACCTGTTTCTGCTGTGGTTTGGTAATTTTGTTTCCCCTGAGAACCGTTTTTACGTTTCGTATGGTTTTACTGTCGTCTCTGTATTTTCTGATATAGCGGACCAGAAAATTCGGATGATAGAGCTCGACCTTTTTCTTAGTGGATTCAACGATTATTTTATAACTCTCATCATCCAGGGCGACCAGTTTTCGGATAGTGTCTCCGATGTCACTCTTCATTTCCCTTACTTCATTTAAACTCAATTCCCGGCCTTCTATTGTCCGGGGAATCTGAATATATATAAACCTGCCGATGATCCCGCTCAGGAAAACCGCAACCATGCTCCAGAAACTGATTGCCACCAGTCCGCCGAACTTAAAAGAGGTATGGAATAGTACCAGGATAGGGCCCAAAGAACAGAGGAAAATATGAAACTCCAGCCAGTGCTTTAAGATTCCTACATGAATCAGTGCCCTGGCACGCTTGCGCACCATGTAAAAAGAAACGCCGACAAGCATCAGCAACGACCCGATTATTCCAAGGCCGTGTCCCCAAACGCCGCTTGGCTTCAGCAATATATGGTCCGGATGAAAAAAACGGTCTTCAATACCCAGTCTGTAGTAAGAAAATCCATAGTAGGTAATTGCTGAAAAGGCAACAATAACGATGACAGACAAGATGAAAATGTAGATGAAGTGTACGACTTTTGACATTTGGTTGAATTCTCGAAAGTTGAATTGAAATTTGCTTCAGAATACCTGTTTTGCCAAAATTAAGCAAAAGAGGGCTTAAATTAGTGTACAATACCTAATAAAGAATCTTTCTAAATACACTGAGAGTAGTGGTCAGGGGGTGGTCTTGAATATTTCCCAGGATAATTCTGCCTGGTTTATCAGCATTTGCATCCCGCCCATTGTAACTGCTTTCATTGATTTTCCCCGGATTAGAAATTCAGTGACTTCAGGATTATAAATAAGGTCATATAACAAATGATCTTCAGTAAGATGGTGATAAGGGATTGGTGGATAATTGCCTGTTACCGGGAACATTCCCATCGGAGTCGTGTTGATAATGAGCTTGTTGTTGCGGATTAAGTCGGGTGTGAGATCGTTGTATGAAATGATTCCCGGGCCTTTACCCTCACGTGAAACAAAGGTGAATGGGATGTTCCGGGTTCTCAGTGCGTGGGCAACTGCCTTGGCTGCACCCCCTGTTCCAAGGATCAAAGCGGAAACCAGAGGGGAAATGTTTTTTAATGTCAGAAGAAATCCTTCGGCGTCTGTATTGAACCCTTTTGTGAGGATTTTATCGCCCTGACGAATTATCCGGATGGTGTTTACTGCCCTGATCAGCCTGGCTGTTTCATCCAATTCGTTGAGATAGGGGATGACTGTTTCTTTGTAAGGAATGGTTACGTTCAGACCGGCAAGGAAGGGATTTGTTTTCAGGAGTGAAGGAAACTCTTCAATTCGGGATAAAGGGAAAAGCCGGTACTCTTTCGTGGTTTCACCCTCCGCGGTAAATTTGTGATTGTACCAGCCTGGTGACCAGGAGTGATCCAGCGGAAATCCGATCAGCCCAAACAATATTTTTTCATGCTCCATGTGGCATGGCGCTATTTCGGCTGAAGTTTTTTATATTTAGCCGGAAGAAAGCTGAAAAAGGTATCTCCCCTCAATCCGAGACGCAAGGTTTCGAGCGGTATGAGGTCGGCAGGGGCGATGTTTCCAAGATTCACATTGGCGCCGAAATGTTTAATAAACCACACCTGCTGCGGTTTCAGCGGTGCCTCCCAAAGCAGACTGTCCCCCGGAACTTTAGCCAGGATCTTGTTGATAAGCGTAACATCCGCCTTGCCGGACGTCCTGTAAATGCCCACATTGCCACTTTCCCGGGCTTCCCCGATTACTTTGAAGGCTCCTGCCTGCAACTCGTTGTTCATCATGTCGGTCCATCGTCCGGGGGAGATGATAATTCCCGATTCTTTAGACCCGACTTCAGAGAGAACCGTGTAGTTTTCTGCAAGCCTCCTGATATAACTGCATTTTACATCATGATCCATGAGCATTGAACCATCCGACACTTCAACGGTATCCAGGCCAAGGTGATCGATGTACCTGAGATAATCATCGAAAAGGTTGCGGATCACAAATGCTTCAAACAGGGTTCCGCCTGCATAAACCCTGATATTTGCGTTGTGGTAAACTTTTACTTTCTCTTTGACTTTATTTCCCACAACAGAGGTTCCAAAGCCAAGTTTGACAAAATCAGCCAGGTGCCCTGCCGATTCAACAAAATCTTCTGCTTCACGCACGCTGAGGCCTTTGTCCATGACCATTGCAATGCCACTTTGCCTTGGTTTGTCCGGCCTGTCAGGTAAAAATGTTAAGTTGCTTTGAATCATCGGTTCACCTTTTCATCACTATTGTTCATTCTTCATTGCTCATTGCTCATTCTTCCTGTAGGTCTCTATCAACTCAACAACCTGCGCAAGACCCTGGGCCTCCGGAAATGTCGTGAACAGACGTTTATATCCTTCTGAATCCAGCCCCATGGCCTTATGCATGGTTTCATTGGCTTGTTGTGCCTTTCCCATCATGTAGAGATAGTAGGCCATTCCAAAATAGAAATCAGCATGGGTTTCGTGTGATTGAACCCCTTCGGAGAGAACCTCAAATCCCTTCTCGTAATTCAACTGATCAGCATAAACCACTGAAAGGTCAAGCCAGATGTCGGTATCCTCGGGATCGAGTTCTATGACTTTCCGGTATGAGGTGATGCCCTCCTCGAATTGCGACAGTTTGATCTGGATGTCACCGAGGATGAACCAGTATTCCGGGATGGTAGGCGTGAGTTTGATGGCTTTAAGCACGAAAGGCAGTGCTGACTGAGGCTTCCCAAGTTCATCATGAGATACGCCAAGCCCGAGCCAGGCATCGGCAAATTCAGGGTCAAGACCAACTGCCTTGTTATAATAATCGATTGATGCATCAAATTTTCTGAGCTTTTCGTAACATTCGGCAATATAGTAATAGGTTACCGGCTCAGCGTCTTCATAAAAAAACGTTTCAGTGTACGTTTCAATGGCTTTGTCAAAATTGCCGATGTTGGCATAACAGTTTGCCTTGTTGAAATAGGCTGATGAAAAGGTGTCGTCAATAGCCAGCACATAATCATAAGCATCGATGGCCTTTTCGTACAGATCGATATTGCTGTAAGCGATTCCCAGATTAAACCATGCTGCCACAGAATACGGCTGACGGTTAAGAAAAGTAAGCAGAAAATCAATGGCACGTTCGGTTTGCTGGGAAACTTCGCAACAAAATGCAAACTCATAAAGTGCCGCATCATTCTCAGGATTTAATTCCAGCGCTTTCAGCAGAAATTCAATGGCTTTGTCATATTTGCCCATGTTTTCATACTCAAACGCGATACTGGAATAGATGTCGTCAAGATAATCGGCCCCCTCAAGGGCTTTTTTATACTCGTCTATCGCTTTTTCGGGTTTTTCAAGCTGGCTGTATAGATTTCCTTTTGCGAGATGCAAATCACTGTCGGCTGTATCGGAATGTTCAAGCTCTTTTAAAATACGTAAAGCCTCACGATCTTTTTTTGCATTAACCTGAAATTGTGCAAGTTTAACTAGAATAGAAGTAGCCCCGGGATGCTGTTCCAGGGCCTGGTTGATGGTGAGAAATGCTTTCCGCTGTTCGTTTTTGAAAAAATAATATTCGATGATCTCCTCAAACTCATCAACATCAAAGAAGAAATGCTGATCCTGCTGGATCATTTTCTCAAAACGCCCGACAAGGGAGAGTGTTTCACCGTCAAAATATGATTCAAGAGGTTCTTCCATTCAGCAGTTTATGTAGAGAAATTCCCGGACATTTTCTGCAAAATTAAGAAAAAAAGGGGTGCCGAACTTAAACAGATGTGCCAGATTTTAACTTTTTTCAAACACTTTTAAGTGATAACTTGGAATTCTGCTACATTTGCTGAAAAATATTATATGACACTGATTAAATCTATTTCGGGTATCCGGGGAACAATGGGAGGCAAACCGGGTGATGGGTTGACCCCTGCCGACCTTGTACGTTATACCTCTGCTTATGCTGCTTATCTTCAGGAGTTATACCCGGGAGAAAAATTGTCGGTCGTGGTTGGACGCGACGCCCGCATTTCAGGCTATATGGTGAACAACCTGGTCACAGGAACCCTGATGGGAATGGGCGTTGATGTGGTGGATATCGGACTGACCACCACACCAACTGCAGAAATAGCTGTTGTTGACGAACATGCCACAGGAGGGATCATCCTCACGGCCAGCCACAACCCCAAGCAGTGGAATGCATTGAAACTGCTGAACCGTCATGGGGAGTTTTTATCTGCTTCCGATGGGAAACGTGTTCTGGAACTTGCAGATCATCATAGTATTGAGTATGCTGAGGTCAGCAACCTTGGACAGTACAGAACCGATGACACCTACCTTCAGAAGCACATCGCGAAGGTACTTGCCCTTCCGCTGGTAGATACTGAAGCCATCAAAGCAGCAAACCTCAGGGTGGTAATTGATGCGGTAAACAGCACGGGTGGGATTGCGATTCCCGCGCTGCTCAAGGCATTGAATGTACAGAAAATCGACTTGCTCTACTGTGAACCAACAGGTCATTTTCCACATAATCCCGAACCGCTACCCGAACACCTGGGCGACATCTGCAACCTGGTGGTGAAAAACAGAGCCGACCTGGGATTTGTGGTTGATCCGGATGTTGATCGCCTTGCCATCATCAACGAAATCGGCAAGCCGTTTGGTGAAGAATATACGCTGGTGGCTGTTGCCGATTATGTCCTGCAGCATCAGAAGGGAAATACGGTCTCCAACCTTTCATCAACGGGGGCGCTCCGGGTTGTCACCGAGCGGGCCGGCGGATCCTATTTCGCATCCGCAGTGGGAGAGGTGAATGTGGTGGAAATGATGAAGGAGAAACACGCCGTGATCGGCGGTGAAGGCAACGGAGGGGTCATCTACCCTGAATTGCATTATGGCCGTGATGCCCTGGTTGGAATCGCACTGTTTTTGACCCACCTGGTGAAATCCGGGAAGAAATGCTCGGCGCTCCGTGATCAATACCCTGATTTTTACATCTCGAAAAATAAAATTGAATTCTCTCCGGAGATGGATATTGACCTGATTCTTAATGCCATTGTGAAGAAATATGGCGATCAGCCCATCACCACCATTGATGGGATCAAGATACATTTCGGCGAGGAATGGGTGCATCTGCGCCGCTCTAATACCGAGCCGATCGTGAGGATTTATGCCGAAAGCGATATGATGACCAAGGCAGATAATCTTGCAAAGAAAATAATCAGCGATTTCAAGGAGATCATATCAGACAACTGATGCCATGACACCGAAAAAAGTAAAGAAGAGCCGAAAGAAGGTTAAATATAAAACCATCACCATCAAGGTGACGGCCCGTCAGAAAAAGTCGTTGATGAACTACAGCAAGTCACGGCATACAACACCCAACAAGCTGATTAAAAAGGCCATTCGCCCATTGTTGGAAAACTATTCCGACCTGGTCGTGACGGTTAACAAACATGAAAAACTTAACCAGCTGGAACTTTTTTGAATCAGAGAGGCTATTTGCGGCTTAGTACTGAAATATAGGGTGTGCGGTTCAGGATGGAACGGCCGAGCGTTACTTCATCCGTGTGTTCCAATTCATCGCCGATTGATACGCCACGGGCAATCGTTGTCAGGGTAAGATTAAACTCAGCAAGCCGCCGGTAAAGATAAAAATTCGTGGTATCTCCTTCAATGGTGGTCGGCAGTGCCAGGATGATTTCCCTGACATCCCCGGAGGAAACCCTGTTGATCAGTGCATCAATGTGAAGATCCTGTGGGCCAATGCCATCCATGGGGGAGATGATCCCGCCCAGCACCTGATAAACCCCGTTAAACTGGCCTGTATTCTCAATCGCCATCACATCGCGGATATCTTCCACAACACAGATGAAGGAGTGGTCGCGTTTCGGATTGCCGCAGATGGAACAGAGCGGCTGGTCGGAAATATTCCTGCACTCCCCGCAATAAATAATGTCATTTCGCATTTTAATAACGGCGTTTCCAAGGGATTCTACCTCCTGGACGTTGCGCTTCAGCAAATGTAACGCCATGCGCAGGGCAGTTTTCCTGCCGATGCCCGGCAATTTTGCCAGCTCGTTCACGGCTTGTTCCAGAAGTTTGGAAGGATAGGATTGCAAGTGAAATAATTATTTACTTTGCAAAAGTAATTTTTTAACGATTATGTTTCGAATTTCCATCGTCATCCTGTTTGTATTTTATTTCGCTCACCTGGCTGCACAGGATACTGTCAACATAAAAGACGGCAAAGGGCGGCGGCAGGGTTACTGGCATAAGCTTGATTCAGCTGGCCATAAGGTTTACGAAGGCCGGTTCAAAGATGGTTTGCCCGATGGCGAATTCAGGTACTACTATCCCGACGGGAAACTGAAAACAGTGTCGATGGTATCAGACCGGGGCAAAAGGGCGGTTACAACATCCTATTTCCGGAACGGCCGAAAAATGGCAGCCGGGAATTACCTGGATGAAAAGAAGGACAGCACCTGGCAGTTTTTCAGTGAATCGAATGCGACCATCGTTTCCGAAGAGTCATACAAGGCAGGCGTCATCGTTGGACAGTCCAAAGTTTTCTATCCCGAAGGCGGATTGTCGGAATCGCACTATTATAAGAACGGCATCAGGGATGGCCTTTGGGAGCAATATTATCTCGATGGCAAACTTAAGCTGCGCGGCGCTTTCAAAGCAGGGGAGAAGCAGGGCTCCTTTAAGACCTATTACAATTCAGGGCGTATTATGATGGAAGGCCAGTATTCGCAGGGCCACCAGGATGGCGAGTGGATTTTCTACAATGAAAAGGGGGCACTCTCCAAAAAGGAGATTTATGAGAATGGAAAACTTGTAAAAGCGGAGGAATGAACCCTTGATTCACATTATTCAATTTTCATCAGGCACTAAGCTACTGGAGGGCTACCTTCACTCCACCACCAACTTCTCCCTTCCCACCACCGTATCCAAATAAACCAGCCGCAGCAAATAAATACCGTGAGCCCATGACGACACATTCAGCACCACCTCCTTTTCATCAGGTTTCACCGACCGTTGCATGACCAGGCGCCCAAAGTTGTCGTACACCGCGAACTGCAAATCCTTATTCCACTGGTGGAAAACAGTGGTGATGGTTAAATGGGCCGTGGATGTTTCGCGCTGGATGCACTGAGGCATCTGTACATGAACCGTTCCATGTGCAGGATTGGGATAAACTTTCATCTTAACCTTTTCGGTGTTCTTAGCTGGTTCCTGCATCCCGGTAATCACATCACATTGCGGAAACAGGGTGTCGGAAACGATGGCATGCGGGCACAAACTGTCGTATGTGAAAGGTCGGGTGTAAATGCTGTCGTAATCAAGGTTGGAGTTGAGTTTCCAGAGTTTGATAGTGGACTGCCCATTTGGCAAAACATCATTTGCTGTTATTAAATACTTATTGTCATGCGTTAATTCGGCATCTCTGGGAATATATTCAGAGTGCTGAAGAAGTTTCTCGGAAATCACATTGCCGGAAGAGTCCGTTTTAAATACCGATAGAAAATCAACTCCATTCAATCTGTAGCTTGTTCCAACAAAAAAAACAGAATCGGATTTGCTCGTAATGGTTGAGGCCTTGCCATATTCAGTGCTATCCTTAAGATCCTTATAAATAATAGGAATCCCATTGCTCGAAGTCCAGATAAGAGACGGACGGTACCCACCTGCAGGCGTTCGTAGGTAATTGGAAATACTGGTGACGGTTTTCCCGCTGGCCCCGGTTATGATGGATTGAAATCCCTCTCCGCAGAAATTCCGCGCATAGCCCCATGGCAACTCCCAAACTGCCTGACCACTCGAATCGGCCATGACCAACATAGGCTGTGGCCACCAAGGTGACACTGAAGCAGAATCAGGGTAATAACATGTGCCGGAGACCAGGTAATTACCGTTGGGAGCTATGGTTAGAAACTGTGGCTCTTCGCCTCTCGCCAACGTGTCATTCGCGAAATACTCCTGTTCCCAAATAATTGCACCTGTTTGGTCAAGGTGCATCAACCAGACAGAAGATTCAGGGAAAGTACCTCCCCAATTATTCAACAAAAAGATATACGAATTGTCATTGAGACTTATGATTTTAACACCGTAATTGAGATCATAATTGGAATGAAATACCCTGCACCATTCAATTTCACCACAGGCATTGAGTTTTGTTACCCAAGGATCATACCATGTATTATCAAGTGTATCAGTTCCTCCAGTTAGTATCATACCCCCGTCAGGGATCCCTTCAATCCCCTGAAGCTCCCACATCCGAACTCCATTCCCCAACTTTCTTTCCCATAAAACATTACCGTTCACATCCATCTTGATGATCCAACCGATCTTCAACAATCCACCATATCCTATAGTCAAATCGCCTCCAAGGACAAATCCATGATCATACGATTCAAAAATTTGTCTCGTTAGTGCACTTTTATTGCTGATGGAGAAGGTTCTGACCCATTCCTGCGAAAATGCCCCTGAAGGGAAAAACAGAAAAACTGCAAGGACAATTATATTAATCAATGTATGATTTTTCATCTTCGCAGGAATGGTTCAGGATGATATTTAATTTACAACTGAAACCTTAACGGTCTTTTTTACCGCACCATCTACCTTAAGTACTACAAAATAGCTGCCTGAAGAAAACCCGTTGGTTGTTACGACCACCTGATCATAATAGCGATCAGCGGGCATTTTCATAATCTCTTTCCCGTAAATATCTGAAACTACGATGGTGGTTTTCCCGGAGCCGTAAATTCCCTTCACTTGCCGATACTCAACAATAAAATAGGTGTTTGAGGGATTGGGGTACACTTTAAGCAGATAGTCGCTGCTCTTGATTGTTGAAGGGTCATTGTGTTTCCAGACTTTTGATACCTTTAATGTTCCTGGGTCAATGATGGGTTCATGATAGTCAATCAAATCTCCTGCCACAAGCAAATCCCTGGCATAGGCGCCGGATAGAGTGACGTCCTGAATCGACATGTTCATAAGTGTTTGAATCTGAATGCTGTCCAGCGAACCGACTTTTAACTGACTTGTATCCACCTTGTAAATAATCTCGAAAAGCTGTTCCAATTGATTATGTTGAACCATTTGTGAACCGGGAAGCTCGTATTTGACCGGGATGCTATCTAGTGTTGCAAATCCTGTTTGATACATTTCATCTCCGAAATACAAAGATACAAGATCATAGCAGGAATTCAATGTTCCGACCTTTTGCAACAACATTTTCAGGCTGTCGGTTCCATAAATGCCTGCAGAATCCTCCGTATAAATACGGGTCAGTGACTTCAGGGCATTGGCATACTGTTGGTTCCAATTCAGTAGTTCAATCTCTTTGATTTCCTTGGGACCAAGGATGTTCTTACCTGCCATGATATCAACCATCATCGAATCGGGCATTGGGATGAACCGCTGATCACCCTTTTTGTTCCCTCCGTCTCGTATTACTTTCCCTTCTTCCATCTATTGCAGTTGGCTTTAGCCAACTGTCTGTGATTGATGCAATTCAATGGGCTTCAGCCCCATTTATTTCAAATTTCCACTTCTCTCACAAAGTTAGAAACTCATATTAATAAATATTCCTTCATTCGACTGGAGGGCTACCTTCACTCCACCACCAACTTCTCCCTCCCCACCACCGTATCCAGATAAACCAGCCGCAGCAAATAGATACCATGTGCCCACGATGCCACATCGAGCACAACCTCCTTCTCATCAGGTTTAACTGCCCGTTGCAGTACCAGTCGCCCGAAGTTGTCGAATACCGCAAACTGCAAATCCTTGTTCCACTGGTGAAAAACAGTGGTGATGGTTAAATGGGCTGTGGAAGTTTCACGTTGAATGCATTGCGGCATCTGCACATGAACTGTTTCATGTGCCGGATTGGGATAGACTTTCATCTTCACCTTCTCCGTATTCTTGACCGGCCCCTGCATGCCGGT
>CAYHGE010000002.1:0-23136 GCA_964355945.1 uncultured Draconibacterium sp.
GTCGATCTCTATTTTTCGGTTTCGCAGGGAACCATTGGTGTAAAGGATGTTAAGCTTTTTGCAGCATCGAATTTCAGGAATGGCTGGCTGAATTATATTTCGCGGGGTATGACGCCTGAAACTATAATAGAACAGGATAAAGCATCACCAGTCAAATCAATAAAAGAAACAACGTTACAATCGGGAGATAACGACACTTTGGCCATCGACTACAAGGTTGCCTCCTGTTGCAACCCGATTCCGGGAGATGAGGTTATCGGACTTTTAGCGTCCGACAAACTTCCAATGCAGATACATCGCACGAAATGTGCAAAAGCACAGGAGCTCATGACGGTTTTTGGAAAAATCATGGTAAAAGTTAACTGGGCAAATCATGAGTCAATATCCTTCCTGGCCGAGATTAAAGTAACCGGTATTGACAGGCAGGGCCTCATGAATGAAATTACGCGTATTATCTCCAATGACCTTAACCTGAATATCAAATCATTTCATATCGACGCATTAAACGGGCTTACCGAAGGATCCATTGCATTATACGTTAAAAATACGGCTAATTTGAATGATGCGTTAAATAAGTTAAATATGGTCGATGGAATTACACATGTAACAAGAGTAAATTAAATTAAATTAAATTAATAAATCTATTTTTATTCGTTCTAAATACTGATAAATTGTTTATCTTTACGCAAATTTCCATTTATGATCAAAAAACCAGTTGAAGATATAATTGAAACTGCCCGCGGTCTTTTTACAGACTATCTTGAACGGCATGGGCATCGAAAAACCCCGGAACGATATACGATTTTAAAAGAGATTTTTGCCACTGAGGGTCATTTTGATATCGAAACGTTGTATATCCGGATGAAGAACCATAAATACCGGGTAAGCCGGGCAACCCTCTACAATACGATCGAACTGCTGCTTGACTGCGGTTTGGTTACCAAACACCAGTTTGGTACAAACTATGCGCAGTTTGAGAAATCGACTCTGTTAAGGCAGCACGATCACTTTATCTTTGAGGATTCAGGGGATGTGCTTGAATTCTATGATCCCCGTATTGAAGAGGTGAAAGCCCACATTGAATCCTTATTTAATGTGAATGTTTCCCACTATGCACTTACATTTTACGGTCATTCGAATTCAAAGAAGTAAATTCCGGTTCAGACATGGTTGATGTTATTCTTGGATTGCAATGGGGAGATGAAGGCAAAGGCAAAATTGTTGATGTATTTACCCCTAGGTACGATATTATTGCCCGCTTCCAGGGCGGACCTAATGCCGGTCATACAATCATTTTTGACGGACGAAAATTTGTTCTCCATACGATTCCGTCAGGGATTTTCCACAGGCAAACATTAAATGTGATCGGAAACGGAGTCATCATCGACCCTTTTATCCTCTTTAAAGAGATCGATTCTCTCAGGGAGGCAGGAATGGAGCCAAGTGAAAACCTGCTTGTATCAAGACGGGCTCATCTGATCCTGCCTTCACACCGTTTGATGGATGCAGCACTTGAATCAGGAAAGGGAAGCGCCAAGATCGGCTCAACCCTGAAAGGAATTGGCCCGGCATATACCGACAAATATGGGCGAAACGGATTACGGGTAGGCAATATTATCAGTGATTCGTTCATTCAGCATTATGAACTACTGAAATCAGAACATCTTGAAATGATCCACCATGCAGGGTTTGATTATTCTTCCTACCTCCTTGACGGGTTATCTTTTGAGAATTATGAGAAGAAGTGGTTTGAGTCAATTGCCAGGTTGAAAGACCTGAAGATCATCGACAGCGAAATATTCCTTAATGAGAGCCTTGATCAGGGTAAAAGAGTTCTCGCAGAAGGGGCTCAGGGCACGCTGCTTGACGTTGATTTTGGATCGTACCCTTATGTGACCTCCTCCAATACAATTACAGCCGGAGTTTGTTCAGGCCTAGGGATCTCTCCGCACCGTGTTGGAAAAATATTCGGCATCTTTAAAGCCTATTGCACAAGGGTTGGCAGTGGTCCGTTCCCTACCGAATTGCATGATGTTTTTGGTGAAAGATTAAGGACCGGCGGTAATGAATTCGGCTCAACCACCGGCCGTCCGCGGCGCTGTGGCTGGCTTGATCTCCCTGCCTTGAAATATTCAGTAATGCTCAATGGCGTTGACAGCCTGATCATGATGAAAGCTGATGTCCTCAACCCATTCCCGGAAATTAATATCTGTACCGATTACAGTATCGACGGTGAAAATATGGAGGGCTTTCCCTTTGAGCTCAGCGATGAAAACATTAAGCCGGTTTATAAGGAAATGCAGGGTTGGAACACAACCCTCGAAGGATGCACATCCGTGAACGGGATGCCTGCTGCTTTGTCAGACTATGTGAAATACATTGAAGATGCGGTAGGTTTGCCGATAGACATTGTCTCTGTCGGACCAGACAGGCTTCAAACCCTCCAACGATAATCCCCGCTTAAAGTTTCCGTTTTACTTCAGTCAATTCATACCCTTCAACAATGTCGCCAACTTTGATGTCGTTGAATTTATCAATGTTTAACCCGCATTCGTAGCCGGTCAGCACTTCCTTGACATCATCCTTGAATCGTTTCAATGACCCGAGAGAACCGGTATGTACGACAATCCCGTCTCTGATAACCCTGATTTTCGTGTTCCTGGTAACTTTACCATCCAGAACCATACAGCCTGCAACTGAACCTACTTTTGTGATGTTGAATACATCACGAACTTCAATGTTGCAGATAATTTTCTCTTCAATTTCAGGAGATAACATACCTTCAATCGCGGCTTTAATCTCTTCAATAGCCTGGTAAATGATTGAATATAATCGGATGTCAATCTGCTCGGCCTCCGCAAGTTTACGGGCATTTACTGATGGCCGTACCTGGAATCCCACTATGATTGCATTCGATGCAGAGGCAAGTAACACATCAGATTCGGTAATGGCACCCACCGATTTATGAATCACATTCACCATCACTTCTTCATTGGACAATTTCAACAGGGAGTCTGACAGTGCTTCCACAGAACCGTCCACATCGCATTTGACAATAATGTTGAGCTCCTTGAAATCACCAATGGCAATCCGGCGTCCGATTTCATCAAGTGTGATGTGTTTTTGTGTCCGCAGGCCTTGTTCACGCTGTAATTGTAAACGTTTTGTAGCGATTGCTTTTGATTCTTTTTCATCTGCCATTACATTGAACCCGTCGCCTGCCTGAGGTGCTCCGTTTAATCCGAGCATCAGCATGGGTTGCGAGGGACCGGCTTCTTTGATGGGAACGTTACGCTCATTGTACATTGCCTTAACCTTGCCATACGTAGCTCCTGCCAGTACAATATCTCCGACACGCAAGGTGCCGTTCTGAACCAGAAGTTTTGCCACATAACCACGACCTTTATCCAGGGATGATTCAATGACGGTTCCGGTTGCAAGTCGCACAGGATTGGCTTTCAGGCTTAACATTTCAGCTTCCAGCAAAACCTTTTCCAGCAGTAATTCAACATTTGTACCAACTTTGGCCGAAATTTCCTGTGTCTGATATTTACCACCCCATTCTTCAACAAGAATGTTCATTTTTGATAATTCTTCACGAATCTTTTCAGGGTTGGCATTGTTTTTATCCATTTTATTGAAGGCGAAAACAATGGGAACCCCTGCAGCAAGTGCGTGGTTGATGGCTTCACGGGTCTGGGGCATTACAGTCTCGTCAGAAGCAATTACAATGATGGCAACATCTGTTACACTGGCACCCCGGGCACGCATTGCCGTAAAGGCTTCATGACCTGGTGTATCGAGAAATGTGATCTTCTTCCCATCCGGGCGCATTACTTCGTACGCGCCGATATGCTGGGTAATTCCGCCTGCTTCCCCTGCGACCACATTGGTGCTGCGGATAAAGTCGAGCAGTTTGGTTTTGCCGTGGTCAACATGGCCCATCACTGTAACAATAGGGGGCCTGTCTGTTAAATCCTCTGGTTTGTCTGGCTCATTTTGCTTGATGGCCTCCTGAACTTCGACACTCACAAATTCAACCTTGTGCCCGAATTCCTCGGCAACAAGGGTAAGGGTTTCTGCATCAAGGCGTTGATTAATGGAAACAAACATGCCCAATGCCATACAGGTCGAGATAACTTCAGTAACCTGAACATTTAACATGGAGGCAAGTTCGTTGGCTGTAACAAACTCGGTTACCTGTATCACCTGCTTGCCCTCTTCCATTCGCTCCATCTCCTGGTGCATCTGGTGACTGACAGCATCACGCTTTGCTTTCCGGTATTTCGATGCCTTTGATTTACCTGTGGGGCTCAGTCTGGCCAAAGTTTCCTTGATCTGCTTTTCAATATCCTCGGAAGTAACTTCAGGCTTCTGCATATCCTTATGAAACTTCTTATCCTTGGCAAGGGTCGGTTTATGCAATGAAAGGCGCGGAGTGTCGGTGCTGGCCGTTGTTGACACTGTGCCGGCTTCTCCCTGGCGTTTGATCCGTTTGCGCTTTTTCTTCTTCGATTTCAGTGTCTCGTCGGACGAGGAGGCCACAGGTTGGGGTTTTTTCTTCTCGAATTTCTTTGGTTCAGGCAATATGATCGAACCCAGGATTGTCGGTCCTTCAAGTTTTATACGTTCTGTAGGAAGAAAATTGGATTCCTGAACAGGTTCAATAACTTTTTGGACCACCGGTTCGTCCGGCAGATGCTCTGACGCAGGAAGCGATGGTTCAACATGATCATGTAACGATTCTTGAACAACTTGCTTAGATTCCGTAACCGGTTCAGGTTTAACCTCTTCTTCTGCCGGAGCTGGCTTTACTTTAACCTTTTTGGATAATTTTTTATCAAAAACCCCCAGGTCCATTTTGCCAACGATTTTTAAATCGTTGGTTGGTTTATGGTCTGGTTCAGGTTCAACTGAGGATACAGGTTCCGCTATCGGCGGTGAAGGAATAGGTTCAGCAGGAACTTCACTTACCGATGGGAGGGAGATGGGTACATCGTCAGGCTTAGGCTGTTCCGGAGAGGAAATCGTAACATTAATTACTGGTTCCGGAATTGGTGCAACTGGAATTACTTCCACCACCGGCTCAGGCTTTTTCTCTTCCGTAACCTGCACAACCTGTTTCGGTGGTTCAGCAACAGGAGCAACTTCAGTTTTTACCTCAACTTTAGGAGTCTCCTTAACGGGAACTTCTTTGGGTTTTCTGGCAACTTCGTATTGCTTCTTTTCGAACTCCATCGACACATTCTTGATAAACAGATCATCAAGCTCCTTTTCACGGTCCTTGAATGCTGTTTTCTTATCTTCGATGGTGATCGTTTCATGGGCGGTAAATTGCAGCCCGATCTTCTTTGCCTCTTCCTTAACATGTTTTTCCGACGAGAACTCCTTCATCAGAGAACTATACATCTCTGATGATAATTTCGCGTTGGGATCCATATCCATAGGGAATCCCTTCTTAATAAGGAAGTCCACTGCGGTTTTAATCCCAATGTTAAATTCCCTTGCAGCTTTGCTTAACCTGGTAGTCGTTATGCCTTCACTCATTCAGCAAAATTATGGTTTTTTATTCAAATTCCGATCTTAAAATACGGACGACTTCATTGATTGTCTCCTCTTCAAGGTCGGTACGCTTCACCAACTCCTCAACATCCATATCCAATACACTCTTCGCCGTATCACAGCCAATAGATTTCAGTTCATCGATGATCCACTGATCGATTTCGTCAGAAAACTCCTGAATATCAACATCTTCGTTGTCAACATCCGTGTCGCGGTAAACATCAATTTCATAGCCTGTCAGTTTACCTGCAAGTTTTATGTTAAACCCGCCCTTGCCGATGGCTAGAGAAACCTGGTCGGGTTTCATGTAAACATCAGCTCTTTTTTCCTCTTCAATGATAACGATTGAAGATACTTTGGCAGGGCTTAAGGCACGCTGTATAAACAGTGATGGATTTGATGTATAGTTGATTACATCGATATTCTCATTTTTCAATTCACGAACGATGCCATGAATGCGGCTGCCTTTCATCCCGACACATGCGCCAACGGGGTCAATGCGGTCATCATACGATTCCACGGCTATTTTAGCACGTTCACCCGGCACTCTGACAATCTTTTTAATGTTAATCAGTCCGTCGTAAACTTCCGGTACTTCCGACTCAAACAGTCGTTCGAGAAATGATTCAGAGGTGCGCGAAAGAATGATGATCGGATTGTTGTTTTTCATTTCAACCTTTGAAACAACCGCCCTGATGGTATCTCCTTTCCTGTAAAAGTCAGAAGGTATCTGTTCTGATTTCGGCAGAATTAACTCGATATTCTCATCATCCAGCACCAGGATCTCCTTTTTCCATACCTGATATACCTCACCTGAAATGATCTCCCCGATCTTGTCCCGGTATTTGGCATAAACATTATTTTTCTCGTATTCCTGTATCTTGGAGATCAGATTCTGTCGGATGGCCAGAATTTCACGACGCCCGAAACTGCCAAGTTTTACCTCTTCCGACAACTCTTCACCAACTTCAAAATCCGGTTCAACCTTGATGGCTTCCGAAAGGGGAACCTGGGTGTTTTCATCCTCTACCGCACCATCCTCAACGATGGTCCGGGAACGAAAAATTTCAAGGTCACCTTTGTCAATATTTACAATGATGTCGAAATTTTCGGACGACCCGTACCTTTTCGTCAGCATGTGTTTGAACACATCTTCCAGGATGCTCATCATGGTTTCCCTGTCGATGTTTTTGAATTCCTTGAATTCTGAAAAGGTTTCGACTAAATTCAGATGTTCCATTGTTTGGTACTTCTACTGTTTAAAAGTGATTACTTCTTTTGCGGTTTTTATATCGCTTAATTGAAGCGACATAATCTTTATTTCCTGTTCTTTCTTGGATTTCTTCGGCGGAGGGAGTTCCAATTCAATGCCGGTATCAGTAGCATTAATAACAATGCCTGATATTTTATCTCCCGTTTTGGTTACCACGTCAAGGGTTTTGCCGATATTTTTCCTGAATTGCCGGGGTAATTTCAACGGACGGTCAGCACCGGCTGAAGAAACTGTAAGATCAAAGTCTTCCGTATCACGGTCAAGACTTTCATTGAGAAAATGGCTTAACTCCTTGCAATCATCAATGGTAACGCCATGATCACCATCGATGAAAA
The DNA here is from genome assembly GCA_964355945.1 of uncultured Draconibacterium sp. Taxonomy (GTDB): domain Bacteria; phylum Bacteroidota; class Bacteroidia; order Bacteroidales; family FEN-979; genus CAIVAT01. Next base: position 7,171 of record CAYHGE010000002.1, read on the forward strand.
CTGAAATCTGGTTGCCTGGTTTGACAACCACATCCACCAGAAAGGTATCGCCTTTTTTAAGGTATCCCTCAATCAGTTTAATAAGTTTGGTATCTGTGATCATTGGTAGTTAATAAAAGAGGGGACTTTCTGTCCCCCCGCTTCTTGCCGAATTAAATCGTGTGCAAAGATACGCAATATTTAATGAATACCAAATCTTTTTTTGAAACTGACATTGCAGAGATGGTTGTCTGATTCAGGTTATTCAGTGAAATCTGCCTCTGCCGGACAAACCGGTTCAAGACCGGTTGGGTTTTCAGGATGTGAAATTTCCTGGTCTTCGAAATCGGTAAACATCGGAATCTTTGGAGAAAGTAGTGCAGGATTTATCTGAATCACCGGGATGGTTTCTTCAAAATCAGCTTCATGCGGGGGACTCGGTGCAAGCACGGTAACCAAAATGTCTGGATGGGTTTTAACTTCGACACCGTCAATGAGATCATTTACAGCAGGCAGAGACGGGGCCGTTTTTTTTATCAGAATTGTCGCTTCACTCTTTGATGCTTCTGATGCTCGCGACGGATGTTTTACAACTCCACCAAAAGAAAGGCCTGCATTCAGGATGAACAGGAAAATCATTGTATGGATCATTGTTTTCATGGTTGTTGGTTTTTTGAAAGGTTGTTTTTTGTTATTTGCCGAAATATGACGGCGCATGACATTCAGTGTTACAAGCGGATGGATGAGCAGGGGGCGGAAATCGGTGAATGACGTTTTTTTTCCGTTAAAAGGGGAATAACCTTATGGAATTTATCTGATCAAAGTTCCGCAGGATAAAAAAAGAACAGGTAAAATTGACCTGCAGAAGTGATTATTGGAAAGGCCGGCCATTACGGCAAGCTTCAGCCGGTTCCTCCTGCCCGTCTTATCTTTTTAACAATAAGCCGGGCAAGGTGGAAAGATTGCTCCGGCAATGACTGGTCAAAGTGATCGGTTTCACTAAAAAACACCACGAATATTTTTTTTTTTTGCAAAAAATGCAAAAAACACTGCCGCATTTCTTTGTGCGAAGTAACTTTTGCAACAAAGCCGAATATTTGGGGGGAATCCTCCTTTGATCCGGCATTTTTTAATACTCATCAAAGTTCCCTTGTGTTTCTCAATTTCCAGTCATGGTCAAGTGATTGTAAATTTGATGATCTTAAAACCCGGAAATATGAAAAGGTGCTGTATCTTGTTCTTCTCAATGATCATCCTTAATGCTGTTTCAGCGCAGGTGAAGAATCCTGCACACATTGGCATGACTGCAGATCATGTCAATAAAACACTCAAATCCGCCACTGGAATTTCTGTCGTGTCACTTCTTTCACAGGTGATAGGAGGAGGTTTAATTTTATCAGGGATGAATATGGAAACGGATGGGGAAACCACCCGTTTGGCCATCGGGTTATTTGTTGGGATCGGGGGTGTCGGAATGCAGACAAACAGTGCCATCCTGGCAAGCCGGGCCTGTGAACAGGTAAGGATGCTGGAATTTTCCCCGGAAGATTCCCTGTTGCAGCGCAGGATGCTGAAAAACATTAAAACGGCCAGGACATTATCGATTATTCAGAATATTATACCGGTAGTAGCTGTAGCAGCAGGTGCGATATCTTTTTCTTTTCAAAAATCCGACCAGGAATATCATAATGAGACTTTTTTTCAATCTCCCTCCTTTTGGATTCCCACGGTAAGTATCTGTTTCGTCGGAGCTATTCTGTCAATTCCTGAAATCGTCCTGCTTGAAAAAGCCCGTTCCGACCTGAATTCGTATCAGAAAAAATTAGCTTTTGGCACTACGAAAAATGGGGTAGGGCTCAGTTATAATTTTTAGAATTTGATTGAGCGCAAGTTTGCCAGACGAATTGAATGTGCCAAATGTGCATGGAGGTTTGCCAAAATATCCCGCAACAGACTGGATGGTGCGGATGGATAACGTCTGCAACTCCCTGGCATGTCGGGAGCACCCATGGACGAACACAGGACGAATACTATACGATGATTATACTTTGACAAAAGGGTTTGTCAAAAATTGAAACCATGCAGATGGAACAATCATTCAATTTCTTACAGAGTTTTCATGCAGATTTCGGCAGAGCAATCTTGCTGTCCTTTATCTGCGAAAACATGTGTTTTATTTGCTAAAATCTGGGAGAATTTATCGTTGAATCTGCAGGGAATTATTGCCTGGAATAATCAGTCTGGTTTCAGTATCTGACCAAAGGGTTTTGCACCCTTGGTTTTGCTGTTTTGCTAACTTTTTGGGAGATTTCTTTGTAATATTTGGTTTTCAGGTGGGACTCTTGTCCTGTCAAATAAATTCATAAATTATGTTAAAAAAAATAGCAAATAGGGTTTTTATACCTAAATTTGTTTATTATTAGTCTAAATAAACCATAAATCATTTATGTAAAGAACAATGAACCAGAAGGTTGTATTTGTTGATATTTTTCTGGCTTCACAGACTTCGGAGTACAGTCAGACAAAAGGTGAACCTTAATTGATACTTTCTGAGGATTACGAATAAGCAGCGGCAGAAGATAATCCACGTGAAGAAGCTGAATTTGTTGATGTCAATAACTTTTATAATTAATGTTTTTTCATCCACAAAAGGGTAGGGGAAGTTAAAAAGGAGTTACAGTATTATGAATGATTAAATTCAACTTCAATGAAAAAAATTCAACTTTTAATTTTGATGCTGTTCGTTTTTACAGCAATGGCCATTGCCCAGAAAGATACTGCCAAGGCCATTATTGACATGCATCAACTGCAAAATACGTCTTCGAAATTGCCTGCCAGTGATAAAACTGGCCATGTTGAAGAAGTAACAACCCAAAATGCTGTTTTCTTTAAGTTGTCCATGATGGTTCTTGCATTTGGATTGATTATTATCCTTCTGGAATCTGTGCTGATCTTCACAAAGAAAATAAGCGAAGAAAACATTGTCAGATTTATCGTGGTTACCCTGATCATCATATCTGCATTATTTCTGATCACCGCCGGATATAGTAATGACCAGATTGCGCCTGCCATGGGACTTTTGGGAGCCGTTGCCGGATATCTTCTTGGTAAAACTGAAAAAGAAAAGTAGTATGAAAACAGGGGGAATAAGAATAATTACCGGGCTGGTATTTTTTATCTTTTTCATACAAGTCGAATCATGGGCCCAGCAGATTGATACGGTTTATCTGGTTAATACACCTGATAGTACTTTGTTGGACTCCCTGGTTATGCGCGCGGTAGGCGGTGAAATTCTGAAACGTACCATCAGCCTTTCCAACCGTTGCAACATGAACCTGGAAGTAAAACTCAGCGCTGACAACAAGTCCTGGAAGCAGCTTTCTATCATGCCGGGAGTAGAAAAGCTCTTTGTCATCCACGGCCTTGAAAACATGTACCTGTTGATCGATCCCGATCGTCCGCATGGTAATGTTTACAAAGTTTATAAAGGCGACCGGTATGAAATACGGTGGAGCAGCATGGAAGATAATTATATGTTAAGACAGCTTTAGTTATGAGGCATTTATTGTATTTTTTAATCTTATCCATGTGCTTTGAAAATAGTTTTGGGCAATCTGTTCCGGTAATGGTAAATGTAAACGGTGAAACTGTTGTTGCATATGAAAACAGCTATGCCCTTGTCATCGGAATCAGCAACTATACCTTCCTGAAGAAGCTGGATAAAGTAAAGGAAGATGTTGTTTCAGTCCGGGATGCTTTAACTAAAAACGGATTTGACGTTACCGTTAAAACCGACCTGGATAAAAACCAAATTGATGCAGAGATTACGGACTTCATTAAAAACTATGGTCAGAATGTAAACAACCGTCTGCTGATTTATTTTGCAGGACATGGCTATACACAGATTACTTCATACGGGGGGGAGTTGGGCTATTTTGTACCGGTGGATGCACCTAAACCCTCGGATGACGGGCCCGGCTTCCGCAGGAAGTCGATTGACATGCTGCAATTTGAAATTTATGCTATAAACATCCAGTCAAAACACGCCTTGTTTATATTCGACGCCTGTTTTGCAGGCAATTTTTTCCAAATGAACAACCGTTCATTGACATCATCCGTTATCATAAACAATAAGACCAAAGAGCCGGTCAGGCAATTTATTACCAGCGGAGGCCAAAATGAGGAGGTTCCCGACAAGAGTATTTTTTGCGAAGAATTTGTTCGGGCAATTACAACTACCTACGCCGATGCGAACAATGATCAGTATCTCACGTTCAGGGAACTTGGTGATTTTTTGCAGGAAAAAGTGGTTAATTACAGCAAAGATACGCAACATCCGCAAGTGGGAACAATCCGGAACAAACATCTCGATAAGGGCGATTTTGTTTTTTTTTTACCAGCTGAAGAAGCACCGGTAACGGCTTCTCCTGAAGTTCAGGTTGATCAGGATCTTGAATTACCGTCTTATGAATTTATGGACGACCTGGTAATAAACGGTTATCCTTACAGGACGGTACAACTGGGGAACCAGATATGGATGTATTCCAATCTGAATTATGAAACCGGCAACAGTTGGTGTTATTACGGCAAGGAGGAATATTGCCCGGTATTTGGCAGGTTATACGATTGGGAAACCGCAGTAAAAGTATGCCCTGAAGGATGGCGCTTGCCCGGCGATGTGGATTGGAAAGAACTGGAAATGTTTTTGGGCATCAGCGTGAGTGAAGTTGATTCTACGTTCAGGCGGGGAACCAATGAAGGTGCAAAAATGCATTCTGTTGCCCTGGCTCTTCCATTTAGCGGATTGGCCAACCCCGCAGAGAATTATTACGATGGTATTAATTCCAGTGGAGTGTATTGGTCATCAACAGAGTCGTCTGATCCAACGCAGGCATGGATACGCTCCCTGTATAATGATGACGGCAGGGTCTATCGGGATGTCTTTGGTAAGGAATGGGGTTTGAGTGTCAGGTGTATGAAAGGTGCACCATGAGTACGAAGTGGCCTGCAGAGCGCATCTTAATGGAAACACCAATTGGGGCCAACAAAAAAACCTCCAACAACCGGGTATCATTTGAATTAAGGGTTGGAATAATGTAACAATTATTTTTATTTGATCTAAATTAATATTTATATTTACATGGTCCACATACCAGTTTAAAAGTATAGTGTTTGATTTTTTGAGTTGGAATTTGGTCTTATAACCCTAACTCTGATAAATATGAAAATATCAACCTTTCTTACCTCAGCTTTACTGCTGTTCAGCAATGCACTATTTTCACAAATGGCTGTGAACACTGATGGAAGCCAATCCCATCCTTCAGCCATGCTTGATGTAAAAAGCACCTCCAAAGGTATATTACTGCCGCGATTAACCAATGTTGAGCGCGATGCCATCGTTTCTCCTGCTGAAGGATTGATCATATATAATTCAGTTGAAAATAAACTACAAGTATTCAACGGTTCTCGTTGGAAGGTATTTACCACCATAGCGCCAGCTTCTAAAAGTTCAGAAAACGGATCAGAAAGCATACCCGAGCCAGGCATTGAAACTGAGGATCAAAAGCATTATTCTGTAACCAAAGAAATCCTGCCGGTACATGTTTTTCCTGACAAGGAACATATAATGCTCCCTCCTGAAATCAAATGACGTTAATTATTACACCTGAAATATCCATATGAAAGTTTTTACAATTCTGCTCATCATATTTGCCATCCCTGTTTCCGGTTTAAAAGCCCAGGTAGCGATCAACAGGGATGGCAGCGCTCCCAATGCTTCATCAATGTTGGATCTGAAAAGCCCGTCAAAAGGAATGCTGGTTCCAAGGATGACAAACATTCAGCGGGACGCAATTTCCGGCCCGGCAGTTGGGCTGATCATCTATAATACCAATGAACATGCTCACCAAATGTTTGATGGTACGCGATGGTCAACACTTGTAGCTGCAGACTGTATTCCGTCACCGCCGGGCAACATTCTGGGAAATGTTAATCCCGTTTGTCATCAAACGGGATTGATATATTCCATCACCGGGGTGGCATGGGCCAGCAGCTATCACTGGACTGTGCCTGGCGATGCAGTTATTTCTGCCGGCCAGGGGACAACCAGCATCATCGTTAACATGGGAGTAATCTCGGGCAATGTGAGTGTAAGAGCGGAAAGCGGCTGTGGCAACAGCACTTATGCTAACCTGGCCATTAATGTGATTGTTATACCACCTCAGCCCGGGATTATTACCGGAAATTCAAATCCCGAATGCCTTGCATCAACCTCCTATTCAATCGTCTCCGTGGCAGGGGCTAATTCCTATTTCTGGACGGTGCCGGGTGGTGCGACTATTACAAGCGGACAAGGAACAACCAGCATTGTGGTTAATTTCGGAACGAGTTCCGGAAATGTGAGTGTTCGTTCTGTTAACAGCTGCGGCAACAGTGCATTTTCCAATCTGGGCATTACCATAGGCATCCCATCCCAACCAGGGCCTATTTCGGGTAACACCCTTGCTAACACAGCCTATCCGGTAACCTATTCCATATCATCTATTCCTGGTGCTACTTACTATTCCTGGGTGGTGCCTACGGGTGCTACCATTGCTTCAGGCCAGGGAACCTCAAGTATCATGGTTAATTTCGGTTCGCAGAGTGGAAATGTTAGCGTTAGAGCCCAAAACAGTTGTGGAAACAGTGGTTATACCCACCTTGCAATTACTTTATTTACATGCGGAACTGTCTACACTGATATCCGCGACAATAAAACCTATTCTACCGTTCAAATAGGTAGCCAATGTTGGTTCTCTCAAAATCTGAACACAGGTACCCTGGTTTCACTTGCGGGCAACCAGGCAAACAATGGAATTATCGAAAAGTATTGTAATGGCGATAGTGAAACGAATTGCAATACATATGGCGGATTGTACCAGTGGGACGAAGTAATGCAATACACAACTACACAAGGTACCCAGGGCATTTGTCCTGCTGGATGGCATATTCCTACCCAAGGTGAATACACGAGCCTGGTAACTTTCCTGGGAGGAACAGGAATAGCCGGAGGTAAAATGAAGGAAACCGGCACGGCACATTGGTTGTCACCCAATACAGGAGCAACAAACTCATCCGGATTTACCGGTTTACCAGGGGGCTTCCGGTTTCATGTGGATGGCACATCGATTCAGCTCGGTCAATACGGATACTTTTGGTCCTCAACCCAGAATGATGGTACGCACAAATGGTATCGCCAACTATATAACAGTGACGCTAATGCTGCGGAAAACAATACCTGGAAATACAATGGGTTTTCGGTAAGATGCCTCTTAGGAAATCTATAAGACAGATGATACATCCGTGACCAAAATATTTTGGATTATTTTAATTATACCGACATCCATGAAATACAGTAAATATAGCCTGTTTATCTTTCTCCTGGCAATTGGAATGAATCTCAAAGCGCAGGTTGGCATCAATAATGCCGGGAGTCCGCCTGATCCTTCCTCAATCCTTGACGTTAACAGTAACTCAAAAGGCGTGCTCTTCCCAAGGATGTCGGCTTTGCAACGAAATTCCATAAACAGCCCGGCAGCAGGATTGATCATTTTTAACACAGATTTAGGGAAATTGCAATTATTTGATGGCGCAACCTGGTCATCCCTTTCAATTACTGATTGTATTCCTTTACAACCGGGAATCATAAGTGGAAACAATTTTCCGTCCTGCAACCAGACAGGAGTAGTTTATACTATTCCGTCACTTGAGGGGGCTACAAATTACCATTGGACCGTCCCTGCTGGTGCCGCCATCACCAATGGACAGGGAACCACGGGAATAACCGTTAATTTCGGGACAGCATCCGGAAATGTAAGTGTCGGGGGCGAAAGCGGTTGCGGAATCGGACCCCGCCGTGACCTGGCAGTTTCCATTGGCATACCTGCCCAACCGGGAAATATAACAGGCGATCCATTTGTTGAATGCGGCAAAACAGGTGTAGTATATTCTATCCTCCCCGTTTCAGGTGCAATTTCATATACCTGGACAGTACCGGTTAATGCAACCATTGGCAGCGGCCAGGGATCAAACAGTATAACCGTGAATTTTGGATCCAACTCGGGCAATGTAAGTGTCAGAGCTGAAAACAGTTGCGGAAACAGTGCCTATCGCACTCTGGCGGTGTCGGTCAACATACCTCAAGCCCCTGCCGGCATATCCGGTAATTCATATTATCTGTCTGGCACCAGTGAAATATATTTCATTGCCCCTATTCCTTCTGCTACCTCCTACCAATGGACCGTTCCACCCGATGCAACCATTCTGTCCGGACAAGGAACCACCAGTATTGCAGTAAGCTTTTTAACACTGGCAGGCAATGTAAGTGTGCGTGGAGTAAACAGTTGTGGAAACGGTCCTTATGCAGTTAAAGCAGTTCAACTATTCAGCTGCGGCAATCCTTATTTGGATATGCGAAATAACAGAAATTACAACACAGTTCAGGTTGGCTCTCAATGCTGGTTCTCTCAAAATTTGAACGTGGGTACCCTGGTTTCACTTTCGAGCGACCAAACAAACAATGGAATTATTGAAAAGTACTGTTTTGGAAATAGTGAAACGAATTGCGATACCTATGGGGGGCTGTACCAATGGGATGAAGTAATGCAATACACTACCACACAAGGCACACAGGGCATTTGTCCTGCAGGATGGCATATTCCTGCCCAAGGGGAATATGCAAACCTGGTTAATTTCCTGGGAGGAAACGGACAAGCCGGAGGTAAAATGAAGGAAACCGGCACGGCACATTGGTTGTCGCCCAATACAGGAGCCACGAACTCATCCGGATTTACCGGCTTACCAGGTGGCTTCCGGTTTCATGTGGATGGCACATCGATTCAGCTCGGTCAATACGGATATTTTTGGTCGTCAACCCAGAATGATGGTACGCACAAATGGTATCGCCAACTATATAACAGTGACGCTAATGCTGCGGAAAACAATACCTGGAAGTTCAATGGTTTCTCAATTCGATGCGTTTATAATGATTACTCCATAGGTTCAGGGGGCGCCTGCAACAATACTGTCGTAAATGGCACATATACTGCAGGTGTCAACCTGACTTCAGCTGAATATGTAACTATTCAAGTGACAACTTCTTCGATCGGACCCTATACAATAAGTACAAATACCGTTAATGGTTACAGTTTTAGCAGAAGTGGTGTCTTCACAACAACAGGGACGCACTCAGTGAATCTCCTGGCAACAGGAACCCCGATCATGGCTCAAACGAATAATTTCATTGCCACAATAAGTAACAGCGGGAGTTCGTGTTCTTTTAATGTGACCGTTATTCCCAACCTGAATGCCGCTTACACTATTGGAACCGGCAACGCTTGCAACAATGCAACAATAGCCGGCACATATAACCAGGGTATCAGCCTGACTGCAAACGAGTACATCACCATTCAGGCAAATGTAACTGCAACAGGCACATATAGCGTTACTACTAATGCTGTGAACGGTTATAGTTTCAGTGGTAGCGGACAATTTACCTCAACTGGTATCAAGACAATAAACCTTTATGGTTCAGGAACACCGGTTTCTGTCCAAACCAATAATTTTACCGCAACTGCAAACAATGGCGGTGGAACATGTTCATTCAGTGTAGTAGTTACAGTTTACATTCCAATTGTTACCAATCCTGCAACCGGCAGGATATGGATGGACCGGAACCTGGGTGCTTCAGTTGTGGCCACCAGTCCAACAGATGCCGCTGCTTATGGCTCCTATTACCAATGGGGGCGTTTTGCCGATGGGCATCAGAATCCCGCTGCCAGCACAACTTACACCATTGCCACAACACCTGCTCCCAATGCGGGAAACAGCTGGGACGGGAAGTTTATTTTGGAACCTTATGGGATTTACCCCAGAGACTGGGTAAATCCGCAGAACAATACGCTGTGGCAGGGAGTTAACGGAACCAATAATCCATGTCCTTCAGGGTTCCGCATTCCTACCTATGCCGAATGGGAAGCCGAAAGGGCAAGCTGGAGCAGTAACAATGCAACAGGGGCTTTTAATTCACCTTTAAAATTAACGATAGGTGGATACAGGCATGTTGCCAATGGTACTATTTATTCGGCAGGCTCTTATGGCACCTATTGGAGTACCGGAATTTACCAGGAAAAGGCATCCTTTATGACCATATACACCAACAATGCTTATTTTATTAACGATGTTCGTGCCTACGGACGATCGGTTCGTTGTATTAAAGAATAAGTGGAAAAGCGCTTTCTTTGACCAGTTCTCGCCGGAAAAAGGAACTTGCATTTGAAGGATTTGAAGCATCAGTAGAGGGATTAAGAATTAGGGAAAACGATTATAGAGAAAAGTGTCCCAAATCTGTCCCAAAACAAAAGAAAAACCCCTTTAAATATTTGATTTAAAGGGGTTTTTGGTTTAATTGTGTTGACCCACCAGGATTCGAACCTAGACCGAGTGAACCAAAATCACTCGTGCTACCTTTACACCATGGGTCAGTTTAATTTACGATTGGACGATTTACGATTTACGTGTCGCGCATTTCATATTTCAAATTTTCAATCGCGGGTGCAAAGGTAGACAATTATTTCTTTTGGCCTAAGCAGTAGGATGAAAAAAATTACTGATCGCTTTTTGCGCGTAAATTTGTACTTTCGCAGCGTAATTCCAGATAAACAATATTCCATGAAGAATTTCCAGAAACTGAACAACATTTTTGGTTGGTTTACTTTTCTCATTGCCTCTACGGTTTACTTGCTAACCATTGAGCCTACCGCCAGCTGGTGGGATTGCGGAGAGTATATTGCCACCGCCTTCAAGCTTCAGGTAGGGCACCCTCCCGGGGCTCCCTTATTTCAGATGATCGGCCGGTTTTTCTCGCTGTTTGCTTTCGGCGATGTGTCGCATGTCGCCATGATGGTCAATGCCATGTCGGGGCTTTCAAGCGGATTTACCATTTTATTCCTGTTCTGGAGTATTGTTTTGTTTGCTAAAAAACTGGTCGCTCCCAATGGTGAAATGACCAGCGGCCAGATGTTTACAGTTTTTGCATCAGCATTCGTCGGTGCCATGACTTACACGTTCAGCGATACGTTTTGGTTTTCAGCCGTGGAGGGTGAAGTTTATGCAATGTCCTCGTTTTTTACAGCCATATCCTTTTGGGCGATCCTGAAATGGGAAGAAGTTGCAGATGAAAAGCACTCCTACCGCTGGCTTGTGCTGATCGCTTTCCTCATGGGACTGGCGATCGGGGTTCACCTTCTCAACCTGCTTGTCATCCCTGCGACATGCATGGCGTATTACTATAAAAAATTCCAGAAACCGACCAAAACAGGGATGCTGATCACATTCCTGGTCTCCATATTGATTTTGGCTTTCGTCATGTTTCTCATCATTCCGGGGATGGTACAACTCTCAGGTAAATTTGAATTGTTGTTTGTCAATGGATTTGGAATGCCGTTCAATACCGGAACCATTATTTACTTCCTCCTCCTGATCGGATTAATTATCTGGGGCCTCCATTATACCAGGAAAAAGGGGAAAACAATATTGAATACCATCATTCTCTCTTTTACATTCATTTTAATTGGATATTCTTCCTTTTTAATGCTGGTGATCCGCGCCAATGCCGACACCCCCATTAATGAAAATGCGCCGAAAGACGCTGTCAGTTTGCTTTCATACCTGAATCGTGAGCAATACGGAGATTTCCCGATCGCTCACGGACAATACTATAATGCCCCGATCGTCGATTATGCCGACGGAAATCCTGTTTATCAGAAAGACGAAAAGACCTCCCGGTACATTATTGTTGATAACAGAAAAGGAACCGTTCCGGTTTGGGATCCTAAATTCACCACCCTGTTTCCCAGGATGTGGAGCAATCAGCGAAGAGGTTCGGCCGATTTTTATAAGAAATGGGGCGGCGAAGGAGTCCCTGTTGAAGTTACTTCCCAGGATGGAAAAGTTGAAACATTGAACCGCCCCACCTTTGGTGAGAACCTGAAATATTTTTTCTCCTACCAGATCGGACACATGTATATCCGCTACTTTATGTGGAATTTTGCAGGAAGGCAAAATGATGTGCAGGGTTTTGGCAGCCTTGAAGAAGGAAACTGGATCAGTGGAATTCCATTTGTTGATAAGATGAGGCTTGGAAATGACCAGACCAATCTGCCCGACAGCAAGAAAAACCGGGCAACCAACAAGTATTATTTTCTGCCACTTATCCTCGGGCTCATTGGATTTATCTTCCATGCAGGGAGGGATTTCAAAAACACAGTCATCATCTCCCTGCTCTTCATCATGACCGGACTTGCCATCCTTGTTTACCTCAATCAGCAGCCGTATGAGCCACGTGAACGGGATTATGCTTATGCCGCATCATTCTATGCGTTTTCAATATGGATCGGACTGGGGCTTATTCCGCTGATCAACTATCTGAAGAAAAAACTCAGCGAAAATATCTCCGTTGCTGTTGTTTTTGGATTGTGCCTCCTGCTGGTACCCGGTATCATGGCCAAAGAAAACTGGGATGATCATGATCGCTCAGGTAAATATGCCTGCCGTGACTTTGCAGCCAATTACCTGAATTCCTGCGATCCGCAAGGAATTTTATTTACCAATGGCGACAACGACACTTTCCCGTTATGGTATGATCAGGAAGTTGAAGGTATTGGCACCGATGTGCGTGTGGTAAACCTGATGCTGGCCTCTGGCCCCTGGTATATCAATCAATTGTATAAAAAGGCATACAATTCAAATCCGATCCCGCTCACCCTGAGTCAGGATCAATACCGCCAGGGAACAAATGATATCATTCCTTTTTACGATATAGGCATCACTGGTTATGTGGAATTAAAGGACATGATAGATTTCATTAAAAGTGATGATCCTCAGACTTTTATCCCTCTTCAGAACGGAGATAAAATGAAGTTCTTTCCCTCAAAAAAAGTGAAAATCACGGTTGATTCAGCTGCCTGTGTAAAGTATGGAATCGTACCCAAACACCTTCACGGGAAAATGGTGGATTCAATTTGCTGGACCATCCGTACAAATCAGCTTTATAAAAATGACCTGATGCTGCTGGATTTGCTTGCATCAAACAAATGGGAACGCCCGATCTATTTTGCTGCTCCGTCAAGTGTGAATCATTGCGTGGCGATAGATTCATTCTGCCTGGTGCAGGGATGGGTGTATAAGTTCATGCCGGTCAAGGCCAATGAGGCTGATTATATCCAGGGAATGGGAGGGGTGGATGCAATAACTTCGTACAACATCTTAAAAGACAAATGTGCCTGGGGTAACCTGAATGATCCCCATGTTTATGTTGATCCGGAAAGCCTGAATAACTCTGTGCGGCCAAAGACCAACTTCATGAGGGTGGCCCAGGCGTTGCAGGAACAGGGGAAAAATAAGGAAGCAGTTGAAATGCTCGACATTTATATCAAGTATTTCCCTGATTCAAAGGTCCCTTACGACATGTACATGCTTCCTTATGCAGAAATCTATTATAAGGCCGGTGCTCCGGAAAAGGCAAACAAACTTGTAGAGCGGGTTGCTGAAATATGCAGTCAGAACCTTGATTACTACTACTCATTCTCGCCTGAACACACCCAGTATTTTGAACAGGATGTTCAAACTTCACTTGGAATCATAAAGCGAATGTCGATGGTTGCTACTCAGAATAATCAACCTGTGCTTGCGGCAAAAATGGATACTTTGTTTAATAAGAAGATCAAGGGATTCAATTGATCACGACAGGAGATTTTTCTGTCTGATAGTGTAAACCTGTAATAGCCTGCACCAATATGCTAATGCTTAATGTAGTTTGGAATCAGAGTCCGGAAATTTTTGAAATCGGCGGATTTGCTGTCAGGTGGTATGGGCTTTTTTTTGCACTCTCTTTCTTTTTTGGCTACCTGATCATGCTGAGATTTTTTGCCAAAGAAGACGTTCCTGTTAAATTACTTGATGAACTTACAACGTACATGATCCTGGGTACCATCATCGGAGCGCGTCTGGGGCATGTCTTTTTTTACGAACCAGCCTGGTACCTCGCTCATCCGTTGAGCATACTAAAAGTTTGGGAAGGAGGCCTGGCGAGTCATGGAGCCGGGATCGGAATCGTGACTTCCATTCTTATCTTTTCTAAAGTACGAAAGAAACCATTCCTTTGGGTGATGGACAGGATTGTGATCGTTGTTGCACTTGCTGCTTTTCTTATCCGCATGGGCAACCTTATGAACTCAGAAATTTATGGATTGCCCACAACACTTCCCTGGGGCTTCATGTTCTTAAAGTCAACAACTCCTTCTGATGGCTTGGTGCCACGTCATCCCACACAAATTTATGAAGGATTGTGTTACCTGGCAAGTTTCTTCATCCTTTACCGGTACTATTATGCAAAAGATGGAAAGCCATCTCCCGGCTTTTTGTTTGGCCTCTTTCTGATCCTCATCTTCGGAGTGCGCATTGTGATTGAATTCGTCAAGGAACCCCAGGTTGGTTTTGAACAGGATATGTATCTTAACATGGGGCAGATGCTGTCGATCCCTTTTGTCCTTGCAGGATTGTTCCTGGTTTATCGATCCTTCAGGCGGGAAAGTCAGGCGTTGTAACTGCCTTGATTTGTTCTTTAAGGAATTTGTAGTCACTTTTGATAACCATCCCCGGGTAATTCACAGACATTTCAATGGCATAAACCAGGTCAAAATCGTCCTGCCTCATGGAGAAATAGATTTTCTTTTCCATCAGATATCTGGCGAGGTACTCCTGTTCGGTTTGACCCGGGGTTGGAATGAAAATCGCTCTTTTTCCCAAAGTCGCCATATCCATGATGCTTGAGTAACCTGACCGGCAAACAACCATAGCCGACTTGTTGATCAATTCACTCAACCGTAGTGAATTAAGATGTGAAAACAGATGTATCCGCTCATCCAGGATGTAGGCTTCATCCGATTCCGGCATTCCACGAACCATGGCTACCTGCATGTTCAGGTTGACAAGTTGAAGGAGAATTTTATCTTCGAGAATGGTCCTTTGTGGCTCCGGGCCGGAAAGCATGACCAACAGGTCGAATTCAGGCGGAACATTTTTAAGGTAACGCTCACTTACATCTGAAAAACGGGAGAGGAGCCCGATGTATTCAGCATTTCCCGGTAGTTTCCGGGGATGAGACAATTCACCTGCAAGCCCCCGGTGAGGCTCAAAATCGGGAATCCAGCATGCTTTGTACTTTTTAATGAACCAGTAATTGACCGAATTCAGAAAACCCTGAATGAATTTCAGGTTACCTGGTACCTGTATGTTCAGCTGGTGAGTGATAAAGACTGAAGGTGTGCTGTTGCTCCAGCAGCCATACCTGTTGTCTGAAATTATAAGAGCTGGCTGAACTTTATCTGTGATTTTTTTTAATGTCCGGTGATCATGCCAGATACCATATAGCAAGGCTGGAAGAAGCTTTGACATTTTAAGTGCAATCCGGTTGGTTTTGGGATAATCGATGGCTACACCGGGAAATTCAATGACATTGATTTGAGGATACTCTTTTCTGATAAATTCCAATGGCCTGCCACCAGCTGCAACCACAACTTCAAAACCGAGGTCCATGAGGCAGGAAATAACCGGAATACAGCGTGTTGCATGGCCGATTCCCCAATCCAACGGACAAACGAGTGCTTTTTTCTTCACCACCATAACAATTCACACCTATTCAGACCAAATTTATATTAAAATTCACTCCAATTAAAGAAAAGTTATTCACACTGGTTCAACTTTTATGAACGAATACGATAAAGCACCAGAAAAGGCAGGTATGGTTTCAGAAAAATTAATTTACCAGATCGGGTTGACCCTGATTCCAGGGGTTGGTGATGTACTTGGCAGGAAACTGGTGACTCTTTGCGGAAGCGCAGAGGCAGTGTTCCGCGAGCCGAAGCAACACCTGCGAAAAATGCCGCGCAT
>CAYHGE010000002.1:23236-35236 GCA_964355945.1 uncultured Draconibacterium sp.
CAGGGAATTCAGCGCAATATTTTTATTGAATTAACCCCGGATGAAGAGAAAATCATTGCGATACTTAAGCAAAACGGACATTTAGGGATCGATGAATTATGCATATACGCAGAAAGCCCGATGAGCAGGGTGTCTGCCTCCTTGCTTAATCTTGAATTTGAAGGAGTTGTCAAATGTATGCCCGGCAAGGTCTATTCCCTGCTGTAACCCATATTTTCCATATTTTTGGCCCTCGATTCTACTGAAAACGAAACCCGCATGACGGTTAAATTTTTTACCGCTGTAATATTTTATACTTTTACAAAAAGAATTAACCCCCTTATTCTCAAACTTGGAAGGAATTGTTGTTAAATCGACCGGAAGCTGGATCATCGTTCGCATGGAGGATGGAACAAGGCTTGATTGTAAGTTGAAAGGGCAGTTCCGTATGCAGGATATTAAGCACACGAACCCGGTTGCCATTGGTGACAGGGTGAAAGTTGAGCTTATACAAGGGGACAGCCATGGGATGATCACCCAAATCAGCGTACGCGACAACTATATTATCCGTAAAGCAACAAAACTTTCAAAAGTTTCTCATATTATTGCTGCGAACCTTGATCATGCGTACTTAATTGCAACCCTGGCCCAGCCCCGTACTTCGAATGGATTTATTGACAGGTTTCTTGTTACTGCAGCTGCCTACTACATTCCTGCCAGTATCATCTTTAATAAAATTGACTTATACAACCAGGAGCTTCTGGATATACTTGATGAGCTGACCTATATCTACGAAAATGCGGGTTACCGGTGTTATCGTACTTCTGCATTACATGGTGATGGAGTGACGCAGATCAGAGAACTGCTCCGGGATAAAGTAAGTCTCTTTTCAGGCCATTCAGGAGCAGGAAAATCGGCACTGATCAAGGCGATCGACCCTGCTTTAAACCCCCGGGTAGGTATTTTGTCTGAAGTGCATAAAAAGGGGATGCACACCACCACGTTTGCTGAAATGTATGAGCTTGCCAGCCGGGGTTTCATTGTTGATACTCCGGGAATCAAAGAATTCGGACTGATCGATTTTGATAAAACTGAAATTCCAAGATGTTTTCCTGAAATGGACAGACTGCTGCCATTTTGCCAGTATAAGAATTGCTCCCACACCCATGAACCGGGGTGTGCTGTTAAATCAGAGCTTGAAAATGGTTCGGTAAGTGTTCTACGTTACAATTCATATATCAGCATACTTAATGATAGCTAAACAGTTAATAACCAGTCATGTAGTTCCGGTAGAAATTTCAGATACAGGAGCATTTGCCTTACTTCAGATGGAAGAGGCCCGGCTTTCGCACTTACCTGTTGTAGATGGCGCAGGGTTTATCGGCCTGATCACCGATAAGTCTATCCTGGCTGCCGAGGACCCGGAAAAGGAGATAGGTGGAAATAATTACACGCTGATAAATGCAGCTGTCACTGAGCAACAACACCTTTATGAAGTCATTAAAATATTTTCGACCCTGAACCTGAGTTTGTTGCCGGTTGTTTCTGAGAAAAATAAATACCTGGGAGCGATTGTACTCTCAACAGTGGTGCATGCCCTTGCAGAATTGGTAGGACTGCATGAGCCAGGAGGGATCATCGTTCTGGAAATCAATGATAAAGATTATAGCCTCGCTGAAATTGTAGATGTTGTAGAGTCTAACGATGCAAAGATACTCAGCTGTTTTGTGACTTCTCTGCGCGATTCCACCAAACTTGAGGTGACAATCAAGTTAAACCGGATGGAAATCGGTCCGCAACTCCATGCGTTTGCCAGGTTAAATTACTTCGTAACCTCCTCCTGGTCAAAAGAAGACTCCTACAGTGAGGGCCTGAAGGATCGTTTCGATGCTTTGATGAATTACCTGAGCATCTGAGCAATGAGTCACTTGTGGTACTTCAGGTGGATTGTATTCAGTGCATTTTTCTTTGTCACTTCCTTCTTGAATAGCCGACAGGCATCGGCATACAGTATTCCTGATCATAACGACCAGGAAAGGATGCCAGATACGATCATCATCAACCAGATCTGCATTTATGGAAATATCCTTACAAAAAGCGGAATCATCCTGAGGGAGTTGAATTTCAGGGAACAAGACACACTTTCGCTTGCCCGACTTGCAGAATTGCTTAAAACCAGCCGTCAGAATATATTTAACACACGTCTGTTTAATTTTGTGACAATTGAAGCCTTTCCTACCGAAAACCAGTGTTACATTGATGTAAGAATTGATTTGGCCGAGCGATGGTATACCTGGCCAATTCCATTTTTTGAAATATCTGACCGTAATTTTAATGTGTGGTGGGAATCAAAAGATTTCCAGAAACTCACTTATGGAGTCGATTTTACCTTCTTCAATGTGCGGGGGAGGAACGAAACATTGAAGATTCTTACACATTTCGGTTATAACCAGAAGTTTGGTTTTGTTTATAAGATGCCATATCTCAATTCCAGGAAAACGATTGGCATCGCTTTCGGCGCCGCCCTGGAGTTGAGTCATGAATTGCCGGCTCTAACCATAAATAACGAGCCTGTCTATTTCCGGAGTAATTCGGCCTATCTGAAAAAATTGATAAACTGGTCGGGGGAACTACTCTTCAGGCCTGATTTTTATAGTACACATACTTTCCGCATGGGATATTCCTATTATGATTTTGACTCTTCAATCAGGAAAATTCCTGGCTTTGTTATTAAAGATTCTGATATACAGCAATTTGCAACTTTTACTTACCTTTATAAAAACGACCATCGTGATGTTCAGTACTACCCGCTGAAAGGGTATTGTCTGGAATTTGAACTGAATCATTCGGTTCCTTACACAACCGCATATAACAGTTATGTGCGGACAAGCCTGAGGATCTTTCTGCCATTGATTAACAGATGGTTTCTGGCAACCGGCCTTTCAGGAAAATTGAGTTTTGAAAAAGACCAACCATATTACCTTCAGCGCGGGTTGGGTTATAAGCGGGATTATGTGCGGGGATATGAATATTATGTAGTTGATGGTCAGCATTATGTATTGTGGAAAAACAATCTGAAATTTGCATTGCTACCTCCTCGTGTTGGTAAACTCAGTTTTCTGAGTAGTCCCAAATTCAACACTATTCCGATTGCGATATATCTCAATGCTTTTGTGGATATGGGCTATGTGTATAATTATCCGGAATCATCTCCCACAATCATTGATGATGGTAACACTCTGGAGAATAGCTTCTTGATTGGATATGGTTTTGGGCTTGACATGGCAACCTACTACGATGTGGTTGTTCGCCTTGAAGTTTCAATTAACCGGATGGGGCTGCCGGGAATTTATTTGCATTTTGTCGCACCCATATAACAGTGTATGGCTCTCCAATTGAAATTAGCTGTACCTTTGCACGCTTATTTTGAGAAACCTGAGATTTCATGAACATCGCCCTTTTTGGTAAAGTCGTAACCGATGCATTCCTGCCTTACATACAGGAATTGGTTGATGCATTACACGGACTGACCGGGATTACTTTGATTTATCAACCTTTTTATGAAAGTCTGCGGAACAGGATCCATTTTGAAAAGGAACCGGTTCTTTTTACAAAACAGGCAGAAATAGAGCAGAAGGCAGACTTTCTGTTTTCAATTGGCGGTGACGGTACAATTCTGGACGCTGTTGGTTTGGTCGGAGAATCAGGAATTCCCGTTACAGGAATTAACCTCGGAAGATTGGGCTTTTTGTCCAGTATTTCAAAGGATCGGATACTTCCGGCCATTGAAGCAATTCAAAAGGGTGATTATCAAATAGAAAGAAGGTCGTTATTGAAACTTGCATCCCCGGTGGGTTTGTTTGGTTCAACCAATTGTGCGATGAATGACCTTACGGTGTCTAAACCCAATGTGATGTCGCTGCTTACCATTAAAACATGGATAAACAATGAATTTCTGAATGCCTATTGGGCAGACGGTCTGATTGTCGCCACCCCAACCGGATCGACAGCCTATTCGCTGAGTTGTACCGGCCCGATTATTTCACCGGATTCCGAGACTTTTCTCATCACTCCGATTGCAAGTCATAATTTGACGGTACGGCCGATAATCATCAGGGATGATTCTGAAATAAGGATCAGGATTGAGGGTAAGAGTTCAGAGTTCCTCGTTAGTCTCGATTCAAGGGTTGAAAAGGTTGATAATTCGGTCGAACTGATTATTTGTAAGGCATCTTTCAAGATCAATTTGCTAAGGTTGACTGATAAAAATTTTTTTCAAACCATCCGTGAAAAATTAAACTGGGGACTTGATAATCGGAATTAGTAAAATATTTGCTCTTGACCGCCTGTTCATCCAATAAATGAGTGATCTAACCGTTAATCAAAGTTGTTGAGAGAAACAATCCACATAGAATTAGCAAACTGCATGCATCGTCACAGCAAGAGCACGTTTTTTTTGGCACTCCTCCTTGTTTTATCAAGTGTGACTGTAAAATCCCAGGATATGGAGGTGGGCTTCACCGCAGGAGGTTCCTATTATCTGGGCGATCTGAATCCGGGAAAGCATTTCATGAATACTAATTTTTCTTATGGGTTGGTAGCCAGGCTTAATCTTGATTCGCGCTGGTCGGTGAAACTGAGTGGCCTGAAAGGGAAAATTAAGGGTGATGCGGCCTCCAGTAACTATCTTCCTGACCGTGGATTGGAATTTAAAACTAATGTGACAGACATCTCCGGCGTAGTAGAATTTAATTTCAAGCCTTATTTTACCGGAAGCCGAATGAACGTATTATCGCCGTATATTTACGGCGGTGTTTCTGTGTTCTTTTTTGACCCTTATTCCAATGGCGTATCATTACGGTCAATGGGGACAGAAGGGCAGAATGTAGGTTACGACGGGCGTAAACCATATGGTTCCGTAAGTGTATCAATTCCTCTTGGACTGGGTGTCAAGGTAAGCCTTGCAAAAAGGGTAGGTTTGCAGGTTTATTGGGAAATACATAAAACATTTAATGATTACCTTGATGATGTAAGTACTACTTATTATCTTGATGGTAAATCTGTTTCAAAAGATGATGTAGCAGCCGTATTGTCTGACCCTACCCTGAGCCATGAGCCTGGTATGCAAAGGGGAAATGCGTCAAACAATGACTGGTTTGCCTTTTTTGGGCTTTCATTAACGTATAAATTTAATCTGTTGTCGTCAAAAAAATGCCGGGATCTGGAACATTGATTTTCCTGTTTTCATTATGATAGAAATCAAAGACCAAATTGATAAGAAAAAATTGCCGGTTCACGTTGCCGTGATTATGGATGGCAATGGTCGTTGGGCTAAGAAGCGTGGTTTCATTCGGACGCTTGGACATGAAAAGGGTGTGGATGCGGTGCGCAACACCGTTGAAGCTGCGGCTGAACTTGGCATTCAATATTTGACGATGTATGCATTTTCCACGGAAAATTGGAATCGCCCGAAATATGAAATTGATGCACTGATGCGTATCCTGGTTAATTCGCTTAACAAGGAGATGAAAACCCTGATGAAGAATAATGTCAGACTTAAAGCCATTGGTGATTTAAACAGTTTGCCTGCCAAAAGCCTCCGTGAATTGAGGAAAGCCATCGATGAAACAAAGGTTAATACCGGCCTGACTTTATTACTAGCCCTGAGTTACAGTGCACGATGGGAACTTGTTGAAGCAGCACGTTCAATTGCCCGAAAAGTTGAAGCAAAGGAATTGACAGCTGATCAAATAGATCTTTCAGTGTTTACATCCTTTCTGACAACCTCTGAAATTCCTGACCCTGAATTCCTGATCCGCACCAGCGGGGAGTTCCGGATCAGCAATTTTCTTCTTTGGCAGGTTGCTTATGCAGAATTTTATTTCACCAATACATTGTGGCCTGATTTTGGTAAAGACGATTTTTACAATGCCATTCTTGATTTTCAGAGGAGGGAGAGAAGATTTGGGCTTACGAGTGAACAGATAAACGAAATTGAAGGAAAACTACGTAAATAGACCTTAATGAGACTCCACAACCTGCTGATAATTATATTTATACTGATTTTTTCACTGCCACTTACTGCTCAGATTAGTCTGGGGGACAATTTGGTTACAGATTATAGCAGTCCAAAAGAATTTTACATCGGAGGAATCACTGTCAGCGGGGTGAAGTATCTTGACGGGAATGTTTTAATCATGCTCTCTGGCTTGACGGTCGGAGATAAGGTAAAGGTTCCCGGTGAAAAAATATCGCAGGCAGTGCGCAAACTTTGGGAGCAGGGCCTTTTTGAAGATATTAAGGTTACAGTCTCTAAAGTAGTAGATAATCAGATATTTATCGATTTTTATTTACAGGAACGCCCGAGACTTTCGAAATTCCAGTTCAACGGAATAAAAAAATCCGATGCAGATGATATCCGTCAGAAAATTCGCCTGGTTAAGGGTGACTATGTGACTGATAATTTAATACTTAAGACAAAAAATATCATCAGCAAGTTTTACAATGACAAAGGGTTTCTCAATGCAGAAGTGGAGATCGTCTTAAAGAAAGATACCACCAGTTCCAATGAAGTGACCATGTATATCAACATCGACAAAAATGACAAGGTGAAGGTGTATACCGTCAATATTCATGGGAATCAGCAAATCGGATCTGATGTAATCAAAGCCTCTTTGAAAAAAACCAAAGAGAAAAGCCTTTTCAATCCCATGAATGATATGGACAAAGTTGTGTATAATTCAGCAAAAGAAGCAGCAACTCTGGACTTTCTTGAAATCGGCAATGTATTGCAAAAGCAGGCAAGCGACAACATCCGGCTACGGATTTTTAAATCTTCCAAATTCATCGATGATGATTATCAGGCAGACAAACTGTTGATTGTCGGGAAGTATAATGAGTTGGGTTATCGTGATGCCCGAATTGTTAAGGATTCAATTTCCAGGAATCCTGATAATACGATCAATATCGATCTATGGCTTGAAGAAGGACCTAAGTACTATATCAGGAGCATCAACTGGATTGGCAATACAAAATATAATGCAAAATTTCTTGACCGGATTCTGAAAATAAGGGCCGGCGATGTATATGATCAGAGTGCACTGGAAGAAGCACTAACTTACAATCCAAACGGTGCTGACATAAGATCACTGTATATGGATGATGGTTATCTCTTCTTTGATGTGGTGCCTGTTGAGACCAGGGTTCAGAACGACTCTGTTGATATTGAAATCCGAATGCGTGAAGGGAAACAGGCAATTGTAAACAAAGTAACCATAAAGGGAAATACCAAGACAAACGATCATGTCGCATTGCGTGAGGTGCAAACCCGTCCGGGTCAGCTTTTTAGCCGTGACCGGCTTATCCGGTCGCAGAGGCAATTGGCCCAATTAAAGTATTTTGATGCCGAGAAACTAACTCCCAATGTCAACCCCAATCCTGAGGATGGAACAGTTGATATCGGATACGAGGTAACAGAGACCTCCTCTGATCAGATTGAACTTTCAGGAGGTTGGGGATATGGCAGAATTGTTGGTACTGTCGGACTGTCGTTTAACAATTTTTCATTAAAGAATATTGCGAATCTGAAAGCATGGAAACCAATTCCGGCGGGTGACGGGCAGAAGTTGGGGTTGCGTTTTCAGACGTATGGGAAAGGATATTACAGTTATAGTTTTTCCTTCACAGAGCCCTGGATGGGGGGCAGAAAACCTGTGGCTCTCAGTTTATCATATTATCATTCAAAATATACCAATGGATTGGCTGCCAATGATGTAGGTTATTCTTATATGAGAATTGACGGAGTCTCCGTAGGACTGGGAACTCAATTGCATTGGCCGGATGATTATTTTTCACTCTACCATTCACTCAACTTCAACAGGTATAATACACACAATTGGTCATCACTGTTCACCTTTGGAGGCAGTGATGGTACCTACAATTCACTGAGTTATGCAATCGCCTTGTCCCGCAATTCAGTTGATGCCCCAATTTTTGCCAAAAACGGCTCGGAATTTACAATAAATTTTGAATTGACACCTCCCTACTCTTTGTTTAAGGGTGATGTTGATTACAAAACCATGCCGGTAAATGAACGTTATAAATGGATTGAGTTCTACAAGATAAAGTTCAAGGCCGCATGGTATATCAACCTGATCGAAAAACTTGTGATGACGCCGAGGATTCGGGTAGGATTTCTTGGTACCTATAACAAAGAACTTGGGGTTACACCTTTTCAACGTTTTTATCTTGGCGGCGATGGCTTGTCAGGCACCAACAACATGGATGGACGTGAGCTTATTGGCATGAGAGGTTATACGAACAATTCTCTTACACCAGGCTATCCGGTTCCGGTTGGAGGCACTGTTTATACAAAGTACACACTTGAATTACGTTACCCTATATCTCTCAATCCGAGTGCGACAATTTTTGGATTTGGCTTTGTTGAAGCAGGTAATGACTGGCTTTACTGGAGTAATTTCAACCCGTTTAATGTCTACCGGTCTGCAGGTTTTGGTATCAGGGTGTTTTTGCCGATGTTCGGACTTCTTGGACTAGACTGGGGATACGGGTTGGATGCAGTTCCCGGAGTACCGGGGGCCAACGGAGGCCAGTTCCATTTCTCCATAAACTCATCTATTGATTAGTTCCTGTTACCTTTTTTTAATGAAGTATTAAAACGAAAAAAATATGAAAAAGTCAGCTTTAATTTTTACGGTTATTGTTTTTACTGCTATGTTGGTTCAGGCCCAGAAGTTTGCCTATGTGGACACACAGTATATCCTCGACAATATACCTGAATTTGCCGAAGCTCAGTCACAGCTTGATGAGATTTCTGTTCAATGGCAAAAGGAGATTGAAACCAGGTTTGCGGAGGTTGATAAAATGTATAAGGACTACCAAACCCAGGCAGTCCTGCTTCCTGATGATATGAAAAAGAAAAAGGAACAGGAAATTGTAGATAAAGAAAAGGAAGCGAAGAACCTGCAGCGTAATCGTTTTGGTAAGGAAGGGGATCTGTTTAAGAAACGACAGGAACTGGTGAAACCAATTCAGGAAAAAATATATAATGCGATTCAGGAACTTTCCACCAGCAATAATTATGCTGTGGTATTCGACAAGGGTGGCAGCCTGACAATGATGTATGCCAATCCCAAATATGATATCAGTGATGATGTTCTTGATAACCTCGGAGCTAATCTGAACAACAGGAAAGGTAAAGGGAAACCAGGAAGTTCTTCTCCTGCAGGTAGCAAACCTTCCGGCTCAGGTGAACAACCTTCAAGTGTGAAAACAGATAGCCCAAATGAGAAACCAGCAGGAGGAACTGAAACCAGGGAACCGAAAAAATAAAAAAAATGTTTACTTTTGCATACCAAATCGTAGTATAAACCTTTAATTATTGAAAATGAAAAAATTAGCTAAGTTCTTTGCCGTTGTGGCATTAATCATTGGTTGTTCGTTTACCTCACAAGCACAAAATCCTGTCAAGATTGGATATATTGATTTCAACACACTGCTGGCTGCAATGCCGGGAATTGATTCGGTGAAGATGAAACTTCAAACCTATCAGAAAACATTGACAGATCAGATGGATGCCATGAAGGCTGAGTTTGAAAACAAGTACCAGGACTATCAATCTCAGGCAGCGAGCATGTCGGATCTGATTAAGCAAACCAAGGAAAAGGAACTCTCTGATCTGCAAGGACGTATTGATGCGTTTCAACAAAAGGCCAGCCAGGATTTACAGGCTAAACAGCAGGAATTGGTAGCTCCGTTTATCGACAAAGCAAAGGCAGCGATCAAAGATGTAGCCAAAGAAAATAAATTTACCTACATCCTGAATGCCATCGAAGATGTTGTTATTTACAAAGACGAAGCTGATGATGTAATGACCCTCGTGAAGAAAAAACTATCTATTCAGTAGTAGATAGAGTGAATACAGAAAAAAGCCGGTATTCCTAAAGTTCCGGCTTTTTTTATTTCATTCGCTGAATCAGCTCCTTGCCCACATAGTCACTTTTTGCCTGACTGGAATTGAACCTGGTGTTTAAAAAATTGGGAAAAAAAAGGAGCCGCAGAATAAAGAAAAAAATAAATATTTTGAGGAGGATGATTGTCCACAGTCGCTTGCCCAGAGTCATGCTCATAAACCCCTCCTTATAAAACAGCCAGATACGGTGCAGAAGGTTCAAAATGCTTGACAATTATCGTTTTATATATTAACGTTACCAGCTTCCGCCGGCACCTCCACCTCCAAAGCTTCCGCCACCAAAGCCGCCAAAGCCACCACCGCCACCACCGCCAAAGCCACCACTGCCTGAACTGAAATCATTCCAGGAACCGCTGTGTCCGCGACCCATAGATCCCAGTAAGAAGAAGGCTGTCCAGAAAGGAAGGCTTTTCCCCACCGACATCCCTTGTGCGCGGCTCCCCCTGATCAACATGAATACAATTCCGATAATGATAAGCGGGATAAGTAAGGCATAAGGACTGGATTTTTTCTTATTTTTTTTAATGTATTGGTCGGCGGTGTACTCTCCTTTGGCCAGTGAAATCATGGTTGAAGTTGCCGATTCAATTCCGGCAAAGTAGTTTCCGATCCGAAAATTGGGTATCATTTCATTCTCAACAATTCGTTTGGCTAACGCATCCGGAATAGCACCTTCCAGGCCATAGCCTGTTTGAATGCACACTTCTCCTTTATCTTTGGCATATTTGGGCTTCACAAGTACGACAGCACCATTATTCTTTCCTTTTTGCCCAACACCCCATTTTTCACCAATCAATCGTGCAAACTCATTCTTATCATAATTGTTAAGTGATTTAACGACCACAACAACAATTTGGGTAGAGGTAGAGTCGTTAAAAGTGACAAGTTTACTTTCCAGGCTCTGAATTTCATCTGCATTCAATACCCCTGCAAAATCATTTACCAACCTTGGCGGATCCGGCCTTGCAGGTATATCCTGGCTCTTAACAGTCCCTGAAATCGCCAGCATAACCAGCAGAAATATCAAAACCTTCTTATATCGTACCATCTTAATCGCTTAACACTTAACACTTAATACTTAACACTTAACACTTCCCTAGTCCTTTCCAAACGAAATATCATCCGACAACTCATTTACATCCTTACGCTGATGCGGAAAATGCGTTCTCAGATGGAGTCCTGTAGCAGCGATTGCTTCAATCAGGCCTTCTGTAAAATGATTCTCCCTGAAATGGTTAAGCATGTTTGTTTTGATATTATTCCAGAAGTTATCCGGAACGACTTTGTTAATCCCACTGTCGCCGATAATTGCAAACCGGCGATTCTTTACTGCGAGGTAAATGAGCACCCCATTGTGAAGTTCTGTTTTATTCATGTCTAGCTGCCTGAATAAAAACGCAGCCCGATCCATCACATCGCCGGTGAAGGTGTTTTCAATGTGTACACGAATCTCCCCCGATGTGTCAAGTTCGGCATTCATGATGGCCTGTTTGATGTCTTCCTGCTCCTGTTTCGAGAAGAAGTCTGTTGCTGAGATACCCATAGCTTATATAATATGTTCTTAGGTCTTTCTTTGCGTCCTTTGTATCTCCTTAGTGTCCTTTGTGGTAAAAAAACTAACCACAAAGGACACTAAGTTAACCACAAAGACCACGAAGTATTACTTGTTAAAACTGAACTTCAGGTGCTTTTTCGGCTCCGGCCTGGGCTTTGAAATAGGCCTTTTGCGAGAAACCGAACATTCCGGCAAACATGCTGTTCGGGAATTGCCGCAGGTAGGTGTTGTAAGCCTGTGCCGATTCATTGAACTTCATCCGTTCAACCGTGATACGGTTTTCTGTTCCCTCAAGCTGTGCCTGCAATTCCGAGAAATTCTGGGTAGCCTTCAGCTCCGGATATTTTTCAACTACAACCATGAGGCGGCCAAGTGCAGAACTGACACCATTCTGGGCCTCCTGGAATTTTTGCAAAGACCCTTCATCCAGATTTTTAGGATTGATCTGAACACTGGTGGCTTTGGCACGTGCTTC
>CAYHGE010000002.1:35336-135072 GCA_964355945.1 uncultured Draconibacterium sp.
ATTAAAAATGCAAAGGCAAAAGTCAAAGTTAGTGTTAGACACGTTTACCGAAAATGGTTACAGTCCTGAAATTTTGCCATTTGCCTTTGCATTTTGCATTTTAACTTTTATGAAAGTTGTTCCGTGCTGCGTTTAATGAAATCAGCAAGGTCCTTGCCTTTGAGCATGTTCTGTGCAAGCAGTGCCAGGTCGAACAGGTGCTTGATCGTGCCGGTGTGCTTGTCTGTGTCAGTTTCAACAAGTAAGCTGCCAACCAGCGGGCTGTTTGAATTGATTACAAGATTATAGTTTTCTGGCATTTCACCCATGAAACCATAGCCTCCTCCTCCTCCAAGGGCCGACATGTCCTTCATCCTGCGCATAAACTCATTTTGCGTAATAAACAGGGGAGATTCCTTTTCACTTAAACTCTCAAAGGTTATGGTGAATTTTTTAGCGTCGATTTGTTTTTCAAACATTTCTTTAAGCAGTTTCTGTTGGTCATCATTGATTTTAGAGGGAAGGGTATCATCTTTTTTGATCAGCTTGTCAACTGTATCGGCATCAACCCTGGTGAATCGCGTTTTTTCAAGTTTTTGCTCCAGTGTGTTGATGAAATGAGCTTCAAGTACACCGTCCATCATCAAAACATCGTATCCCCTGGCCTTGACAGATTCAATGAAACTGTACTGTTCATGCTGATTGGTGGCATAAAGATAGATGAGTTGTCCGTCTTTATCTTTCTGAGAAGGACCCACAAGCGCTTCATATTCTTCAAAAGTGAAATATTTGGAATCCACATTTTTCAGAAGGCAGAATTTTTTGGCACGATCGTAAAATTCGGGTTGGGCAATAATCCCATACTCAATGAACACCTTGATATCATCCCATTTTGCTTCAAAATCGCTCCGTGAATCTTTAAAAAGTGATTCAAGCTTATCAGCAACTTTTTTGGTAATATGATTTGAAATCTTCTTTACATTCGGATCGCTCTGAAGGTAACTGCGCGACACATTGAGCGGAATATCAGGGGAGTCGATCACACCGTGCAGCAATGTCAGAAAATCCGGCACAATTCCTTCAACGGAATCGGTTACGAAAACCTGGTTGCAGTATAACTGGATCTTGTCTTTCTGAACTTCAAGATTCTTCTTCACCTTCGGGAAATAGAGTATTCCGGTGAGGTTGAACGGATAATCCACATTCAGGTGAATCCAGAACAAGGGTTCTTCAAAGGTATAGGGGTAAAGCTCCCTGTAAAAATTCTTGTAATCCTCAGGTGTAAGATCCACCGGTTTTTTCTTCCAGATGGGGTCGGAGTTGTTGATAATACGCGGTTTTTCCACTTCAACCCGTTTGTCATTTCCGTCTTTGTCCTTTTCACCTTCAATGGTTTCCCAGGTCTTTTCAGTTCCAAACTGAATCGGAACAGGCAGGAACTTGCAGTATTTTTTCAGGATGCCAAGCAGGGTGTGCTCTTCAAGGTAATCTTTCGAATCATCTGCAATATGAAGAATCACCTCTGTGCCCCGGTCGGTCTTGTCACAAACATCCATCGTGTAGTCCGGACTGCCATCACATTCCCATTTTACTGCATCGGTTTCGCCCTTTTTCTGGTAGGTCTTTGTGAGAATTTCAACTTTCTTTGAAACCATGAAGCTGGAGTAAAATCCCAGTCCAAAATGGCCGATAATTGAATTCATCTCAGATTCTGACTTGGTTTTGAATTTTTTGATGAACTCTTCTGCGCTGGAAAATGCGATCTGATTGATATATTTATCCACTTCTGCAGCGGTCATGCCGATACCCTTATCTCTTATGGAGATTGTTTTTTTCTTAGGGTTCAATGTTACCTCAATGGTTAAATCACTGATATCTCCATTGTATTTACCAAGTGCAGCCAGGGTTTTAAGTTTTTGGGTGGCATCAACAGCATTGGAAATTAATTCGCGGAGGAATATTTCATGGTCCGAATAAAGAAATTTTTTGATAATCGGAAAGATGTTTTCAGTCTGAACGTTTATTTTACCTTGTTGCATATTAACAGTAGTTTTTGATTATTGAATCCGACGTGTCAAAGGTAATGCCACGACACAACGGCTGACAAAATGACAATGTGTCCGAATGACATGATTATTTTCACAATATGATCATCAGAATGGGAAAATTCTTAATTTTACGGGGTATCTCAAACAACCTTCATCTAAACTACCGACGGACAAGGCCCGTCAATAAAACACACTACTATGAGCACAATTGATTGGAAAAACCTGCCGTTCGGATATTCTAAAACAGATTTTAACGTACGATGTTATTACAAGGACGGAAAATGGGGAGAACCTGAAGTGTCTGATTCCGAAACTATTACTCTTCACATGGCTGCAACCTGTTTGCACTATGGCCAGGAGGCCTTTGAAGGATTGAAAGCGTTTACAGGCAAAGATGGCAGGATCAGGATTTTTCGCATGGAAGAAAATGCCAGGCGAATGATCAGATCGGCCCAGGGGGTGATGATGGCAGAGGTTCCTGTGGAATTATTTTCAGAAGTTGTATTGAAGGTTGTAAAACTAAACCTTAAATATGTACCTCCTTACGGAGAGGGAGCATCCCTCTATATCAGGCCTTTGCTGATCGGTACCGGACCCCAGGTAGGGGTCAGTCCTTCGAAGGAATATGTGTTCATGGTGTTTGTAGGTCCGGTAGGACCTTACTTCAAGGAGGGATTTAACCCGGTTAAGATGCAGATTGTACGTGATTATGACCGTGCCGCACCCCTGGGAACAGGCCATATTAAAGTGGGAGGAAACTATGCCGCCAGCCTTCGGGCCGGACAACGTGCTCACGCTGATGGTTTTGCCTCCTGCATTTTCCTGGATGCCCGCGAGAAAAAATATATTGATGAAGCTGGCCCTGCCAATTTCTTCGGAATCAAAGGAAACACATATGTAACACCGGATTCAACCTCGATTTTGCCATCCATTACCAACATGTCATTGCGTGTTTTGGCAGAGGAGATGGGCATGAAGGTTGAACAACGTCAGGTTCCTGTCGAAGAGCTGGATGAGTTTGATGAAGTGGGTGCTTGCGGCACTGCAGCCGTAATCTCCCCGATCTGTATGATTCATGACCGCGATACCGGCAAGGAGTACAAATTCTGTAAGAACGGTCAACCCGGGACGATCTCTCAAAAACTCTACAACAAACTTAAAGGAATACAGGAAGGGCTTGAGCCGGATACGCACAGCTGGATAACATTCGTCGAATAGCAGTACTCTTCATGAAATTGATTCAGGCCGGGATTCAGATGATTCCGGCCTTTTTCATAACCAGCTCCATCTCCATTTGCATCGATGCTGCCTCTTCCCTCGCTTTTACTGTGAAATCTTTACCGTTTGATGCATAAATTATATTCCTGGAAGAATTGACAATCAGGCCGCACTCCCGTGTAAGACCATATTTTGCAACCTCCTGCAAACTACCTCCCTGGGCCCCGACACCGGGAACAAGGAGGAAATGATCGGGAACTATCTTACGGATATCAGTAAGCATTTCAGCCTGCGTTGCACCAACAACATACATCATGTTTTCATCACTGCCCCATTTTTGGGATTTGGACAGAACCTGTTCAAAGAGTCGATGATCCTGACTTTGAAAAAACTGAAAATCCGAAGCCCCCTTGTTTGAGGTAAGCGCAAGCACGATAATCCATTTATCGGGATAGGCGAGAAAAGGCTTAACTGAGTCTTCACCCATGTAAGGAGCAACGGTAACTGCGTCAAAATCCATCCCGGACGAGGCCGGATCAAACATGGCACGGGCATATTGCTGAGAGGTATTGCCGATATCACCTCTTTTTGCATCTGCTATGGCAAATATTTGCCCCGGGTAAGCTGTTTTAATGTACCGGATGGTCTTTGTCAGGCTTTGCCAGCCGCTGGTGCCATAGCACTCATAAAAGGCGAAATTGGGCTTGTATGCAATGGCAAGATCATGCGTGGCATCAATGATTGCTTTGTTAAATTCAAAAATCGGATCCTCCAGTTCAAGCAAGTGCGACGGAATCTTTGACATGTCAGTATCCAGCCCGATGCAGAGAAAAGATTTTTTGGAAAAAATCAGATTGATAAGTTCAGTACGGTTCATTGAGTTAAAATTAATTCGTCCCTGCCTCCTTTAGTCTTTCAGCATTTTCGGCAAGCTGAAGCGCTTCTATCAATGGTTCCACCTCGCCATCCAGCACCACAGGCAGGTTGTACAGGGTCATGTTGATCCGATGATCGGTTACGCGGCTTTGCGGGTAGTTATAGGTGCGGATTTTGGCAGAGCGATCACCTGTCGATACCATCGTTTTTCGTTTTTTTGAAATTTCATCAAGATATTTCTGATGTTCAAGCTCATACAACCTGGTACGCAACACCTTCATCGCTTTTTCAAAATTCTTGATCTGCGACTTCTCATCCTGGCACGAAACCACGATATTTGATGGAATATGGGTAAGCCGGATTGCAGAATAGGTGGTATTGACAGATTGTCCGCCAGGGCCGGAAGAACAAAAGGTGTCTTTGCGAACATCCGATTGTTTTATTTCGACATCAAATTCATCAGCTTCGGGTAAAACTGCTACAGTAGCGGCCGAAGTGTGAACTCTTCCCTGGGTTTCTGTCTGGGGAACGCGCTGAACACGATGTACGCCTGATTCATATTTCATCAGTCCGTAAACATTTTCTCCCATGATGTTGAAAATTATTTCCTTGAAACCACCCATGGTTCCCGGGGTAAAATCAACCAGATCCAGTTTCCAGCGTTTGGTTTCAGCAAACTTTGAGTACATGCGGTACAGGTCACCGGCGAAGATACTTGCTTCATCACCACCTGTTCCGGCCCGGATTTCGATTACTGCATTCTTGCCATCTTCGGGATCGGTCGGGATCAGCATCAGGCGGATATCGTCTTCAATTTTATCTTTCTCGGCTGTGAGAACATTCAACTCCTCCTTTGCCATGGTCCTGAATTCTTCATCTTTTTCATTGTAGATGATATCCTTCGCATTTTCGATATTCGACAGAATGGTTTTATAAACTTCAAACCCCTCCATGATGGGCTGAAGTTCCTTGTAATCCTTGTTGAGCTTGATATAGTTCTTCATATCACTCATTGCTGATGGGTCATTCATCTGTCTCTGAATGTCCTCATACCGTACTTTTATGGCCTCTAATTTATCTAACATGTGTGAATTTGGAATGGGAGTGCAAAGGTAACTATTTCCGGCGGAAAAATTTACGATAGGTCGGTTATGGAGACCTGATTAATAGATGAATTCTCCAAAATCCGAGGAAATGGTCAGTTTTTTTGAGGGTGACGATTCGCAATGGCCAACAATCTGCGCATCGATGTTGAATGATTGGGCTATTTCGATCATGGCGCCGGCAATTCTTTCCGGAAGATAAAACTCTAGCCGGTGTCCCATGTTGAAAACCCGGTACATCTCTTTCCAGTCCGTTCCTGACTCTTCCTGAATAAGGCGGAATAAGGGAGGAACAGTAAACATGTTGTTTTTGATGATGTGCAAATTGTCTGTGAAATGGAGTACTTTGGTCTGCCCGCCTCCACTGCAATGAACCATCCCATGAATTTCCGGCCTAACCAGGTCGAAAATATTTTTTACCACCGGGGCATACGTACGGGTAGGAGAGAGGATCAATTTCCCAATGTCGATTCCGGGAACCTCTGACGGATCGGTCAGTTTTTTTGTACCGGCATAGACCAGATGCGCCGGAACCCTATTGTCAAAACTTTCAGGATACCCGGAAGCGTAAGGGTTGGCGAGGATATCATGACGCGCAGAGGTGAGCCCGTTACTGCCCATCCCGCCATTGTACTCCTTTTCATAAGTCGCCTGGCCGGATGAAGATAAACCGACAATCACATCGCCGGCGCTTATTTTTCCGTTGTCGATCACCTCGTTTCGTTTCATCCGGCAGAATACCGTCGAATCAACGATGATGGTTCTCACAAGGTCGCCGACATCTGCAGTTTCTCCACCGGTTGACCAGATGCCTATCCCCAGGTTGCGCATGTTGGCGAGAAAATCCTCGGTACCGGCAATGATTTCAGCAACAACATCACCCGGGATCAGATTTTTATTTCGTCCAATGGTCGAGGAGAGCAGAATGTTGCCTGTAGCGCCAACACAAAGAAGGTCGTCAAGGTTCATCACAATGGCATCCTGGGCGATTCCCCGCCAAACCGAGATGTCTCCGGTTTCTTTCCAATAAAGGTAAGCAAGTGATGATTTTGTTCCCGCACCATCGGCGTGCATGATGTTGCACCAGTCATCGTTCCCTGTAGAAAAATCGGGGATGATTTTACAAAATGCGTTAGGGAAAATGCCTTTATCTATATCCTTTATTGCCGCATGAACATCTTCCTTCGACGAGGAAACACCACGCTGTTCATATCGGTTTACAGGATTCATTCGAAGATAATCTCGTTTGTTGTATCGTCGATACTGTATTTCCCGAATTTTTTCAACAGGCTGTCACCAAACAACAGCGACTGTACTTTTTTATTCACCGTAACTTTAATATCCTTTACTGTGTTTTTACCGATCCTGACCTCCTTAAGGGTAAGCACTGCTTTTTCAGCAACTGTCCCATCCCCGAGTATCTTGGTAGGATCACCGTCAAAACTGGTTTTATCGATAACGCCGTCTTTCAGAAGTTTCAGGGTTAAAACAGGAGAGATAAATGCCTCCTTTTCTTTTGTATCAAAGATGAAATCAGTTGTGATGCCAGCGATATAGCTGGTAGCCTGCCGCAATCCATCTTTGGTTTTTATAAAACGGACATTGTTCTCTTCAGGCTTTACAACCATTTCGATTTTCGTGGGTGGTACGTTTTTAGTGATTTTGGATTTCGGGATATAATCATTCCTCAGAATGGAAAATTCGCTCCGTCTGTTTAGCTGGTGTGCCGCTTCCTTAATGGCTGTGGAACTCAAAGAGTTAATGGTCGAGTCATTCAGAATTGTACCCGTTTTGATTGTAAATCCTTCCCTGATCACATCTTTGTTGAGCGTACGGGGAACCCGTTCTCCATAACCTTTTGCCACGAGACGATCAGGGTCTATACCTCTGGAAATCAGGTAATCCACAACGCTTTGCGCCCGTTTTTGTGACAAGATGTCATTCCGTTCGTCGCTGTCGCGTGAGTCAGTATGTGATGCAAGCTCGATCACAATGTTTTCATTAGCATCGAGGGTCTCAATCAGACCTTGCAGGGAGTCACGATATTGTGGTTTCAGATCCCATTTTCCCAGGTCATAGAGAATATCCGGCAGCACTACTGGTTTCCTGGGGATCGGGCGCAATACGAAGTTACGGACAAGATCTTTGCTTCTTTCAACTCCTACCGTAGTTTCCCGGCCTTTTTCGTTAAAATAGTCTTTCCTGGTTACAAGGATGTCGTAGGTTGTTTTGGCCATGATCTGCATTTTGTTAAATGCATAATGTCCCTTGTCATCCGTGTTATATTCAAAGGCTTTTCCATCCGTTCCCACAATTTGCACCTTGGCTCCGGCAATAGGCTGCAGTGTGCGATCATCCGTGATCGTCCCTTCCAGCGTGTAATAAACGGGTGGTATGATAAAGGAGTAGATGTCATCCCTCCCTTTACCACCTGTGCGGTTTGAAGAAAAAAGACCTTGTTCCTTTTCATCCCCATTGAATACAATGGCGAAATCATCGGCAGGTGAATTGATGGGCGATTTCATGTTGATGGGGCGGCTCCAATGATCGGTCGTCATTGCGCCACTCGCCTTGTAAGCAGCGGTTGTTGCCCCATCAATGTTTGCAAAGGATTTATTGTCAAGTTCGCTCTCCCACTGATACGTATTCGCTCTCCCACTTTTTGAACGGGTTGAGACGAAAATATCCAGTCCACCCATCCCGGGAAGGCCATTTGAAGAAAAATAGAGAATGCTGTCGTTGCGGATGAACGGAAAGAGTTCATCGCCGGGCGTGTTAATATCAGGGCCAAGGTTTACTTTAATATATTTCCCGCCTTTTTTCTCCTTTTTCGCCATCCAGAGATCCTTTCCTCCAAATCCACCTGGTAAATCTGCCGAGAAAAAAATGGTTTCATCTGAAGAAACACTTGGATGACCCATGATGGTGGAGGAGTCTCCTCCCAATTCTATTTTTTCAGGTTCCGACCAGTTTGTTCCTCCCTGGCGACTGGATTTCATGATGGCACAACCATTCTTAAGTTTTGGTTCATTCCAGCAACGGGTAAAATAATAGGATGAAAACCGGGCATTAAACTGCCCTACGCCATCGTTGGCCTTCGAGTTGATCATTGCTTCAGCATCTGCAAGAAGAGGCTTGCTCCAGTCTCCTTTTCTGTCCTGGCGTGACAGGAAGAGGTCGGAGAATCCGCTTCCGGTCCAGTTGTCAACTACTCTGCCTTTGGCCCCACTCCGGTCAGAGGTAAATATAATCGAATTGTATTTTTTATCGGCATAGCAAGCGGCAAAATCATCCTCTTTGGTGTTCAGTAATTTCTCCCATTTGACGCCATATTTGTTTGGGTTTTCTATCCATACTTTTGCTTCTGTACAGGTTGCAATTCCGATGGCGGCCCTTGGATCTGCCGGGCCGGTCTCTTTATAGGCCTTATATTGCTTAATTGCCTCATCATAATTTCCATTGGCTTTAAGCATGTCTGCATACAGGAGCAATATTCTGGGATTGGCTTTGATGTAATTCGGATTGATAACGAGTCTTTTATATGATGATTCTGCTTTTTTTGTATTATTCATCATTCGGTAACACTCTGCAATTCTGAGGGAGATCCGGTCACGTTCAGCCTTATTACTCTTTACTTTGGAATATGCTTTCTGATATTTTTGCAGGGCCAGTAAAAACATCTGATCAGCATAAGCTGCATCAGCAGCTTTTGAATATTTATTTTGAGCATGAGAGGCTGTTGATGCAGCCAGGAAAACCAATATCAGGAGTGATAAAATCGTATAACGCATGTAAATGCAATTTGGACAGCCTAAATAACGTACAAATATAGAGAAAAGTCTTTTGTAGGACTAAAAAAAATGGCTGTCCGAAATTATGGGACAGCCATTTTTTTAGTAATTGTTTAATCTATTTGGCTTTCAATTTTCCAGCTGCCAGGTCTCTTTTTTCTTTGCGACGCTGTTGCCATAATAAAATGTCGTAGGCAACCGGTGTGGCATTGAATACAGAGGAGTATGTTCCGATAATTACCCCGGTGATCAATGCAAAGGTGAATCCACGCAATACCTCACCTCCAAAGATGAAGATGGTGATCAAAACAACCAGGGTTACCCCTGAGGTGTTGATGGTACGGCCCAGGGTGCTGTTGATGGCGGCATTGATATTGAGACCTAAATCACGTTTTGGATAAAGTACCCTGTATTCACGGATTCTGTCAAAGATGATAACCGTGTCCATGATGGAGTACCCGATAATAGTCAGCAGGGCTGCAATAAACGACTGATCAACTTCCATCCCGAAAGGCAGGATTCCATAAAAAAGTGAAAACACACCAATAATGATGAGGGAGTCGTGGAAAAGTGCCGTAACCCCGCCGATTCCAAATTGCCAGTTTTTAAAACGAAGGGCAATGTAAACAAAGATAATAACGAGCGAGAAGAATACGGCCATGATCGCTTTCCAGATAAGTGAGTAGGAGATCGTCGGATCGACACGCTGTGAGCTGAGTTCACCCACAATTTTCCCGGGTGTATTGGCTTTGAAATCTGTGATGGTAAGCGGAATTTTATAGAAACCTTTGACACCATCGAAAAGCCTGTTGGTGACAACCGAGTCTGATTGTGTTCCACGCTCATTGATCATGAATTTGGTCGTGATCTTTACCTGATTTTTTGGTCCGAAAGTTTTCACCTCCGGTGCTTCTCCAAAAGTTTTGCTAAGTGCTTCCCGAACATCACTTGTGGAAACATTCTGATCGAACCGTACGATAAAGCTGCGTCCACCGGTAAAGTCAAGGCCCGGATCCAGTCCGCGAATTGCAAGGCTGATCATCCCAGGTAGGATGATAGCGAGCGAGACGATATACATCTTCTTCCTCATCCCGATAAAATCAAACTTTGTATTCTGGAACAGGTTGAAGGTGTATTTGTTCCCTGTGGTAATATTCATGTTCCTGTCGAGCATCCATTCGAACACCAGTCTGGCGATGAAAATAGATGAGAACAGTGACAGGAGGAGACCAATAACGAGCGTGGTGGCAAATCCCTGTACAGGACCTGAACCGAAGATATACAGCACGATACCTGTGAGAATTGTTGTTACGTGACCATCGATGATGGCCGACAAAGCGTGGTGGAAACCATCTTTTACGACAAGGCGCATGCCTTTCCCCGCTCGAATTTCCTCTCGCATTCGTTCATAGATGATAACGTTCGAGTCAACAGCCATGGCGAGGGTAAGGACGATACCGGCAATACCGGGAAGGGTAAGAACAGCTCCAATGGAGGCAAGTACGCCAAAGAGGAAGAAAACGTTTGCAAACAGTGCGATATCGGCAACGTGACCTGCACCGTTGTAATAGAGTGACATATAAAGAAGTACACCGATGAATGCGATGATGAATGAGAGCAGACCGGCATTGATAGATTCCTGGCCGAGTGATGGTCCTACAACCTCCTCTGCCACGATGCGTGCAGGAGCAGGAAGTTTCCCGGCTTTGAGAATGTTGGCAAGGTCAAGTGCTTCTTCAACGGTCATTTCACCACCAGTGATCGACGACATTCCATTGGGAATCTCACCATTGACATTTGGGTAGCTGTAAACATAACCATCGAGAACAATGGCCACCTGTTTTCCTACATTTTCACCTGTGAGTCTTTTCCAGATACGTGCGCCTTCACTGTTCATCGACATGGAGACTTCAACACGTCCGTTCTGATCATAATCCTGGCGGGCAGCAACGATCACATCGCCACCAAGGGCAGGTGAACCATCGCGGGATGTTACTTTCAATGCCACGAGTTCAAGAACATCTTTTGCATCAGCGCGGGGTTTTACAGACCAGGCGAGTTTCATATCGCGCGGGAACATGGTCTTGGTTAAACGAAGCATATTGTTGATACGAGCAGTGTCTTTAATAAAGGCACGTCCGACCATGGCGGTTTGTCCTGCGACATATTGTCCGTCTTTATTCTGATAAATTGCAGGATTAAGGTATGCGAACAACGGGTTGTTCTTTGCATATTCTTCGAACGACTCTTTCTGCTTGTTGGCAGCGGACGTTTTAGATGTGTCTTTGTCAAGCTGTTTCAGCAATGCGTTCCCTTTTGAAGTGTCACTTTTTAAAGAATCGCCTTTCTTTGCGGTCTCATTTTTTGCCACATCTTTTTTCTCTGCCAGAACTTGCTTCGAAGCTATTGCCTTAGCAGTTGCTGAAGTGTCTGATTTAAGCGTGCTGTCAGCCTTTGTTGAATCCTGAGTTGCTGACAGGATCGATTTCAACTTCGTATTTGCATCAGCAAAGAAAGGTTGAAGGGTAGGGAACTGGTATGTTTCCCAGAATTCAAGTTGTGCTGTTCCCTGCAGGAGTTTACGTACACGTTCCGGATCCTTGATTCCCGGGAGTTCAATAAGGATTCGGCCGGCAGTCTGCAGCTTTTGAATGTTTGGCTGAACAACACCAAACCGGTCGATACGTGTAGTAAGAATGTTGTATGTACGTTCGATGGCTGCGTTGCTCTCCTCGCGGATGACTTTGATCACCTCGGCGTTTGTCGAGTTGTAGTTAATCTTATCCTTGAGTTCAACTGTGTTGAAAATGGCCGCCATCTTGGCATTGGGATCAGTTTCCTTGAATGACTCTGAAAACAGGTCGACAAAGTCGCGGGTACTGGTCTTTTCCTTGGTGATGGCATTATTAAGTGCTTTTAAAAAAGTAGGATCCTGGTTATAGCCTGACAATGCACGAATAACATCGGGCACAGAAACGGCCATGGTAACATTCATACCGCCTTTCAGGTCGAGGCCAAGGTTTATTTCGCGTTCACGAACATCCTTCAAAGTATATTTCTTGAGCAGAATATTATATACGTCGACAGAAGCCATGGAATCATTAAAATATTCCAGGCGCGATTTGGAAATCGAGTCGTAATAATATTCTTCTTTCAATGGGTTACCCTGGGCCAGGTTTTTGGCC
Organism: uncultured Draconibacterium sp.; assembly: GCA_964355945.1. Lineage (GTDB taxonomy): Bacteria > Bacteroidota > Bacteroidia > Bacteroidales > FEN-979 > CAIVAT01. Next base: position 47,537 of record CAYHGE010000002.1, read on the forward strand.
ATCGCTTTCACCGTGGGGGAGTTGGCATAATCGTCGGATTTGCCTGAATAATAATAACTGATGAAGGTGAACGACAGCTGGAACAAACAAACTAAAATGAAGGTAACCGCAAAAAATTTAACAACGCCTTTGTGCTGCATGAGTTTTAAATTTAAAATGGATTGTATTTCTTATGCCTTTTTTTCGAGGGTGCAAATTTATAAAATTCCTTGGAAATAACCAATATAATTAAATTTCAGAATTCAATTGAAGGAAAAACCTTTGATTTAGAAGGCTTTCGGGTTGCCCGAAATTTCAGAATATATCTTTTTAACAATCTTTTGCCCCCTGTTTTTGAATCCCGGGGTCCCTTCGTTCAATCGCCATTCAATTGAATCAACAAGTTCCTTCTTTAAATCCGGTTCAATCTGTGAAATCCTGTAAAGAATCTCCATGCTAAATACTTTTGCGCAAACAGCTTCTCCCGGTGAAATTAGCATGGTAAAACAGAGGTTGATCAGATTGCCAAGATGACTTTCTGATGGAAGTGGAGACCTTGAAAGCATCCGTAATGAATGTCTTTTAAGCCCATCATGCCTGAATAATGGAAGCAATTCAACAATTTGGTCAAGATACGGCAGGATCAGCGCAGGATTTTTCTCCGAAACAATATCTAAAGCCCATGCCGCCCGCCGGCTTGCTGGTTCGGTGTTGCCTGAAAAAATATGGAATAGCTCTCCGAATAATTCAGGCTTCTGCCGCACCAGGTCGGCAACAACATCGGTGTTTCGCCGCGACATTTCCAGCAGGAGCAGGTCAAGTAATGTATCCATTGGAGTTCAGTATTGGGATTATTTCAGGTCAAAATTACAAACTCTGTAATATTTCATGCAATGTATCCATATTATAATTTATTGAACTAAATTTGCTGAATTATTCCAATCCAAGTGATTTACATTGGTAGTAAATTTGATCATCCGTCTTATCTCAATTCATTAAATTCAAGATGAAAAATAAATATATTGATCTGATCGAACAGACCTTTGACTTTCCTCAACCCGAATTTGAGGTGGTTGATAATGAACTCTACTTTCATAAAGTTCCATTGATGGATATTATCAAGCAATATGGAACGCCCCTTAAAATCAGTTACCTGCCTAAGATAAGTTCACAGATTCAGCGTGCTAAAAGATTGTTCAATGTAGCCATGGCCAAGGTGGATTATAAGGGTGATTATCATTTTTGTTATTGCACCAAGAGTTCCCATTTCAGTTTCGTTCTTGAAGAGGTGCTTAAGAATGAGGTTCACCTTGAAACATCTTCTGCGTTCGACATCAACATTATCGAAGATCTGGCTGAGCGGGGTTTGTTTAATAAAGACAGGTATATCATCTGTAATGGATTCAAGCGACCGATGTATATTGAGAATATTGTACATCTGGTAAATAATGGTTTTACAAATGTGGTTCCGGTACTCGACAATATTTTTGAATTGGAGAAGATTGAAACTGAGATTCAGCATAAGGTGAAACTGGGCATACGGATCGCATCTGAAGAGGAACCCAAGTTTGATTTTTACACATCCCGCCTGGGAATCCGCTATAATGACATTGTTCCCTATTTCCTTGAAAAGATAAAGGATAATCCCAAGTTTGAGTTGACGATGCTGCACTTCTTTATCAACACCGGGATTAAGGACAAAGCCTATTATTGGAATGAACTGACCAAGAGCGTTCAGGTGTATTGTGATTTGAAGAAAATATGTCCGGAACTGACTTCCTTAAACATCGGGGGCGGGTTGCCTATCAAGAACTCTCTCGAGTTTGTTTACGATTATGAGTACATGGCAGAGGAAATTATTGCACAGATCCAAAGTATATGCGAGCGCAATGAAGTGCCAGAACCTGACATATTCACAGAGTTCGGATCGTTCACTGTTGGTGAAAGCGGTGCGGTCCTTTATTCCATCATCGACCAGAAGCGGCAGAATGACCGGGAGATATGGAACATGATCGACAGCTCATTCATGAATACGCTTCCGGATACATGGGCGATCAACCAGAAATTTATCCTGCTGGCAATTAACAATTGGGATGTGGAATATGAACGGGTGTTTCTTGGCGGGCTCACCTGCGACAGTGAGGATTTTTACAATGCTGAAGAACACAGCAATGCAGTTTATCTGCCAAAGTTCAATCAAAGCGAAGCTCAGTATATCGGCATGTTTCATACAGGTGCCTACCAGGAGGCGATTGGAGGTTATGGAGGCATCCAGCATTGCCTCATTCCTGCCCCGAAGCATGTCCTGATCGATATCGATGATGAAACGGATGAAATCACAACCAAACTCTGGTCGAAAGAGCAAAGTTTTAAATCGATGCTGAAGATTCTCGGTTACTGATCTTTGTTTCATGAAAAAAATGTTTTTCACCGCAAAGACGCGAAGGCGCTAACAGTTGTGAGGTTGACACTGTGCATTTAGCGTCTTAGCGTCTTAGCGGTAAGTTAATTTATTATTTTTGACAAAAAATTTCAACGATGAAAAAGAATAAAAAAGCCCTTTTAAAGGAACAGGTAAAGCATATTGATATCAAGGCGATCAACTCGACAGAGATCATCAATGCCATGCGTGATATGTCATTCACATCCAGAGATACTGCCGCAGCAGCCGATATCCTCAACATGATGATCAAAGATAAAGGTTGTACGGTATTCCTTACGCTTGCCGGAAGCACCAGTGCTGCCGGTTGCATGCAGGTCTATGTTGACATGGTTAAAAACAACATGATCGATGCGATTGTCGCAACCGGGGCATCCATCGTTGACATGGACTTTTTTGAGGCGCTTGGTTTCAAACACTATAAGGGAACGCCGTATGCTGATGATGTTGAACTCCGCGCCAATTATATTGACAGGATTTATGATACCTATATTGATGAAGAGGAGCTCCAGCATTGCGATGCAACCATCAATACAATTGCCAACACACTGGAGCCAAGACCATATTCATCACGTGAGTTTATCCGCGAGATGGGCAAATGGCTCGTAAAGAATTCGGTAAAAAAAGATTCACTTGTCCAGGCATGTTACGAGCACAACGTACCCATCTTCTGCCCGGCATTCAGCGACAGCAGTGCAGGTTTCGGATTGGTAAAACATCAGTGGGATAATCCGAAAAAACATGTCTCGATTGATTCTGTCAAGGATTTTCTGGAGCTTACCAAAATTAAAATGGCAGCAAAGACTTCCGGGTTGTTTATGATTGGAGGCGGGGTGCCCAAAAATTTCGTTCAGGATACGGTAATCTGTGCAGAAGTGCTTGGGAAAGAGGTGCCGATGCACAAATATGCAGTACAAATCACCGTGGCTGATTCACGCGATGGAGCATGTTCCAGTTCGACTTTGAAAGAGGCTGCCAGCTGGGGCAAAGTGGATACCGTTTATGAGAAGATGGTATATGCTGAAGCAACCAGTGTGTTGCCGCTTATTGCCAGTTATGTTTACCACCAGGGTGACTGGAAGAAACGCAAAAAATATGAATGGACGAAAATGCTGGATAAATAATTATTTATATCTTATCCATTTCCATAACTCCTTGTAATTCACTTTTTTTCCGTACATCAGGATGCCGGTGCGATAAATTCGGGCTGCCAGCCAGGTTGTTCCGAGAAATCCGAGGAGCAGCAATACCATTGACAGAATGATCTGAATGTAGGGTACACCAAATGGGATACGTATCATCATAATTACAGGAGAGGTAAGCGGGAATATCGAAAACCAGAAAGCCACCGGCCCGTCAGGATCCTGAATGATGTATTGCGCCATAACGATTGATAGGATCAGGGGAACCGTAATGGGGAACATGAATTGCTGGGTATCTGCCTCGCTGTCAACAGCTCCTCCGATGGCTGCAAACAGAGCAGCATATAACAGGTAACCCACCAGAAAAAAGAAAAGGAATGCGCCAATCATCACCGGGAAGTTCACAGATTTAATGGCATCCAATACAACACTCATGCCCTCAGTAGAAGCTTCCTTTGAAGTAATTGACCCGGAATTATCAGGGCTCATACCGGTTTTTTGTTTCATCAGCTGTTCTGTTGCCGATTTATTGTCATCTTTGGATGTCATCGTAGAAGTGACTACAGTCACAATCGCGAAAGTGAGAATAACCCACAGCAGGAATTGGGTCAATCCGACCAGTCCCACACCAATTATCTTTCCCATCATGAGCTGAAAGGGCTTTACAGATGATATGATTACCTCCACAATACGACTCGTTTTTTCTTCGATCACACCACGCATCACCTGAGCACCAAACATGAAAATAAAGAAATAGATCAGGATGCCTGAAACCATGCCAAGCACCATATTCAGTTCAGTATAACTCTTTGATTCTTTGCCATCTTCACCTATTTTCATGGTATTGATATCCACTGAGGTTTTGATTGATTTCAGGATATCGTCAACGGAAACAGGATTTTTCTTGTCAGTTTGAAGCTCCCTGAGTTGTGCCTGGAGTTTAAGCTCTTCTATCTGTTTGCTCATCACGTTTTTAATGTATGACGTGACATTGATACTTACACTTTTTTCAGAATAGATGATGGCATTAGTGGGTAAAGTGACTTCAGTTTTGGGAATGAAAAGCAATGCATCATCCTCACTTTTCGAAAAGTTGGCTTTGGACGTTGCAATATCACTGACGAGGTAATGGAACTTGATCTCCTCTGAATCCTTGAATTTTTCGTAAAAAATTCCGGTTTCATCAAGGACGGCGACTGTTTTGGTGTCTGCTGTCTTGTTCGCAAGGTAAATCGGTACAATCATGGTGGCTGCCATAAGCAGCGGACCCAGGATGGTCATCACGATGAACGAACGTTTCTTAACACGGGTAAGATACTCCCGCCGGATAATGAGAAAAATCTTTTTCATGCTAGTCTTGCGTAATGGATGAAGGTGCTTGCCGGGTCACTGCCTGGATGAATATGTCGTTCATGTTAGGTATCTTTTCGTTTATCGCGTAAATGGTAACATGCGGCAACAGGACTTTAATGAGGTCATTGGAAGTGGTATTGGCAGGCAGTTTGATTTGAACATGCCGATGATCTGCATCCTTGGTTTCTGAAAGCACCTGATATTCAGCAGGAAGAAAAGATTGCAACGGACCTTCAAATGTGTTGAAACTGACCCCAAAGGTGTTGGTCTTAAAGGTTTTTTTGATGTCTCTTACCGATCCGCTTAACACGACTTTCGACCGGTCGATCAGTGCGATGTCATCGCATAGTTCCTCCACAGAGGACATGTTATGTGTTGAAAAGATAATTGTAGCGCCTTTTTCCTTTTGCGCCAGAATCTCTTCTTTCAGCTGGTTGGCATTGATCGGATCAAAACCACTGAATGGTTCATCGAAGATCAGGAGCTTTGGCTCGTGGATGATGGTAACCAGGAACTGGATTTTTTGCTGCATCCCTTTGGAGAGCTCCTCAACTTTCTTGGTCCACCAGCTTTTGATCTCAAACTTTTCGAACCAGTATTTCAACCGCTTTTGGGCTTCCTGATGGCTGAGTCCCTTCAGCTGAGCCAGGTACATGGCTTGTTCTCCAACGGTCATTTTTTTATACAGCCCGCGTTCCTCTGGAAGGTAGCCAATCAGGGCGATATCGTTCGGCTGCAGTTTACGTCCCATGAACTGAAGTTCTCCTTCATCAGGGGCAATGATCTGGTTGATGATCCTGATCAGGGTTGTTTTTCCGGCGCCGTTGGGGCCAAGCAGCCCGAAGATATGACCTTCAGCAACATTGATGCTTACTTTGTCAAGGGCTTTGTGATTCGCATACTGTTTGGTGACATCATGCGCTGAAAATAGATCCATGAAGTGATTGTTTATTGTTCAAAAAGATTTTTCATCCGGGAAAAGATGTTTTTATCATGGGTGCCTGGCGTGGGTTTGAAATTATCTGAGTTGGCCAGTTTTTCCAGGATACTCTTTTCTTCTTTCGATAATGTTTTGGGTGTCCAGATCACGATGCTGATCAGGAGATCGCCCTTGCCTTCATAACCGTTGATGCTGTTGAGCCCTTTGCCACGCAAGCGCAGGACCTTACCACTTTGGGTTCCCGGGTCAATTTTTATTTTGACTTTCCCTTCCAGTGTCGGGACTTCGGCATTACCACCCAGTGCGGCTTCCGAAAAGGAGATATAGTGCTCATAAAGCAGGTTGTTTCCATCGCGTTCAAAGCGATCATGGGCAATTTCCTCGATCTGGATCAGCAGATCACCTGCCACACCGCCGCGGGCAGCAGCATTGCCTTTTCCACCCATCGACAGCTGCATCCCCTCAGATACGCCTGCCGGAATCCGGATGGAGATCACCTCTTCGCCCTTTACCACTCCATTTCCGGCACAATCTGTACATTTATCCGTGATGATCTTTCCTTCACCTCCGCAGTTGGGACAGGTTTGGGTCGTTTGCATCTGGCCGAGGAATGTGGATGTGACGCGAGACACTTGTCCCGTGCCCCGACAGGTAGAGCAGGTGTTGTATGAACTTCCTCCCTTGGCACCGCTGCCATGGCAGGTGTTGCAGGAAAGATACTTGTTGACTTTGATCTTCTTCTCAACTCCGTTGGCAATTTCTTCTAAGGTCAGCTTAACTTTCACACGCAGGTTTGATCCGCGGTTCACCGCTTTTCCCCGCCGGCCGCCGCCACCTCCGAAAAACGAACTGAACGGGTCGTTGCCGCCGCCGCCGCCAAAGATGTCGCCAAAATGGCTGAAAATATCTTCCATGTTCATTCCGCCTCCACCAAAACCACCGTTTCCGGTACCGGCATGCCCGTATTGGTCGTAACGCTGGCGTTTATTCTGATCACTCAGAACCTCATACGCTTCGGCAGCTTCCTTGAATTTCTCCTCCATGTCTTTCTTCCCGGGGTTCTTATCCGGGTGAAATTTGATGGCCTGCTTGCGGTAGGCCTTTTTCAACTCTTCAGGTGATGCGTCTTTGCCGACCTCCAGGATTTCGTAATAATCTCTTTTTGACATATTTTATCGTTAACTGCCAACCACTACTTTTGCATACCTGATCACTTTTCCGCCGAGGAGGTAACCTTTTTCGACGACATCCACGATCTTTCCCTGTTGTTCGGGTGTCGGAGCCGGAATATTGGTGATGGCTTCATGGAAATCGGTGTCAAACGTTTCGCCTGCAGCCCGCATCGGCTCCAATCCCTGCTGTTGAAGTATGGCAATGAATTTATTGAAAATCAAAAGCATGCCGTCTTTTGTCGCCTGCCCTGCATCCGGAGTCACATCAAAAGCCTTGATGGCACGTTCAAAGTCATCCAGAACAGGAAGAAGTTTGACGATGATTTCTGCCGAAGCATATTTGCTGAGTTCTATCTTCTCCTTAAATGTCCGCTTACGGAAATTATCGAAATCGGAATAAAGGCGGAGGTACTTGTCGTTGAGTTCAGCATATTGTGCAGCAGATCCTTCAGCCAATGGCTGATCCATGTTAATGGCTGTACTTTCAATAATCGGGGCATTCTCTAATATTTCCTGCTCTGCTGCTTCTTCGTGGGCATGTTTATTATTCATTTTGTCCTTTGCTTCTTTTTTACGTTTACCAATCATATATCAGCTAGAATTTTAATAATAAATTCTCTGTGGTTCTCCGTGTAATCATTTATTGCACAGAGGTTCACAGAGAAGGCACAGAGTACCACAGAGAGAAAAAGTATTTATCATTAATTTAATTAACCCAATGTGGTAGTTTCTGAGTAAAATTCGGGTGAAACGTTATCAAAAAAAATGCCAGTTGATGATTTACGACAAATTGTCAGCCGCTGATCCTCCGGATTCCTGCTCCAAGATTCTGAAGCCGTACATCGATTTCCTGGTATCCCCGGTCGATCTGCTCAATGTTGTCGATGATACTCGTACCATTGGCCGATAATGCTGCAATCAGGAGGGCCACTCCGGCGCGAATATCGGGTGATGACATCCTGATTCCCCGCAACGGATACTGATGGTCAAGACCAATCACGGTTGCACGGTGCGGATCGCAGAGGATGATCTTTGCCCCCATGTCGATCAGCTTGTCCACAAAAAAAAGCCTGCTTTCAAACATCTTCTGATGGATGAGCACGCTGCCTTTTGCCTGAGCTGCAATGACCAGCACGATGCTGATCAGGTCGGGGGTGAACCCGGGCCAGGGAGCATCGGCAACGGTCATGATCGAACCATCCATGAATGTTTCAACCTCATAATGTTCCTGGGCCGGAACGAAAATGTCATCGTCTCTTCTTTCGATTTTGATCCCCATGCGTTTGAAGACTTCCGGGATCAGGCCAAGTTGCTGGTAATTCACAGATTTGATTGTGATTTCCGAGCCTGTCATGGCGGCAAGGCCGATAAAACTGCCCACTTCGATCATATCGGAAAGCAGGGTGTGTTCACACCCGTGAAGTTTTTCAACCCCGGTTATTTTTAGCAGGTTGGAGCCGATGCCATCGATAATCGCCCCCATGCTGACCAGCATGTTGCAAAGCTGTGAAATATAGGGTTCGCAGGCTGCATTGAAGATTGTGGTGGTTCCTTTTGCCATCACGGCAGCCATCAGGATGTTGGCTGTTCCGGTAACGGAGGCCTCATCCAGCAGCATGTAATCGCCGATAAGATCGGGAGCAACAACTGTATAAAGTTGTTCAAGGGGATGGTATTCGAAACTGGCACCCAGTCGCTGGAGTCCGATGAAATGGGTGTCGAGTCTGCGGCGTCCGATTTTGTCACCGCCGGGGATATAGACAAATCCTTTGCCGTACTTGGCAAGCATCGGCCCGAGGATCATAATGGAACCCCTGAGGCTGCCTGCTTTATTGCGGAAATCCCTGGTGCGGAGAAAGTCGAAATCAAGTTCTCCAGCCTGAAACGTAACCGAGGATTGTCCGCTTTTTGTGACTTTTACCCCGATTGACTCCAGTAAATCAACAAGTTTATTAACATCCAGGATGTTGGGGATGTTATGAATGGTGACCTTCTCAGAAGTAAGCAGGCAGGCACAGATTACCTGGAGTGCCTCATTTTTGGCGCCCTGGGGCGTGATTTCACCAGCTAATTTCCTTCCCCCGGTGATTTCAAAGGAACTCATTGGGGTTTATTCCGGCCGCGCGGGTTATTGAAATTCTGTTTTGGATGACTTTGCTGCTGCTTGTTGAAATTGCGGTCAGGTCCCTGCCGGAATGGTTTCCGTTTCTGGTTTTGCGCCAGGATGTCGTTTGTATGAGTAAATTTGAAATCCTGGTTCAGTTTCAGCTGGTCTTTGGAGAGGATACTGAGGTGTTTCTCTATCAGCTCATCATTTACCGATTCGCGGTTCCAGTTAAGATATGACTTCTTCATGTGGTTCGCAATCGCTTTCACAAGCGCATCTTTCTCCGGTCCCTCTTCATATTCGGTCGCCTTTTCAATCATCAGGGCGATGTTCTTGCCATAATGCTTGAATTCGATCTCCTTGTCGTGATATGACAGGTGCTCGGGTTTGGTGCTGAGCGACAGGGGAGGCGGGGGTGGGTAAGGTGCATCCACATCCAGTTTGAAATCGGCAATGATGAAGAGGTGATCCCACAGTTTATGTTTGTAATCTCCTGATTCTTTCACGGTCGGATTAAGCTCCGCCATGCAGTTGACGATGAATTTTGCAGCCTTGTTACGCTTTTCGCGGTCTTCAACAGTGCAGGTGTATTGTATCATCCGCTGAATATTCCGGCCATATTCCGGGATAAACATCATCTCGCGGGTGGTGTTGTATTCCATTTGTTCGTTCAAAATGTAGTTTTTTGCAAAGATACAATTTAATTTGCGATTGGATGATTTACGATTGACGAATAAATTGACGATTAACCGATTTACGATTAGTGCTGCTCAATCGTCAATCGTCAATCAAACATTTCAATCTGCAATCGTAAATCGTCCAATCGTAAATCAAACAACAATCCTCAGCCTGGCAAACCTTAACAACAATTGCTTCTGCCCGATTTCAGGGAAAAACACCGTCGCTTTTTTATTGGGGCCAACTCCTTCAAGGTTCACCACCTTGCCCTTCCCGAATCGCTCGTGGAATACATCCATCCCTGTCTGAATCTCTTCAACATCCGAAGGAGCTCCTTCCGGGGCAGACTGTGGTGCATTTGTTGGTGTGTTGCTGACTTTCTGGAAATTCTTTGGAACAACCGGCTTTTTTGGTGGAAGATTAACACCGGGCAATGATGCGGACCAATTGACAGATTTAGAGAAGCCGGTATTTGCCGTTGAAATTTTTCTTGGAAAATCGATGAACGACTCGGGGATTTCGCTGATAAACCGGCTGGGTTCGCACGAAGTCGGGGTTCCCCAGCGAAACCTGTTCTCGGCATACGACAGGGTGAGTTTCTGTTGTGCACGGGTCACTGCAACGTAGAAGAGGCGACGTTCTTCCTCAAGGTCAGTACGTGAATTCAGAGACTGGATGCTCGGAAAGAGGTTCTCTTCCATCCCCACCACAAAAACATAAGGGAATTCCAGCCCTTTGGCTGCATGGATAGACATCAGGGTCACCCGGTCGAGGTCGTCGGGGTTTCCTTTATCAGCGTCGGTGATCAGCGCAATATCCTGCATGAATTCATCAAGCGTGCGAACAACATTGGCTTCTATTTCGCCGGTTTCTATATTTGTCCTTGGCGATTCCGAAAATTCCTTGATGGCGTTGAGCAGCTCTTCCAGGTTTTCAAAACGGCTTACACCTTCAGGGGTTTTGTCATCGTACAGCTCCTTCATCAGCCCCGAGGATCCGGCAATGTGTTTTGCCAGTTCGTAGGCGTTTTTTGAATTGAGCAGGGCTTTGAAGCTTTTAATCATGGTCACAAACCCAAATACCTTCTGCGACGTGCCTTCCGGCAGGCGGATGTTGTTTTCGACAGGATTCTCGATGAGTTCGAAGATGCTCTTCTTATGTTCATCCGCCAGGACCGTGAGCCGTTCCATGGTGGTTTTTCCGATTCCCCGGGCCGGAAAGTTGATGATGCGAAGGAGCGCATCTTCATCTTTGTGGTTGATGGTCAGGCGGAAATAGGAGAGGAGGTCCTTTACCTCCTTACGTTGGTAGAATGAAAGACCGCCATAGATTCTGCAGGGGATGTTGAGCCTGCGCAACGCCTCCTCATGGGCGCGCGACTGGGCATTGGTGCGGTAAAGAATGGCAAAGGCGGTATTCTGCAACTGGTTGTTCATCTTGTTTTCAAAGATCGATTGCGCAACAAGGTTTGCCTCTTCATTGTCGGAAGATGCTTTGATCAGCTGGATGCGCGGGCCTTCCGCGTTGTCTGTCCATATCTCTTTGAAAATCTGGTTTTTATTGTGTTCTATGATCTTGTTTGCCGCGTTGACAATGGTTTTCGTTGACCGGTAATTCTGTTCCAGTTTAAATACCTGGTGATCGGGGTAATCCTTTTTAAAATTCAGGATGTTCTGGATGTTGGCCCCCCGGAATGCATAGATGCTTTGTGCATCGTCGCCCACCACACAGATGTTTTCATTGTTTGCGGCGAGGTTCTTTATAATAAGGTATTGGGCAAAGTTAGTGTCCTGGTACTCATCCACCAGGATGTACTGAAACTTCTGCTGGTATTTGTACAATATGTCAGGAAAATCGCGCAGCAGTACGTTCATGTTGAACAGCAGGTCGTCGAAATCCATGGCGGATGCCCGGCGCAGCCTTCCCTGGTATTGGGTATATAACAGTCCGGTCTGGGGTTTCCCTGCAGAGGCGTCATATTCTTTTAGTTCTGGACTTTCATTATACTCTTCCGCCGAGAGAAGGCTTGTTTTGGCCGATGAAATGCGGTGGAGGATATATCCTGCCTGGTAAACTTTATCATCCAGGTTGTTTTCCTTAATCAGATTCTTGATGACCCTTTTCGTATCGTCAGTGTCGTAGATGGTATAGTTCTGAGGATAGCCGAGCAGATGACCTTCGATACGCAGAACCCGTGCAAAAACCGAGTGAAAGGTTCCCATCCACACATTTTTCGCCTCTTCACCCACGAGGTGAATGATGCGTTCTTTCATCTCGCGGGCAGCCTTGTTGGTAAAGGTGAGTGCCAGGATATGAAACGGGTCGACCCCTTTTTCAACAAGATGCGCCACACGGTAGGTGAGTGCCCGTGTTTTGCCGGAGCCTGCGCCTGCAATGACCATGACCGGCCCTTCGGTCACAACAACTGCCGCCCGCTGGGCTTCATTCAGTTCACTGAGGATGTTTTTTGACATGGTTGAAATTGAGGTGCAAAAATAGGGTTAATAAAAAGTGATTTAACATCAATGTAATAACAATGTGTCGTGCACTGAAAGACACTACATGGCTATTAATGAAGTTTGGTTTGTCGATGATCGGAATGCCCTGAGATTTAGAGTGTAATCAGGATAAGTATCTCGAAACTTTCGGTATTTTGATGGATTGTAACTGGTTTCTTCAAATTTTATTTCAATGGCTTCACCTGTACCCTGCCCTGAGGTTAAAATAAAATCAACTTCACATCCATCGGTGGTGCGCCAGAAGCGGAGATCATCGTTGCCATGATGCGTTCGTAAACGGATATATGCATAGTTTTCAATAAGCATCCCTTTGTCAACCCGCTGATCAACTGGCAGGAATTGATTGAGTAAAGTATTGCGGAATCCGGGGTCATGAAAAAACACCTTTGGCATTTTGGTGAGTTCCTTCCTTAGATTGTTATAAAATGGACGAAGAAGCTGAATGTGGAAACATTTTTGCAGTGTATACAGATAATTTTCCAGGGCTGTAGTCGATATTCCGACTGTTCTGGACAATTCATTTGCGTTAACGAGTGATCCGGTTTGCTGTGCTAAAAGCATCAGTACTTTATAAAACTTGTCCTGGTCATGAATGTTCGATTCGGCAATATCACGCTTCAGGTAAGAACCAACGATTTCTTTAAGCAAAGCCATCTTCTTTTCCGCACTGCCCGCAACTACAACCGCAGGATACCCCCCGAAAGTCAGATATTCATTAAAATAACCCTCCAGTTCATTCCGCTTTGACGAAAGATACTGATCGTTATTCCTGATCTTGTTCAATTCTTCCTGCATCGCAGTTGCACCCGTCCGGAACAACAGGAATTCATCAAAATCAAGAGTGTATAACTCGAAAAGTTGTTTTCTGCCGGCCAGTGAGTCCTTGAATTTATGATCAATATAAAATGCACTGCTTCCGGTTGCAATGATCTTTACCTGAGAATGGTGTTTATCGTATATCAGCTTCAGGAAGTTTGAAGGATCTTCAAGGTACTGTATTTCGTCAATCAATACAAATACTCTTTTCCGGGGCTTTCTGACAACAAAATCGAAGAGATTCTCCGGATGTTGATTCAACCGTGCAAGAATTGTATGATCCTCAAGGGTTAAATGATAAACCTCTTCTGCTTTTTGTTTTAAGTGGTCACCAAGCTGCTCAAGCAAGGTGGTTTTACCACTTTGCCTTGGACCTGAAACAATCGTGAATTCCTTCTCGTAAAGGTGGTCAGCAAGGGCCTGAAATAACGTCCTTTTCAACGGTTCCATCCTGAAATATAAATTTCAGCAAAGATAATTATTATTTCATAAATTAAAAATATCCGATAATTTTCATTTATATAATGTATTTTATCCGTTTATTTTCTTTTCCCCGAAAGGATGTTATGCCAGTAATATTTCAGCCGGAATCTTTAAGCCTTTGTATAAGGACTTTACCATTTTCAGCGTCAACTGTCTTTTCCTCCCTAATATTTCGCTCACCCTGCTCTGGCTTCCAATATATTTTGCCATATCCGTTTTGGTCATATTCATCTGCTCCATTCTGAAAAGAATTGCATCAACCGGATCCGGGGGTAAAATCGGATAGTGTTTCATTTCGTAGGCTTCAACGATGGTACAGAGCAGGTCTAATTCATCCCCGTCAGGACTGTTCTTTTTAGCTCCCCACAACTTCTCAACTCTCAGAATTGCATCGTTATAGTCTTTCTCTGTTTTTATTGGTTTTATGTTCATTTTCAGATTGATTTTGCATCAATGTTGTCATATTGTTCGTGTGTGCCGATAAACCGGATAAATATTACCTGAAATTCATAGTCAATCAGCACAACAAGTCGGTATGCATTTCCTTTGATATTAAATACCACCCGTCCTTCACCAATGATACTGGCATTCGCATACTGTTGTTTAAGTTCGTTCGGATTTGACCAAATGGCGCATTTTGCATCATGATACCATGCCCTGAGGGAAACTTCTGAACCAGCAAATTCAGGCTGTTTCCAAAACTCACGGAGTGTTCTGAATGCAATAATTCTCATTCAACAAAAGTACAATGAATTGTGATATTTACCAAATTGGGAAGTGGGCAGTAGTGAAAATCACAGACAATTCAGAACCTATCCCAGATGTTCAGCATTTACTCACCATTTACTCGGCATTTACTCCCCATTTACTCCCCATTTACTCGGCATTTACTCAGAACGTACTCGTTATTTACTCAACTTAAACAAAGCTTAAGTGTCCTTAACTGAAAAAACTTAACAGGTAAGAAGGTTTGTACTAAATTTGCCTCTTTATTCTGCCGATGAATCTGTCCGTCTTTCAGATAATTAATTACACGCTGATCCTTGCTTTGGTCATAATCATTGTAAGGTATCTTTGGATTGTGTTTGTGATCAGGGATGACCAGCCGGCTGAATGGCTTTACGCTGTTAAGAATGGAGAAATCTCCTCCCTTTTGAAACGGTGTAAGAGGAATTATCCTGATAAAGTGCGTTTCTTTAACTGGTGGTTTCATGTCGAAAGAATAAAGAGAGAGAATATTCCTGGTGTTATTGTAGAACTGGGTGTATATAAAGGTGACAGCGCAAGAATTATTCATCACATGGCTCCCGACCGTCCGTTTCATCTGTTTGATACCTTTTCAGGATTTACTGCAAAGGATTTGCAGGTAGAAACCGGGGAGGCCGCGACATATACGACGACAAACTTTGCGGATACAACGGTTCAATCCGTATTGAAAAGAATCAACGGGAACGACAACATTATCCTGCACCCGGGATATTTCCCGGAAAGCGCTGCCGCGTTCAGCCACCAGGTGGCCTTTGTGAATATGGATGCAGACCTCTACAATCCCACCAAAGCCGGACTTGAGCTGTTTTATCCGTTGTTATCCCCGGGTGGAATTATAATGGTGCATGATTATAACCATAAATGGCCCGGAATCATAAAGGCCGTTGACAATTTTGTAAAGACAATCCCCGAAAGCCTGGTGTTCGTTGCCGACACGAACGGAACTGTGATGATAATCAGGAACAAATAATTTTTTAACTTTTTTTCACAATTTCCTTGCAGGGTTCAAAATATGTTGTACTTTTGCACCCTCGAAAACCATATTACGTTTTCGATTGAATTACAAGCCGGAAACGGCAAGGAAACCTGATAAAGTGAAACAACTATAGGTTTCAATCGCAATACTTCCAAAGATTGCGGTAGAAAGTTTCGCGAGATTCATACCCTTCCTTATTATTTCCAGCCCACTGATTCAGGAGTGCTCATCCCTGGGTTTTAACCCGGGGGTAAAAAAACACCAATAAATGTTGGTAGTGTAAAAATAATTTGTACTTTTGCACTCCCATTTTGAGGGAAATTGACACAAAAGATTTATAAAACCATTGATATGCCTACGATTTCGCAACTGGTTCGTAAAGGAAGAAAAAAATTAGTAGATAAAAGCAAGTCTCCTGCTTTGGACTCCTGTCCGCAACGCCGTGGCGTTTGCGTTCGTGTTTATACCACGACGCCTAAAAAGCCAAATTCTGCCATGCGCAAGGTAGCCAGGGTTCGTCTTACCAACGGGAAAGAGGTGAATGCCTACATCCCCGGCGAAGGCCACAACCTTCAGGAACACTCCATTGTAATGATCCGTGGCGGTCGTGTGAAAGACCTGCCAGGTGTTCGTTACCATATTATCCGCGGTGCCCTCGATACTTCCGGTGTGGAAGGTCGTAAGCAACGCAGAAGTAAATATGGAGCCAAACGCCCAAAAGAAAAGAAATAGTTATTTAGGGATACGATTATATAAGACCATTATATAAGACCAGGTTTTAACCTGGTCCTTCAAAAAAAACATCATGAGAAAGTCAAAACCAAAAAAAAGACCCATCCTTCCAGATCCAAGATTCAGTGATACCCTGGTCACAAAGTTTGTGAACAATGTCATGATGGCTGGCAAGAAAAATATTGCGTATGAAGTCTTTTACGAAGCCATCGACACTGTCTCAGAAAAGACAAAGGAAGATGGCCTCGAGGTGTTCAAAAAGGCGCTCGCCAATGTGACCCCTTCCGTTGAGGTAAGAAGCCGCCGTATTGGTGGTGCAACTTTCCAGATTCCTTCGGAAATTCGCCCCGGCCGCAAGAGTTCTATTGGTATGAAGTCACTTGTAAACTACGCCCGCAGACGTCATGAGAAGAGCTTTGGCCAGAAACTGGCTGCTGAAATCATGGCTGCCTATAAGGAAGAAGGTGCAGCTTACAAACGTAAAGAAGATACTCACAGGATGGCTGAAGCCAATAAGGCTTTTTCACATTTCCGTTTTTAATAATATTAATCCCAAAATGATATGTACAGACGCGGCATGCCGCGTCTCTACCCAACAAAAATGACCGGTAAATTAGAAAATACAAGAAACATTGGCATCATGGCGCACATCGACGCGGGTAAAACCACGACGACGGAGCGTATCTTGTATTATACCGGCAGCAATTACAAACTGGGAGAGGTACACGATGGTACAGCGACCATGGACTGGATGATCCAGGAACAGGAGCGCGGCATTACCATAACCTCTGCAGCAACTACTGTTTATTGGGATTTCAGGAATGAAAGTTATCGTATTAACCTGATTGACACCCCCGGACATGTGGATTTCACCGTAGAGGTGGAACGTTCACTCAGGGTTCTGGATGGTGCTGTCGCCATTTTCTGTGCTGTTGGTGGTGTTGAACCCCAATCAGAGACAGTGTGGAGACAGGCAAATAAATATCATGTTCCGCGCATCAGTTACATCAACAAGATGGATCGTACAGGTGCCGACTTTTTTCATGTGGTTGATCAGGTTCGTGAAAAGTTGTCTGCCAACCCGGTGATTATCCAATTGCCAATAGGTGCGGAAGAGGAATTTACCGGTATTGTTGATTTGATTACCAATAAAGCGTATGGCTGGGATGAAGCTACCCTTGGCCGCGAATACTTTGAGATTCCTGTTCCTTCCGAAATGAAGGACATGGTTCATGAATACCGGTTAAAGCTTGTTGAAGGCGTGGCCGAAGAGAGTGATGAACTGCTTCATAAGTTTATGGAAGATCATAATTCCATCACTGAAGACGAAATTATTGCCGAGTTGCGCAAAGCCACCATCAGCGGGAAAATTACCCCTGTAATTTGCGGCGCATCTTTCAAAAATAAAGGGGTTCAACTGTTGATTGACGCAGTTATTAAATTCCTTCCGTCACCGTATGACATGCCCGCTGTTCTGGGTATGAATCCGTTTACCGAAAAAGAAGAGGTTCGTCATCCTGATCCGAATGAACCGTTTACTGCCTATGCGTTTAAAATTGCAACTGATCCATTCGTGGGCCGGATTGCTTTTTTTCGTGTCTATTCAGGAAAACTTGAAGCGGGTGAGGTTGTGTTAAATACCAGGACCGACAAGAAAGAGCGTTTACTTCGCATCATGCTGATGCATGCCAACAAGCAGAATCCGCTGAAACATATTGAAGCTGGGGAAATAGCCGCTGCAGTCGGTTTCAAGGATATCCGCACAGGTGATACACTCTGCGACATCAAACATCCATTGGTTCTGGAAACCATGGTTTTTCCGGAGCCTGTTATTAACATGGCTGTTGAACCCAAAACCCAGGATGATGTTGAGAAGCTTGGTATGGCCTTACATAAGCTTGCAGAAGAGGATCCTACATTCCAGGTCAGGGTCGATAATGAAACTGGTCAGACTCTGATCAGCGGAATGGGCGAGTTGCACCTCGATATCATTGCCGACCGAATGCGTCGCGAATTCAATATTGAAGTCAATCGTGGTAATCCACAGGTTGCTTATAAAGAAGCCATCGTGAACACGGTGATGCACCATGAAGTTTACAAAAAGCAAACTGGAGGAAAAGGCCGTTTTGCGGATCTTGTCATTGAAGTTGGTCCTGCTGATGCCGGTGTTAAAGGCTTGCAGTTTATCAATGAAATAAAAGGCGGAAATATTCCGAGAGAATTTATTCCCGGGATCGAAAAAGGTTTGAAAGCTGCCATGACCAATGGGCCTATTGTAGGTTTCCCGATGGAGAGTGTGAAAGTTCGTCTCATAGATGGTTCTTACCATAGTGTTGATTCAGATGTTCTTTCTTTCCAAATAGCTGCAGGCATTGCCTTTAGAGAAGCGAGTAAAAAGGCGAAAGTTGTGATTATGGAGCCGATTATGAAATTTGAGGTCATCACACCCAGCGAATATATGGGTGAGGTTACCGGTGATATTACCAAACGCCGCGGTCAGGTTGAAGAGGTGGAATCCCGCATCGGAAACCAGGTTATTCGTGGACGAGTTCCATTAGCTGAAATGTTCGGGTATGTTACCACCCTACGAAGTCTTTCTTCCGGCAGAGCGACAGAGATGCTGGAATTTTTAAAGTATGATATTACTCCGAAGGAAATTCAGGATGAAGTATTATATAAAATCCGGGGATATGTCCCTGCATATTAAATTTTTATATGAGCCAGAGAATTAGAATTAAACTGAAATCTTACGATTACAACCTGGTTGACAAGTCGGCCGAAAAGATCGTAAAAACCGTAAAGGCTACGGGAGCTGTTGTCAGCGGACCGATTCCTTTGCCAACGGACAAGAAGATCTTCACGGTACTGCGTTCAACCTTCGTGAACAAAAAGTCACGGGAACAGTTTCAACTCTGCACCTACAAGAGGTTGCTGGATATTTACAGCACAACTTCGAAAACCATCGATGCACTGATGAAACTTGAACTTCCAAGTGGTGTGGAAGTAGAAATCAAGGTTTGATTTTGTAAAAATACAAGTAAAGTTAAAAACGTAAGAAACGTAAGAAATGTCTGGATTAATAGGAAAAAAAATCGGAATGACCAGTATCTACGATGCAAATGGGAGAAACATCCCTTGCACCGTGATCGAAGCTGGCCCTTGTGTTGTGACACAGGTCCGGTTAATGGAAAAAGACGGCTACGAAGCCATCCAGCTTGCTTTTGATGAGAAAAAGGAAAAGCATACAACAAAAGCTGAAATGGGTCACTTTGCCAAAGCCGGGATCACCCCGAAAAAGGTGCTTGCAGAATTTACCCGTTTTGAAGCAGATCACCAGAAACAATTTGGTGATGTAATTCAGGTCGATATTTTCGTCGAAGGTGAAATTATCGATGTGGTTGGAATTTCAAAAGGTAAAGGTTTTCAGGGTGTTGTAAAACGTCACCACTTTGCTGGTGTGGGTGAAGCAACCCACGGACAGCATAACCGTTTAAGAGCGCCTGGTTCAGTAGGTGCATCATCATGGCCTTCAAGGGTTATGAAAGGACTTCGGATGGCAGGCCGTATGGGTGGTGACCGTGTCAAGGTTGTCAATCTTCAGGTCCTGAAAATTATTCTGGAAAAAAACCTGATCTTAGTAAAAGGTGCAGTACCAGGACACAATGGTTCATATGTAAAGATTGAGCGATGGAAGTAGCAGTATATAACATAAAAGGAACAGAGACAGCCAACAAGGTTGTACTGGACGATTCGATCTTCGCGATCGAACCCAATGATCATGCTATCTATTTGGATGTGAAGCAGTACATGGCAAATCAACGCCAGGGAACACACGATACTCTTGAAAAATCTACAATTTCAGGAAGTACGCGTAAACTGCACAAACAAAAGGGTACCGGCGGATCCCGCAAGGGAAGTATTAAGAGTCCGTTGTTTCGTGGTGGTGCCCGTGTTTTCGGACCACATCCCCGGGACTATAGTTTTAAACTGAACAAGAAGCTCAAAAGACTGGCGCGTAAATCTGCCTTAAGTTATAAATTGAAGGATAATCATCTGACGATTCTTGAAGACTTTACTTTTGATACACCAAAAACCAAGAACTTCACTGAGCTTCTGAAGAATTTACAGCTGACAGGTAAAAAAACACTTCTTGTTATTGCAAAATTTGAGGAGAATGTCATATTATCTTCAAGAAACCTGAAGAGGGTGAAAGTTGTGAATGCTTCTGACCTGAATACGTATGAAATTCTGGACGCAACCCAATTGTTGATTACCCAGGGTTCCATCAAGGAGATTGAAAAAATACATCAGAATTAAACCGATTAATTCGATATACCAATGACAGTTATTATAAAACCGATCATAACCGAGAAGATGACGCAGTTGGGCGAGAAGCTCAACCGTTATGGGTTCATGGTTGACCGGAAGGCAAACAAACTTCAGATCACGCAGGCTATTAAAGACCTGTATGGAGTTGATGTAACTTCTGTCAACACCATGGTGTTCTCCGGGAAAAACAAATCACGCTTTACCAAAAGCGGTGTTATATCCGGCAGGACCAGTACATATAAAAAAGCCATCATCACATTGGCTAAAGGCGAAACTATTGATTTTTACAGCAATATTTAAATAAATGGCGCTTAAGAAATATAAACCGACAACACCCGGTCAGCGGTTTAAAGTAATCAGTACTTATGATGAAATAACTGCAGACGTTCCCGAAAAGAGCCTGCTGGCTCCGTCGAAAAGATCCGGTGGGAGAAACAACGAAGGGAGAATGACCATGCGTTACCTTGGTGGTGGTCATAAACAGATGTACAGAATTATTGACTTTAAGCGGGACAAGGAGAATATTCCTGCTGTAGTAAAAACCATCGAATATGATCCGAACAGGACCTCGCGTATTGCCCTGGTGGTATATGCTGATGGGGAAAAGCGATACATCGTTGCTCCTCATGGATTAAAGGTAGGTCAGACAATTCTGTCAGGAAAAGGTGTGGCACCGGAAATTGGAAACACACTCTATCTGAGCGAAGTTCCTTTTGGAACTGTAATTCATAACGTTGAATTACGTCCTGGTCAGGGAGCGAAAATGGTACGAAGTGCCGGTGCTCATGCGCAGCTGATGTCACGCGACGGGAAGTTTGCCATCCTGAAAATGCCTTCGGGTGAGACCAGGATGATCCTTCAGACCTGTAAAGCTACGATCGGCATGGTGTCGAACATCGACCACAGCCTTGAGTCTTATGGTAAAGCTGGCCGTACACGCTGGTTGGGCCGCCGCCCGAGAAACCGTGGTGTCACAATGAACCCGGTTGACCATCCAATGGGTGGAGGCGAAGGAAAAGCATCCGGAGGACAGCCACGCTCACGCAAGGGTGTTCCATCAAAAGGATACAAGACACGCGCCCGCAAAAACCAGTCGAATAAATATATCATTGAACGCAGGAAGAAGTAATCGATAATAAATCAAACTATGAGCCGATCGCTTAAAAAAGGTCCGTACATCCACTATAAGCTGGAAAAGAAAGTAGCGGAACTTCTGGAATCCAAAAAGAAGACTGTCATAAAGACCTGGTCAAGAGGTTCCATGATTTCTCCTGATTTTGTTGGCCAGACTATAGCCGTACATAATGGCAATAAGTTTATCCCGGTATATGTTACCGAGAATATGGTAGGCCATAAATTGGGAGAATTTGCACCGACCAGAATTTTCCGGGGTCACGCAGGTAATAAAGATAAAGGAAAGAAATAACCTCTTAATTAAGATAGATTATGGGAGTTAGAACCCGCACCAGAGCCGAGAATCGTAAGGAGGCTAAAAAGAATGTGGCTTTTGCCAAGTTAAATAATTGCCCGACATCACCACGTAAAATGCGTTTGATAGCTGACTTGATTAGAGGAAAACGTGTTGAGCTGGCCTTGCATATTTTGAAAAATAATGCAAAACAGCCTTCAGAGCGTTTACGCAAATTGTTGTTATCAGCCATTGCCAACTGGCAGGCAAAAAATGAAGGATTGCGCATTGAAGACAGCGATTTGATTGTTAAGGAAGTCTTTGTGGATAGCGGCAGACAACTTAAACGGTTGCTGACAGCTCCCCAGGGACGGGCTCACAGGATTCGCAAACGTTCGAACCATGTAACTATTTTGCTGGATAGTCGGAATAAACCGGAAGTTGAAGCAGAAGAGGTTGAAGAGGTTGAAGAAAATAAAAAGTAATCAGAGTATTAAGCAATAATTAAAAGTAAGTTTTAATGGGACAAAAGACCAATCCGATTGCTAACAGGTTAGGCATCATCCGCGGCTGGGATTCAAACTGGTTCGGTGGTAAGAATTTTGAGCCTAAACTGGTTGAGGACGATAAAATTCGCAAATATTTGAATGCCCGTCTTGCTAAAGCAGGCATTGCAAAAATCGTAATTGAACGTACCTTGAAGCTGGTAACTGTTACCATTCACACTGCACGACCGGGTATTATTATCGGGAAGGGCGGCCAGGAAGTTGACAAATTAAAGGAGGAGTTGAAAAAGGTCACCAAAAAGGAGATTCAGATCAATATTTCCGAAATCAAGCGACCTGAAATTGATGCCGTAATTGTCGGTAATACCGTTGCCAGTCAGATTGAAGGCAGAATTTCATACCGTCGTGCAATCAAAACCTCTATTGCTTCTGCAATGAGGATTGGTGCAGAAGGTATTAAAATCATGATTTCAGGTCGTGTTGGTGGAGCAGAAATGGCACGTCGTGAACAATATAAGGAAGGACGCATTCCATTGCATACATTCCGTGCTGATATTGATTATGCGACAGCAGAAGCCCATACAACTTATGGCATTATCGGAATAAAGGTATGGATTTGCAAAGGTGACATCTATGGACGTCCCGACCTGGTTCCTGATGCTACTGCTACAAAGGTTAAACCTACACAGCATCGTGGTGGAGACCGTCCTGGTGGCGACCGTGACCGTGGTCCTCGTGATCGCGGAGGTGACCGGGGAGGTGACCGTGGTCAGGATCGTCGTGGTGATCGCGGCCCTGCGAGAGATGGTGGTGGAAATAGCCGCCCTAGAAGATAATTGAAAGCATCGTAACCTATAATATAATTGAATAATGTTACAGCCAAAGAAAACAAAATACAGGAAGCAGCAGAAAGGAAAGATGAAGGGCAATGCCCAACGTGGTCATCAGCTTGCTTTTGGCTCCTTCGGTATCAAGACAATGGAAGAGGCTTGGATGACAGGTCGTCAGATTGAAGCAGCCCGTCAGGCGATTACCCGTCACATGAAACGTGAAGGACAACTTTGGATTCGGATCTTTCCAGATAAGCCGGTTACAAAAAAACCAGCCGAAGTCCGAATGGGTAAAGGAAAGGGAGCTCCAGAATATTTCGTGGCTCGTGTGAACCCGGGAAGAATTCTGTTTGAAATCGAAGGTGTACCATTGATTATTGCAAAGGAAGCACTTCGGCTTGGAGCTCAGAAACTGCCGGTACAAACCAAAACAGTGATGCGTAAAGATTACGTTGAAGAAGCAATATAGGTAAAGACGGGGCATGCTCCGTCTCAAATAAAAAGAAAAATGGAACAGAAAGTTATCAGAGAATTAACATCGGCCGAAATCCTGGAGAGGATGGATGAAGAGAAGCGTCAGCTTACAAAGCTTAAGCTCAATCATGCTGTATCTCCTTTGGAAAACCCTAATAAAATTAAGGCGTACAGAAAAACAATCGCACGTCTTGAGACTGAATTGCGGTGCCGTGTGCTCAAAGGTGAAAAGATCACTAAAACTGGTAAATTATAGTAAAGACGCACCAAAACGCGTCTGGTAAAGACGGGGCATGCCCCGTCTCAACAAACAGAAAAAATGGAAACAAGAAACCTAAGAAAAGAAAAAACCGGAATCGTTGTCAGCAACAAGATGGAGAAGTCCGTCGTCGTTGAGGTAGAGCGTAAGGTAAAGCATCCTAAATACGGAAAGTTCGTTAAGAAATCATCCAGATTCATGGCACACGATGACAAGAATGAGTGCAGTGAGGGTGATAAAGTGCGGATTTCTGAAACCAGGCCGCTGAGTAAAAATAAGTGTTGGAGACTTGTCGAAATCATTGAAAAGGTTAAATAACTATGATACAACAAGAGTCAAGATTATCAGTAGCAGATAATAGCGGAGCCAAGGAAGTCCTTTGTATAAAGGTACTGGGCGGAACTCGCAAGCGGTATGCCCGGGTGGGCGACCGGATCATTGTAACGGTAAAACATGCGCTGCCTTCAGGGAATATCAAGAAGGGCACCGTGTCAAAGGCTGTGGTGGTAAGAACCAAAAAAGAGACACGTCGTGCTGATGGTTCCTATATCCGGTTTGATGACAACGCTGTTGTTTTGCTCAATAATGCTGGTGAAATGATTGGTACCCGCATTTTTGGACCAGTAGCCAGGGAGTTACGTGAAAAACAATTCATGAAAATCGTTTCTTTAGCACCTGAAGTGCTGTAAGCATATACAAAAACTATCATGCAAAAGTTAAACATACGAAAAGGCGATACAGTAATGGTCATTGCCGGTGATTCGAGAGGGCAGCAGGGGAAAGTGCTGCGTGTCGATACAGCTAAATACAAAGCCATTGTTGAAGGTGTTAATATGGTATCGAAGCATACCAAACCTAACACCAAAAGTCCACAAGGCGGCATCGTGAAAATGGAGGCACCCGTGCATCTTTCCAATTTGAAAATCGTTGACAACTCGGGCAAACCGACACGTATTGGTCGACGGTTGGATGCTAAAACAGAGAAATTGGTTCGCTATTCAAAAAAATCAGGGGAGGTTATAAAATAATGGATTATTCACCAAGATTAAAAGACAAGTACCTGACAGAGGTTGTTCCTGCGCTGACAAAGCAGTTCAACTATAAAAGTCCTATGCAGGTTCCACGGATCAGCAAGATCTGTTTAAACCAGGGATTGGGTATTGCCAATACTGATAAGAAATTCATCGACAGCGGTATTAATGAAATGACGATGATTACCGGTCAGAAGGCTGTATCGACGAAATCTAAGAAGGATATTTCTAACTTTAAACTTAGAAAAGGCAATCCCATCGGTGTTCGTGTTACATTACGCGGAGAGCGCATGTATGATTTTCTTGATCGTTTGATTTCTGTTGCTTTGCCTCGCGTACGTGATTTTCGCGGAATCAGCGATAAGGGATTTGACGGCCGCGGAAATTACACCCTCGGGATTACTGAACAGATTATCTTTCCTGAAATTGACATTGACAAGGTAACCCGTATTAACGGAGTCGATATCACCTTTGTGACATCAGCACGCAATGACCGTGAGGCGCATGCCTTGTTGAAAGAATTTGGAATTCCTTTTAAAACAAAGTAAAAATATGGCAAAAGAATCTATTAAAGCCAGAGAGCGCAAACGTGAACGCATGGTTGCAAAGTTCGCTGAAAAGCGTAAGGCACTTAAAGAAGCCGGTGATTATATCGGTCTGCAGAAGTTACCAAAAAATGCATCACCCATTCGTCTTCATAATCGTTGCAAACTGACTGGACGACCAAAAGGATACATGCGACTGTTTGGAGTTTCTCGTATTAATTTCAGGGAAATGGCCAACAACGGACTGATCCCTGGCGTTAGAAAAGCCAGCTGGTAATAAGTTAGTAATTTAGTAGTAAGGACGCACATTGTTGTGTCTCAACAGTAACAATAAAAAACAAAATAAATGGTTACGGATCCCATTGCAGATTATTTGACGAGAATCAGGAATGCCGTTATGGCCAACCATCGGGTTGTAGAGATTCCAAAGTCGAAAATCAAGGAAGAAATCACCCGGATTCTCTTTGAAAAAGGGTATATCCTCAATTATAAAATTGAGAATGAACCTCGTCCAGGAAATATCAAGATTGCATTGAAATACCATCCGGTGTCTAAAGTGTCAGCTATCAATAGTCTTGTTAGAATATCAAAGCCAGGCTTGAGGAAGTATGTTGACAATGATCATTTACCCAGGGTACTGAATGGTTTAGGAATAGCAATCCTGTCAACTTCACACGGTGTTATGACCGATAAGGAAGCCCGCACACAGAATGTAGGCGGTGAGGTTTTATGTCACATCAGTTAATTAGGAGAGTATAAACATGTCAAGAATAGGAAAATTACCAATTGCAATACCCGCTGGCGTGCAGATTTCTGTCTCCGACACCAACCTGGTGACTGTCAAAGGAAAGTTGGGTCAGCTTCAACAGCAGGTGGATCCGAAAATCACATTGAAAATTGAAGGTGACGTTCTCAGTGTTGAACGACATTCCGAAGACCGGGATGATCGTGCAAAACACGGCCTTTATCGTTCGTTGGTTTTCAATATGGTTAAAGGTGTATCAGAAGGGTTTACAACGGTTCAGGAATTAGTTGGAGTTGGTTATAAAGCTACGGGAACTGGACAATTTCTAGAACTTTCTCTTGGATTTTCTCATAATATTTTATTGGAACTTCCGGATGCAATTCATGTTGAGACAACGGCAGTAAAGGGTAAGAATAACTCTATCATTTTGAAATCCGTTGACAAGCAGTTGCTTGGACAGGTTGCAGCGAAAATTCGCTCATTCCGTCGGCCGGAACCATATAAGGGAAAAGGTATTCGCTTCCAGGGTGAAGAGATTAAGAAGAAGGCTGGTAAATCTGCAGCCGGACAGTAACACTACATTTTAATGCAGTGTTAAAAGGATTATAATAATCGTTATAAACTGAATACAATGGCTATTAAGAGTAAAAAAGAGTTTCGCAGGTTCAGGATCAAAAAAAGGATACGTAAAATCGTAGAAGGGACTCCTGACAGGCCTCGCATGACTGTGTTCCGTAGTTGTAAAGGTATTTACGTGCAACTGATCGATGATCAGGCTGGTAAAACACTTGTTGCTGCTTCGTCCATGGAAAAAGGAATGACAGACCAGAAGGGTACCAAGACTGACATGGCAAAGAAAGTTGGGAAAGTTGTAGCTGAAAAGGCTATTCAGGCTGGTATTGAAAAGGTTGTTTTTGATCGGAATGGTTATTTATATCATGGCAGGGTAAAATCTTTGGCCGATGCTGCCAGGGAAGGTGGCCTAAAATTCTAAGGAAGATATGACAAACGTTAATGTAAAGAGAGTAAAGTCGAGCGAAATCGAATTTAAAGATCGCCTTGTTAGCATTCAGCGCGTGACCAAGGTAACCAAGGGAGGCCGTACATTCAGCTTTTCTGCCATTGTGGTGGTTGGTAATGAAAACGGTGTTGTTGGTTATGGGCTTGGAAAGGCAAAGGAAGTTACGGCAGCTATTGCCAAAGGTGTTGACGACGCTAAAAAGAACCTGATAAAAGTGCCTATTTTAAAAGGCACGATCCCTCATGATCAGTTGGGCAAATATAGTGGTGCGCTTGTATATCTTAAACCTGCTGCGCCTGGAACCGGAGTTATTGCCGGGGGTGCTATGCGTGCAGTGCTGGAAAGTGTTGGTGTGAAGGACGTTCTTGCGAAGTCAAAAGGGTCATCTAATCCGCACAGTGTTGTGAAAGCAACGATCAATGCCTTGATCAAGTTGAGGGATCCTTATACGATCGCACAACTCAGAGGAATTGAACTGAATCAAGTATTTAATGGCTAGTTTTATATTATTAAAGGCTGTTTTGAGCAATGGAAAAAATTAAAATAACACAGGTACGCAGTGGAATCGGAAGACCTTTGCGTCAGAAACGTACCCTCGAAGCATTAGGGTTAAAACGGATTCGCCATACAGTGGAACATGATGCTACCCCTCAGATTTTGGGCATGGTAAACAAGGTACTGCACCTGGTTACATTTGAAAAAGTATAACAAAAGAAAAACGATACTGAAATGGATTTAAGCAATCTTAAGCCGGCAAAAGGTTCGACAAAGAAGGTAAAGCGCATTGGCAGGGGACAAGGTTCCGGACACGGTGGCACATCTACCCGTGGACATAAAGGAGCAAAGTCACGTTCCGGATACTCCAAAAAGGTGGGGTTTGAAGGTGGTCAGATGTCTCTGGTCAGACGCGTACCCAAATTCGGGTTCAAGAATTTCAACCGGGTTGAATATAAAGGAATAAATCTTGACGTTTTGCAACAGATCGCTGAAAGAAAGGAAGTCACTGTTATCACACGTGATGTACTTATTCAAAGCGGATATGTTTCGAAAAATGATCGGATTAAAATTTTGGGACGTGGTGAATTGAAGGCCAAACTCGAAATTACCGTCCATGCTTTCTCGGCTACCGCCCGAAAAGCAATAGAAGAATTAGGTGGAGTAGCTAATACACTTTAAACTTGTTTGAATGAAAAAACTGATTCAAACCATTCGAAACATCTGGAAGATTGAAGATCTCCGTAAGAGAATTCTCTATACAATCGGAATCATCCTGATTTATCGTCTGGGATCTTATGTCGTACTTCCTGGTGTTGACCCAAGTATGCTTGCCAGCCTTCAAAATCAAACCAAATCGGGGTTGTTGGGGCTGTTAAATATGTTTTCCGGTGGTGCATTTTCCAATGCTTCTATTTTCGCGTTGGGAATTATGCCTTATATATCTGCCTCCATCGTGATGCAGTTGCTGGGTATGGCTATCCCATACTTCCAGAAACTGCAGAAAGAGGGAGAAAGCGGACGAAAGAAAATCAACCAGATGACCAGGTATCTCACTGTCATCATTTTAATTTTCCAATCGCCTGCTTATATTGCTAACCTTGCTGCTCAATTACCCGCAGAGGCAATATCCCCATTTAACCCGAATGTAACACACCATTCTGTATTTTCATTTTTTGGAATATCCTCCATTATTATCCTTACTGCAGGTTCTCTTTTTGTGATGTGGCTTGGTGAACGTATCACCGATAAGGGAATAGGAAATGGTATCTCGCTGATCATTATGATTGGAATTATAGCACGTTTGCCTTTTGCATTGTTTGGTGAACTGGTTTCAAGAATGGAGCAGAAAGGCGGTGGTCTTGTGTTCTTTGTTGTGGAAATTGCATTTCTTGTTCTTGTGGTCTTGGTTACGATACTTCTTGTTCAGGGAACACGCAAAATTCCGGTTCAATATGCAAAACGTATCGTTGGCAATAAACAATATGGGGGAGTGCGTCAATATATCCCATTAAAGGTGAATGCGGCCGGTGTAATGCCAATCATTTTTGCCCAGGCTATTATGTTTCTGCCATTAACCATTGCCGGTTTTGCCAGCAACGAAACACTTACAGGGTTTGCCAGGGTATTTACAGATATCAACGGACCTGTATATAATCTAACATTTTTTATTCTTATTATCCTCTTTACCTATTTTTACACGGCTATCACGGTTAACCCTAATCAGATGGCTGAGGATATGAAGAAAAACGGTGGTTTTATACCAGGTGTTAAACCAGGTAAAAAAACTGCTGAGTTCATTGATGACGTGATGTCGCGTATTACTTTGCCGGGTTCAATTTTTCTTGGCTTTGTTGCAGTCATGCCTGCATTGGTGGGGATGGTTGGAGTTACATCACAGTTTGCTCAGTTCTACGGAGGAACTTCTTTGCTGATTCTGGTTGGGGTTGTACTTGATACATTACAGCAAATTGAAAGTCACTTGCTGATGCGTCATTATGATGGACTGACTAAATCCGGCAGGATAAAAGGACGTTCTTCTTATTCCGTTACCGGGCAGTAGTGTATGTTTAACAAGCAGATGACGGTAAAATCGGAAGAGGAGATTGAATTACTCAGAGAGAATGCCATCATTGTTAGCAAGACACTGGCCGAAGTAGCAAAATATATAAAACCTGGTGTCAGTACGTTGGCACTTGACAAAATTGCTGAAGATTTTATCCGTTCCGAAGGAGCAATCCCGGGGTTTAAAGGATATAGAGGTTTTCCGGGAACCTTATGTGTTTCCACCAACGAGGAGGTGGTACATGGAATACCGGGTAACAGAGTTCTTAGAAATGGTGATATAGTTTCGATTGACTGCGGATGTCAAAAGGATGGTTTTTTTGGAGATTCTGCCTATACTTTTCCGGTAGGAGAGGTGTCTGGTGAGGTTCTTAACCTGTTGAAACGAACAAAAGAATCCTTGTACAGGGCAATAGAATTTGCTGTTGCCGGAAGGAGGGTTGGCGATATCAGTGCTGCTGTTCAGGAATATGTTGAAGGTTTTGGCTATTCAGTCGTTAGAGAACTTGTAGGTCATGGAATTGGAAATCAACTGCACGAAAAACCGGATGTTCCGAATTATGGCAAACGGGGTGCTGGAGTGAAAATGCCTGTCGGACTTACAATTTGCATTGAGCCCATGATTAACATGGGTGCAAAGACGGTTGTTCAGGATAGTGATGGATGGACGATTCGAACTGCTGATAAAATGCCTTCGGCTCATTTTGAGCTTACGGTTGCAGTTAGAAAGGAAAAGGCTGAAATCCTCTCCACTTTCCGTTATATTGAAGAAGTTTTAGGAAATAGTAGTATATAGTATGGCAAAACAATCATCAATACAACAAGACGGCACGGTCATTGAATCCCTCGGCAATGCAATGTTCCGTGTTGAATTAGAAAATGGGCATGTTATAACGGCTCATATTTCTGGCAAAATGCGGATGCACTACATTAAAATTCTACCCGGAGACAGGGTGAGGATTGAAATGTCACCATACGATTTATCAAAAGGAAGAATTACGTTCAGGTATCAATAGACATAAAGAAAACGTAGAATGAAAGTAAGAACATCAATTAAGAAAAGATCTGCTGATTGTAAGATCGTTCGTAGAAATGGCAAATTATATGTCATTAACAAAAAAAATCCGAAGTTTAAACAAAGACAAGGTTAAGGTATTACAAACATAAAATTGGATTAATATGGCCAGAATTGCAGGTATTGACTTACCTAAAAATAAACGGGGTGAAATTGGGCTGACCTATATCTTTGGTATTGGAAGAAGCAATGCTCAAAAGATCCTTGATGTGGCAGGCGTGGACAGGAATAAAAAAGTTCAGGACTGGAACGACGAGGAGCAGAATAAGATCCGTGCTGTCATCAATGATAGTTTTAAAATCGAAGGAGCGTTGCGCTCTGAGGTTCAAATGAATATCAAACGATTGATGGATATTGGATGCTATCGCGGAATCCGCCACCGTTTAGGATTGCCTGTTCGCGGACAGAGTACCAAGAACAATGCACGTACCCGCAAGGGCAGGAAAAAAACCGTTGCCAATAAGAAGAAGGCAACCAAGGGTTAATCGTTCATGAACGTAGTAAATTAATATATGGCAAAGACTGAAAAAAGTTCAAAGAAAAGGGTTGTAAAGGTTGACACAATAGGAAAAGCTTATGTCAACGCATCATTCAACAACCTCATTATTACCCTTACCAACAATGGCGGACAAGTTATCAGCTGGTCTTCAGCGGGTAAAATGGGTTTTAAGGGTTCCAAAAAGAATACGCCTTATGCAGCTCAGATGGCTGCACAGGATGCCTCCAAAGTAGCGTTTGACCTTGGACTTCGCAAAGTAAAGGTATTCATAAAAGGACCTGGTGCAGGTCGCGAGTCGGCGATTCGCACACTTCATACCGCCGGTATTGAGGTTATGGAGATTGTGGACATCACACCGCTTCCTCATAACGGATGCCGTCCGCCGAAAAGAAGAAGAGTTTAACACTTAATTATATCAATCACCATGGCAAGATACATTGGCCCAAAATCCAGAATTGCAAGAAGATTCAGAGATCCTATTTTTGGTCCTGATAAGAGTTACGAAAAGAAGAATTATCCACCGGGAATGCATGGCCAAACCAAGCGCAGAGCGAAGGTTTCGGAGTACGGCACCCAGCTTATGGAAAAACAGAAGGCTAAATATACCTATGGTATCCTTGAGCGTCAGTTTAGAAATATATTTTTGAAGGCTGCACGCAAAGGTGGTGTTACAGGTGAGGTATTGTTACAACTTATTGAATCACGCCTTGATAATGTAGTTTACCGAATGGGAATTTCACCAACACGCGACGGAGCCCGGCAGTTGATCGGACACAGACACATCCTTGTGAATGGAAAAGTCGTGAACATTCCTTCCATGGAACTTCGCCCCGGAGATCTGGTTTCAGTTCGAGAGCGTTCAAAATCCATGGAAATTATTACCAACTCTTTGTCTGGACGTGGAAACCAATATCCCTGGCTTGAATGGGACGGTGGAATGATGACAGGTAAATTTATGAGTTATCCTGAGCGCGACCAGATTCCTGAAAACATAAAGGAACAACTGATCGTCGAATTGTATTCGAAATAATTTTACGGGTAGAGACGCAGCATGCTGCGTCTCCACGCGATATATCTAACAACAAAAATAAACAATATGGCAATATTACCGTTCCAGAAACCTGACAAGGTAATCATGGTGGAAGCCGATGAAAGTCGAGGAGTTTTTGAATTTCGTCCACTTGAGCCTGGTTTTGGTGTTACCATCGGAAACTCACTCAGAAGGATTTTGCTTTCCTCGCTGGAAGGCTTTGCCATCACTTCGGTGAAAATTGAAGGGGTGGAACAGGAATTTTCTACCATCAAAGGGGTTATTGAAGATGTGACGGAGATTATTCTGAATCTGAAGCAAATTAGATTCAAACGCTTGATTGAATCTGAAAATTCAGAGAAAGTTTCCGTGATTATCGCTCAACAAAAGGATTTTAAGGCTGGTGATATTAATAAATTTTTATCGGTTTTTCAGGTGCTGAATCCGGAGATTGTGATCTGTCACATGGAGGCCAATGTAAAGTTGACGGTTGAACTTTCAATTGATAAAGGCCGTGGTTACATCCCTGCCGAAGAGAATAAAACTTTGAGTTCTTCTTTAGGCCGGATTGCCATTGATTCAGTTCACACTCCCATAAAAAATGTGACTTTCAATGTTGAGAACTTTCGGGTTGAGCAGAAGACTGACTACGAAAAACTTGTCATGGAAGTTATTACCGATGGTTCTATTCAACCAAAGAATGCGTTGAAGGAAGCTGCGAAAATCCTGATTCATCATTTCATGCTGTTCTCTGATGAAAGAATCACACTTGACTCTTCTGAAAAGGCTGTTGCCGAGGAGTTTGATGAAACCTCACTTCATATTCGTCAATTGCTGAAAACCAAATTGGTTGACATGGATCTTTCGGTACGGGCGTTGAACTGTTTGAAAGCTGCTGATGTCGAATACTTGGGAGATCTGGTCGCCTTCAATAAAAATGACTTGCTGAAGTTTCGCAATTTTGGAAAAAAATCACTTACTGAACTCGAAGAACTTGTTAAATCCAAGGGACTTGAATTTGGTATGAATACGACAAAATATAAATTAGATAAGGATTAATTGCAATGAGACACCAAAAGAAATTCAATCATTTAGGAAGAAAAAGTGCACACAGAAAAGCCATGCTTTCAAATATGGCTGCTTCTCTGATCATGCACAAAAGGATACATACCACTGTTGCTAAAGCTAAAGCATTACGGGTTTTTGTAGAGCCTCTCCTGACGAAAGCAAAGGATGATACTACTCATTCCAGGCGTACAGTGTTTAGCTACCTGCAAAGTAAAGAGGCGGTTACAGAACTTTTCCGCGAGATTTCAAAGAAAATCATGGATCGTCCCGGAGGTTATACCCGTATTCTGAAAACAGGCAATAGGTTTGGTGACAATGCTGAAATGTGTCTGATCGAATTGGTGGATTACAATGAAGCCATGTTGTCGGTTAAAGATGAAGGCAAAGCAAAAGCAACGCGGAGAAGAAGAGCAGGCGCCAAGAAGAAGGAAGGTGAAGCTGATGAGATTAAACCAGCTGCAAAAGCTCCGGTAGAATCTAAACCTGTCGTTGAGGAAAAACCAGTTAAAGTTGCTGACAAAGTTGAAGAACCTTTAGCTGAAGAGGAACCTGATGTTAAGGCTGAAGCAACGGAAGAAAAACCTGAAGCTTAAACCTTGAAAACATAATATTTATACTGAATACATAAAAGGATGACATGAGAAATTATGTTGTCCTTTTTTGTTTATTAATTTTAACACTATAAAAATACAACTATGAGTACTATTTTATCAACCCACGCCAGGCAGATTCTGGACTCGAGGGGAAATCCGACTATTGAAGTCGATGTCATTACTGAAAGTGGTATCATTGGACGTGCAGCAGTGCCGTCGGGTGCCTCAACAGGTGTTCATGAGGCAGTTGAACTGCGGGATGGCGATAAGAAGGTTTACCTTGGAAAAGGTGTACTCCAGGCTGTTCAGAACGTGAATACCCTTATTGCTTCTGAAATCGAGGGGATGTTTGTAACTGATCAGATAGAGCTGGACCGGACGTTGATCGAACTTGATGGCACTCCGAATAAAAGCAAGCTTGGCGCCAATGCCATTCTTGGTGTTTCCCTTGCTGCCGCACATGCAGCTGCCCAGGTTACCGGGCAGGAGTTGTACCGCTATATTGGAGGTGTTGCTGCACAAACGCTTCCTATTCCCATGATGAATATTATTAATGGCGGTTCTCATGCTGATAATTCGATCGATTTTCAGGAATTTATGATCATGCCGGTTGGAGCGACATCTTTCAGTGAAGCGCTTCGTATGGGTGCTGAAGTTTTTCATAACCTGAAAGCTGTTTTGAAAAAGGGCAAATATTCAACCAATGTTGGAGATGAAGGCGGTTTTGCCCCGAATCTCAAATCGAATGAAGAAGCTTTGACAGTAATCATGAAGGCAATTGAAATTTCCGGGTATGAACCTGGAAAAGATATCTACATCGCCCTTGATCCTGCTTCATCTGAATATTTTATTCCTGAGGAAAATGTTTATCACCTGAAGAAATCTACCGGAGATAAACTTACACCAGTTGAAATGGTTGCTTTCTGGAAAGATTGGGCCAAACGCTATCCGATTATTTCTATCGAAGATGGGATGGCGGAAGATGATTGGGACGGTTGGAAATTGATGACCAAAGAGATGGGAAGTAAAGTTCAGCTTGTTGGTGATGATCTTTTTGTGACAAATGTTGACCGCCTTGCACAGGGATTTAAAAAAGGTGTGGCTAATTCAATCCTGATCAAGGTAAACCAGATCGGAACGCTCAGTGAAACCATCAATGCCGTTAACATGGCATACAGGCACAGTTATACAGCTGTAATGAGTCATCGGTCCGGTGAAACTGAGGATGTGACCATTGCTGACCTTGCTGTGGCACTCAATACAGGATTGATTAAAACCGGTTCGGCATGCCGGACAGACAGAATTGCCAAATACAATCAGTTGCTTCGCATTGAGGAGCAATTGGGTGAAACAGCAAAATATCTGGGTAAGGATTTTAAATACGCCCGGTAGAAGATTCGTGAAAAAGCAGCAGGGTAACAAAGTGTGTATCACTGTTACCCTGTTACTTTCTTACGCAGTACCCCTGACACTAGCAATTATCATCTTCCGTGAAGTTGGTCAATATGTGCACCAGCAACCCGGTGACATGCTTTACATTCGCCTCGAAAACCTTCAGAATATCCGCCCAGGTAACAGGTTCTTCATCATGTTTCCAGGAATCATAGTCGGTTGAAAGCGCAACTGCCGCATAAGGTATGCCGGCTTCCATGGCGAGGCTCGCTTCGGGTGCAACACTCATATTAATGACATCTGCACCAAGAAGCCTGAACATTTTCGATTCGGCACGGGTTGAAAAACGTGGTCCTTCAATCGTGACAATAGTTCCTGCCGGATGAAACCGAATCCCGGTTTCTTTACAACCATTTATAAGTATCTGCCTGAGTTTTTCTGAGAATGGGTCTGCCATCCCCGTATGGACCACCTTGCCCGGCTCGAACCTGTCGTAAAATGTGTTTATCCGCAGTTTAGTGAAATCAATAAACTGATCTGCAATGACCATGTCTCCACGGCCAATCTCTTCCCTCAGGCTGCCGCAGGCTGTTGTGGCGAAGATATACTTACAGCCCAGTTCCTTCAGCGCAGCAATATTTGCCCGGTTATTTACCTGGCTGGGCGGGATGGTGTGGTCGCGGCCATGGCGGGAGAGGATATAAACTTCACAATGGCCGATTGTTCCGGTAAAAAAAGAGGAACTTGGTGAGCCATAAGGTGTGTCAATGTTAATTTCCCCGGGGTTCAGGAAAATGTTGAGTTTTTCGAGGCCTGAACCTCCGATGAGTCCGATTTTAACCATGGTTGATTTTTTTTGCGAAGATAAATTAAAATCCTGTCACAATCCTCAGGATCTCTACTGTTGATCCGGTTACCCGATAACGGTGATCAATCCGGTGTCCGACAATCCATACAATGTCCCTGCCCGAGCAGAGAAGCCAGGTTTGCTCCTTCTCCTCCATGGGAAATTTCTGATCGATAAAAAAATCACTTAATTTTTTCTTTTTCTTCATCCCCAGGGGATAAAACGCATCACCCTGTTCCCATTTTCTCAATATGAGCGGGAACTTAAGTTTTTCAAAATCGAGGCTTGCAGTTTTATCTGTCAAAGGAATTTTATAGAATTCGACATTGGCAAACCTTTCAAAGATCAGGTTTAACGGTATCGTTATCCTCTTTTTATGCTCAAAAGAGTTGATTTTCACTGGCCTGCTGGTGGCTTTTTCTTCTGTCTGATAAATATTCAGGTACCCCCTCTCTTTTACAAGACGATGTGTTGGGGAGCAAAAGACATTCCTGTTTTTTTTTAGCAGACTTCCAAGAATATTTGTGACCTGTGCCGCATTAAAGCCAAATGGAGACAGTAACGCCCACACATAAGGTTCAACAGGATTGAATTTCAAAAGATCGCTGATCTTTATGGTTTTACACCTGCCATTGTCTGTAAGTGCATTGTCAGTCCACCCATTCAATGTACGATTTCCGATGGTTTCAAAATCGCTGATCTTTCTGATCGTATCTGTTAATCCCTGAGGAAAACCCGGGTTGATGCTGCAAAGCAGGGGAAGGACTTCATGCCTGAGTTTGTTACGCAGATATTTCGTTTCGTTATTGGAAAGGTCTGTCCGATAGCTGATCTTATGTTCGGTGGCATATTCCTCAATATCCTTTCGAAAGGTGAACATCATAGGTCTGATCACCTGCCCGTTTTTTACCGGGATTCCATGCAGGCCTGCGATGCCGGTTCCTCGAATTAGATTGATCATGAACGTTTCAACCTGATCGTCGAGGTGGTGTGCTGTGGCAATAAAGTCAAACTTGTTTTCCTGCCTGATTTGTTCGAACCAGTCATACCGTAATTCCCTGGCAGCCATTTGAATAGAAATGCGTTTTTTTTCAGCGAATTCTGATGTATGGAATTTTGTTGAGAAGAATTGTACTTTGTATTGCTGAGCAAGAGATTCAGCAAATTTCTCATCATCGTCACTTTCATTGCCCCTCAGGTCAAAATTACAATGCGCAATGGCAAACCGGAATTTGGCCTCATGAAATAAATGGGCCATCACGGTGGAGTCAATTCCGCCGCTAACAGCAAGCAATACTCGCTCATTTTTTAAAAAGAGCTTATGCTGCTGAATGAATTGGATTAGTTTTTCAGGATTCACTATGCGAAGTTAGAGGTAAAATTTGTTCAAAAAATAAATTTCGGTATGCCCGAAAAAAAAGGCTACCAATATGGCAGCCTTTTTTGAATGATAAGAATATTGAATTAGATCTCCCAAGTATCTCCCGAATTCAGCAAATCATCAACATTCTTGATCTTCGAGTTCTCTTTGGCGTACTTGATCTGTTCTTCAATCAGGTCGTCGTATGTTGGGTACATGGCTGAACGAATCACCCCAAAAACCATCGGGAAGTGAGGTGGTGCCAGTTTGGCGAGCATGAGCTGGATACCTGGATCCTGGCTGTACTGGTCATGAATGAGAATGTCGTCGATGGTAACGCCGTTCTTTCCGATTTCAACAACTTCGAGCGTGGTATCTTTCAGGATCAGGCCTTTCTCATTATTCTTACCCCATAACATCGGTGCACCGCTTTTCAGGATCAGCATGTTGTCGTCTTTAACATCCTTCCCCGTAACAGGAGCGTGTGCCTTGTCGGCAAAGATGATACAGTTTTCCATGATCTCCGTAACCGAGGTGCCGTCATGTTTTGCCGCTTCAAACATACACTCTGTCATAAGTGCAATGTTGTTATCAGGAACACGCGCAAAGAATGTTCCCTGGGCTCCGATCACAAGTTCACCGATGTTGAATGGATGCTCAATGGTACCCATGGGCGAGGTTTTCGTAACTTTCCCCATCGGAGTGGTGGGTGAAAACTGACCTTTGGTAAGACCATAAATCTGGTTGTTGAACAAAAGGATGTTGAGATCAACATTGCGGCGAATCACATGGATGAAATGGTTCCCGCCAATGGCAAGTGAATCACCGTCGCCGGTGATGGTCCATACACTCAATTTTGGATTGGCAATTTTCACACCGGTTGAGATTGCAGCAGCGCGTCCATGGATGCCATGAATGCCATAGGTGTTCACATAGTAAGGAAACCTGGATGAACACCCGATTCCGGATACCATACAGAAATTCTCTTTTCTGTAGCCGATTTTAGGGAATACACGCTCTACAGCAGCCAGGATTGCATGTCCGCCGCATCCGGGGCACCATTTGACCATCTGGTCGCTTTCAAAATCTGCTTTGCTGAGTTGAACATTGGTACGTTCAACAGTCATATTGATAAAGTCCATCTTATTTTTCCTCCAAAAGTTGGTTAAACTTATCCGTTAATTCGTTGATCATGAACGGTAATCCCTGAACTTTGTTGAACTGGGATATGTTGGGCATCGGGAACTTCATGCGGAGATAATTCACAAATTGTCCGCTGTTGAGTTCACAAACCACAATTTTCTTAAAGCCTTTCAATACCTTATCCGTGTTTTTCGGAAGCGGCATGATGTAATGGAAATGTGCATGGCTGATGCTTTTGCCTTCTTTCTGCACAAGACTTACAGCTGAATGAACAGCGCCGTAAGTGCCTCCCCAGCTAACAACCAGGAGGTCCCCTTCAGGCTGACCATCTATTTCCTGTTCAGGAATAAAGTCAGCAACTTTTTCCACTTTTTTAGCCCTGAAGTCGGTCATAATCTGGTGATTCATCGGATCAGTTGAAACGGTTCCGATAATATTTTCCTTTTCAAGTCCACCAATACGGTGACGAAGGCCTTCGGTGCCAGGAAGCGCCCATTGCCGGACAAAAGTTTCCGGGTTGCGTCTGTATGGTTTATAGTCCGGGTCGTTTGCTTCCGCAACCGGCGGGTTGATTTCAGGCATGTCAGCCATTTTCGGAATCCGGAATAGTGTGGAGCCAAATCCAAGGTAGCCATCGGTCAGCAGAATTGCCGGCGTCATGTGTTCCATGGAAAGTTTGGCAGTCATATATGCATAATAAAAGCAATTTTCAGAAGAAGATGCGGCAACAACGATCACCGGACATTCTCCGTTTCTGCCAAACAAAGCCTGGTAAAGGTCGCTTTGTTCAGATTTGGTAGGCAGACCCGTTGATGGTCCGCCACGCTGAACGTTGACAATGACGAGGGGTAATTCGGTGATGACCGCAAGTCCGATGGCTTCGCTTTTCAGTGAAAGGCCGGGGCCGGATGTGGTAGTGCAGGCCATGGAACCGGTGAAAGAAGCTCCGATGGCGGAACAGATACCGGCAATTTCATCCTCCGCCTGGAAAACTTTCGCACCCAGAGATTTGTGTTTTGCCAGTTCCATCAGAATTTCAGTTGCAGGGGTGATGGGGTAGGAGCCAAGGAACAAGGGACGTCCTGATTTTTCAGCAGCAGCCAGCAATCCCCATGCGGTGGCAACATTCCCTGTAATATTCCGATAACGTCCTTTCTGCATGTTTGCAGGTGAAACCTGGATGACAGATTCAAGCGCTTCTATGGTGTCGGCATAATTATATCCTGCCTGAAGCACAATCTTGTTAATCTCCACCAATTCGGGTTTCTTCTTGAATTTTTGTTCAAAATAGCTGAATGAAGATTTAAGGTCCCTGTTGAAAATGTAATAGAGCATGCCAAGTGCAAACATATTTTTACTGCGTTCGGCAGTTTTTGCATCGGTTCCAAGATCTTTCAGACTTGCTTTTGTGAGTGTGGTAATCGGCGCCTTGATCATGTTGAAACTGTCAAGGGAGTTGTCGGTAAAAGGGTCTTTTTTATATCCGGCCTTTTCGATCGTCTTTTCGTCGTAGGCATCTGTATCTGTGAGAATTGTAGCTCCTATTTTTGCCCATTTCAGATTCGACCTGAGCGATGCAGGATTCATGGCTACCAGTACATCCACAAGGTCACCCGTAGTGAAAATTTTCGAACTTCCCATGTGAACCTGGAACCCGGAGACACCGGCTACAGTGTTTTGTGGAGCCCTTATTTCAGCCGGAAAATCAGGGAATGTTGCAAGGTCGTTGCCCATCAGTGCGGCCACGTCTGAAAACATACTGCCGGTAAGTTGCATGCCATCGCCGGAGTCCCCGACGAATTTAACCACTACCTCTTCACGTTCAATAACAGGTCTTTTATTCTTAGCCATAGGATCCATGAGTTTAGGGTTACAAAGGTACTTAATAATGTCAAAATGCAAAATGCAAAATGCAAAATGCGACAGGCAAAATGCGAAACTTAAGGTTAAAATATCACCTTCAGTTTTCGATATTCGGGAAAATATTTATCTTTGCGGCGAAAATCGCTTTATTCACTCGTCCCGGAGAAATGCGGGACATAAATTCAATAGGTCATGGCTTATAAAATTAATGATGATTGCACTGCTTGTGGAACCTGCATCGATGAATGTCCGGTAGAAGCTATTGCTGAAGGTGATATCTATAAGATTGATCCTGAAGTATGCACTGATTGCGGAGCTTGTGCTGATGTTTGCCCTGTAGAGGCAATCCATCCTGAATAATCAGGAAACAAATTGAATTATAAAAGCAGCAGCCCTGGCACCCGGGACTGCTGCTTTTTTTCGTACATTGCTCTCAAATTATTTGCATGCGCCAGAAAATTTATTTCGCTTCCGATTTTCATTTGGGAATTCCTGATCATGACAGCAGCCTGAAGCGTGAAAAGAAACTTGTTGCATGGCTGGAGATGGCACGAATGGATGCAGCGGAAATTTTCCTCATGGGGGATCTTTTTGATTTCTGGTTTGAATATAAAACAGCAGTCCCCCGAGGCTATGCAAGATTATTGGGGAAACTTGCCGAGATTACGGATTCAGCCATTCCTGTTCATCTGTTCAGAGGAAATCATGACATGTGGGCCTTTGATTACCTCACTAAAGAGTTGAACATTCAGCTTCACAGGGAACCCGAATTTCGCACATTCAGTGGCAAAAATTTCTATCTCGCACATGGCGATGGCCTTGGCCCTGGTGACAATGGCTACAAATTTATTAAAAAGGTATTTGCCAACCCTTTCAATCAGTGGTTGTTTCGGCAGATTCACCCCGACATCGGAATCAGACTGGCGCTTTACTGGTCACGGAAAAGTCGCAGCGCCGGGATCGAAAAGGAGAAACAGCAACAGGATATAACACTGAAACTCATCCAGCAGCGGATCACGGTTCATTCGAATGAGATGTTGAAGCAACACCCTGACCTGAATTATCTTATTTACGGACATTACCACTATCCGCTTGATTTAACTCTTTCCCCTAACACGAGGCAGTTAGTCCTTGGAGATTGGATAACCCATTTTACCTATGCCGTATTCGATGGCAAGGAACTTGAACTTAAAACCTTTGACAGGTAAAGGGTTTCGCTTAGTGTTGATCTGAACAGATGAGCAGGTGCTTACTTGTTTTTAACAGTTTTTCGCTGGTATTCCATTACGCGCTGATGGTGGAACATTACATGTTTGTTCGCGGGAAAACTGACGCTCAGGGTTGAGTCCAGGGCCTGATAGTAACGAAAATCCTCATCCATGTTGAGTACCGGACTCATGCCAAACGCATAGTTTAATACCACAAGTGAAGCAAGTGAAC
Source organism: uncultured Draconibacterium sp. (assembly GCA_964355945.1). Lineage (GTDB taxonomy): Bacteria > Bacteroidota > Bacteroidia > Bacteroidales > FEN-979 > CAIVAT01. Next base: position 89,659 of record CAYHGE010000002.1, read on the forward strand.
CGGAATGGTTCTTGATAAAGGCAATCTCAAGGGCCCGCTGGTTTTCCCAGATTTGCCTGAAAGAGGTGTCAAGCTTCTGGGTGAGATTATAATAGTCTGAACTGTCCTGTCGTTCAGCAAGCAACATGTCAAGGGAGTCAACCATTCGCTCATTTGTCCGTGTCTGGTGAAAAAAATCGACCAGCAGCATGGCATCTTTTGGAGCCTTTACCCTGATGTTGTCGGGAAAATCGATGAAATTTCCTGAAAGATCAACCTGATCGCCGCTGTTAAGCATCAAGACCAGGATTTTTCCGGTTTGTGCTTTCAGCAGCCAGAAACCTGTTTCCTTAATTGCCGGGTTGAATGTGTGTTTCCCATTGTTATCAAATGTTGTTGAATCAACCTGATGAATTTCACGGGTGTCCATCTCCAGCAGGATTAGTTTAACTCCGGCAGCTCCTGAAAAGTCACACGTGATCACTGCCATATCTTTCGCTGAGTGCTTGCAGGAAGTGAGTAGGAGTAATATTGCAAGGCTTGCAATTTCTATGTATTTAATCATGGTTGAATTATTGTTATTTGTATTTCCTGATACGGTTATGACCGGGTTTTTATTAAAACGGTGAATCAAACGATTTGTACTGCATCCTCCGCCATTACAGGTTTGCCTTTAAACCGCAATAACAGGTTCACGATGGTTGCCACATCCTTCTGACAGTAGGTAACGATGCGGGGGAGGTCATGCTCCTGCCAGTAAACCCTTGCTACATCGCTCCCTCTAATATCATCCTTTGGAGTTGGGATGCCAAAAACGGCTGCCAGCAACTCCAGGGATGTATAGTTTTTGTAATCACCAAACTTCCACAACTCCATGGTGTCAAGATGGTTTACCTCCCAGGGTTTTTTTCCGGAAAGGTCCAGGATGGCAGGTACCTCCAGCCCGTTTATCAACATCCGGCGGATGAGGTAGGGATAGTCGAACTCCTTGCCATTGTGGGCACACAGATAGTTTATGTGCTTCTCCCTGGCTTTGTTGAGCATTTCGTTGAAATTGGTCAGTAATTCAACCTCATCGTCTCCCCAAAAGGATTTGATCCATAACACCCCGTTGCGCAGAATACCCGTGGAGATGCAAACGATTTTCCCGAATTCAGCATATATTCCAGCACGTTCATATACTTCTTCCGATTTTTGTGCATCATCTCCGCTGAATTTTTCAAACCGGGATAACTGGCTGGCTTTCTTTTCCCATAAGGAATGAAAATTTTCAGGCAGTTGGTTGAATGTTGAAAACTGAGGAACCGTTTCAATGTCAAGGAAAAGGATGTGTTCGATGTTGTAGTTGTCAAGCATAATGTGGTTTATTTACAGACCAGTAACAGCAAAAATGCAAATTTATCTGTTGCTTTATCCTGAATAATACAAAAAGTGATCCTTTTGTTGAAAACTTTTACAGTGACCTGTGGTGTTTATTCTATTGCTTAATCAGTAAACTGTATTTGACTTTTTGTGACAGATGGTTGCTTTTTCTATGTAGTTGTGCTATATTTGTGTATCAATACTTCTGTCATGAAAACATTATGTAAAATAAGCGAACTATTTCTTGTAGTATCAGTATTCACGATGGTTGCATGCGAGACTATTCCGGATAAAAACGATGAATGCGATGCCACAAAGATGATTGAGCCGCAAAGCCCTGTCATCTATCTGAAGCTATTCCTTGACTATGATACCCTTCCCGGCCAAAGCCATTACCTGTACAAGGCCACAAAGGCAATATTTAGTGGTACCATCACCAAAGTTTATTGCAGTGGCAAGATAAGTTCGACATTTTCTTTTAGTCCGTCCTATTTTCTTTCAGAGATGGATCCCCAGTATATTTTTAATGGGTTTTACCTGGATCAGTCATACCAGTTCAACTTTGACAATGATCTCGATTACCTGCTGATCCAGGCCCGGATCAAAGCGTATTTTAGCGACGGAAAAATCTATGAGTCTGATGAACTGATCAGAAGGTTTTATTACAAGAACCTGCAGTACGATGTAAACCAAATGAAGAAGTATCTTAAACTTCTCATGCCTGAGCCGGTGCACTGGACTGAAGTTACTTCAAAGTAACAGGTTTTACCTTTCCCTGTGCAGGAATGGTTTAGGACTAGCGTGAATTTTTTTTTCTGCCCGCAGAATATGCCTTTTCCCCGGGGGACCAGGCAGTTTTTCTGTGCAAAAACCGGCAGATTTCAAGGCCCTGACGATGGTTCCTTTCACAGAATAGGTAACCAGGACACCTTCCTGCTGCAACGCATTGTGTAATCTGGCAAAGATATCCACATTCCATAGTTCCGGTTGCACATCAGGGCTGAACGCATCAAAATAGACCAGGTTAAATTCACCCGCAACAGGAATGTAGTCCTCCATTTTTCCAAATATCTTGTTCAGCGTGAACCAGGGGGAGATTGCCATTGATTCATTCCAGGCGGAGAGATGAAGGTTTTCGAAAAGTTCCGTATGGGATGCAGGCTCAATCTGACGTGGATAATTCAATGCCCGCCAGAAATCTTCTGATACCGGAAATGGTTCGATAGAAGTATAATTTACCTTGATTCTGTGTTTATCCGCAGCAATAGCGGTCAGAAAGGCATTCAGACCGGTGCCGAAGCCGATCTCCAGGATGTCAATTGAGTTGATCTCTGCACCCGGATCGGAGTTTAATTTCTCTACAGCATACAGAAAACCTGTTTCAATAAAAACATGCAGGGATTCCTTTAGTGCGCCAAAAGTTGAATGATAATGCTGGTTCAGGCTTTTGTGAAATAAGGTATCTGAACCATCAGCTGTTTTAATAATCAGCAAATCAGCACTTACCAAATCCTTGGATACTTATTCGGATTATATTCATGCATCATCTCATAGATCGTTTCAAATACATCCTCGGCATTTGGATTTGAGAAATAGTCACCATCGTTGGTATAGGCCGGGCGGTGGTCATTTGATGTAAGGGTGCGTGGTTCAGCATCGAGATAGCGATAACCACCCTGATCTTCCATTACTTTCTGCATCATGAATGCTGTTGCGCCACCGCTTCCATCCTCATCAAAGAAGAGGATTTTGTTGGTTTTTTTCAGAGACTTGAGGATGTCGTGGTTGATGTCGAACGGGAGCAGGGTCTGCACATCGATGAGCTCGACAGAAATGCCGAAGTCTTTAATCTGGGGCAATGCTTCCTCGGCAATTTTAACACAGGAGCCGTAAGTTACGATTGTAATGTCTGATCCTTCCTGCAATACTTCAGGAACACCCAGGGGTATCCGGTAGTTGCCGATGTTGGCCGGCATCTGTTCTTTCAGGCGGTAGCCGTTTAACGGTTCAATAACAAGTCCTGCATCGTCGGAAGCCATCATGGTATTGTAGAATCCTGCAGCCTGCGTCATATTCCGCGGCACCATTACGAATATCCCGCGAATGGAGTTGATAACCATGCTGAGTGGTGAACCAGAATGCCAGATTCCGACCAGGCGGTGGCCACGCGTACTGATAATGAGCGGAGCTTTCTGACCTCCTACCGTGCGGTATAGTGTGGTGGCAAGGTCATCGCTCATCACCTGCAAACCATAGAGCAGGTAATCAAAATACTGAATTTCAGCAATCGGGCGCAATCCCCGTAGGGCCATGCCCAGTCCCTGTCCGATGATGGTAGCTTCGCGGATACCGGTGTCGGAAATCCGGGTTTCGCCATACTTGGCCTGCATCCCTTCCAGTGTTTGGTTTACACCGCCTATTTTTCCGACGTCTTCACCGAAAATCAGGGCCAGAGGGTTGGTTTTGAAGAGGATGTCGTAGTTGGCATTCAGTACTTCGCGTCCGGTCACCACCGGGGAGTTTTCGTTAAATACCGGCGGAATACCTGCAACCTTGAGTGCGCTGTGTTCAGACTCGCTGTAAAGGTGCGAACTGTAGCGGGCTACATTGAGTTTCCGCTGTTCTGCCATCCAAACATCAAGATCGGCTTTCATTGGTTTTTTCATGCTGCAGGAGGTACAAACATCACGCATGATCTTCTTTGCCGAAGAGATGATGTCTTTCCTGATCGGATCTGCAATGGCTTCAAGATCGGCTACGATCTTATCGATACGGGCTTGCTTTTTGCAGGGACAGTGAGTGGTTTTTACGACATCGATGAGGTGCTTGCGTTCCGCTTTAAAGGGTGACAGAAATGCTTTGTATCCACGGTCGCGGGCGGCTTTTGCTATTTTAACAGCATCTGATTCAATCATATCAAGTTCTTCAACCGTGGCAATTTTTTCATCGAGGATCCAGGTGCGCATTCTTGGGAGACAATCATGATCTCTCTCCCAGGCCAGACGTTCAGCTGACTTATAACGTTCGTGCGATCCGGATGTTGAATGACCCTGGGGCTGTGTCAGCTCCCTGACATGGAAAACAACCGGCACCATCTCTTTCCGGCATACAGCAATTCCTTCCTCGTACATTTCGTATAATGCGGCATAGTCCCATCCCATGCATGAGTAGAGGCGAATCCCCGGTCCCTTTTCATCGGCTACAAAACCTTTGAGTAACTCGGAGATATCCTCCTTGGTGGTCTGGTATTTCTTTGGAACGGAAATGCCATAGCCATCATCCCAGATTGAGAGTGCGATCGGAACCTGCAGGACGCCGGCAGCATTGATAGTCTCAAAGAAATGTCCTTCCGAAGTGGAAGCGTCGCCAATCATTCCAAACGCTATTTCATTTCCTTTAACGGTGAATTTTTTTGCGGCCTCCCACATGTCAGGGCTGTTGCGAAATACCTTGGAAGCAAGCGCAAGGCCGAGTAAACGTGGCATCTGCCCGGCAGTAGGAGATATGTCTCCGGAAGAGTTCTTTTGTTTGGTGAGGTCTTTCCATTCGCCATTTGCATCCAGGCTGCGGGTTGCAAAATGAGAATTCATCAGCCTGCCACCGTTATCGGGGTTGCGTTCTAAGTCAGTATCGCCGTAAAGTTGAGCAAAAAAGATATCCAGGTTGGATAACCCGGCAGCCATCATGAAGGTCTGGTCGCGGTAATATCCTGAGCGCCAGTCACCGTTCTGGAAGAATTTTGCCTTGATAATCTGGGGGATTTCCTTGCCATCACCAAAAAGTCCGAAATTGGCTCTGCCACCTAATACTTCCCGCCTTCCCAATAAACTTACCTGGCGGCTTTCGTTTGCCAGTTTATAATCTTTTAAAACCTCTTCTTTGCTGAATTTACGTTTCTTTGACATTGTTTGTTTGTTAGTTGCTTATTTTTTGTTAGCGGGTGAACAGGTGAACAGGTAAACAGGTGAACAGGTAAACAGGTAAACACGTGAGCATATAAACTGATCCGCATGTCCGCTTGTACGCTTGTTTTAATAATTATCCTGCACTACTTCAAAATAACCCAGCGGATGACTGCAGGCAGGGCAGTTCTGGAGCGCTTTTACACCATAATGGATGTATCCGCATTTACGGCATACCCAGTATGTTTTTTCATCCTTTTCGAAGACCCTGTTTTTTTCCAGATTATTTAACAGTTTACGAAAGCGTTTTTCATGGTGCTCTTCAATGGTTGTTATCAGTTTGAAGGCCATTGCCACTTTAGGGAATCCCTCTTCAGTAGCGGTTTTACCGAATTCGGGGTAGAGTTCTGTCCACTCTTCATGTTCTCCGTCAGCAGAAGCTTTCAGATTTTCTGCAGTGGTTCCGATGATACCGGCGGGATAGGTAGCGGTAATTTCAACAGGGCCGCCCTCCAGGAAGCGGAAAAAAATCTTTGCATGACTTTCTTCGTTAAGCGCTGTTTCTGTGAAGAATGCGGCAATTTGTTCAAAACCCTCTTTTTTTGCCTGTTTGGCATAAAAAGTATAGCGATTTTTAGCCTGGGATTCACCTGCAAATGATTTCAACAGGTTTTTTTCGGTTCTGGAACCTTTGATGCTCTTTTCCATAGTAGTTTATATTAATTTGGAGCATCAAAGTTAATCGAAATTTTCTGAAATCACACGCCTCCCGTCTATCCTACCGCATCTTCACATAATCTCCTTTTCCAACACCGCAAATCGGGCAAACCCAATCGTCCGGTATGTCTTCAAAAGAGGTTCCGGCTGGAATGCCTGAGTCAGGATCACCAAACAGTGGATCATAAACATGGCCACATACGGTGCATTTGTATTTTGGGGCAGTTGACATGGTTTTTTTGTAAGGGGGTGACAGGGCAACTCTAAATTATTTTTCGATCCAGGATGTTATTTTTTCATCAAATGGTTTATCACCGGGGGCTGCAAAATCAACAACCTGGCCCTGCTCATTGATCATGAATTTCTGGAAATTCCATTTTACCGGTGCATCAAGGACTCCGTTTTGTTCCTTTGATGTTAACCAGGCATAAAGCGGGTCAATGTCCTTTCCTTTCACAGAAATTTTAGCCATCATCGGAAAGGTAACATTGTATTTACTGGTGCAGAACTCCTTGATCTCAGCATTGGTGCCTGGTTCCTGACCCATGAAGTTGTTGGCAGGGAAACCGATGATGACAAACCCTTTTTCGGCATATTTTGTATACAGCTCTTCCAGTTGAGCATATTGGGGTGTATATCCGCATTTTGAGGCGACATTGACTACAAGCACCTTCTTTCCCTTCAGGGATGAAAGATCATAAGGCTGTCCATCAATGGACGAAACCTTGAAATCATACAGTGTTTTATTATTCTGGGAGTTGGTTATGGTTGTCATCATGAAAAAAGTTAATATAAAAAGCATGGTTCTCATAGCGTGGTTTTTAGGATTGTAAAAAATAATTTGACGGATTGCAAAGATACAAAAAACATTAATTATTTGGATGAATTCTAAATAATTAATGACGGATGAGAAATTTTGTGGTATAGGTTTTATCGCGGAACACGGCAAACACAGTATAAATACCTTCTGATTGAACGGGTGTTTTTACTACCTGGTTGAGCATTTGTGCATTGAATGACTGGAAGACCTTTTCTCCCAGCATGTTGTAAATTTCAAGTCTGCTAAAGTCTGTTTTGTTCGGGTGGTTAAATTTCAGGGAAAACGATTCATCAACCGGATTTGGAAAGACGACTAAATCTGCGGGACGATTGTTTTGCTCCCCGATCCCTCCTGTTACATCAATGCAGCCATAAAAAGCTGACAACATTGCACCGGAAATGACAGGATGAAGGGGATTTACCACTGCCGTAGATGCATTGGAGGCAGCAGTGATCGGGATCCACCCGGGACTACAGGTGTCGGAATAATGTGAACTTGTCTGAACACATTCATTGCTGTATCCAACAGAATCGGTTTTGATAAGTCCGATCTGGTACCCCCACATGCCGGATTTTTTAACACCCCAGATAGGTCCATTTCCAAATTCGAGGAATCCATGATCAGCGGACATGATGAGATCAAGGACATCCAGCCTCAGCTCTCTCGCCCATTGCACATCCCCGCTTGAATCAATTTTAATTGCATTTCCGAAATAGCCTGTGGTAACAAAAGCGAACCCACCGTCGTGCGTGTGTTGCAAGGTTGGTGCAGGCTGATAATCAGTATTAAATGGAAATGAACCGGAATAGTAAAACCTGCTCCAGGCAATATTTCCAGAAAAGTCAGTTTTGGTCAGGATTGCACCCATTTCATCCACGTGGCTATAACACAGATAGCCAGTATTAATGATAGCCACATCAAATCCTTCAGAAAAAGTAAAGGGTGGATATTCCATTTTCTTTGCCCAGGATATTCCACAATCAGCAGTTAACCTGATCAGAATCGCTGATCCGGAAGAGTTGTTGTTTTGTGTTGTTCCAATCATGATAAATCCGCCATCGGGTGTCTGTTTTACAGCATTGGTCCTGGTCGCAAAGGTTCCGTGAGTTATCTGTTTAGCCCAAGTCAGATTGCCGGAGGAGTCAAGTTTTACCAGCGTTACTTTAAAGTATGGAGGTGTTGCACCCTGGGTGCTGGTCCCAGCAACCAGGATTCCCCTGTCATCGGTCTGAATCACTGAATTGGCATACTCCTGGGAACCCAGGTCTATGGATTTGCACCATAAGGTATCTCCGTTGGAATTGGTTTTCATGCAGAACATGTTGTCATCGTTCATGTTGCCTACGGAAATAAAACAGGCGTCATACGTGGGGATAATCCGCGAGATAGAGGTGTTCCATGATCCGGGGAAACTGAATTTTTTTTCCCAGAGAATGGCACCTGCCTGATCAATTTTAAACAAAAGTGCTTCGGACAGACCATTTCTTGACCCGGCAACAATATAATTCATATCAGAGGATTGAACTACTGCACCTACTCCTGCGGGATCTGTTTTGCTGCCAAATACCCTGGTAAACGTTGTTTGCTGCGCTTTAACGGCAAATGAAAGTGCGATTGATAGCAGAACCACTATGAACGATATTGATTTCATGAAGAACTTTTTAAGGTTAAAGGAAGGTGTTGTCAACATGCCATGTTGTTTAAAAGAATCAAATTACTGAGGAGCAGGTTGCAGATAGAACTTGAATAGGAGTATCAATATTACTAAATAAATACCTTAAAGTCAAGTACTATTTACGGTCAGATAGAAAGCGGTCTCCTCAGAAAAACGGGCATGGAAAAGAATGTCTTCTAAAACAAATAATAGGTTGACGAAATAAAAGCCTATCTTTATAGTCTCTGATTTTCTTCAGTCAAAAATCAATTTATGCACAGGAGAAACATTTTTTACGGATTCATCTTTTTTCTTTCAGGTGTTTTTTGCTGTGCATGTAACAATCAATCAACGGAAACTTCCGGGGGAATTCCGGGAATCAAAAACAACAAAATGTCCAACAAAATAGAGGCAGGGAGCAAAGCTCCCGAGTTTTCCTTACCAGATCAGTTTGGAAGGCGGGTAAATCTAAGCGATTTCATCGGGAAATCAAACCTGGTGGTCTATTTTTATCCCAAGGATGAATCTTATGGTTGTACCAAAGAGGCGTGCAGTTTTCGAGATAATTATGAGGTTTTCAAAGAGGCCGGTGCAGTGGTGATTGGTGTGAGCTCCGACGATGTAGCCTCTCACCAGGCATTTGCCGCGAACCATAAACTGCCGTTCATACTTCTTTCAGATAAAGACCGGTCTGTTGCCGCGAAATTCGGTGTGGGCAAATCTATGGGCGTGCTGCCCGGACGGGTTACCTTTGTAATTGATAAGCAGGGGATTGTGAGGCTGGTGTTTTCGTCGCAACTCAGTTTTGAGAAGCATATTACTGAGGCGATAGAGATGTTGAAGAAGATGGGATAGACGTGACGGGTGACGGGTTGGGTTACAGACCGAATTTTTTCTCGTTCAGCAGGTCTTTTTCAATGCCTTCCGGGGTGAGTAAATCTTTCTTTTCTTTTGGATAAAACGCATCGGGCAGCAGTTGAATGTGCATGCTTAGCAGCAAATGATCCATGATGATCAGCAGCAGTGTACCGATGAAGGGGAGCGGGATCAGCATGACCGGAACAATGACTCCTGAGCTTCTGAGAATATCAATAACCTGCCGTTTGAATTTTTTCTTCTCTTCCCTGGAAAGCTTCTCTTTTTTGATGTATTTAGACAGGATTGTGAAGGTTTCCTTTGTTTCTATTGCCTCTGTTTTGATTCCGGTTGAATACCTGCCGGCTTCACCTAAAAACATCCTGGCATAGCTGCCAATGAGTTCCCTAACCCTGGGCAAGGTAAACAGTCCAAGGAAATAAGCAATGATCTTTTTACGGAGGGATTTCATTTAAATGTTTCTGGTAACAAATGTAGGTAAAAAACAGGCGGACGGGCAGACAGGCGGACAGGTGGAGAGGCGGACGGAAAGTGCTATTGATTTATTCCCATGCCGAAAAGGGCAAAGTCATATTTGACGGGGTCGGCAGGGTCGAATCTTCTGAGGGCCTCAGTAAGTTCCACGGCTGCTTTCCAGTCGTTCTGACTACGTTTTAACAGTCCAAGATATCGGGCAACACGCCCGGAGTGGATATCCAGCGGGCAAATCAGCATCTTTGGATCAATAGATTTCCAGTGGCCAAAGTCCACTCCCCGGTTATCTTTACGTACCATCCAGCGAAGAAAAAGGTTGATTCTTTTGGCTGCGGATCCTGCCTCCGGGTTTGCAAGATGTTTTTCTGATCGTTTCAGATGGTCTGTTGATAAAAAGATTGTTCTGAACCGGCCGATGGCATGTTCAGCGCCATGCTGGTTCATGGTTATGAACAGTGGCTCGAGGCTGCCATAAGTGCGATAAATGTTTTGCAGGGATGAAAGAAAAAAGAGGCAATCATCGCCATTGAAGGTACGATGAACAAATTGAATGAAAGGTTTGAAATCCTGAGGCTTTGCAGTGAGGAGGAAATTGTATGGTGAATTGCCGGTTAACTGAACAAGCCTGTTTGCATTTGAAACAATTGATTTTCTGTTTCCCCAGGCAATTGTCGCACTAAGAAATCCTGAAATTTCGATATCCTGTTTAAGAAAAAATCTGTGAGGAATCGAAACCGGATCATCGGCAATGAAACCGGGCGTATTGTATTCAAGAAACTTATGATCTAAAAGTTCTTTCAGGTTGTCCACTCAGTCACTAATTCAGGACATTCACCGGTTTCAAAAGTTCTTTTCCCACTTCAATTGCTTTTTCATTCTCAGGGATAAGGACATGATGACGGGCTGGAAGTGATTTTTCCAGTCCTTTATGAATAAATTCAGGAGCAACGAGTGGTTTTAATTTGAGGAAACCTCCCAGAACAATCATATTGAAGGTTTTGGCGAGACCACGTTTACCGGCTTCGTCGGCAGCCTCGATGGAGTAGATGTTAATGTCTTTCCTCTCAGGCAGGCGTGTGAGTCCGTTGGGGTCGTATATAAGCAATCCTCCCGGTTTCACGGTCTTTTCAAATTTATCCATCGACTGCTGGTTGAGGATAATGGCGGTATCATAAGAGTTCAGAATGGGGGAACTGATCCGTTCATCACTGATGATCACGGTAACATTTGCAGTTCCGCCGCGCATTTCGGGGCCATACGAGGGCATCCAGCTCACTTCTTTGTTCTGCATCACACCTGAATAGGCGAGAATCTTTCCCATGGAGAGGACACCTTGTCCTCCGAATCCGGCTATAATAATCTCTTCTGTCATGTCGAATGAATATCGAATATTGAATAACGAATATTGACTGTTGAACTGGAATAATTCCTACTCAACCGTTACTTTTTTTTCCACCAGTTTCCCATCTATTTTGATGTCACCGAGTTGATAGAAGGGGAACATGTTGTCCTCCATCCACTTGTTGGACTGTACCGGGGTCATTTTCCAGCCGGAATTGCAATTGGAAACAATTTCGATGAAACACAATCCTTTGTTCTCCTTCTGGAGTTCAAAGGCCTTTCGGATGGCTTTTTTTGTTTTTCGCACATGGTTGGGTGTGTGAACTGCCTGCCGTGTCACATAATAAACTCCGGGAAGGTGTGAGATCAGTTCAGTGATCTTGAGTGGATGACCCATGGTGGGCACATCGCGACCATAAGGCGATGTTGAGGAGCGCATTCCAGGCAGGGTTGTCGGGGCCATCTGACCTCCGGTCATCCCATAAATTCCGTTGTTGATGAAGATGATTGTGATATTTTCACCACGGTTACAGGCATGTATCGTCTCAGCAGTACCAATTGCAGCGAGGTCGCCGTCACCCTGGTATGTGAATACAAAATGGTTAGGCCACATACGTTTGATGGCAGTTGCAAGTGCGGGAGCACGCCCATGGGCCGCACCGATCATGTCGATGTCGAGAAAATCATAAGCCAGTACAGAGCAGCCAACAGGTGAAACCCCAATGGTTTTATCCTGGATGTCCATCTCTTCTATCACTTCCATCAGCATGCGATGGGCAGTGCCATGGCCACATCCCGGACAATAGCTAAGCGGACGATCAACCAGCAGGTCTGTCCTTTTATAGACGATATTCTCCGGTTTGTGAATTTCAGTCTTTGCGAATAGTTCTTCCATAATTAACCTCCGATAATTTTTTGTTCCAGGGCGCTGACAACTTCATCCGGTGAGGGGATGATTCCACCGAAGCGGCCGAAATGTTCTATTTTTACTTTACAGCCAACCGAGAGTTTTACATCTTCGATCATTTGTCCTGCATTCATCTCAACAACCAGGATTCCTTTCACACGGTTACCAACATTGGATACTTCAATGGCCGGAAAAGGAAAAAGCGTAATCGGGCGGAACAGTCCGACTTTAATGCCTTTGGCACGTGCAAGGTCAAGGGCTTTCTGACAGATTCTGGCCGAGAGTCCAAATGCAACGAGGAGATAGTCGGCATCTTCGCATTGAATCTCTTCGTACAAAACCTCATTTTTTTCCATGAGTTTATATTTTGCCTGGAGCTTCAGGTTCACCCGTTCCTGTCCTGCCGGATCGAGGTCAAGTGAGGTAATGATGTTGTGGTTACGGGCTTTCGGCCTTCCGGTCGATGCCCATGGACACTGTGCAATCAACTCTTCGTCTGTGCGCCGCGGGATATGATCAAAAAGCACAACTTTCTCCATCATCTGGCCAATGGCTCCGTCGGAGAGAATCATAACCGGTGTGCGGTATTGATATGCCTTTTCAAAACCAAGTTTAACATGGTCGCACATTTCCTGCACTGAGGCCGGGGCAAGCACCAGCATTTTGTAATCGCCGTGTCCACCGCCTTTAACTGCCTGAAAGTAGTCGGCCTGAGAAGGCTGGATGGTTCCGAGACCCGGGCCGCCACGTACGATGTTGACAATAACGGCAGGCAGTTCAGCACCCGCCATGTAGCTGATCCCTTCCTGCATGAGGCTCACGCCCGGGCTTGAGGAGGATGTCATGACCATTTTTCCTGTTCCTGCCCCGCCATAAAGCATGTTGATGGCGGCAACTTCGCTCTCAGCCTGGAGAACCACCATGCCAGTCCGTTCGAAAGGCTTTTCAGCCATCAGGTATTCCATCACCTCAGACTGGGGTGTAATCGGGTATCCGAAATAGCCATCGCAGCCTGCCCGAATGGCGGCCTCGGCAACAGCTTCATTCCCCTTCATTAATCTAAGTTCACCCATAATGTATGTTTTTTTCGATTTTTATTCAGTAGCGACTTTTGCCCGGTACACGGTGATTACTCCGTCGGGGCAGACCAGGGCACAGTTTGTACAACCTGTGCACTCATCGTTGACTTTCATTGCGAAGTGATATCCTTTGCTGTTCACTTCCTTCGACATTGCGATCACAGTGAAAGGGCATGCAGCAAGGCACACTTCACAGCCTTTGCAGCGATCGGTGTTGATCACAATATCACCTTTAATTTTTGCCATATAAGAGGGGTTGAGTTGTTAACGGATTCACAGGGGCGAAAGTACAAAAATTTGTTTGAACCACCAGTCATTCAGCTATTGGAAAATAAGGCAGATTGTCTAATTTAGAACTGGTTTAATCTTATGCCTTAGTCATTCTCTATAGCTTTAACCTAAGTGGTTCTCCCGGAATTTATTCAGTCTTTCTTCCAGCACCGGAAATTGTTCGCGTTTTACAAGCGAAACGCAAGCCCTGATGCCTTCTGTACGTTCACTTCCGGTGATGCTGAGGGTGATGGCGCTGATCCCATAATAGATCAATTCCTGGAGTAGCTCCTCACCGGTAAAGCCCTTGTATGCAACGGTGAAAAAGAACCCATCTGCAATGGGTTCATCTTCATCCCTGTCATAAACGATGGTGAACCCATTGTCGATAAACATCTTCTTCATGATTTTCGCCTTGGCGCCATATTCCTTTACAACTTCCACGAAGTCGAGTTCGCCGTCATTTACTGCTTTGAGCATGGCAGCCAGTGCATATTGGGTTGAATGGGTGGTGCCGGCGCTTAATGCATAAACCGTTCCGTAAATGAGGGCGGTGCCAACGATATCGGAGGTATAGTGACGGAGCAGATCCGGTGCTTTGGTGTTGAACAGTTTATTGGAAAGAACCATCAGCCCGATACGCTGACCGGCATAACTGAAAGCCTTTGAACTTGAGATCAGAAGAAGGAAATTATCGGTGTATTTTGCAACAGTGGGTTGGTAAGGCGGTTCACCCGGCTTTGAATAATCTTTACGAAAATCCATTGCAAAATAGGCAAGGTCCTCGATGATGATTACATCATATTTTGTGGCAAGTTCACCGATAATCCTGAGTTCCTTGTCTGTTAAACATATCCAGGAAGGGTTGTTCGGATTAGAATAGAGCACCGAATGAATATTTCCTTTCGAAAAATAGCTTTCAAGTTTGTCGCGGAGTTTGTCTCCACGATAATTATACACATCAAACGTTTCGAATTTCTGACCCAGCACCCTGTGTTGCTGATGGTGAACCGGGAAACCCGGATCGATGAAGAGGGTCGTATCTTTATCGCGGTGGATCTTTGAAAAAGTCAGGAATGCAGCAAAACCGCCCTGCATGCTGCCGACCGTGGGAACACAATTAGCCGCATCAACATCAATGTCAAGAAAAAGTTTGACAAACCGGGCTGCCTCCTTTTTAAGTATGGGAACTCCTTCAATGTCAGGATATATTGCTGCTACCCCTTTCTGAAGCGCTTCAATCTCCGCCTGCAGGCCGATGGCGGTTGCAGGAAGACCGGGCACCCCCATTTCCATCCGGATGAACTTTTCCCCGGTCTCTACCTCGATCCCATTTATTAGTTTCTTGATCTCCCGGATAGTAGCTTTGCCTATATTCCGGATTTTACTTTGAAGGATATGTCGCTGAACAACATCGTAACTGATGGGAGTCTCTTTCATGAGTTGATGGGGTATGAGGTGTTAGTATTCAGAATAGCAGGCAACAAAATTGAAGAAAATTTTTCAACAATCCAATGATATGGAAAAGGTTATTGAAAATTAATTTGTATCCACTTTTTACAGTAATCCAAACAGCTATCTGATCAGGACCACATTTCCGGTCAGGGTGGAATTTTCAGGTGGTGAAAGCGAGGACTGATATACAACGACAAAAACATAACTCCCTTCAGGGCATAACTCACCCTTCAGGGTGCCATCCCACCCGGGTTCGGGCTGTGTGGAAGTGAAAACCAGTTGGCCGGAACGATTGTAAATGTTCATGCTGTATTGCCTGATATTATTTGTAAAAGGTCGAAAGTTGTCATTCAATCCATCTCCATTTGGGGTAAAAGCGTTGGGCAACCGGATCACGATTTCGCACTCCGTTCCGGTCTTAATGAAAATTGAAGTGCTGTCGGAGTTGTCACATCCATGGGAATCAGTATAACGATAAGAAATGAGGTGGTTTCCTGTTCCACTGATCAGCGGGTCTATACTTGCAGCGGCAGTACCATTGATCCTGTATTCTCCTCCCGCCGGGTTTCCACCGGTGAGTACCAATGCGGGTTCATTGTAACAGATTGTGTCAAACGCTGCAAGGGATACCTGGGGTGGAGGATAGAAAAAGATTTGAAGTGCAGATTCCTGGCCGTCACCACAAGTGTTGGTTCCATAAACCGCCAGCGTTCCCGAGGTGGCGGATGTATCGAATGTGACCAGGGAACTTGTGTCATTGGAAATAACAGTGGCACCCGTGCCTGAATAGGACCAGGTGTATGAAGAGGCACCGGGGTCGTGCCTGATGGTGTAAGTCATGGCAACTCCTCCTTCACAGAAAACATTGTTGCCGCTTATCTTCCCGGGCTGCCCGGGAATTCTTTTAACCTGGAAATTGAGGGACTGGGTAATGGACCTTGAAACATACCACCAAGAATTGATTGTATTCGTATCACCGGTTTCGATATCCCACAAATGGCATCCGGTCAGGTCGGTACAGCCATTGAGGTTGGCAGAGATGACCCCGGGCAACAACCTGTCGTCCCAGTATATCTCTGGTTTTGGTCCCGGGGGCCTCACCACCTCCACGATATAACCATTGTCGTTGTATTCAATGTCATAGATCGGAAGATGGGTGATGCCGCGGATGAACCTGACTGTTGATCTGACTGTTACACCATTGGTCACCGGGTTCCCCAACCCGTCGTTCCCATTCCAGTGGATGATGTTATACCCATTTCCCCCTGGATTGGCCAGGATATTGGCTGTGAGTTTTACATCCCGAGGGTCCGCCCCGGGACCTGGAACAACTTCGACCAAAAGCTCAATCAGTCCGTCGTGTGATACCCGCACCCCCAGGTCCACTGAACCGGTTGCACAATCGTTGGTTACCATGATTGGAAGGTTGATGCCCGGTTTTGCCCTTCCGGTAGGGAAAATTGTACTGTCGGGGTCTGTCAAAAAAACCTTGTATTGAGGATATGTGTGGAACCCGGTGTGTGATTGCCTGTCTGTGGCAATATTTCCGGTGGTTGAGCATCCTGTCTCATTGCTGGAAATAGAGAACGTCCCTCCGACAAACCCATTGCAGTTAACGCTTGTTACAATGCTGTCGTCAGACAGGATATATACAGTTCCAAAGAAGCGGCTGTCAGTCGGCGGAGGTTCCACCACTCCGCAATTAAATTGCCAGGCCTTTGACCATAAACGACCCGTTTTCGGCTTGCCGGAGGCATCCAGCACCGTTATATCAAAGAATTCAAACCTGACATACCTGCTCATGGAATAGGTGCCAGCCAGGTCGGGAGGGTAATAGAATTCGAGTGAATAATTCCCGCGGATAGGAGAAGGATACTCAATGGGATTATACCCGTTGTCTGCCGGAAACGGACCGATTGTGTCCTGGTCATATGTGCTGATAAATCCCGGGCCTGATTTGGGAAGCTGAAATGGACCAAGCACAATATTGCCTGCAGGATCTCTTAACTGGAACTGAACAATTACGGTAGAATCAACCTGCAGGATTTTACCCAGGCCAAAACAAATTTTTTCAGCCGGATCGGCGATGTAAATATTAATCCTGAATTCAGGACTGGCATTGAAGAACCCGAAATCGTTGCGTGACTTGTCAATACAGAGTTTCCCCTGTGCAGTATCAAAAGGTGCAACCTGTTTTGTTCCTTCTGAAAACCCGGCCAGGGAATGGAGGAGGAGCAAAAGAATGACAGAAAGCCAGATGTTAAAAAGGGGTTTCACTCCCTGTATAGCACTTGATTCCCAGTGATGAAAATTGTTGTTTGATTTCATGAAGATCTTCGGGTGACGGGATGATAAAATCTTCTGTATAATATGTTTTACCGATGAGGTTGTATTTTTCTCTTCCAAGGTGATGAAGTGGAAGGATGTTGATCTCATTGCGCCCGGTTGATTGAATAAAACGGGCGGTGGAAGAGATGTTGGCGGTATCATCATTAAATCCGGGGACTACAGGTAGTCTGAAAATCAGGCGTCCTGCAAATTCTCTGGCAATTCGGCGGGCATTTTCAAGGATTAGGGGAACAGACGGACAAGCGGACATGTGGACGGGTGGACGGGCGGACAAAGTGGGTGAGTCTGTCATAGACTTCAAATCGAAAAATATCCAGTCGATATAGGGTAAGGATTTTTTTAAATTTTCCCAGGGAACATTGCCACAGGTTTCAACTGCTGTATGAATGTAGGCATCATGGCATGTTTTCAGGATATCAGATGCAAACTCCGGTTGCATAAATGGTTCTCCACCGGTAAGTGTAATTCCACCTCCGCTACCCCAGTATTGGCGGTCGCGTTTGATCCTGGCATACAGGTCTTCTGCAGAAATTTCATATCCTCCGATGTTAAGCGCCCCGGAACAACATGCTTTGGCACAATCGTGAGTCAGACAAAGTGCGCAAAACTTCCTGTCAAAGTGCAATTGATCACCTTCGATGTTGCAACTGGAGGATATTGCTCCTTTTGAACAAGCATGCATACACAAACCGTCGAATGTGCATTTTGAGAGGCGGTAAAGCGGCTCAGGAAAAAAGGAAATTCCTTCCGGGTTGGAACACCAGGAACATTCCAGTGAACAACCCTTGAAAAAAATTAAAGTACGGCAGCCGGGACCGTCATGAACAGAGAACCCCTGGATATCGAAAATAATGCCACTGCTCAGTTTTGATTGTTCCATTGAAAGTCGGCGCATTTGCTGGCGATCATGTCGGGATAGGCCAGGATGGTCCCCTGGCATTTCCCCAGGTACTCCTTTTCAGCTGTATAACTTTTACAGAACCTGCACTTGGGGATTTGTTTTCCTTTTTCACAAAGCGGTTTATCAGGACTGATTTTTTCCTTACTGAGTTTGCAAATCCCCCTGAAAACATCCACAGGCAGGTAATAGGTGCAATCTTTACAAAAGAGGTCTTCCATGATTCTATTATTGTTTGGTCAGCTAAAATTCCTCATATTCTGTTCTGGAAATCACTTCATCCTGGATCTGTTTTCCAAGTTCAACCCAGTACTGGGTAAATCCGGCAACGCGGACAAGCAAGCTCCTGTATTTATCCGGGTCGGCCTGTGCCTGCTTAAGCATCCGTGAATCGACGATGTTGAATTGCACGTGGAAGCCACCTTTACGAAGATAGGCACGGATCAGTTCCAGAAATTTCCGTGATCCTTCCCTGCCTCTGACAACGGAAGGATGGATCTTCATGTTGAGTTGTGAATTCTGTGATTCGGCGTGGTTCCAGCACGTAGCAGAGTTAAACAGGGCATAAGGACCATTCTTGTCAGTGCCGGGATATGCTGAAACGGATCCGTCCGAAAAAGTTGTGCCGCTTAACCGCCCGTCGGGGCCGGCCAATGTAACGGCCCCCATTGGTCCATGAGTGGATACAGATATCTGGCAGGCATACATCGGCTGATCGTAGAGCGACCGGTAGTTATGTGCCATTTTACAGAACCACTCTTCCCATTCCTTAAGGATGTTATCAACAAATGGGTTGTCGTTACCGAATTTAGGTGCATCTAGACTTTGCCGGTGGATTTTTTTCCAGAGATGATGGTCCTCGCCGGGAACCTGATCGATTAACGACCAGGAACCGGTTTCCTTCGCAGTTTTGTATCCGAAATTGGCCAGGATTGCCTTTCGGTATTCATCCAGGGTGTAATTATGCTCTGCAAAGATGTTTTTTTTCATCGAACCCAGTGAATTTACCAGGTTCGTTGTACCACAGGTCTCGATATTGAAAGTTGTATTGTAGCGGCAGCCCATTTGCCCGATATCTTTTCCTTTTGTAAGGCAATCAGGCTTCAGCATTGAATTGACCAGAGAGGGGGAAATTTTCCGCCAGGCGTCATGCTGGATGTTGTTTGCCAGGGTCAGCACATGACAGGCCCGGCTGAAATAATCCTTAAAGGCCTGCCAGATTTCGGCGTAATCATCCAGGTTATATCCATGCGGCGGAAAAATCCGTTGACCCGTTCGCATATCCATGCCATTGAAAATGACAACTTCCAGTAATTTCGGAAGGTTCAGAAAGTGTACGCCAACGCTGGTGGCAGGAGCAGAACCTCCTGGTATCCAGTGAATTTCATTGTCAAGTTCAAGTGGCATCCAGCTGCCGGGAGATGTTTCAAGGCAGCCTCCTATTGCCCATGCGCGGGCCTCTTCGAGATGCAATCCCTCATGGCCATAGTTTCCAAGCAGAAACTCCATTGCTACCTGGTTGTTAATCCATGCAGGGTAGCCGGTACCGGTTTTTGTACATTCGATACCTTTTAAAAGAAACTCTTCAGGAAGTTTTTCATCGTACAGGAGAGACAGTGTGGGTTGCGGGGTATCGCAGGTTATCCCGGCCTCAAGGATGAGAATTTCAAGATCATTGGCAGCAGATGTGCCATCTTTTAGCAGTCCGCCGAGACACAGGTTGTTGAATGTATTCCCGGAGAGGACTCCGCCAACCACGCCCATCGATGCAAAACAGTCTATTTCAGTGAATTTGATCCGCATGCACTCCAGCAATTCGAGGGTTTTTTCGCGGTCGATCACGCCATTTTTCATATCACGTTGCCAGAATGGAAAGAGTACCTGACCTACACGGCCGGGGGATAGCCCCGATATGGCATCTTCATTCAGGACTGCCACATGGAAGATCCACAGCATTTGCAATGCGTCATGAAAAGACCGGGGAGGCTTACAGGCGATCCAGGCAAGCCGTTCGGACATCTCCAGGTATTCAGTTTTTTGCCTGGCTTCAGTTTCGATCGATGCAAGAAAATCTGCTTCTGCTGCATAATTTTCAATCCAATGTTTGATGCCTTCAAGTGTGATGATAACAGCGTTGTAGAAATAGATGCGGTCCATGTCAGGATATCCGGCCACTTCTGCAATTCTGTCATGGCAGCTTTGGATTATCCCATCGATACCAAACTGAAGCGGATAATAATAGTTCATAACCTCCCGCCCCTGCGGAAGTGTATAGCCGGAATCGAACATGCAGATTACCGAGCGCATCAGTGCTTCCTTTTCCTTGTAACCGGGAACAAGCTGCTCATATTTGTGGCCTACATCGTCAACCGATTTGTTTTTCCATTTTTTTGCCACTTCCAGCATGGCAGGCAGTTCTTCCAGTCGTAACCCGAATTTTCCGGCGATGGATATCACATTGCCAGCACTCTTTGTGACATTGCCTCCTCCTTTGCCCATGGTCGTAAAACTGTCGGCGGTGAGCTTTCCGGATTCCTGGGCCTCTTTGTAAAGGTCATCCTCGGCAGCCATGAAAAACGCTTCCGACAGCCAGGGCATGGGGTAGGAGCCGCGGAGATAGGATGCTTTGCCCATGGTTAGCAGTTCGCCGGGATAAATTACCGGGGTAAGATGTTCAAAACCAGCTTTCAATGCCTCTGCACGCCGGACAATTGGTATTTCTCCATCCAGGGCCTCCCATCGACGGGTGTACCAATATGGAAATTCTATGGAAACCGAGGATTTGGCTTCAAAGTAAAGTTCTCTGGCTGCATGAGCCCTGGATGTTGGCTGTCGTTTGCTCCCGCAGGATGTGACCTCGCCGTCGGGCTTGTTGCCGTAATAGTTGATATGAGTCTGGGCCGTGGTGTTCATTGAAATGTGATTTTCGAAAACAATGAATATGAGCCCAAAGTTAACGATTCATTTCCGATTCTGAACAAATGAAAAATGAATATTCATTTTTATTAAAGCTTCTCAGAGCCTCCTCATCTGCATCATACTGGCCAGTGACAGAAGGATGCCAAGAATAATGCTGTAAACTGCCGCAACAAGAATACGATACTCTTCGGGAAGCATGAAATTGAGACATTGGGCCGGAATCCAGAAAAATGGGATGGTCTTTTTAATAACAAAATTCCAGAAGGGAAGCCAGTCGCCCTCCCGGATAAACTCGCTCACGTGGATTGGTGTGAAAAAACCTTTGATTGTTCCTGATGTATTGACGATGTGATTGTCGGTAAACCGGTGAAAGGTCATGAATACAGGTGCAAAGAAGAGGTTAAGTGTGGTGCTGACACTGAAGGCGGCCAGTAATTTTATCCAGCTGAAACCGGGTTGCCTGAGCACATCTGAAGGATTTATAGTAGGGAAATGGACTCCCATTGTTTTCAGCATCATGGGCGCTCCTTCCCCGAAGATCACAAAGGCAATCTTTATCGTTATGCCCAGAAAACCCCAAACCAAAGCCCTGGGGACCAGTCCAAACCCTGGTTTATTATAGACTCCTGTCCGGATCCTGAGCCCTACACATTCGCCAAATGTGGCCAGTATGGCGAACTTAATGAAACTCATCGTGTATGCATGGGCAGTGTTCAGCTCACGATACAGATTAAATACGGAGGGGAAAATAAAAAATGGAAGTAAAATAACGATGATTACTCCTAAAACAACGACATCAGCTTTCTTCATAAGGCAATTGCAAACAGAATCGGGTCCGGTTGTTTATAAACCGCGGCAAAAGTAGGGATTTTACAGAACAATATGACGGCGGGAAATGGGGATAAAACCTTCCAGGTTTTTAAAACCTGGAAGGTTTCAGGCTATGGTCAGATTAATTAAAAGTAGGATCAGCAGGGAAATTTGCCCAAATTGCATAATCCTGACCCATATTTTTCAGGTAGTTGCTCCAGAGTGTCTCAGGAGGGTTGTTGATGATTTCAGGTACGGTTGTTTGTGAGAGTACCCATGATTTCTCTTTGAGCTCACGGTCAAGCTGATTGGGCGACCAGCCTGAATAACCCACAAAAAAGCGGATTTCGTCGGGTAACATGATCTTTTTTTTCAACATTTCCCTGATGGCATCCAGATCACCACCCCAATAAAGACCCTGCATGATTGGTAAACTCTGGGCGATATCATCGCGTGTATGGATGAAGAAAAGGCTGTCGGTTTTTACAGGACCCCCAAGATAAACAGGCAGGTTATAACCGGTAAAACCCTTGACAATGTCTTTTAGCCTTGCTTCAATGGGTTTGTTGATGATCACCCCGAAAGTGCCTTCGTCATTGTGTTCGGCCAACAGGATAACCGACTGACGGAAGTAGAAATCGCGCAGCGAGGGCTCAGAAATCAGGATGCTACCCTGTTTTGGTTTTGTGCGTGGTTTTTCCATGGTGTTCCTACAATTTTATTACTTTTGCGTTGGGCACGTCCGACAAATATAATACCAATTCATGGCAAGGTCAAGCAGACAGTCAACATTTCTTGAGTTACGCGAAAAATTTCCATTTTTTATCTTTGAAAAGCAGGAGTACGAATTGACTGCCCTGGGTCTTCATATCTGTTATACCTTTAACCTCGGAGATCAATACAAGTTTTACCCGACGCTGTTTATACCACGGAAGTCTTTCTTCCTTGCCGATGAAAAAATTGCAAACAGTCTGGATAACATCGTCTTGCATCTCGGAATGATCGAACTGATCAGTTATTGGAAAGCCACCTGTTCGCCCTCCCTTATTATCAAACCATTTGGACTTCGTCCCGAACAAATTAGTTGGTGGAAAAAACTGTATTTTCATGGCCTTGGAGAATTTTTTTACCTGAATTCCATTGATACCAGTGAAGACAGCTTTATGGATGTGAAAGTTGCCTCACAAGTATTTTTGCCTGTTGAGGATTTTCACCTTGTAGATAATCTGCTTATCCCGGTCGGCGGAGGCAAAGATTCGGCTGTGACACTCGAACTGCTTGGGGCAGAACCCGGATGTTTGCCACTGATCATGAATGCGCGGGGAGCAAGCCTTGCAACCATTGATACAAAGGGTTTTGCGATGGATCAACTGGTGGAAATCCAGCGGACCATTGATCCGACATTGTTTCGGTTAAATGAAACTGGTTTTTTAAACGGTCATACCCCCTTCTCTGCGTTGCTGGCTTTTGTAACTGTCCTTGCAGCGGTGGTTACCGGTTACAGGAATATTGCCTTGTCGAATGAATCGAGCGCCAGCGAAGCGACCATTGAAGGAACTCAGATCAACCACCAGTATTCAAAATCGTTTGAGTTTGAATCCGATTTTCGTGAATATGTAAAACAATGGATTAGTCAGGATATCAATTATTTCAGTTTTCTTCGACCGCTTAATGAGTTGCAGATCGCCTCCCTGTTTGCTCAGTTTCCCCGGTACCATCCTGTTTTTAAAAGTTGCAATGCAGGAAGCAAAACCGATTCATGGTGCGGAGTTTGTGCCAAATGTCTCTTTACCTATATTATTTTATCTCCCTTTCTTGATGAGGACCATTTGGTGAGAATTTTCGGGAAAAGTCTTTTTTCTGACAGCAGCCTGAAGCCAATTTTAGATCAGCTTGCAGGCATTGCAGATGAGAAACCCTTCGAATGTGTGGGAACAATCAGGGAGGTGAACCTGGCATTGTGTGAAACCATCAGGCAGAATAAAGATACTAAATTGCCTTTTCTGCTTGAATATTACAGGAATTCTGAAAATTTTTTGCAATATGACAAGATGGATTTTGCTCGTGAAATGAGTCGGATTTCGGAGGAGCATTATTTGATGCCGGGTATTCGGGAAATTCTAGAAAATTTCCATCCGACTTTATATCATTGAATGGTATATGCATCTATAATAATTGATAATCAATTGGTATGTTAAATCTGATCCGTGAAAGGTTCGCACATAAATCCATCGTCCTGCTGGGATTCGGCAGGGAAGGACAAGCTTCCTATTTGCTGCTGAGGAAGGTTTTCCCGGATAAACAACTGGTCATTGCCGACCTTAGCGACGGAGTCAGGGAAAATCCGCTGATTCTCAATGATACCAATATTCAATTTATTACAGGGAACGGTTATCTTGGTCAAATTGCTGAATTTGATGTGATTTTCAGATCCCCGGGAATCCCGGTCTGGCAAATGTTGTTAAAAGAAGGGGAGGGGGCAGGCAATCAATCAGCACCTTCTTCAGCCTGTTTCATCTCAAGGTCAAAGTTTACCTCTCAGACTGAACTGTTTCTTGAATGTTTCGCTAAACAAGTGATAGGCATTACAGGAACAAAGGGAAAAAGCACTACGTCAAGCCTGATTCATCATATTTTCAAGACCGCCGGCAAAGATGTACTTCTGATGGGAAATATTGGCAACCCTGTTTTTCATTTCATTGAAATGATTAACCCGGAAACAAGGATTGTTTTTGAAATGTCATCCCACCAATTGGAATTTATTAAGACTTCGCCACATATTTCTGTCCTGCTGAACCTCTACCAGGAACATCTCGACGCCTATCAAAGCTTTGAGGACTATCAGCTTGCAAAACTCAACATCACGAAGTATCAGCAACCGGGTGACTTTCTTATCTATCATTGGGAGGACCAGCTTTTACAGAAGCAATTGTCTCCATTTGTTGAAAATCGCCGTTTCTTTCCCTTTTCCTTACAGCAAAGGATCCATCCAGGCGGATTTATACACGATGGCTATGTATGTTTCAATGATGGAGTTAAAATGACTCCGGTGTGGAAAATTCATCAGGACAGGTTTCTTCGCGGCGACCATAATCTGAAAAACATTCTTGCAGCTGTGAATGTTTCAATGATCTGCGGAATAGAACCTGAAAACATCGGGGATGGTGTTGCTACGTTCAAAGGACTGGAACACAGGCTTGAATATGTTGGAGAGTTTGCCAATGTCCATTTTTACAATGATTCGATAGCCACAATTCCTGAAGCGTGCATGGAGGCTGTAAAAGCAATTCCCAAGGTGGACACCTTGATTGCCGGAGGATTTGACCGTGGAGTCGATTACACCGGGCTGGGTGAATTCCTGAACAAAACGGATATCAGGAATTTTATACTGGTAGGCCCTGCCGGCCAGCAGATCAGGAAGTATCTCTCTACAGCCGGACACCCGGGCAGAAAGGTTTTTTTTATCAGCAGGTTTGACGATTTTAAACCCATTGCTTTCCGTGAAACCCGGGCGGGATATGCCTGCGTTCTATCCCCTGCTGCTGCCAGTTATGATGAATTTGAAAATTTCGAGGAGCGTGGTAAACGTTTCCGGGAATTGATATCCAGGTAGAGACGGGGCATGCCCCGTCTGTACATAGAAATGTTAAAATGAAACGATTTTTTTATATCCCGATATTGATTTTATTATTCGCCGGCAGTGTTTATACACAGAATGCCGGTTATAATGCCATTGTAAATCAATATATTGAAACATATCGTGATATTGCCGTAAAGGAGATGCTCGATTATCGCATCCCGGCCAGTATCACGCTGGCCCAGGGCATCCTGGAGTCCAATGCAGGGCGAAGTCCCTTGGCAATAGAGGCAAAAAACCATTTTGGCATTAAGTGCCATAAGGGATGGACTGGGATGACATTTTACAAGGATGATGAAACAAAAAATGAATGTTTCAGGAAGTACAACAATCCCCTGGAATCATTTAAGGACCATTCTCTTTTCCTGACCACCCGTGATCGATACAAACCTTTGTTCAGCCTTGACATCATAGATTATAAGGGTTGGGCAAACGGATTGAAGGCCGCGGGTTATGCCACAAACCCATCCTATCCGCAACTGCTGATCAAGACCATAGAGACCTTCCACCTTGACCGTTTTGACAGGACGTTGTTTGCAGGGCTTTCGGCCGATAGCCTTGTTGATCCGGATACAATTGAAAATATTGCCTTGAGATACAGGTTTTTACTTGTGGCCAAAGGGATTGGTAACCGCAATGTCTTTGAAAACAATGGGTTGCAGCTGATCATAGCAAGAGCGGATGATAATTTGTATGTCATTGCCCGTGATTTTAATACTACCGTTACCAATCTACTCAAATATAATGATTTATCACGGGCTACCTCGCTTGAACCTGGTCAGATCGTTTACCTTATGCAAAAACGTCGCAAAGGATCAGTAAAAAGTCATCAGGTTCAAAATGGAGAGACTTGCTATTACATTTCACAACTGTATGGCCTCAGGCTTAAATTTCTGTATAAAAAAAATAATCTTTATGAAGGTGCCAGGCTACAACAAGGAATGGTTTTAAGGCTTAGGTAACCGATAGTTTTTTAAAAATCTGCCGGCTCCTACAACTAAGTTCAGCTGGGCATTGTTTTCCAGGAAGCCCACATCAAACGGGGTATTTCCACGGATGCCTGATTCAAGTTCACGGTACCCGTTCTGATCAAAAAGAAAGAGTTCATTGGTTTCAGGCACAACATATCCAATCATGGTTTTCCCTTGATTCCCATGCAAAACGAAAGGAGGGTGGCTGATTTCCCGGCGAAATGCATAAGAGTAAACTAATTTATAGTTGCGATTGTAATAATAAATGTTGTTTTTATCGGAAAAAACAAACTCCGGCTGGCCATTCCCGGTGATATCTTCATAGAAAAACCGGTGTTCCGGAGAAAATATGTTCATTGTGACCTCGGTGGTGTGCCCGTTTTCCTGTATAAAGATCACTTTTCCGTCCTGTCCGGTCGTAATAAATGTTCCTTTTTTATTGGTTTTATTCACATGAAATCCCGATAACGGGGCATGTGTGAATTTTGGTCCGGGGGTAATCTGCTCATCCCCGGTACGGTCGAGGATTATAGTATTGCCGGTAATACCTGACACCAGGATGTAATCCTTATTCCCGACTGTAAAACATGAAACAGGCTCAGTAACATCCTCTTTAAGGTTTGGACGTTTCCACCCGTATTGGGAAACACCATCCATGGTAAAGCAATATACCCTGTTGTCCTGAAATGCAACCATGATGCGGTAATCAAGGCGTTTATCCCAATCGGCTACGGTAATCCCATTGGTGGCATGAAGCGGAAAACGCATCGGGAATTTATCTGCAAACCTGCCATCAGAAT
This sequence comes from uncultured Draconibacterium sp., assembly GCA_964355945.1. Lineage (GTDB taxonomy): Bacteria > Bacteroidota > Bacteroidia > Bacteroidales > FEN-979 > CAIVAT01. Next base: position 116,879 of record CAYHGE010000002.1, read on the forward strand.
GAAGCAGGTAGAGATGGGTATCTGTGTTGAAAAGCAAAAACAACGAATCACTTCCGCGAAGCTGCACAGGGTGGATATCTCCCAGCATTTTACCCATAATATGCAATTTCCAGGCTATATGGCCCTGGTTGGTGACCATATAAAGGTTGTTGGCAATATCGGATACAAGAACTGCCGAATTTCCTGTAGTTGACGTCTTAATGATCTTTGGCTGCCCGACAATGGTCGTGTCAAGGCCAGCTTGCCATTGTAAAGGGCCTTCTCTCCCCAGGTTCGGGTCGTAGCGTATGAAGAAACTTGAATAGAACTGACCACCTGCGTTGCTGAACTGGAAAGCCACCGATTCAAATTTGCGCAGGGTATCCATCATTGGGTTCAATTGATCAGAAAGATCCTGGTTGAGGAGTCTTTTCAATGAACCTGCTGCTTTACGGGTATTGAAATAGGTGAAAATATTCGATTTATCAGATAAATTGACCTCAAAATCATTGAATACCCTGTCGTTTGAAAGTGTTGCCCGGTCTGATACTGCATCAATAACCGTCTCAAGATCCCTGGGGTGGGCGGCGAATACAATGTAATCCTTAACGAAGGTAAAGCAATTGGCTTCATATTTCCCGAACAATTCACCAAAAAGAGCGGGTATAAATGCAGGCAGGGCCAACCGGTAGATTTTGTGTCCGTTATAATGTAAGGAGTCATACCTGATGCCAAGGGTATCGGCAAGCGCAAAGAGCGTTGTTACCGTAAGCAGTGAGTCTCTGGTCTTGAAACCGGTATATCCGACCTCCATGGCTGAATTCGGGTCCTCCAGCACAAAAAGGCAGCCTTCATTTCCCATCCAGGGGAGAAAATACTCACTTACATTTAGCTGGTACCGGTCGATCAGTGAAATAACATCATTTTGCTCTCCGGTAAAGTTTTCCTCATGCTGCATCCGGTTTTGAAACCGTTGGCAGAAACGGGAGGGGTCACTCCATCCGAGGGCAGTAAAATAGAGCACTTTCTCGGGGATGATGGAGGCAATCTCTTTGGTCTGGGGAGTTTGATCGGTGAAGAGTGAGAGAAACTGCTGGCTGCTGTCAGAAGCAACTGTGATGCCGTTAAATAACAGTTCATCCTTTTTTATAATAAGGTCGAGCCCGCTCCAGTCGGCGAAATTCGAAAATTTCAGCAAGTCGGGAAGATTATCTTCCTGCGTTATTTTTGACAGTACGAGTGAAAAGAAGCGATAGTTAATATAGATGTTTGCATCAACTTTTTTTCCTGCTGTTGCCTGAACTTTCCTGAATCCGGCGGAAGCAGCCATGGGCGTATTCAGTGAAAGCCGGTCAATGGCCCGTTTCACTAAGTCGGCATGGAAACTCCCCATAAAAACCCCCTTGAGCACCGCAAAATAAAATGCTTCCCGGCTCCCCCCTGACTGAATCCGGTGCAGGGTGACAGTAGAATATGGAGTTTCTGAAAGGATCGCTTTGCCGGTGTTTATCTCATTGATAAACTCAAGAATATATGATTCTGGATCTCTTCCGGCAACGGAGGCAAGATAAAGTGCCCCGAAATTGTTCCGGCCACTTAGGGTAATTGATACCAGGATGTTATATTGTTGGAAAATTTTATTGATTTTTTCATTTTTCCGGCTCGTAGAATCAACATAATGAAGCTCGTTTTTTACTGTATTGATGCCTGGGAAGCGTGAAAGTGCCCGCCAAAGCAGATTTGACCTGTTAAGTTCTTCGAGCAGGTTACCTGCTTTATTCAGCTGAATGATCAGTGCTGTATTTCCCGGAATTGCATTGAAGGGTGATTCAGAAGGGCGCTGGAATTTATTATACAGGGTGTAGCCGAGCCAGGAAAAACCTGCCACAGCAATAATCACTGCTACTGCAATCAGAATGGTTCTGAAATTCCTCATTGATGGTTTTTGTTGGAAAAACCGCGGCAAAGGTATGGTGAAGAAATAAATTATGACGAAAAAGTTATCAATAGCTTAAAGGTGAATTGTTAATTGGTTGTCGAATACAGGCGGACTGGCGCACTTAATGTGATGGCAACATTCTGAAGGTTTTTCTGTGATAGGGGGTTATTCCAATTTCAGCAATGATATCCCGGTGTTTTTTAGAAGGATATCCCTTGTTACTGTTCCAGCCATAAGCAGGGTATTCTGCATGGATGCGGCACATGAACTCGTCGCGGTAAGTCTTTGCCAATACTGATGCTGCAGCAATTGACAGAATTTTTTCATCTCCTTTTACAATGCAGTTATGTGGAATTCCGAAATAAGGCTTAAACCGGTTTCCGTCAATCAGCAGGAGTTCCGGCCGGGTTTTTAACAGATCAACAGCCCGGTGCATGGCAAGGATAGAAGCCCAGAGGATATTAATCTCATCGATGACTCCTGCATCAATGCTGGCCACAGCCCAGGCAATGGCATTGGATTCAATGACAGGGAGCAACCTTTCACGTTGTTTCCGGGAAAGTTGTTTTGAATCAGTTAGGATCTCATTCCTGAAATCACGGGGTAGTATCACAGCTGCAGCAAATACTGGTCCGGCGAGACAGCCTCGACCCGCTTCGTCACAACCCGCTTCTATAAGGTTTTCTGTATAATGACTTAATAGCATGGGGTGAGGCCTCAACGATACAAAAGATTGTGAATGATCAAATTGTTAAACAAAACACTTAAAAAATAGACCAGGAGGATTATCTCAGCCAGCCTGGTCTTTTTTAACCCGATGAGTGTTCCTGTAATCACCATTGACAGTGCAGGCATGGCCAGTGCCGGATGAAAGATAGCCATCGATCTGGAATAAAAGAAAGATAGCAGGGTAAACAACAGTGTCCAGAGTAAAATGTTGGCTTTTACCCGAACCTCAACTGTTTTTTGAGGGCCACTGCGGAACTGCATAATTCCCCACAACGCCAGCAAAAGGGTAAATCCTGAAAGTATCCAAAAATCATTGTGAAAAGGATTAGGAAAAACAAGAACATAACTGAAAAATATTTTATACTCTAAGGCCCTGGTTATGAACTCATCATGCCAAAAATACCAGACACCAAGGTAGATAAATGGGGTGAGAAGCCCGGTAATTGCGGCCATCCAGGCTCTCCAGTTCCCGGCGCGAAACACCAGGAAGCTGATAATTACGAAAATAAACCACAGGATAAACGGTAAATAGAACATACTGGCGATAGCAGTAAAGAACCCTGCTGCAAAAATCCTGTCAAGGTGTTCGGGCCGGTTATATGAGATCAGGAGATGATATAGAATGAGGATCATAAACCCCAGGGCAATGTTAATGGGATTGAGGGTAAGCTGACCAGGGAGAAAACTCATCATGACCAGAAAAACCAAGGCAGAAAGTGAAGAGTTTTTCAGAACAAGTTCATGGTAGCTCAATATCCGGGTAAGCCAGTAGGTTTCTGCGATCACAATGGTAAAGCCAAGTCCAGTGGCTAGAAATGGCATCTGGGAAAGCAAATTGTAGATGACGGTATAGAGCGGCACGGGAACCTCTGGTGCAGGCATGCCGGGAGGGTTGAGAAATGCGCTGACCCATAGGCCTAATCCGGTAATTCCTATGACTAAGTATTGGATAAAGAAGCTGGATTTAAAAAATTTGATGAACACTTTTAATAAGTGTTAAGTGATTAAGTGTTAAGTTTTAAGTGCACTAAGGACGCCGGTTACAAGTCAAAACCGATGTCGGTACGAAAGTGTTTTCCTCCAAAGGTTATTTGCCCGGCATTTTTATATGATATTGCGAGGGCTTCTTTCATTGTCAGACCCATTGATGTGACTGCCATTACGCGTCCTCCATTCGAAATTGCCTTACCCGTTTCGTCATTCAATTTGGTTCCTGCATGAAATACCAGGCTGTCATTCACTTTCTCTTCGCCCGCAATGACCTTTCCCTTTTCATAAGCTTCAGGATATCCGTTTGAAACAAGCATCACAGAAGCTGCAAATTGGGGATCCACCGAGATTGTTTCAGTATCCAGTGACTGATTTGCCACCGCCTTAAACAACTGAACGAGATCATTTCTGAGGCGTGGGATCAGCGATTCGGTTTCAGGATCGCCCAAACGGCAGTTGTATTCGATAACATACGGATCTTCGCCCACCTTGATCAATCCGAAGAAGATAAATCCTTTATATTCAATTCCTTCTGCAAGCAATCCGCTCATGGTAGGCAGTATGATTTGTTGTTTTACTTTCTCCATGAAGACCTCATCAGCAAAAGGAACCGGTGAAATTGACCCCATTCCGCCTGTATTCGGACCGGTATCGCCTTCTCCGATTTTTTTATAATCTTTGGCTTCGGGAAGAAGCAGGTAATTTTTCCCGTCGGTAAGAATAAACACCGAAAGCTCAATGCCAGACAGAAATTCTTCGATGACTACCTGTTGAGAGGCGGCACCGAAACTGGCATCCTCAAGCATGTGCCGGAGCTCTTTAACTGCTTCTTCCAGGCATTTACAAATGATGACTCCTTTTCCGGATGCGAGGCCGTCGGCTTTTAACACATAAGGTGCTGTGAGTGAATGAAGAAATTCGATTCCCTGATCCAGAGTCGTAACATCAAAAGTTTGGTGCCGGGCAGTAGGTATTCCATTTCTGTTCATAAACTGCTTGGCAAAATCTTTGCTGCCTTCCAGCATGGCAGCTTTTTTTATTGGTCCGATCACTGGAATATGCTGAATCTCCGGGTCTGCAAGAAAGAAATCATGGATGCCATTCACCAGCGGATCTTCAGGGCCGACAATCACCATGTTGATGTTCCTGGCCAATACGGCAACCTTGATGCTGCTGAAATCAGTTAAATCAAGTTCCAGGTTGGTCCCTGTTTTCGAGGTCCCGGCATTTCCAGGGGCAATATATAATTTTTTAAGTAGTGGGCTTTGAGATAGTTTCCATGCCAATGCATGCTCGCGCCCACCCGAACCCAGCAAAAGGATGTTCATCATTGTCAGGATTTAACAGCTTTTTCAATAGATTCCCACAAACGGTCGGCAGTTTGCTGCCATGAGAACATGTCCCTTCGGCGGCGACCTCTGATAATCAGCTCTTCCCGGATACTTTCGTATTGGTATGCCTTGTACAATGCTTCTGCAATGGATTCCGGATCAAATGGATCCACCAGTATGGCAGCATCGCCTGCAACCTCAGGCATGGAAGTGACATTGGAGGTGATGACCGGCACATCACAGCGGAACGCCTCCACAATCGGGATGCCAAATCCTTCGAAATAGGATACATAAGTAAGGGCAATGGCTGAACCAAGAACATTCGCGAGTTCGTTGATGTCAAGACGTCCGGTGAAAATTACATCATCGGAGTATATCATCCTGTTGAAGGCAAGGTCGATGTCTCGTGTCCACCATTTCCTAGCCCCGACAATCAGCAACTTTACATCGGAAGGATTCGATTTCTTGAAAAGATCGAATGCACGGAATAGGTTCACCAGGTTTTTTCGCGGATGCAATGAACCGATGAAAATAAAATAGGGGAGCCCATTGCTGTAAGCTGCGCGAACTTTCAGCTTTTCCTGTTTGGTCAATGGGTGATAAGCATCGTTGGCCCCGTCGAATACAACATCAATCTTTTCTGCTGGTACCCTGTATTGTTTCACGATATCAGCCTTGGAATATTCTGATACGGTAGCAATACGTGCAGCTTTTGCAGCATATTTTGGAAAATACTGCCGGTAAAATCTGCGTGTCCATAAAGGAATATCCTGAGGATAATGTTCAAAGTTCAGGTCGTGAAAAACCGCCATTGATTTCACCGGGGTTTTTAAAGATAAAAACCCGTCGGGTGACAGAAAAAGATCTGGTTTAATACGCTCAAGGAGTTTGGGAATGAAATACTCAAACCAGGCATAATAGAGCACAGGATGGCGGGCATGCGGGTACTGAATGATCGGTGTGATGTTATCAGCAAACAGAAATTCAGGATCATAGTCCCGATCAAAAATGAAAAAGAACTGATGTTCAGGATGTTGGGTCGTAATACGTTTCAGGGATTCATACGTAAACCAACCGATTCCTTCGAGTCTGTTCTGTATAAGCAGCCGGGTATTAACAGCGATGTTCATTAATTTTCTTAACTTTGTAGCAAATATCTGAATTTTTTTTGAGTTATAATAAAAAGTTACCGCTCCTGGTAACTTTTATTCTTGGTTCATGCAGCGGAAGTTCCTGACAAACCTGGGGTTACTCCTTTTTTTAAATCTTCTCATTAAACCTGTATGGATTTTTGGGATAGACCTAACCGTACAAAGAATTGTTGGGGTAGGGGATTATGGCTTTTATTTTGTAATTCTGAATTTTTCCTTTCTGTTTAATATCATTCTCGACCTTGGGATCACCAACTTTAATAACCGGAATATTGCTCAGAACAACCACCTGCTGAACAAGCATTTTTCCGGGATTCTGGTATTGAAACTGCTTCTGGGCCTTACTTATATCATCATTGCATTTGCTGTTGCATTGATTCTGAAGTACAATGCTGAACAGTTCAGACTGTTGGGCTGGCTTGCTCTGAACCAGTTTTTATTGTCTTTCATTCTATACCTGCGATCGAATATTTCGGGCTTTATGATGTTCAAAACCGACAGCATGTTGTCGGTACTCGACCGTTTGCTGATGATTCTTTTCTGCGGCATTTTACTATGGGGACATCTGACTGCAGTGCCTTTCCGCGTTGAGTGGTTTGTCTATTCGCAAACTGCTGCATATTCCATCACTGCTGCCCTGGCCTTTATCATTGTTGTTAAAAAGGCACGGTTTCGCAAACTGAATTGGAACTGGCCATTTTTCCTCATGATCATGAAGCAGAGCTTACCTTTTGCATTGCTGGTTTTGCTGATGACCTGGTACAACCGCCTGGATCCGGTGATGATGGAATACCTGCTTCCCAAGGAGACAGGAAACGAGCAGGTTGGTATATATGCTTCCGGATTCCGGTTGCTGGATGCGGCAAATATGATTGCCTATCTTTTTGGGGTACTTCTCGTTCCGATCTTCTCAAAAATGATCAAAAAAAAGCAGCCCATCGAGCACATGCTCAAGTTGTCATTTACACTTATTATCACCCTGGCCATCATTGTCGGGTTTGGATCTTTTTTTTATAGTTATGAAATGATGGATCTTTTGTATGATACACACATTCAGGAATCTACAGAAGTTTTCCGCCTTTTGATACCGGGTTTTATCGCAGTGTCTACTACCTACATCTTTGGCACACTGCTTACTGCCAATGGCAACCTCAGGCAACTCAACCTGATAGCATTTTCCGGGTTGTTGATCAATCTTATTCTTAATTACATGCTCATCCCCATAATGTTGGCTCCCGGTTCTGCCATCTCCAGTCTGGTTACTCAATTCACCATGGCCATTCTTCAGGTTCTGATTGTACAACGAATTTTTAAATTCAAAGTCAATTACCGATACCTGCTCACCCTCCTGTTGTTTTTGTGCGGGGTAATTACATTCAACTTGATTTCCAAAGTAATGGTTATTCCATATGCGTTCCTTCCGGTCAATTATGCATGGATGGGTAACTTTGCCCTGATGCTTCTTTCGTCGGTTATCCTGGCCGCCTTTTTACGTCTGTGGAGTTTCGGCGCCCTGGTTAAGATTTTGCGTGAAGACCGCTGATTATTTAGCCTTTCCATGTAACTTACTTTTGCACATTCCGTATTATTGCCTACCTTTGACACCAATTTTGAAAAGTCATCTATGGCCAGTGAAATGAAAAAAGGAGAAGATTTCGACTCGTCAAACCTCGTAATTTTTCTCTACAAATGGCGTAAACCCTTGTTCATTGTAATGATTGTTGCCCTGGTATGTTCCTGGTTTTTTTCCTCCCCCTGGTTCATCACGCCCAAATTCAGGTCCACAGTGATCATGTTTCCCGCAAGCAGTAGTTCAATCTCGAAATCATTGCTTAATGAGCAGTCGGTAAAAGGACAGGATATTACTGCTTTTGGCGAGGACGACCAGGCCGAACAACTGCTTCAGATACTGAATTCGAATAAAATACGCGATCGTGTTATGCGTAAATTTGACCTGATGCGACATTATGACATCGACAGTACATCCGATGTGAAATATTCGAATCTCTTCAAAGAATACGACAACAACATCACCTTCAGGCGAACAGAATTCATGGCAGTCCAAATATCTGTTTATGATAAAGACCCTCAGGTGGCTGCTGATATAGCCAACACCATTGCCTCATTGCTCGACTCTGCAAAAAATGACATGATGCGTCAGCGTTCTGTCAAAGGGTTCAGTGTGGTTGAGGCTGAATACAACTCGATGAAAGCCGAGAAGGATAAAATTGTCGATTCCCTGATCACCTTAGGGGGATTGGGCGTAAATGATGTTGAATACCAGTCACAGGTCCTTAATCAACAGCATGCCATCGCCACCATGAATGGGAACCGCACGGCTCAGGCTGCATTGCAGAAGAAACTCGATATTTTGGGTAAATACGGTGGCATTTATATGGCGCTCAAGAACTCACTGGAATTTAAAACGGAACAGCTGATTTTGCTGGAGACAAAATACAAACAGGCAAAAGTAGATGCCGAGGAAAATCTTCCTCAGAAATTTATCGTGAGCGATGCCTATAAGGCTGAACGCAAATCTTACCCCCTGCGCTGGCTTATCATCATGGTTTCTACTGTTGCTGCACTTTTCATGTCGATCATCGTGATCATGGTCATGGAAAAAATATCAGACTATAATTCCCACAAAAAATTTCAGATAGGGCAATCATAAAATAAAATCCAATATATGGACAGTTTTTTCAGCAGTAAAAATATTATTGATGTCGTACTTAAGTGGAAGATTCAGCTTGTTGTTGTCATTATTGCCGCAATCCTCCTTTCTGCCTTGTTTTCAAGTCCGATATTCATTACACCTCTTTATAAATCCACTTGTCTGCTTTATCCATCCAATGTTTCTCCTTATTCCGATGAAAGCGAAACAGAGCAAAGTGTCGAAATTTTCCAATCCAGGGATATCAGAGATTCTTTAGTGAAACAGTTTAACCTGGCAAAACACTGGGAACTGGACTCAGCCTACAAGCATTTTGAAAGCACACTTAGCTGGATTTATAGTCAACGGGTACATGTCAACAAAACACCCTTTGAAGCCGTTGAAATTGAGATTCTTGATAAGGATCCAATGATGGCGCGCGACCTGATCAATGCCATGCTTGATGCTTACAACAAAAAGATCAGGGCAATGCACAAACAGAAATTCGGCGAGGTTGTCTCCAACTACAACTATATCATGGGCGTGAAGAAGGTTTATATGGACTCTTTGAAAACCAGAACACAGGAACTTGGAATGAAATATGGAATTCTTCAGTATGAAGCACAAACCCGCGAAGTGATGCGCGCATACCTGAGTACCGGCGGAGGTTCTGTCCGTTCGGCCGAGGCAAAGGCGATGAAGAAAAACCTGGAAGAAAATGGTGGTGAAATGCTGGTACTCGGTGAAATGATCAAGTCCGAATCAGGTACATTCAGTGCGATGAAACTGGATGCAGATCGTGCCCTGCTGGATTACAACCGGGAATATACTTATGTGAATGTACTTAGCAAGCCTTTTGTTGCCGACAAAAAGGCCTATCCCATCCGCTGGCTTATTGTGGTATTCAGCACCCTGGCTGCCTTCTTTATGGCTGTTCTGATCATTGGATTGATTGAACGTGGCAAATTCCGCAGCCTGTCAACAGATGGCAATGATGGTTAAACTTGCAGAAATAAAAAGCTACCTTACCGGAAGCAATCAAAGGATTACCATCCTTTATATGCTGAGTGCGATATTTATTGGATTGAATTGCTATCTGATTTTCCGGGATATCTATTGGTTGCTTTTTTTTCCTCTCTTTCTGATAATACTTTACCTCTATTTTTATTCACTTGACAAGGTACTGTTGCTGATTACGGCGCTGACCCCGGTTGCCATTAACATTACTCAGTTTGAATTTAACGTTGGCGTATCGATGCCTTCAGAACCAATGATGCTGGGAGTTTTGTTGATCTTTATCATCAAATTATTTTATAGCAACGAGGTTGAGAAAAAAATATGGGGTCATCCATTAACAATTGTGATTGGTCTCCAACTGATGTGGATGCTGATCACAAGCATGACCAGTGATTTGCCACTTGTGTCCTTCAAACATTTGCTTGCACGCCTCTGGTTTGTCGTTCCTTTCTTTATCCTTGGAATCCAACTTTTTCGTAAAAGGTCGAATATCAGGCTTTTCATTTGGTTTTACACGATCCCTCTAATTGGCGTGATCGCATATACCACCTACAATCACTCATTGTGGGGATTTGATGAGAAGGCCGGCCATTGGGTTATGGAACCTTTTTACAATGACCATACCGCTTATGGTGTGATTTTAGCACTCTATATTCCGATATTTTTTGGGTTCACTTTCAGTAAGGTCTATTCAAAGACAACCCGGTTTTTCTCATTCCTGGTACTTGCCATATTGCTGATGGCGCTCGTTCTTTCTTACAGTCGAGCTGCATGGATCAGCCTTGCATTTGCGGTAGGTGTGCTGTTTATTGTTCTCTTCAAAATTAAATTCAAATGGATCCTTTTTGTTTCAACCATTTTTGGTATTCTTTTTTATCTGTTTTCATTTCAGATACTTGACCGTCTTGAGAAAAACCGGCAAGGTCCATCAGCCAATTTCGTTGAGCACCTCCGATCCATTTTAAATATTTCAACGGATAATTCCAACCTTGAACGCATTAACCGCTGGCAATCTGCATTAAGGATGTTCGAAGACAGGCCGGTATTCGGTTATGGTCCGGGAACATACCAGTTTGAATATGCACCTTTCCAGCGAGCCAAAGAGAAGACACTGATCAGTACAAATGCTGGCGACAAAGGAAACGCTCACAGCGAGTATATAGGCCCACTTGCTGAGCAGGGATTGCCCGGGATGATACTGGTGTTTGTTTTGATAGGAACATTCATTGTGGCGGCCATGCGTGTGTACCGGAATTCCATCGATCCGGAAGTCAAAATGCTGAGTCTCTCACTCATGCTGGCACTGCTAACCTACTTTATGCACGGAACCATGAATAATTTCCTGGATACGGATAAAGCATCTGTTCCGGTTTGGGGATTTATGGCAGCCATTGTTGCACTCGATATTTATTCGGGAGAAGGTAAGGTTGCTGACATTAAACGTGACACGTGACAGGTGACCGGTGACAGGTGAGAGTTGTCTTATCTCTTGGGTGAAATATAGAAACTATCTTAATTTGCTAAGAATATCCGGGAGCATCTTCAGTGCTGCGACTTCACGCCATTTTTTCCTTGCTTCTATTGCCGGCACGCCCCAATATGTTTTGCCTCCTTCAAGTGACTTTTCTGTGCCTGAACCTGCAAGTACCACAGCACCTTTACCGATTACCAGGTCTTTATTAACCAAAACACTTGCCCAGAGTATTACATCATCTTCGATCCTGGTTACACCGGCAATGGCGCAAAATGCTCCAATAAGGCAATTTTTCCCGATATAGGTATCGTGACCAACCTGAACATGGTTGTCAAATTTAGTCCCGCGTGAAATGACGGTATCGCCCGAAACGCCTTTGTCTATGGTCGTATTTGCCCCGATTTCAACATGATCTTCAAGTACTGCCCGACCACAGGACTCCAGTTTCTTATAACCATCAGGCCGTTTCTGGTAATAGTAGGCATCTGCTCCTATAACTGCCCCTGAATGTATGATTACATGGTTTCCAATAACCGAATGGTCGTAAATGCTGGCATTGGCATGGATAATACAGTTTTCACCGATTGTTACATGGTTTCCGACAAAAGCCCCTGGCTGAATTACAGTTCCATTTCCGATTACTGCGCTTGGACTGACTGCAGAGACAGCCTTTTCAAACGGTCGGAAATGGATGGCAAGTGAAACATAGTCGTCGAACGGCTTTTCGCTGATAAGCAGTGTTTTCCCTGGTGGACACTCCACCTCTTTGTTGATGATAATTGTCGTGGCATTTGAATCCAATGCTTTCGAATAATATTTTGGATGATCAACAAATGTGAGGTCACCGGCTTCGACCATGTGGATCTCATTCATCCCTGTTACCAGGAAATCAGAATCACCAACAGGCTTTGCCTTCAGGATTGCGGCAATCTCAGACAACTTTAGTGCAGAAGGAAATTTCATTTATCAGAATTTAATTCACAAAACACAGCCCAAATGCAACAGTATTCGATATTCAATATTCGATATTCTAAACCTTCACCCGCTCAGAATAATCACCGGTACGTGTATCAACTTTGATTGTTTCACCTTCGCCGATAAAGAGGGGTACTTTAACAATGGCACCAGTTTCAACAGTGCTGTCTTTGAGGGTGTTGGTGGCTGTGTTGCCCCTCATTCCGGGTTCGGTATAGATTATTTTCAGAATCACAAATGGAGGAAGTTCACAGGTGAGGGCTGTTTCAGTATCTGCATGAAAAAGTATTTCAACCTCCTGACCTTCTTTTAAAAACTGGGGAGCATTGATGATGGTATCAGGAAGGTAAATCTGTTCAAAAGTCTCTGTATGCATGAAATGATAGTCAGAATTCTCCTTGAAAAGATACTGGTACTTTCTGCGCTCCACCCGGGCAATTTCCAACTTGGCTCCTGAATCGAATGTGTTGGCAATTACGCGCCCGTGTTTCAGGCTTTTTAATTTTGTTCGAATGAAAGCGGGACCTTTGCCAGGTTTTACATGCTGAAATTCGACGATGCTGTATAAGTCATTGTTAAATTCAATGACAAGACCATTTCTGATATCCGCTGTTGTAGCCATAAAAATATTTTGATAATTGATTTTAAAAAGGGCTGCAAAAATAGTTAAAAATCTTGGATTAAATGTCTTATTTTTGCGGCTGCATTGAAAAAATGGTTCTTACCTGCTGATGAAACAACTTCTTAAACGAATCTTTTTATTCTTCCATATTGCGTTAACCCGCAACCAGAAATACGATGCCTATTCTTTAAAAATAATCGAACGGAGCCTGAAGCCGGATTCCAATTGTATCGACATAGGTTGTCATAAAGGTGAAATCCTTGATCAGATGATCAAAGGAGCACCAAGGGGGATTAAATTCGGGTTTGAACCGATTCCTGAACTATTTCAGGAACTGACGTCGAAATATGCTGCTGATCCAAACGTGAACATTTATCCCACTGCACTTTACGATCACACAGGTACCACTACATTTCAACATGTTGTCAATGCCCCGGCTTACAGTGGCATTAAGAAACGCAAATACGATGGCAAGCATGTGGAAATCAATCAGATTAATGTTGAAACAGGTTTGCTTGACAATTTTATCCCGGGCGACATGAAGATCGATCTTCTGAAAATAGATGTGGAAGGGGCAGAATTCAAGGTGATGAAAGGTGGTATGGAGACCCTAAAGCGCTGTAAACCGGTTATTATCTTTGAATTTGGCCTTGGTGCAGCCGATTTTTATAATTCTAATCCCGCTGAATTATTTGCATTTGTTAACCGGGATTGCGGAATGTACATTTCAACACTCAAGGGCTACCTTGACAAAGCACAATCACTCACAGAATCACAGTTTTGTTCGATGTTTGAAAAAGGAAGTGAATATTATTTTGTGGGGCACCCATAGCGTTTATTGCCTGTCAAACATTCGCTGTCTCATTACTTAAAATCCTCAATTTGTAATGTGCTGCTTGCAAATGCCGACTCGGTCTGATGGAGATTTGAGCAAACAATGACCGTCCGGTTGCCTGCGAATTTGCCGATCAGTTTCAGGTACCATTCAATCCCTGCTTTATCAAGGTTCATCGTGGGCTCATCGAGCAGTAGCATGGGAACATCGCTGAGGATCGCCACCACCAGCTTTACACGCTGTTTCATTCCTGATGAAAACTGACGGATTTGCTTGTGCTTCATGGCTGGAAATTCAAGCAAATCTGTCACGGATGAAATGTCATGCCCCTTGAGGTATTGCTTGAATGAAAAGTGAAAATTCAGCATCTCCTGTAAGGTGAAATCTTCAATAAGTTCGAGGTAAGGAGCAACCATTGTCAGATGCCTGAAAATCTCTTCGCCATGGATTTCGCGATCACCCAGAGTATAAATTATTTTTCCTTCAGTAGGATGCAGGTTCCCCGCAACAACCTGTAAAAGAGTGGATTTCCCTGAGCCATTGCGTCCCAGAATGGCGGAAGCCGTACGTTCTTCAAAGGAAAAAGATACATTACGGAAAATCCATTCCGTGTTGAACTTCTTCCCGATCTGATCAAGTTGAATTTTCATTATGCTGGTTTGCCGGGAATTTCTGGCGAAACGATCTTTGTTATGGGGTTATTTTTCCCTCATTCTGGAATAACCTTTCATTATTCCACGACTTGAATTGGCAATAAACGATAGGATTTCATCACGCTCGGGCGTGGCCTCCACCTTGGCCTCGATGATTTCCACAGCTTGAGAAACATTATACCCTTTGATGAAGATGATCCGGTAGATTTCCTGAATTTTGTTGATCACCTCCGAACTGAATCCTCTTCTGCGCAAGCCAATTGAATTAACACCGACATAAGAAAGTGGATCCCGCGCTGCCTTCGTATAGGGTGGAACATCTTTGCCCACACCAGACCCTCCGGCAATGATTGAATGAGTGCCGATATGACAAAACTGATGTACAGGCACCATCCCTCCGATGATAGCCCAGTCGTCAACTATAACGTGGCCGGCAAGCATGGCTGCATTCGCCAGAATAACATTGTTCCCGATGACACAATCATGAGCAACATGAACATAAGCCATCAGCAGGGTATTGTCACCAACCACTGTTTCGTAGCTGGCCTTAGTTCCACGGTTGATTGTTGCAAATTCACGAATTGTTACATTGTTGCCGATCCTTACAATAGTTTCTTCACCGGCGAATTTCAGGTCCTGCGGAATAGCTGAAATGACAGCACCCGGAAATATTTTACAATTTTTTCCAATACGGGCACCCTCCATGATGGTCACGTTTGAACCAATCCAGGTTCCTTCCTCGATGATTACATTTTTATCAATGGAAACAAAGGGCTCAATAACTACATTTGCAGCTACTTTTGCCTGAGGGTTTACATAAGCTAATGGTTGATTCATAGTCGGTTTTATTTACGTTGGAGCTGTGCCATCATCTCTGCTTCCATCACAACTTTGTTGCCAACATAAGCAACACCTTTCATGCTGATTAACCCACGCCGCATCGGGCCGTTGAATTGACAGAAGAATACAAGTGTATCGCCCGGAACTACTTTATGACGGAATTTAACATGGTCTATCTTTACGAAAAGAGTAAGGTAATTATGTGGATCTTCGAGGGTGCTCAGGGCGAGGATGCCTCCATTCTGAGCCAACGCTTCAATAAGCAACACCCCGGGCATAACCGGTTCCTCAGGAAAATGTCCTACGAAAAAAGCTTCATTGATGGTGACATTTTTCACGCCGACCACATAATCGGTGCCCATCTCAATGATCTTGTCAATAAAGAGAAATGGCGGCCTGTGTGGCAGTAGATTTTTGATCTGATTAATGTTGTACAGTGGGGGCTTATTGGGATCGAAGGTGGGCACATTTTCTGTATGACGCACCTTTATTAACTGCTTTTTAATAAGTTTGGCAAACTGAACATTCGAATAGTGCCCCGGCCGGGTCGCAATAATATGCCCTTTGATTGGCATTCCCACCAGGGCAAGGTCGCCAACAATGTCTAACAATTTATGCCTGGCGGGCTCATTGGGATATCGCAATTCAAGGTTGTTGAGAATACCCTCTTTCAATACCTCCACTTTGGGTTTGTTAAAGAGATGTGCGAGATGATCAAGTTCCGTTCTTGACATTTCTCGGTCAACAAAAACAATGGCATTGCTGAGGTCGCCCCCCTTGATCAGGTTGTTGTTCAGAAGGTATTCAAGTTCATGAAGAAATACAAAAGTTCGGCAAGATGAAAAGTCCTGTTCAAACTGGCTAAGGTCGGTAAGCGTGGCATTTTGCGACTGGAGCACCTTTGATTCATAATCGATCATCACTGAAACTCTGAATTCACTCGAGGGGATGGCAATCATCTCCACCTTTTTTTCAGCGTTCAGGTAGGTGATGTTGGATGTGATCTCGAAATACTGCCGCAAGGCTTTTTGTTCAACAATTCCGACAGAATTAATCGCTTCCACATAATATCTTGAACTGCCGTCAAGAATAGGGGTCTCAGACTGGTTAAGCTCAATGATGGCATTGTCAATTCTTAGTCCTGCCAGGGCTGCAAGTACATGTTCAACCGTATCGATGCGCACACCGTCCTGCTCAATACTGGTGCCCCGGGAAGTGTCAACAACATGCTCAACATCAGCATCAACAAGTGTTTCTGAAGTGAGATCAACTCTGCGAAACTTGTATCCATAATTTTCCGGTGCAGGCTTGATGGTCAGCACCACTTCATTACCTGTATGTAAACCAACCCCGGTAATGCTCACCGGTGCCTTTATCGTTCTCTGTTTTTCACTCATCTGATTTCTTCAATTGTTTTTCGATGGAATACACCTTTCTGACGATTTCATCGAAATTACGCCAGTGGATAAAATTGCGCCTGGCCTTGTTGATTTCAATGGCCGGAGCGCCAAGCATGATTGCTCCGTCCTGTAATATACTTGCTTCTATACCGGACCCGGCTCCGATTTTCACATTATCAGCAATGGTGATGTGACCGACAATGCCGACCTGCCCGCCTATCATGCAGTTTTTGCCGATCTTAGTAGATCCGCTGATCCCTGTCTGAGCTGCAATAACGGTGTTTTCACCGATTTCTGCGTTATGTCCGACCTGGATCAGGTTGTCAAGTTTTACCCCTCTTCGGATGATGGTCGAACCCAGGGTTGCACGGTCAATGGTCGTGTTGGAGCCAATCTCGACATAGTCTTCAAGAATAACATTACCCAGCTGCGGAATCTTCTGATAGTTGCTACCGGCAACCGGAGCAAACCCGAATCCATCGGAGCCAATCACCACTCCGGAATGAAGGGTGCAGTAGGCACCGATTAAACAATCATGATATACTTTAACTCCCGGGTAAATTATTGTATTGTCTCCGATGGTTACATTGTTTCCAATAAAAACCTGGGAATGAATTATTACGTTTTTACCGATTACTGCATTTTTCCTGATAACCGCAAACTCTCCAACCGACACATTTGCGTCAAGTCGGGCAGATATGTCAACAACTGCATGTTCTGATATTCCTGTGTTACCTGACTTTGACTGGTCAAACATTTCAAGCAGTGTGGCAAAGGAGGAGTAGGCATCTGCAACGCGGATGAGGGTACCGCGTACCTCTTGCGATGCGACGAAATCCTGATTGACCACGATCACTGAGGCCAGTGTTGTGTAAATGAATGGTGTGTACCTGGGGTTTGCCAGAAAAGTGAGTGTGCCTGGTTTACCTTCATCAATTTTTGACAGGTTAAAAACCTTCTCTTCAGGGTTTCCTTCAATGGTACCGTGCAAAAATCCGGCAATCTGGGCAGCTGTGAATTCCATTAATGAATGTTGGTGATTCTTTTATTATCAAACGTGGCGCAATTTACCAAATATTTCATTATCCCTGCAAGAAAACTTATTAACAGTCTGTCTGTCAGTATTATAAAAAAAAATACAAGAAGTGTTTGTAATTCTTAATTCTTCATTTCATTCATTTATCTCATCGTATTTCCTTCGGATAACAAAGTACATATTTACTCAAAGTGGTTGGCATGACCACATTGTTCAATTGTTCGGAGGCTTTGGAAATGTCGAGAAGTTCATTTGATTTTCCTTTGATCATGATTCGCTCATGCCGGGGATTATAGGCCTTGTTCTCGACTTTATCGCAGGTAAAGTAATAATCCACCTCATCCGGCGCCAGGTTATATGTTTCTGTCGTTTTCTTTCTTAGCTGGTCAACATATCCTGTTTCGAAGGGCATTGTCTGCATCTCAACCCTGAAAAGGTGCCGCTTTACAAGCCTGCCACACAGGTCGGATAAAATTCTGTCAGGATGGTTTATCCAAACCTTTATTGATGTAAATATATCAAAATCATCAAGCTGTGAAAACAGCTCAAGCCATTCAGGTTCTGATTCGAATT
>CAYHGE010000002.1:135172-142692 GCA_964355945.1 uncultured Draconibacterium sp.
TGCACAATAAAAACAAACTTACGACATTTATTTAAGCAAACAATAGTTATGGAGAAGGATGCAATTTTATGGGTTGATGATGAGATTGACCTGCTTAAACCACATATCATATTTCTGACAGAAAAGGGATATGATGTTTCAACAGTTAACAACGGGCATGATGCCATAGAAATTTTAAAAGGAAAACAATTTGATATTGTTTTCCTCGATGAGCAGATGCCTGGTTTATCAGGTATAGAAACGCTCATGAGAATCAAGGAGATATCACCTTCTCTTCCTGTGGTAATGATTACAAAAAGTGAAGAGGAGAGCATCATGGAAGATGCAATCGGATCAAGTATTGCCGATTATCTCATAAAACCGGTGAAACCCAATCAGATACTTTTGTGTCTGAAGAAAAACCTGGAGAATAAAAAACTGGTCAGTGAAAAAACCACACACCAGTATCAACAGGAATTCAGAAGCATTGGAATGGAGATCAGTAACCGTTTAAACTTTGAAGAGTGGACGGATGTCTATAAAAAACTAACCTATTGGGAACTGAAACTTGGCCAGTTGATGGACGATGGAATGAATCAGGTTCTTAAAATGCAAAAGGATGAAGCCAACCAGGTCTTTTGTAAATTTGTTGAACGCAATTATGTTGAGTGGATGAGCGGCAAAAGCCAGGACAGGCCTGTTCAGTCCCACACCCTCGTCAAGGATAAGGTTTTTCCGCTGATGAATGACAACAAGCCTTTGTTTGTCATACTTATCGATAACCTTCGGTTTGATCAGTGGAAGGTCCTGCAACCCATTCTTGAAGACTACTTCCGGGTAGAGAAGGAGGAGATTTATTACAGTATTCTGCCTTCTGTAACCCAATATGCCAGGAATGCGCTTTTTGCAGGGCTGCTTCCGACAGAAATTGAGAAAAAGTATCCGAAGTACTGGGTGAATGAGGATGAGGAGGGACCGAAAAATAATTTTGAAAGTGAATTGCTGGGAGAACTGCTCAAACGTTACGGCCGGGATGTAAAATACTCCTACTATAAGGTACTGAACCAGACCTATGGGAAAAAACTTGTGGAGCTGATGCCAAACCTGATGGTGAACAAACTCAACTTTATTGTCTATAATTTTGTTGATATGCTGTCGCATGCCCGTACCGAAATGGAGATGATCAGGGAGCTGGCTGATGATGAAAAAGCTTACAGATCGCTTACAGTGAGCTGGTTTCAACACTCACCTCTGATCGAAATCATGAAGTACCTTGCCGAAAAAGATGTGAATGTTGTCATCACGACAGACCATGGGTCGATCAGGGTTGACAATCCGGTGAAAATTCTTGGCGACCGCAATACCAATACAAACCTTCGGTATAAAACAGGTAGAGCCTTAAAGTATGAGCATAACGAGGTGTTTGAAGTTCGTAACCCGGCCGATATTTTTCTGCCAAGAACATCCGTTAACTCTTCCTATGTTTTTTGCCGCAGCAACGATTTCTTCGCTTATCCCAATAACTTTAATTACTATGTGAACTATTACAAGAACACGTTCCAGCATGGTGGCATGTCGATGGAGGAGGTGATGATTCCGTTTGTAACGTTAAAGCCGAAGTAGGCTATGAGGCAGGAATGTAAAACTGAATCTGACTTGTTACCAGCAGCCGGAAATTTGATTGATGCATTTCCCAATGCGAGGGTTTTTGCATTTCATGGTACGATGGGAGCGGGGAAAACCACTTTTATCAAAGCGATTTGTAAGACACTTGGAGTAACTGATATAGTTCAGAGCCCTACGTTCTCTATTGTTAACGAGTATAAAACCGGATCTGGTGAATCCATTTTTCATTTCGATTTTTACAGGATCACAAAAACCGAGGAGGCTTTTGATATCGGATATGAAGATTACCTCTTCTCAGGAAACTACTGTTTTCTGGAATGGCCGGAACTCATAGAATCGTTACTTCCGCAAAATGCCGTGCATGTCCGGATTTCCGGGGAACCAGAAAGGATAATTGAGTTTTAATGATTACTCTTCCGCAACGGCCGGCATTTTCTTTCGTACTTTTTTTGTAAAATAGAGCGAGGCCCCAATTGAAATAACAGCCAGGAACAGGAATGCCAGCACCCTGTATCCGGTCTCAAGATTGGAGAAATCAACAAAAAAGAGATAGAAACCTGTTGCCAGCACAGTGGCAATTGCCATCCAGCGGTATTTGATCAGCTTAAGTGTCAGGCTCATGATAAAATAAAACACAGCTGCAAAGGTCCATGAAAGGGTGACATATTGTTTAGGAACTGCATGATAAAGTGCAAAAAGCATGGCAAAAAACAGGGTGATCAGGTAAGCGTTCCTGATCATCTCAGTTTTCAGTGTCAACCGTTCCTTTTTCCAGTTGATCACCCTGGCACTCACAAAAGCAGTGACAACAAAGGCGATATTCACCTTGTCAACTGAGGGGTAAAATGCCATATAAATCATCAGAATCCCGATAAATAAAAGGGTATTCATCACCACTATGATCTTTGAACGGAACCAGAGGGCCCATGAAACAACCAGCAGGCTCTGAAGGGCAAGAAGCCAGATCGCATCCGGAAGTTTAGAATAACCATAAACTGCAACACTCAGTGCCATGAAACTGTATATTGCATAAAATGCAGGCTCAAATGCTCTGCTTGTTCTGTATTTCAGAAATATTGAATAACAAAGGCATAGAAAGGAGATCAGGGTAAAAATCCAGACATAGCTGCCTTGATAGTAGGATGCGATGACAAATAACATAACTGCAGAAAAACTCATTCCATTGATCAGGATCGTAGCCGGATATATGCTATCGGGAAATTTCCCTTCCTGCCTGATCATCGGAACGATGGAGAAAATGGTTCCATAGACAAAAAGTGACAGAAGATTGAACGGATGAGTCGAAAATGCTCCTATAGGATTTCCCATAATCGGATTGTTCAGCAACCAGATTGATTGAGCAGCATATACACATAGCAATGTGGCAAGCATCAGTCGCCACCAGCCTTGACGAATGAAAAGATACATGGAAAATGCCGCAGTTAAGATAATCAGCGGCAGACTGACAAATGTTGAGTCTGCAAAAAGTGCTGTTGCTATGGCCAGAATCAAGGCAACCACCGCCTGTAATTCTGAATCCTGGCGGATGGCAAGGTATAGCTGTACACAGATAACCACTAAAAGCAGAAGTAAAACAATACCTTTAAAAGGGATGACGGGGTGGTCAATAAAGAAAAACAATCTTAACGTGATGTAATAGGTGAGAAGATGGGCACTAAGCCCCATCATGAATGATAGATGGGTGTATGAACTCCGAAGATACCACCCGAGAAAAAACACCCCGGTAACCGCTCCGTATCCAACAAGACTAGCCATGGGGCCATTCAGATAATTCCTGGCGAAGTTCGACAGGAATATGATGCCGAAAAGTAAAACAAGGCTTCCAAACCATGCAAGGCCGTATTCAAAGATGTTTGATTCAAGTTGTACTTTATCAACGAGATCATCGTTAGCATCTTCATCTGTTACTTGAGCGTGGTATCGGGCCGGCTGAGCCGATACCATGCCCTGAACTGCAACATTAAATTGTCCTTCAATCCTCTCAATCCTCTGTTCAAGTAAACCTACTTTTGAAAGCAACTCACTGATGCCGGCCGATTGATCCTGATTTTCCTGTGACATTTTGTTCCTCCTTATTTTGCTGCCATTGTTCTTAAATAATTTACAATTGCCCAACGGGAATTCGCATCTGGAATAGTTTTTTTGAACGCAGGCATTTTCCCTTTACCTTCAGAAATCTGGAAGAAAATCTCGCCATCTGTCAAACCCTGGAATTTTTTTGTCGAAAAATCGCTGCAGGAAACATCCAGCGTTGCGGCTTTTGCTCCATCACCCAACCCTTTGGCGCCATGGCACGATTTGCAGTGCTTGGCGTAAAGTTCTTTCCCGTCAGCAGTTGTTGCTGCACTTACGGCTACCGGATTTTTTGTTGCCTTGGCAGCTGCAGGAATCGTCCATCCTCCCGCTGTTTGAGCCTTACCGATCGATGTAAATGAGAAAGCCATCAGCATCCCTGCTGAAATTGCAATTAATTTGATTTGATTTGTTTTCATAAATTCTCCTTGTTTTAGTTAGTGTTAAAAATAATTATGATTTGCCTAAATGTCTTATTTTAAAAACTGTAAAAATCACATACATATAATGAAACCATACCAGTGATAGTAACACGATGAGTGTGTATACCATCCATAATGGGGCATTGGTATCACCCAGCCCGCGTTTGAGTATGTTTTCAGCCGGTAATGGTTTTCCCCAGTTGATGGTGCCGCTGGCCTCAACATTTCCATATATCTCATTGTCCTCAACCTTTGCCAGCAGGGTGAGGTAGCCGAGCCGGTTACCCGGAACGGAAGTTGGGAACTCCACGCTGGCTGCTCCATTCACAATGGAAGCCTGGCCGACTTTCAGCAGGCTGAACGTTCTTGGAACATAAAACACCACCTCAAGATTTTCAACCGGAATCCATTGGTTATCTGGTCCCGGTTCAAAGGCTTTAAGATTGGCCATTTTTCCTCCTTCTTTCTGAGAAAAAGACATCTCTAGTCGCAGAGGTTTCATGGCAGTACTTCCTGAAGCATTTTCATAGTCTCCTTTTCCGGCGAAGGCAGCTTCAAACGAATAGATTCCTTTATCTCCGCCGCTGGTCATAATTTCCGCAGGAATCTCATAAGAAACTCTACCCTTTTCATTTGTTATCAAGGTAGTCATTTCAGTAACGCTTCCTCCCTGAGAATATTTCAAAGCGATTTCCATATTCCGGAGTGGTGAGAATTTTCCTTTCACCTTGGCCTGTAATGTGGCAGTCAACTTGTTCACAGAATCGATATGGAAATATTCGAGTTTCAGCAATGGCTGAATCTTATTGTCTTCCTGCGCCAGGAGCGACGGAGTGAACGAGAGTAAAAGCAGTATCATCAATCCCGTCACGGTTGCATCGCTCTTGTTGTGATGTTTGATCACCTTTTTCATCTGTTTTTCAAATACGATCTTTCGCAGCCTTGAATAGTCTTTTTCTTCACCGCTCCTGACAATAGGCATAATCGGAATGAATTTTGAAAAGAGGTAGAACAGCAGGATGAAGAGTGCTATGCCGGCAAAAGTAAGTGCCCATTCAACCCAGGTAGCAGAATATTTAACATATTCCGGTCGGAGATCATGCGTGGGTAAAAGTGGTGTTTCAAGCGTTGGAATGATAATAAGGTATCGTTTTATCCATAGCGCAAGCACTGCGATAGAGGCAGCGAAGGCGATGGAATTGATATTTCTGAATTTGGGAACAGTGATGATAATGATTGGCAGCAGAACCCCGACAAAGACCGCAAAAATGAAAAGGCCAAGATATTCATCCGGGCTGAAAAGCCTGTATAAAACTTCCATATCCCACTTGATGGAACCATACCAGCTGGTCAGATACTCGCTGAAAGTGAAATAACCATACAAGGCGCCAAGGATGATCATGATGATACCCAGATAATTAAAATGAATTTTTGTGATTTGAGCCTCCAGATGGTATATTTTTCTGAAAACCCACATTACAACAATGAGTACTCCGGTACCTGAATAAACTGCTGCAACTACAAAGTAAGGGGCGAAGATGGTGCTGTGCCATCCCGGCCGAAGGGTCATCCCGAAGATCCATGCAAGTACGGAGTGAACGAGGATTGCCAGTGGAATAATCACAATGGATAGCAAATCTGTCGAAACATTCAGGATCTCTTTTTGTTTGGTGGTGTCTTTATATCGAACAGACAGGAACTTATAAATGGGATTTCTCCACCGGGCATTTTTTACAGGATTGTCTCTGAGGATAGCAAGATCGCGGATCATGGCCAGATAGAGAAATATGATGCTGCCTGATAAATAGGTTGTAATGGCAATAACATCCCAGATAATTGGTGATTGGAGCCTTCCGAAAAGCAATAAATTCGGCAAACGATCCAGCCTCCCGATGCAAAGTAAAATATAGGCTGGACCAATCATGGTTGAAATCACGGTAATCATCTCTGCCATTCTTATAATAGGTGTTCGCCAGGGAACCCTTAACAAATGAAGAATTCCCGAAATCAAAGCCCCGGCATAACTGATACCGATAAAAAAGATGAAATTGACTATATATAATCCCCATACCACATTGTCGCGCATGCCTGTAGCAGCATGACCATCAACAATCTGTATGTATAATGCATACAGTCCGACTCCGATCACCATCAACAGAAAGACAATGAGGGCGATCCCCCATTTGCTCATTTTTTCGAGTTGGGGCTTAAAAGCATGAAGATTTTGTTGTGTTTTTTCGTCTTCGTACATAATGTGTTGTTATTCAGTAATGTTAGCTTCTTTTTTATATAGGGCAATTTCCTCTTCACTCAATCCTTCAAATCCCTCCTTATAATTAAAGGCACGATCAACGGCCGGAAGATAATAGACACTGGGCTCCGTCCCCAGTTCTTCCATAAAGCGGTAAGCTGCCCGGGTATCGATCAGTTCGCTGAACCTGACAGTGTCTGTGCCATTTGTAACCGCATCCTCATTCCTGTCACCATAATAAAATACACCATTGGGGCAGGATGTTACACAGTTGGGTAATTCACCTTTCCTGACCATATCCGGGCAGAAATCACACTTGCTCACAGTGCCCATCTTTGGAGGGGAGCTGGTTTCAGGAGAATATGCTGCAGAATTTACAACCTTGTCTAGTTTTGGTTCCTCCCAGTTGAACACACGGGAGGAGTAAGGGCAGGCCGCCATACAGAATTTACATCCGATGCAGCGGTCATTGTCAATCAGGACAATGCCATCTGTTCGTTTAAATGTAGCGCCTACCGGGCAAACTTTCACACAAGGCGGGTTATTGCAATGCAGGCAGGGTTTGGGAAACCAATAGGGCGACATCTCCGCTGAGTCTCGCATCAGGTAAAACTTGATCCATTCCATGTGTGGAGGCAGGTGGTGCATCTTTTGGCATCCCTCTAAACATTTTCTGGCATTCCTGCATTTTGCAAGGTCGATGACCATGACCATTTTTTTATCCGGTAAGCCCTGCCTGGCTTCCAGGTTTCCTGCAGGTTGACAACAAACATGGCCCTTGTCAACCTCTACAAGTTTGCCATCGGGGGTGAGCAGCTTGATTTTTTCACCAGTCTCTTTATTTTCAGGGGCTGAGATGGCTGATAAAACACTCCCTCCACTGGCAATCAAAGCAGTAGCTCCGGCAGCAATACCCAGCCTGAGGAAATTTCTACGATTCGATGAGCGACGTTTCATAATGGTTTTAGTTCGTATTTTCAAAGTATCAAAACTAACGGTATATATATTCAGTTTTTGAAATATGAACCGGCAATTTTGACGGTTTAAACAGGAAATAAACTTTGATAAATATTGATATATGTCAATTTAACATTAATTTTATGCACTGAAATGAAAATTCTACCAGAGGATGTCAGAACATACCAGTC
>CAYHGE010000003.1:0-34571 GCA_964355945.1 uncultured Draconibacterium sp.
TTTCTTATGATATTATTCAAAATGATGGCAGTTTTTATTTTAATTTTTCCACCACTCTTGATTTGTCGGCATATAATCGAATAGTTTTATTAGTGAGAAACACTAATGATTATATTGAAATGGATTCACAGAATGGATTTATAATAAGTGCTCCACAGGGAACATTTTATACCTACCCTTGTGGAGAGGGTGCTTTAATACCATACAACTCGTCAAATTATTCTTTCACGCTGACAAATGAAGCGATACAAATTGAAGGGAAAAGTGGAGCGATTTTCAGAAATATGGAAATTTCAGGGAAAGCTGTTAAGCAGATCTATTCAGGTAATGTTCCATTTTCCCAACCATTAGTAATGGTACAAATTGCAGACATATCCGGACAGGGAGCTGCCGGATTATTCTACTGTGGTGGATGGTATGGTTATACAAACCTGATTAAGATCGATCCAAATTATACGGATGCAACAACAACGGATCATGAATTTGGTCATAGTGTAAATTCGAATATGTACGGCAATGATTATGACGATTTTAATTCAAATCCGCATGAGATGATTGAAGGGTGGGCTGAGTTTTTTAGTTTTTTCGCTCGCAATTATGCCTCAGCTGTATTTTCAGACGACGTTCGTATAAATGATGGTAATACAGAATTAGCTCCATTCGATTCCCCCAGGTTTTACAATATGAGATATCATAATGAGCCTAACGTATGTAAATTCGCCTGTTACCTTTGGAATATTTATGATCAATATTCCTCGCCGAATTTTAAAGATATCTATTTTGAGGATGCAGATAATGACGATTTTGGTTCGACCAATAGAACATTTGAAGTCATGAGAAACACAATAAATGGAAGTCAATCTGGTTTTAACAATCAGTTCAAGTCGGGATTACAAGCAGATGAGATGACTTCTGTTCAGAAAATCTTTGACGACATGTATATTTCATCGTCAACCAAAATGCTTCCTCCTCAGGTGAAGGACGATGCCAGTGCGACACTTGTTAATTCTTCGAGCATAAATTTTGCATGGACAAGCCAGGCATATGAATATTGGGCACCTTATAAAAATCTTGAAGAAAATTATAGAATTTACAAGCAAACAGCTACTGGCAATCAATGGGTATTATGTGCAACTATACCGTCATCAATTTATTACTACACATATTCATATGCCTACTCTGGAAGCAATGTCGATAAGTACAATTATAAATTGACGAGTTCTAATTCATCTGGTGATGCTTGCCATTCGAAGATTTTTAATTTTGATGCAGATCCTCAACTCATAGTTGACATTTCTGGGCCGGGAGTTCTTAATGAACCTACAACTGGATACTA
This sequence comes from uncultured Draconibacterium sp., assembly GCA_964355945.1. GTDB lineage: Bacteria > Bacteroidota > Bacteroidia > Bacteroidales > FEN-979 > CAIVAT01. The sequence continues at coordinate 1,337 of CAYHGE010000003.1, forward strand.
TTCTGCATCGGTTTCGGGTGGTAATGGAACAAATGCCTATCATTGGTTTATTTCATATGATGGAGGCGGAACATGGATTAGCAAAGGAACAAATAGCACATTCCATTTTATCCCAAATTGGTCGGAAAGGAATGCGACGGTCAGGATTGATGTGGTAAGCGGGCTCCAGACAGTAATAGCGACACAAGATGTGGACCTCAATTGCTTAGGTTGCGGCTTAAAGTCAATTACCATGCCTGCGGACAAATTTAATGTGTATCCTAATCCAGCATCAGATAAGGTCTCATTTGATTACCAAGAGAATGCAAATATTCGTATTTACAATTTAACCGGTAAAGTGGTCGATTCTTACTCGAATTTCTCCGGCAATTGCCTTTGCCTCACCGACCTTCAGTCCGGTTTCTATTTAATTACGGTAACTACTACAAATGGCAATATAAAAAGAGATCGATTCTCGGTTGTCAAGTAGCGCTGAAGGTAATTATCAAATATCATAGTCATTCAACTGCTGGAAAAAAATCAAGTGTCGCCAGGTTTTCTCAGTGGTATCGTATGCATGAAAATGCCCTTCAATGCCTAACTCTATGTTTTCGTAGTAGAATGACGAACCTCGTTCAAAATCAATTCAAATCTTATGTTTACCAGCAGTCTGGTCGAAGTTTATATCATGAACAAACCAACGTGATCATCAATTCCCGAACTTGACACACAATTTTTGTACCTAATTCATATACAGCACATAATCATGTGAATCAAGGGTTAATAACCAAATAAATAAAAGCGTCAGCCAATTTGCCGAATACATGAACACGAAAGCCCTAGGTTGATCGCATTTTATTCGCTCTTTGAAAATCTGTTTTTTCAATCAACCAATTGAACCATCCTTCAATTGGTTGCCGAACTTTTGAAACTGCCTTTGAAAATAAATCATTTGCGGCTCTATCATGCTGTTTCTCCCATTCTGATTGACCTTTCACTGCTTTGACAGGAGTCATCATAACAGCATTCTGGGTGGCAAAAATATGTTCAAAGAAATCATGGTCATGATAAATCTTATCGCCGAAAAAGGTTCTGTTCTCAATGTTACTCCAAGCATTCCTAAAGACATTCAAATCATTTTCAGAGGCTGCTGTAATTAACAATTGTTCGGGAAAGGGAAGTTGTTTTTCGCGACGGAATGCCTTCGTATGAAGCTTCAATCCGTAATAGTATAGGGATTTCGTGGAACAATATCCTTTATCTATGAGTTCTGTCGCTACCTTACCCGTTCGTTTGCCAGAGCACGTTATAACTGGTAAAGAATCTAACAAACTCTCCTGGGCTGAGCAATCTAAGGGTTGGTGAGTTTGAAGCAGTGAAGCCATCAAAAGGCGAAAAGCCTCAGACAGCATATTGATACGGTTGTTAAAAGCCGCATAGGATGGGAGTTTTGGGAACCAGGATCGCAAATATTGATCAGCAAAATCGTAAATCTGCTTGATCTTGGTACGTTGTTCCTGGCTTATGCAAAATAGATATACGGTCATTATTTCCTGATCTGAAAACACTGGACAACTGTTGTTACTAAATCGTTCACAAGAAAATTTAAGCTCTTTTTCATATGCATCTGATACATAGAAGAAAATTTCAACTAATTTGGTACTCTTAACCTTAGAGATCATATCTTTTGATGTTGAGTGGTATCTGCATCTAAGATGCTGATATCTAAGGTTTTATTAAACACATATTTTTTTAATTTACTAACAATCAATTGTTTATAACTATCACATTCAAAGGGGGTTTCAACCCTTGATTCACATTGATTATTAAAGTTGTCGATTTCATTTACTTTTCAATATTTATTTTCATGAATATTTATGTTAAATGTAATACATACCGCATCGTACGCTGTCGGAAGCTAACAGCAAGATTCCCAAAAAGATCGTGGATGGCGGGAAACTGCTTGAAATAGCGGTGCTGGATCACATCATTGCGGGGAATGACACCTACTATTCATTCGCTGATGAAGGTTGTTTATGAGTGTTGGCCCCAGGAAACCGGGGCTTTATATTACAAGAGGAGCTAAAATATTTGGTGCAATTTTTTATACCCTTAACAACCGCCTTGAAAATAGTTATATTTGATGATTATTGGTATTCCCTTAACAATTTAGTTTTTAGCGATAAATATAAGATAGAAACTGATGAAAAAGTTTGCCATTATTGTCTGTTTTTCCCTTCTCTCCATCCTTGTTTTCCCACAATGGAAATGGCAAAATCCTTTGCCTCAGGGAAATTCGCTTGAGTCTATTTTCTTTACTGATTCAAATACAGGTTATGCGGTTGGTGACGCCGGAACCATTTTAAAAACAACCAACGGCGGATCAGCCTGGACAATTTATTCGAGTGGACCGGATTATGGTTTACATTCAGTTTATTTTACTGATTCAAATACCGGTTATGCTGCAGGGGCAAGTTCGGCCGGGAATCTTATACTAAAAACAGATGATGCCGGCTTGACCTGGTATCCTGTTTACGATCAAATTGGGGCCGGATTTTCTTCAATCTATTTTCCTTCCATCAATACGGGCTATGCTGTTGGCGGAGTAGGAAAAATTCTCAAAACCACCAATGCCGGGGCAACATGGGCATCCCTGACAAGTGGTGTAACAACATCATTAACTTCTGTATTCTTTACCGATAGTAATTCTGGTTATGTGGTAGATAATTATGGGGCTATCATTAAAACTGTGGATGGTGGAAATAACTGGAGCAATTTGTCAAGCGGAACGACCATGCCATTACATTCTGTTTATTTCACCAGCACCGATACAGGTTATGTTGGAGGAGAATGGGGCACCCTACTAAAAACTACAAATGCAGGGGTTACATGGTCATTAGACACCAATGGACTTGGCTCCAATTCCTATCATGATTTTTTTTATTCGATTTTTTTTACTGATTCCAATCATGGCTACATTTCAGGCTCAGGCGATGGGAATATTTACAAAACTGTGGATGCAGGTGTCCCATGGACTCCAATTCAAACAGGAATTTATTCGTGTAATTCCATTTTTTTTCCTGATGGAAATATTGGTTATGGAGTATCCGGATCTGCCATTGAAAAAACAACAAATTCAGGTTTAAACTGGCAGCTTTTATCAAGTGGTTATCCTAATCGTAATGTAATCATTACCCTGAATTCAGTTTATTTTCCAGATGCCAATCATGGTTATGCGGTTGGTGATGTTGGTACTATTTATAAAACTGTTAATGGAGGATTAAACTGGACACAGGTGCCGGTAGGAACCTGGGAATTTCTAAAATCAGTGTATTTTACGGATGCAACCCATGGTTATGCGGCGGGAACAACTGGCACAATAATCAAAACAAATAATGGCGGCAATTTATGGGACAATCTTTCTACAGGCACTACCCTTCCTTTATATTCGATATTTTTCACCAATGCCAGTACAGGATATGCAGTTGGTGGCGATCTCAGCATCCTTACCAGTGGAATAATATTGAAGACGACGGATGCGGGAGCTAATTGGACTCAAACCATGTACGATTACTCGTTAAGATCAGTGTATTTCCCGGATCAAAATACCGGTTATGCAGCAGGATATACCACAAATGATGGCAAGGGAGTAATTTTAAAAACAACAGACGCCGGTACTTCCTGGAACATATCACTTAACGGTGCCCAACAGGCATTTTATTCAATCTGTTTTACGGATTCCAATACTGGTTATGCCGCAGGGTATGGTGGTATCATGATGAAAACTATTGATGGGGGCTCCAGTTGGAGCAATGTTCCGGTTGGTACTCTGGACATTCTGTATTCAGTTTTCTTCATAAACACCAATAATGGATATGTGGTTGGTCAAGGAGGGAGAATTTTTAAGACAAGTAATGGAGGTAACACATGGTCAGAGGATTCGACGGGAACACATAATCTTTTGCAATCCATTTTTTTTACTGACTCCACTACTGGCTATGCGGTAGGTGAAATCGGGACAATATTAAATAAAGGCAAATATGTAGGTGTTTCTGTAAAAGAACTTAAGCCATCCGTTGATGAATTTAATCTTAGTCCAAACCCCGCTACTGAAATAGTTTCAATTAAAAGTGAAGGAAAAATATATGAAGAAATTAATATTAAAATATTCTCTATAAGGGGAGAACAAGTGGTATTGGAATATTTTTATAATCTAAATAGCATTGAATTGAGTGTTAGCACATTGGTTAAAGGCATTTATTTAATAAAGATCCAGACAAAAGACAGGATTGAAGTGAAGAGACTTATTATTGACTAAGAAGTTCTTCATTCTATTAATCTTAAATTCAGTCTTATATAGAATCACAATATATTTGTTAATCGTCATTAACAAATAATTTTCAAAATAAAAATTGTAACTAATCAGTGGTTAAAAAATAAGGGTTATTAACAGGATTTGGTTGCAATGAACAGGTTGGTTTTTGAAATTAATTTGGCATTTATAAATCCAATACATACTAACATTTATTATTTTAAAAGTTGATAAACAGTCGGTTGCGTTCTTTGAAATAATGAGATGACGGTGTATTTTTGTTCAAAATCTGATTGTGCAGACACCGGAACAACTCATCATTGAAGGCCAAAGGCAAATCATCGCTTTGCTGATGGAGGAAAACAGGCAATTGAAACTGCGGTTGGAAATTGTCGAGAAGCAATTGGCTAAACTTCTTACCCGAAAAGACAGTCATAACAGTTCGATTCCCCCATCCAAAGATGAAAATCGCCCGAATCGCACCAACAGTTTGCGAGAGAAATCGGGTAAAAATGTTGGGGGACAACCAGGGCATGAAGGCAAAACGCTTCAGATGACCGCTAATCCGGATGAAATCATCGATCACCATTCTTGTTTTTGTCCACGCTGTGGTTCGGATGTGAGTGACCTGCCTGTTGAAGTAGCAGAAAGCCGACAGGTAGTCGACATTCCTGCGATCAAACAGATCGTGACAGAACACCGGGTTTATCGCCATCAGTGTACTTGTGGGCATTTGTTCGAGAGCGATTTTCCTGACGGAGTTGATTGGCCGGTAAGCTACGGGAAAAATGTTGAAAGCCTTATTGGCTATCTCAATGTTCGCGAGTATCTGCCGTTCAAGCGTCTGCAGGAGATGATGCGTGATGTTTTTGGGGTATCGATCAGTGAAGGAGGTTTGCACTATTTGCTCAACCGCCTTTCCGTTAAAGGAGTTACTGCTTATGAGATGATCCGCCAATCGGTTTTGAATAGTTCGGTCATCGGCACCGATGAAACCGGGATGAAGATCAACGGGAAAAAACATTGGTTCTGGACATGGCAAAGCAAACTGGCAACCTTCATTGCTGCTTCGTCTAACAGAGGTGCCGATACCATTGAAGAACATGTCAAAGGAATATCTGAAAAGGCTGTTTTGGTCCACGACTGCTGGAGGGCTCATTTTAAAACACCGGTTGGAAGACATCAGATTTGCACGGTGCATTTGATCCGGGAACTTAAATATCTGGAAGAGCTTTACAAAATTGCATGGCCGGCGAGGTTCCGGATCATGTTGATTGAAGCGGAAGTACTGAAAAAACGATTTACTTCTGCCGATTATCAGTACCCTGACCATGGCCGAAGTCTTTTGAAAAAAGAGCTTGATGAACTGCTTAATGAGCACATCAGCCCTCAACACAAAGAGCTGGTGTCGTTTCAAAAGCGTATGGTTAAATACAAGAATCATTTGTTTACGTTTCTTTATGATCCCGCAGTCCCATCTCATAATAATGACTCAGAAAAGGCAATCCGAAATGTCAAAGTCAAACAAAAAGTCTCCGGCCAGTTCAAGACTATGTTCGCCGCCGAAAACTTTGCCATACTGAGATCCATTATCGAAACAGCCATCAAAAACAAACAAGATGTGCTGCAAGCTCTGAATGTAATCGCGCATTATAAATAGGACTGATTAGTTACTAAAAATTTAATACTCGTTTAAAATGGAGGAACTTTCATGAAAAAATTACGCTCTTTACTTCTTATTGCAACCATTTTGGTGCTGCCGTTCGTTTCAAAAGGACAATTTTCCCGAGAACAGGCAATGGATCTCGTACTTAATCAAATTCTGGTTAGTGACACGGGGCATATAAATCTTTATACTTCTTACAACACTATTCCAAACACAAGTAACATAATTCTATTAAATGGCCAGACCATCTCACCACCTTACCTTGGTAATTGGGTGTTTTTTTCGGACGATAAACCTTTTGCAAATTGGGATCACTCCTGTCGTTACATCTTTATTGACTCAAATACAGGGGATTTTACTATTTACCCCAGCACTTCTTATCCAATTGACTTGCAAACTAGTTACCAGGCAATTTCTTCGATTAATTATCCTTGTCCGGCAGACTGCTTTCACAATGTCCAAACTCCACCACCATCCACTTTTCACACTCTTCCAACTAATACTAATCCCCGCTTACATGCTGTATTAATTAATGGAATTGATAGATTTGTACCAGGCGCTAATTCTTGCACCTGCAATTTTGATTATGATATTGCATTGATGTATAATGCATTGGAAGAAGTTGGCTACACAACACATTATAATCCCTCTAATAATGCACCACATGAAAGCAATGTGAAAGTTCTGTATGATAATGGAGATCTATATAATGCAGGAAAAACCGTTTTCCATAATGATTGGGATGGTCCATGTGAATGCAGTTATCCTAGCAATGGTTCTTGTACTGCCTGTACTACTTATCGAAATGAGGTCGATTTTGCTGCAACTGATGCGAATATTTATCAAGTATTTAATACTCTTGCAACAAAACTCACTCCTGAAGATCAATTATTTGTTTATATCACTGGTAATGGCCACTTGATGAACAACCTGGAAGCAGCTTTTGAGTGTTATACTCCGGAAACAACACCACCAACACCGCCAGTTTATATTACAGCATCGCAATTGCAAAACGCTGTTAAAAACATTAATTGTGCTCAGATTATTTTTGTATTGCAACTCAATTATTCAGGAAAATTTATCAATGATTTAACTGATATTACTAATGCACAATGCAAAAACAGATTAGTTTTTACCTCAACAGGTGATGGATCTATTGACTTTCCAAGCACAGATTCATATAAAGAAATATGGATGCATTGTGGTAATATTGATGAGTTTACATATTATTTTACCGCTGCATTGAGAGGGCATTATCAAAGTCGCTACCCATGGGATTGGTTATGTCCCACAGGTGAATTTCAATTTAATGATCCCGTTCTTGGAATAGATTGGGATGCTGACGGTTGTTTTAATGACCCTCAACATCCTTCAGATTATAATCCTGACTCTGATAATGATGGCTATATCCAAATTATTGAAGCTTTCAATTATGCCAAATATATGGATACCTGGTGTGAGGAGGGCTATCTGAATCAAAGACAGATTATGCATCCGCTGCCTCCTTTACCTGATCCTTGGCCAACTAATGTAGATTGTGTAAATGATAAAGAGACGCCAATGATGGGAACAAGTAATGAATTTAGTTTAAGTAATTTGATGTGTTTGAACGGTATTGCCGGAGCATCTCGAGTATTTCGGGACCACAGACAGTTACAGGTGATCGTAGCTACTTATTAGGAGGGAATTTGAATGTGCATGCTGATATGACGCTTAACCAAAATACAGAAATTACAATAGGTGTGGATAATGCAATAATTGATGTTGATGAAAATTCGTCATTTACCGCTAATCCTGGATTTACATTAAATGGATCATCAATAACAGCCACTAATAATGGACTTATCGTAAGAAAGAATGACAATCACCTGGATCTGATGGGAGCTAAGTTTACAGCAGTTTCATTCGAACATTATGGATCCATTCTGAATATTGGTGAAATTAATATTAATGATCATTCCAATTTTAAAGATTGTCCATGGATAGGTTCAAACCGAGGGATGGTAACCATAAAATATAGCACATTTGATCATTCACCACTTAGTTTATATGAATGCGATTTGTCTTTGTCTGAACAAGTAACTGTTGATTATTGCATCTTTACTGGTTCTAATACAGCCATTGGCTGCCAGATAGGCGATTATAAGAAATATTCAATAACTAATAATATTATTAATGGAGGAAGTTATGGATTGTACTTGAGTTACATTGGTTCCACTTCCGGTGATCATTTAATTCGTAATAATTACATAACTGGTTGTAATGTTGCCGGTTTGTGTATTTATGGTTCAGCAGCTTCAATAGAGATGAATCATATTTCATCGTGTAACATGGGTATTGAAATATTGGATAATAGTAGTAATGTTTCTATGGTCGGGTATCAATTGGCCTTTAATTACGCAAATACACAGGAAATAAAAGATTGTTCGGGACTTGAAATATATGCTACGAATAATTGTCTTCCGTATTATATGAAATACAATGCTATTATTGATGAAGACCGTACTCCCCCTGATCCATTATTATATTATGATAATCTACGAACTGGTGTATTTCCAAAGTACGATGTTTCTTACAACTGTTGGGATAATTCCTTTGACCTTTCTAATGATCTAAAGCTGAATTATGGTATATTCAAACCTTATCCTACCTGGTGCCTGACTAATATTGGTATTACTCCAAACCCGGAGGAGGAGATGTACCGTACAGCAGTGAATTACGTTGACTCAAGCAATTATACCGAGGCAATGAATTTGTTTAGACTTCTTATAGAGACCTATCCCAAATCAGATTATGCAAAGGCTTCAATGAAGGCAATGTTAGAAATTGAACCATATGCAGGAAATAATTTCAGCAGCCTGCGGTTATATTATTTGACAAATGATTCCATCATTGCTGATACTGCTCTTGCAAATCTTGGTGATTTCCTGGCAAACAGCTGCAATGTACAAATCGGAGATTATCCTGAGGCAATTTCCTGGTACGAAAATAAAATTCAAAATTCGACAGATCCAACTGACAGTGTTTTCGCTATCATTGATTTAGGTCATCTTTATCTAATGATGGATACCACTGGTGATGCGCCAGTTTATATAGGATCGCTACCACAGTACAGACCTAAAACAATGGCAAAATATGTTATTTATCGTGATTCTTTAATATCTCTATTGCCATTTTCTAAAGATCCATTAAAGAGAAGTATTACCAAATTACAAAATGGGCAGCTACTTCAAAATGTTCCAAACCCAACTAGTTCATCAACAGATTTTTACTTTAAGTTGTTTGGCGCTGCAAATGCCGATATCAAAATCTACGACAGTTGGGGCAGATTGAAACAAGTAATACCGATCACAACTTTGAGTAATGGAACACAGAGGATCACATTTAATACATCAAATCTTCCATCTGGTATTTATGAATATGTTCTGACTATTAATGGAAAGAGGACAGATGCCAAAAAGATGGTAGTGAATTGATGATTGGTAGATTTCGTCCCCCGCAAGATTGTGGTTGGAAGGGCTTCGAAACGGACCGTCCAAACGCAATCTTGCTTGGGATGGTATTACAAATATTTAACAGCGTTATCAGCAAAACAGAGTTTGTAAAGTAATGACGTGAACGAATTTACAATTTAATGTATTTCTTGCTTTTTAAAACAGTATCTTTTTTGTTTTATTTTGCCTAATATTGTAATAGTTAAATTTGTAGCTATGAGACACTATTTGTTTGCAAAGAGTTTTTTTCTGTTTCTGAGTATGTTGAGTTTGCAATTGTACGTTCAAGGGCAAACAAAATCATATAACCTGCCACTCGAACCTGATTCGAAAAAGATCATGTTCCGTGAAGTGGTTGATCAGCAGGGAAAACCGGCATACCTGTATGATAAGGCCATTGAGTGGTTCGGCTACTATTATCTGAATGCTCAATCTGTTTATACTGTGCAGAGTAAAGAAAATGGTAAAATTGAGGGTGTGGGACGTATGAAGATTTACTATACTGACGAAGCCTCCGGTGTTCAGAGAGATGGCGGGGTAGTGATGTACCAGATAAAAATGGAGCTTAAAGACGATAAGTATCGTTATACACTCACTGATTTTAACCTGAAAGGGGCATCGAGGTACCCGCTGGAAAAATGGATGAATAAAACTGATCCCGCCTACAATGCCAACTGGGACTCATATCTCTACCAGGTCGATACAACTATGCAGCGACTGATCAGCACCATGAAAGAAAAGATGAAACCCACCGTAGTCAAAAAAGATGAGTGGTAGCCCCGTACCCGATATCAGGTTATTAGCAAAACCGGAACTGGAACAGTTTTTCCTGCTTCATGGCGAAAAAAAATTCAGAGCCTCCCAGGTGTATGATTGGCTGTGGAAAAAAAGCTGCCGTTCTTTTTCCGGGATGACAAGTTTACCGAAGGAAGTTCGCAAGTTGCTGCAGGATCACTATTCCTTCCATGCAGCGATACCTGAAATCACGCAGCACAGCAGTGACGGAACGGTGAAAATCGGCTTTCGGCTGCATGACGGACTGATGACTGAAGGGGTGCTCATTCCTTCAGGGGAGCGTGCCACGGTGTGCATTTCATCACAGGTTGGATGTGCTCTTGGGTGTAAATTCTGTGCAACCGGACAACTTGGCTTCACCCGAAACTTGTCAGCAGGAGAAATTTTTGACCAGATCACCGGGATGCCACTCAAACTTTCCAATATCGTTTTCATGGGAATGGGGGAGCCTTTTCTGAACTATGAAAATGTGCTGGCAGCCATTGAAAGAATCACTTCACCCGATGGATTGGGAATGTCGCCTCAGCGAATCACTGTATCCAGTGTCGGGATTCCAAAAATGATTAAAAGGATGGCAGACGATGATCCTAAATACCACTTTGCACTCTCTTTGCATGCTGCAACTGACGCAAAACGCGACAAGATTATCCCCTTTAACCTGAAACATCCGTTAAGCGAATTAACAGAAGCGCTCATTTACTACCATAAAAAGACATCCAAACGATTTACCATCGAGTATATTCTGTTTAGTAATTTCAACGACTCAATAGCAGATGCAAGGGAACTTGCCCTGTTTTGCAGGAGTTTTCCCGTAAAAATCAACATCATTGAATACAATGCCGTAAAAGGATCTGGTTTTAAGAAATCGGACCCTGATAAGACCCGGGCTTTTGTCAATTTTCTTGAAGGCAGGAACCTGGTTGTTAACATCCGGCAAAGCCGCGGAAGGGACATCGATGCAGCATGCGGCCAATTAGCCGGCAAAAACTTAACACTTAACACTTAACACTTAACACTTAACACTTAACACTCTTTCATATGTTGGACCAGCCTTATTTTGAACTCCAGGGTAATATTGTGGATGTTGTGGCTAAAACCATCTTCCAGGGTACAGTTGTGGTGCGAAATGGAAAAATTGAAGCCATCCGGAAAGAGATGGTAAAGGTTAACGGGTATATTCTTCCCGGATTAATCGACGCACATATTCATGTCGAAAGTTCCATGCTGATCCCTTCAGAGTTTGCCCGTCTTGCCGTGGTTCATGGTACCGTAGCCACTGTTTCCGATCCTCATGAAATCGCCAATGTACTTGGTGTGGCCGGGGTGAAATTCATGATCGCGAACGGGCATAAAGTGCCTTTCAAATTCTATTTTGGGGCCCCGTCATGTGTTCCGGCGACGCCATTTGAAACCGCCGGGGCCATTTTGGGTGTTGAAGAAGTAAAGGAGCTTCTGAACATGCCTGAAATAAAATACTTATCGGAAATGATGAATTTCCCGGGAGTTCTTTTCAATGATCCTGAAGTGATGGCCAAGCTTGACCTGGCGCGAAAAGCCGGCAAGCCTGTTGATGGTCATGCACCCGGAGTCACCGGTGAAAATGCTGAAAAGTATATAAAGGCCGGTATTTCCACGGATCATGAATGTTTTACCCTTGAGGAGGCGCATGAGAAAATCAGGTATGGAATGCATATCCTGATCCGTGAAGGAAGCGCAGCGAAAAATTTCGAGATACTTTATCCGCTGATCGATGAGTATCCTGACCAGGTGATGCTTTGCTCTGACGACAAGCACCCGAATGATCTGATGGCCGGGCATATTAACTTGGAGGTGAAACGTGCACTCGGGCTTGGCCTGGATCCTATGAATGTTCTGCGCAGTTGCACGTATAATCCGGTTAAACACTATGACATTGAAGTTGGATTGCTTCAGACAGGCGACCCTGCCGATTTTATCTGTGTGGATAATCTGGCAGATTTTAATGTACTCTCTACTTATGTGGATGGCAAAATGGTTGCAAAAGGTGGCACGACCCTGATAGAAGGTACCAGGGAGATCCCTTTCAATAATTTTAATATTGGAGCAATCGGTTCAGCCGGCCTCCGTGTCGTTCCTCAGCCAGGACAGATTAAAGTGTTAAATGCATTTGACGGACAGCTGATTACGGGATTAATTCATGCCAATCCTTTTGTTATTGAAGGAAATGTGGTTAGTGATGTGTCACGGGATATTCTTAAAATGGTTGTCGTAAACCGTTATAATGAATCACCGGTTTCTGTTGGGTATATCAAAAATATCGGGTTGAAAAGGGGAGCAATAGCCTCCTGCGTGGCACACGATAGCCATAACATTGTGGCTGTAGGGGCGGATGATCATTCCATCACAGAGGCAATAAATCTGATTATTGCAGAAAAAGGAGGGATTTCTTTGGTTGATGGAATGAACAAACGAATACTCCCGTTGCCATTCGCCGGAATTATGTCGGGCCTTGATGGGTATGAAGTAGCCCGGCAATATGAAGAAATGGATCAAATCGTTAAAGAGATGGGGTCGCCACTTGCCGCGCCTTATATGACACTTTCTTTCATGGCTTTGTTGGTCATCCCGGAAATAAAACTCAGTGACAAAGGACTGTTTGATGGAACTCATTTTAAATTTACCGGGGTTTTCGGGGAATAAAGTTACATATTTATATATATTGCTAAGATGTATTTTATTAACTTTGTCCCACCATATTAACTCATCACACTATGATCAAAAGAACCAACCTTGACATTCAAAAACTAGAACTTGCGGCCAGTAAACTGCGTGCGATGGCCCATCCTATGCGAATTGCAATCATTGAATTGCTCACCGAGAACAAGAAGCTGACAGTTACTGAAATTTATAAGATACTGAACATAGAGCAGGCGTCTGCCTCTCATCACCTGAACATCCTTAAAGGCAAAGGATTGCTTGAGTCAAAACGGGATGGGAAAATGATCTTGTATTCATTGAAAACCAGTGTACTTGCAAATGTGATTGATTGTATCAATCAGTGTGTGACCCATTAGTTCCAGGTCTCTTCCACATCCCAGTTTGCCCTGATTTCTGCTGCCTTTGGAAAATAGATTACCTCCTCAGGTTGGATATTCAATTTATAATTACCTGTATCCCAGTTGCTGTTCCTGTTACGGTCGTGAATCGCTTTCAGCTTATATTTTCCCGGAGGCATAAAGTCAAAGCGGATTTTTTCTGATCCTGTTATGATCCGTGAATCATAAATTACGGTTTCATTGTCACTCATGAGTTGAACAATGTACTGACCGGGGCGCTTTTCCATATTCATCATCAAGATGAGGTTGCCAAAATCTTTTTCACCCTTTGTTTTAAATTCCTGGCGGATGGTATCATTGGTAATGTCTTGAATTCCAAAGAAAACTGAATCTGGAATCATCAGCCGGTAACTTTTTTCTTCCTGCCATTTATGCCGGATGATAATTTTTCTTTTCAAACTGTCTGTGAATGAAATTTCAGGATGGATCGTGTCTTTGTCATCAATCAGGAAAACTTTTGTGAAATCCCAACGGATAAGCGGATAAGAAAACGTAGCGATTAAGTTGTTTTTAAAGTAATTGAGCCCTGAACCTGATGCTGAATTTAGGAGGGTGAGTCGTCGCTGACTTCCTTTTTGGGACGATTTTGATTTACTTTTATCATTTTTTAATTCAATACGCACAGTGTCAAGAACCTTATTTTCAATCACTATTTTAGCGATCAGGGAATCGACATCCTGGCGGGTTATCCAGAGACGGACAGAATCCCGGTGTTTCGACGATTCTTCCATGCACCATGGGGCCACTGAGTCAAAATTAAGGGGAACTACCCGAAGGTTTTTAGCAGGAAATCTGAATGTGAGTAACACCATTGCCTCCATCGGAGAACTTGTCTTCATGAGGCGCTGGATCGAGTCCCTTTCTTCAAAAAGGAACAATGAATACGACGGATAATTCAGTACTGCCCGGGCGATTGAATCAACTTTTCGGATGGAATCCACTTTATGAAGGGAGTCAGCGTTATTAATCCTAACTTGTTGTGGTCGTAATGAATCTGAAGATGATGTGTCCTGTGTTTTTGTAACCTGTTTTGGGATGGGGATGTAATATGGTGTGACAAGGCTGTCGGAAAAAGCAATTTTTTCAGTCGGTTGGTTAAAAATGAGGTCGCCATTCAGATCAGCCAGTGCGAAAAGTTTGAACTTTCCATTTTGCAGGTTGTGAAAGATGAAGTTCCCCTGATCGTCGGTTTTGGTAATATAATAGGGTGCCACCCGGAGCGGTAAAGAATCAAACTGAATCGTGTCGTTGTTGTTGAGGTATAACTCAATGAATACATCTTTCTGAGGTTTCAGATCAAAAGCTGCTTTCAGATTTCCATGAAGGGAGAGGGTGTCAACATAATCCCCGGTTGAAAATACATAATTGAATCCTTTCAACAAATTTCCTTCGGTCAGGTCGGCAATGGAGGCGCCAAAATTTATTGAGTATGTTGTGTTTAGAGCAAGGCTGTCGTCGAATTTCACAACCAGTGATTTTCCCCTCAGCCTGGATTCCAGAGGTTTTCGTAATGGGGGAGAGATGAAGATCTCCGAAACCGGGTTTCTCAGGTTGATAAACTCATTAAAATCTATCCTGAACGACGATCCGGAGAATTTTGTGTCCATATTGGGCGGGTCACATGCAATGACTACAGGCGGTTTATCATCCTTGGGTCCCCCGTCGGGGCTCACAGGTTTGGCACATGAATAAAGCAGCCACGAGGAGGAGAAAAGAAAAAGGTAAAAAAAAATAGTTGACCGTTGCACCTGAGCAGAGGATTTTTGTAATTTCGTGACCCCAAATTTACCAATCGTTTTAATAGCAATCCCTTTTTTTATTAATTTTACATTGTTAATTAACAAACAATAATCTTATGTCAGGTCACAATAAATGGTCCACCATAAAGCGTAAGAAAGGCGCACTGGATGCAAAGCGGTCCAAAATCTTCTCAAAGATCATCAAAGATATTACGATAGCAGTGAAAGAGGGAGGAGCTGATCCCGACGGCAATCCACGCTTGCGTCTTGCAATTTCCAATGCCAAGGGGGCATCCATGCCAAAGGATAACATTCAGCGGGCCATCAGCAAGGGAGCCGATAAAGATGCCGCCATGTTGCACGAGACCACCTATGAAGGCAAGGGGCCTCATGGCGTTGCGATTTTTGTAGAATGCACCACCGATAACCTTCAGCGGACAGTGTCCAACGTGAGGGCATATTTTAACAAGTATGGCGGAGAACTGGGCCAGAACGGCATGCTCAATTTCCTCTTCGACCGCAAAGGTGTTTTTGAAGTGCCTAAAGGTGATCTGGACCGGGACGATTTTGAAATGGAGTTGATCGATGCAGGTGCTGAAGACATTACCCTTGAGGATGATATTTTCAGTATTACCACTGCGATGGAAGACTTTGGCAGCATGATCAAAAAGCTTGAAAAGCTGAATATTGAGCCTGCCAGCGCTTCTTTGCAACGCATACCCAAAACCACTGTTTCACTTGATGAGGATGCAACCCGGAAAGTACTGCGACTTATCGATATCATCGAGGAGGATGACGATGTTCAAAACGTTTTCCACACGATGGAAATCAGCGATGAAATGGCTGATAAACTATAAAAAAAAACGCGGCAGACGCCGCGTTTTTTTTTATGCTTCACAGATAAACTGAGTGAGATTGATGCCCTTTGGCAAATCCAGTTTTTTCCGAAGCCTGATGCGCGAAATTTCTGTACTTGGGGCTGTGATTTTCAGAATATGTGAAATCTCCTTGGTATTCAAGTTCATGCGCAATAAAGCGCACAGTTTATGATCGTTTGGTGTGAGTTGAGGAAAGTTCTTCCTCAGCCGGTCGAAAAATCCGGGATGGATTTTTTCGAAGTGCGCTTTGATACGATACCAGTCATTATCAAATTTAATATTCTCATCAATCGTTTTGAGCACCCTGCTTATTTCAACCTTGGTGATACTTTTGTCATTTCTTACCAAACGATTGATGTCTTTCTTGATCAACCCGATGATCTTATTTTTTTGTGAAATAAATATGGAGGAGGTGGCAAGTTCCCTGTTGATCAGGTCGAGTTCCATGTGGTGTTTTTGTTTGAGAAGCTGATTCACCTTTTGTTCGGCATGGATGCGTTCCTGAAGCCTTAAATTGCGTTCCTTCTCAACTTTTTTACGGTGCTCAATCTCTTTTTTAAGTTCCGAGATGATCCTTTCATTGGTGATTTCCAGGTTGCGCTGATAATTTGCCACCTCAATGGCAGCGCGGATCTGATCGATATCAACCGGTTTAAAAAGATATGCATAAGGTTTCAGTGAGAACGATTTTGTGAACATCTCACTTTTGTTCATGGAGGTGAGGAAAATGATCCCGCAATTATAGTTTTCAGTA
Source organism: uncultured Draconibacterium sp. (assembly GCA_964355945.1). Taxonomy (GTDB): domain Bacteria; phylum Bacteroidota; class Bacteroidia; order Bacteroidales; family FEN-979; genus CAIVAT01. Next base: position 18,049 of record CAYHGE010000003.1, read on the forward strand.
AGGATCCGGGCTGCTTCAATGCCGTCCATTTTCCCGGCAAGACCAACATCCATGATGACAATATCTGGTTCGATATTGGACTCCTGCAAACTGGCAATGCTTTCGATCGCGCTTTCTCCTTTTGTGTCTATTCCCAGAACATTATAACCAAACTCGGAAAGTTTGGCCCTCAGATCGTGGGCGATGATTAATTCATCCTCTACAATATACAAACTTATTGGTGCCATGATTAATTGGTTTAAAATTTGAAATCTGAATTTGTAACAATATTATATGTGTCAATTGCAATTACGAGTTCTTCATTGGTAGGCATGACCATGGATACGACCCTTGAGCCAGGTCTTGTAAGGATGGCTTCTTTGCCCCTGATTGTATTGCGTTCACGGTCAAAGTCAACACCCAGGAATCCCAGCCCTTCCAGGATACGTTCGCGGGTATCGACATCATTTTCACCGATGCCACCTGCAAAGAGGATCAGGTCAACCCCACTCATTGCCGCTGCATACGCACCGATGTATTTCTTCACCCGGTAAGCATACATGTCAAGGGACAACTGGGCACGTGTGTTGCCATTGCCAGCGGCCTGTTCAACGTCGCGCATGTCGAAGGAGATGCCTGAAATGCCGCATACACCACTTCTTTTGTTGAACATTGCATTGGTGTCGGCGATGCTCAGATTCTCTTTTTCAGCAAGAAAGAGCAGCACGCCAAGGTCCACATCCCCGCTTCGTGTACCCATCATCAGACCTTCGAGGGGGGTGAAACCCATGGAAGTGTCAAGTGATTTTCCGTTTTGAATTGCAGCGACTGACGATCCATTTCCCAGGTGACAGGTTATGATTTTCAGGTTGTTCAAATCCTTACCCAGGAACCGGCAGGCTTTCTGCGCAACATACTTATGCGAAGTGCCGTGAAAACCATAGCGGCGGATTTTGTATTTTTCATAAAACTCATATGGGATTGCATACAAGAATGAGTATGCCGGCATGGTTTGATGGAACGAAGTGTCGAAAACAGCAACTTGCGGCACATTTGGAAGGATTGCTTCGATGGAGAGGATGCCTTTCAGATTGGCCGGGTTGTGCAGTGGTGCCAGTTCAATGCACTTTTCAATCTCTTTTTTAACTCCATCAGTAATGTGTACGCTGGTTTTGAAATTCTCGCCGCCGTGCGCCACACGATGACCAACCGCCACGATTTCATTTTCATCCCTGATGACTCCATGAACAGGGTCTTTGAGGGTTTCAAGGATAAGGTTGATGCCTATCTGGTGATCAGGAACATCACGGGTGATTTTGAACTTATCTTTACCGGTTGCATGGTGCATAAGTTCGCTTGTTGGCAAACCGATCCGGTCAAGTAATCCTTTGGCAATAAGATCCGTTTCTTCAGATAGTTCAATGAGTTGATACTTGATTGACGAGCTGCCGCAGTTTAGTACAAGGATTTTCATGTAATTTACGATAGTTTATATGCAGAGATGGTTAGCGTGAGGTTCCCAATGTCAGTCATCAGGGAGTAGATGTTAGGTTTTGCAAAATTACAACAATAATATCTTTTTACAAACGAAAACATTAAAAATAACGTAACATACCCTTTTTTTTTCAAATATAGATGATTTTTTAGATTGTACCATGAAAGTCTATTTGATTTAATAGTATTTTTGGATGCCCTAACCAAGTGCTTTTCTTATGGCATTAATAAATTCGGTAATTTCATGGCTGATGAAAAAGCGCATTCATCAGATTGAGTTGTTTATGCAATACCCGAATGAGGTTCAGACAGAATGGTTGCGTAAACTCTTGTCCACAGCCCGTAATACTGAATGGGGGCGGCAATATGATTTTAAGTCCATTTCAACACCTGAACAGTTTAAAAACCGCCTTCCGATTCAGGATTATGAGACGGTCAAGGGCTCAATTGACCGGTTAAGACAAGGGGGACAGAATATTCTGTGGCCATCTGAAATCAAATGGTTTGCCAAATCTTCCGGCACCACCAATGATAAAAGCAAATTTATTCCTGTAAGCCAGGAAGCTTTGGAAGAGTGTCATTTCAAAGGTGGAAAGGATCTTCTTTCAATCTATTTCAATTCACACCTTGAGACCGGATTATTCGACGGAAAGTCTATTGCCATGGGGGGATCCCATCAAATTATGGAGGTCAACAACGAATCGTATATCCAGGGTGATTTGTCGGCCATACTTATTCAGAATTTGCCAGGCTGGATTGAGTTTATGAGAACCCCGAATCTGTCCATCGCCCTGATGGATGAATGGGAGAGTAAAATTGAAATGATGGCTGAGGCCACAATTCAGCATGATGTGACAAATATTTCAGGTGTCCCATCCTGGACTTTACTGCTTTTCAAGCGTATTCTTGAGATGACAGGGAAATCAAACCTGCTCGAGGTTTGGCCAAATTTTGAACTTTTTATCCACGGCGGGGTTAATTTTGCCCCTTACCGGGAACAATTCAGGCAAATATTGCCTTCCACTAAAGTCAACTACCTTGAGACATATAATGCGTCCGAAGGTTTCTTCGGTATCCAGGATCGCAACATGGCCGACGACATGCTGCTGATGCTTGACTATGGCATCTATTATGAATTCATTCCGGTTGATCAGGTAGAGCTGTCACACCCTGAGGCTTTTAGTCTTGACCAGATTGAGCTGAATACAAATTATGCCATGGTCATAACAACCAACGCCGGATTGTGGAGATATGTGATTGGAGATACCATACAATTTACCTCACGGCACCCTTACAGGATAAGGATTTCAGGTCGTACAAAAAACTTTATCAATGCCTTCGGAGAGGAGCTGATCATTGACAATGCAGAAAAAGCCATGGCCATCGCCTGTGAAAGAAGTCATGCCGTGGTTTTAGAATATACTGCTGGCCCGATATACATATCCGGTCAGAATAAGGGAGCGCATGAGTGGCTGATCGAATTTGAACGGCCTCCCGAGGATTTGTTGTTTTTTTCCGCCGCACTTGATACCGCATTAAAGTCGCTCAATTCAGATTACGAAGCCAAGCGATATCAGAATATGATGCTCGAAGAGCCACGCATCAGAATACTTCCGCCACTGACTTTCTATAACTGGCTTAAATCAAAAGGGAAGCTCGGAGGACAACATAAAGTTCCAAGACTTTCCAACGATCGAAAATATATTGATGAAATCATGAATTTGATAGCGCCGGGTTAATTCCTTTTTTTAATTTTGATCACAAATAAAGACACATGCATATCGCAATCGCCGGGAATATCGGTTCCGGAAAAACCACGCTGACCGGGCTGCTGGCCAAACATTTCGGATGGGATCCACATTATGAGGATGTTGATACAAATCCATACCTGAACAGTTTTTATGAAGACATGCAGCGATGGTCATTCAATCTGCAGATTTATTTCTTAAACAGCCGTTTCAGGCAGGTTGTCGATATCCGGAATTCCGGGAAAACCGTTATTCAGGATCGGACCATCTATGAGGATGCATATATTTTTGCACCCAATCTCCATACCATGAATCTCATGAGTACCCGCGATTATGAAAACTACCGGTCGCTGTTTGACCTCATGGGTACATTTATCCAGCCTCCGGATCTTCTGATCTACCTGCGAGCCAGTGTCCCCACACTCGTAAACCAGATCCAGAAAAGAGGAAGGGAGTATGAGAGTTCCATTCGTTTGGATTACCTTAAAAATCTGAATGAAATGTATGAAGAGTGGATCGATGGATACAAATTCGGCAAGCTCCTCATCATCGACGCAGATAACCTGAAAGTAAGTGAAAATCCGGAAGATCTTGGTAAGGTGATTGAAGATATCAATGCCCAGTTGCATGGACTGTTCTAGGAACATGCCGGTGACCCGGGATTCAGATTAACCTTAATAAAATGAAGATCTTAGGTGTAATTCCTGCAAGATATGCCTCTACACGCTTTCCGGGTAAACCGTTGGTTGAAATAAACGGAAAATCGATGATTCAGCGGGTTTTTGAGCAGGCAATTCAATGTGACCAGTTGGATAAGGTTGTTGTGGCAACAGACTCTCAAGCCATTTTCGACCATGTTCTCAGGTTTGGCGGATACCCATTGATGACCGGCGAACACCACACCAGCGGAACTGAACGTTGTTGTGAAGCAGTAGCGAAACTCAGGCTGGATGGAGAAGTGTACGATTATGTGATCAATATTCAGGGAGACGAACCGTATATTGACCCTTTTCAAATCAAACAGGTGGCAGATTGCTTTAAAAACGACCCCGGTACACAACTGGCAACCCTGATAAAAAAAATTTCATCACAGGATGAATTGGTGAGTCCGAATGTCGTCAAAGTGGTTGTTGATATCCATGGATATGCAATGTTGTTCAGCCGCTCTGTGATCCCATATACCAGAGGATTCGATCAGCAGACATGGCTGACTGAAATGACCTTTTACAAACATGTCGGGATCTATGGCTATCAGACTTCTGTACTGGAACAAATTGTTACCTTGCCAGTCTCTTTACTGGAACGTGCAGAATCACTTGAACAGTTGCGCTGGCTTGAAAACAGCTACAAAATTAAAACTCAAATAACAGAATATGATAGCATTGCTATCGATACTCCTGCCGACTTGTTAAAAATTACTAACAGCAGCGGAACCTTTATCCAATAATCCCGTATCTTAGCGCACTGAAAAATAGCAGGACCATGGATATCCGAATTTGCATTGCTGAGTTATTGTCCGTTTACGATTGTGTAATTATCCCGGGGTTTGGCGGATTTATCGGCAATTATTCACCTGCCAGGATTGATCCGGTAAATCATCTGTTTCAGCCTCCATCCAAACTGCTGCTTTTTAACATCAATCTGAAACAAAATGACGGGCTGCTGGCAAATGCTGTCGCAAAATCCCTGGATATTTCTTATTCAGACGCATGTTCTCTGATTGATAAATTTTCTGAAGATTGCCGTTCTAGTCTGAAAAGCGGTAATCCATTCATTCTTCCCCAGGTGGGAAAGCTTTATTCAGGAAAGGAAGGAATCATCTGTTTTGAACAGGAACAGGGCGCCAATTTGCTTCCGGATTCTTTTGGGCTGATCAGTTTCATCTCTCCACCAGTTCACAGGCCATCTGCCAGGAAAATTGTGCTTCCACGGCCGCTCAGATGGGTCGCAGTTATTGCGTTACCTATTGGTTTAGCGACAGTTATCGGACTAGCCCAATATGACAAACTTTCAGCAAACTTTGCAAATACTGCAGGAATTCTCGGATCTGTCGTTTCCCGGTTCTCCGCAGCATCCCTGATAGAAAAAAAGGAAGCGCCTGTTCCGATAAAAATCAAGGTGCTGAAGCCCAAAGTAGTGGTTGCTGATGCACTCACTGTTGATGTTGTTACTCCGGCAATTCAGCCTGATGATCGGTTTGCAGTGATCGTGGGTGCTTTCAGAATGAAAGAAAATGCAGAGAAATTAGTGAGTGAATTGAGACTGAGAGGTAAAGAGGCCTCCATATTTGACCAGTCTAAATCCGGCCTTTTCCGTGTTACCATCGGTACAAGTACCGACCGGGTTAAGGCAGCCCAACTTCTGGTGTCGGCACAATCAACCGATTTCAGTGGCGCCTGGATCCTTACCAAATAAGGGTATCTGTGTCAAAAAAGAAACTGATCCATTTTCAGGAAAATCTCTCTTTTCCACATTTGCTGCAGCCAACATACACAGACCTTTTTAACGGATTCAAACTGAGAGGCCGGTGGCATGACGATTTTTTCAACAATGGCCATCCCATCACTGCAGAACTTGGCTGCGGAAAAGGTGAGTACACGGTAGGTCTCGCCAACAAATATCCTCAACGAAATTTTATTGGAATTGACTGGAAAGGTGCGAGATTGTGGCGGGGCAGCAAAACTGTGGAGGAGCAGGCTTTGAAGAATGTAGGATTTGTCCGTGCCATGGTTGATCATGTTGAACAGATTTTTGCTCCATCCGAAATAGCAGAAATATGGATTACCTTTCCCGATCCCCAGGTAGGGAAAGAGCGATTAAGACTGACGTCCCCTGTTTTCTTAGATAAATATAAAAACATTCTGGCACCCGGAGGCATTATCCATCTGAAAACAGATGACCACTTCCTCTATACCTACACCATGAATGTGATCAGGGAGGAAAAACATACCCTTCTTTGGTCAACCGACGATCTTTATCAATCCGGCACCACCGACGATGTGGTATCCATTCAGACCTATTACGAAGGAAAGTGGCTTGAAATGGGGAAGAAAATTTGTTATGTACGTTTTCAACTCAACATGGTATGAGAAAATTCTTTATCCTTTTTTTCATTGTTACCTCAATACGTATAACTGCAAAGGCAGAAGAAGGCATGTGGATTCCAATGCTTATAGAGCAGTTAAATATCAAGCGGATGCAGGATCTTGGTCTGCGACTGACCGCTGAGGATATCTACAGTGTGAATCATTCGAGTCTGAAAGATGCCATTGTGCAGTTTAACGCAGGCTGTACTGCAGAGATTGTTTCGGAACAGGGGCTGATACTTACGAATCATCATTGTGGTTTGAGTGCGATTCAGCGCCAGAGTTCACTTCAGCACGACTACCTTACCAACGGCTTCTGGGCAAACTCTTTTGAGGAAGAACTTCCTTGTGCCGGGGTAACCGTGACGTTGCTGGTTCGCATGGAGGATGTGACAGATATGGTCTTGACAGGCATTGATGACAGGACAAACCAATTCCAGCGGGCAGAGATCATTAAACAGAATGCCGGAAAGATTGAAAAGGAGGCCATGCTGGGTACGCGTTATGAGGCTAAAATCAGGCCATTTTATTACGGTAACAGATATTATCTGTTTGTTAACGAAGTATTTAAAGATGTCAGGCTTGCAGGAGCACCCCCTTCAAACATTGGACAATTCGGAGGCGACACCGACAATTGGATGTGGCCAAGGCATACCGGTGATTTCTCTGTATTCAGGATCTATGCGAACAGGGAAAATGAAGCGGCAGTTTTTTCAAAGGAAAATGTTCCTTACAAACCAAAGCATTACCTGCCGATATCGTTAAAAGGGTACCAGAAAAACGATTTTACCTTTGTTTTCGGATATCCGGGTACTACACGGGAATATCTTCCGTCATATGCGGTGGATATCATTGCCAATAAAGAAAACCCGCTGAGAATCAGCCTGCGCGGGCAACGTCTCAACATCATGAATTCGGCCATGGAAGAGAGTCGCCTGGCTCGGATTCAGTATGCTTCCAAATACAATGGAATTGCAAACAACTGGAAAAAAATGATGGGTGAAACACGCGGGATCCGGCGGATGGATGCAGTAGCGAAAAAGGTACAGTTAGAGCAACTATTCCGGTCATGGGCAGATTCCTTACCGCAACGGCAGGTGAATTATGGTAATTTGTTACCTGCATTTCAAACAGTTTACGAGGAATACCTGCCGGTTGATTTGTCTGCAATACTTATCAGTGAGGCAGGTCTCGGAATTGAAATTGTGCGCTTCGCCGCCGGATTCAGAGAACTGGTCAGACTGAGCAAAAAAAAGGAGACTGGTCAGGAAGAAATCTCAAAGGCAGCAGAAAGTTTAGGGAAATCAATCCGCGAGTTTTACAGAAACTTTCAACCTCCTGTCGATCAGAAAGTAATGGCGGTCATGCTGAGAGAGATGCATGCAAAAATGGACCAAAGGTACCTCCCCGTTGCATTGGAGGATATAGATAACTCCTGGCACGGAGACTATGAGGGGTATGCTGAACGGGTTTTTTCAACCACCTTTCTCACGGATTCTGCCAGGATGTACAAATTTCTTGATACTTATAAAATTTCTGATGTTAAAAAACTTGAGAAAGATCCTGTTTTTCAGTTAATGACCAGCATCTATCAGCGCTACGATCAGGATATTGTCCCGAAAATGACCAGAATTTCCGCACAAGTCGACAGTCTCCAGCGCATCTATATGGCGGGACAGATAGAGATGCAGCATCATAAAACCATTTATCCTGATGCCAATTCAACCCTTCGGATCGCGTTCGGTAAAGTTGACGACTACATTCCTGCGGATGCAGTGAAGTACGATTATTTTACAACACTTGCGGGAGTGATGGAGAAAGAGGATTCTGCTATATATGATTACAAGGTCGACAACCGGCTGAAGAAGTTATACCGTGAGCGGGATTATGGTGTTTATGCCGACCGGGATGGAACCATGCACGTGGCATTTACGGCCAGCAACCATACGACAGGAGGAAATTCAGGCAGCCCTGTTCTGAATGCTGAAGGAGCGCTTATCGGCATCAATTTCGACCGCAACTGGGAGGGAACCCTCAGCGATCTGATGTACGATCCTTCGCAATGCCGGAACATCTCACTCGACATCCGGTATTGTCTTTTTGTGATTGATAAAGTCGCAGGGTGCAGCCGGCTGGTTAAGGAGATGAAAATTATTCAGCCATAAATTTGAACCAGGGCATTTTGAATGGTGGGGTATTTATACCTGAAGCCGGCCTGCATTAGTTTTTCAGGGATGACCTTCTGCCCGTCAAGCAATACCTGAGCTCCTTCACCAAATACCATTTTCAGTGCAAAAGATGGAACGGTAAGCCAGGCAGGCTGATCAAAAACTTTTCCTAATTTGTCAGTAAACTCGCAGTTGTCGCTCGGGAATGGGGCCACAGCATTTACAACCCCCATAATAATTGGATTTTCAATGGTATAAAGGATCGCCTCCACCAGATCATCTATATGGATAAATGAAACCGCCTGTTTACCGTTTCCCAGTTTCCCCCCCAATCCGATGCTGAAAGGAAACCGCATTTTTTTCAATGCACCTCCCTCCCCGCCAAGGACAACTCCCAGGCGAAACAGCACAACACGGGTTGAATGATCCGATTTCAGTGCTTCAGACTCCCATTTCCTGCAAACATCGGCCAGAAATGTTTGTGCATATTTAATGCTCGATTCTGAATGGATATGCACATTATCATATATCCCGATGGCAGAAGCAGATATAAAGAGTGAAGGTTTTTTTTTGGCATTGTTGATAGCGTCGGCAATTTTCCGGGTGGTGTAAATACGGCTGTCAACGATCTCCTTCTTGTACAAAGGGGTCCATTTTTTCGAAACGGGAGCACCGGCCAGGTTGAGGATGACATCAGCCCCTTCGATTTTCTGTTCAACAAAATCTGCTTCCGGCAAGTTGAAAGATTCACGGTCGATAACCCGCACAGTCCATCCCAGTTGCTTCATCTTCATGATGATGGACTGACCAATAAATCCGGTTGAACCACTCAGGGCAACAATCATACGTTTTTTTGTGTAAAGTTATGGATTTCTTTAATTTTGCTGTACTTTTATGGGCTACTATAAGCATATTTTTCACTGCTGAACGCCCGATCAATCTTTCATTTAACTTGTCATGGACCACAACGAACCGACAAAGCTGTTTTCAGAGTTTCCTGCTGTTTCAACCAATAACTGGGAGGAGAAAATCAGAGCCGATCTGAAGGGCGGCGATTACAGCAAAAAATTAATCTGGAAAACTGAAGAGGGCTTCGATGTAAAACCCTATTATCGTTCGGAAGATCTTGCAGGGCTTGAGTATTTGAATGTCCTGCCCGGAAATACTCCTTATGTTCGGGGGCTCAGGAAAGACAACAATGACTGGATCGTGAGGCAGGAGATAGATTCAACGGATATTTCCGCAATTAATCATCAGGCATGCAATGCCATTCAGAAAGGAGCGGGTGCAGTTGGTCTGAATGCGACAGAGGTGACAACCCATAAGGAATTAAGTACACTGCTGGCAGGGATCGATTTTCAAAAGACACTCATAAACTTTACTTCAGCCAAATCGTACCCTTTGGTGCTTGAATTATTGGTTTACGAATTAAGTCATCGCGGTACAGGCAGAGATAAAGTCAAAGGCTCTATAAATTTTGATGCACTCAGTTACCTTTTGCTTCATGGAGATTTCTACATCAGCTGGGAACATGGGCTGGAAGATGCGGAATATTTGCTGGGAATTGTGCGGGAGAGGATCCCGGGGTTCAAGGTGATAACCATCAACGGGCATTATTTTCAAAATGCAGGTTCTTCGATTGTCCAGGAACTGGCATTCAGCCTGGCCTCAGCCAGCGAATACCTTGCCTGCCTGACAAACCGGGGGGCTAAAGTTGATGACATAGCTCCTTATATGCAGCTTTCGCTGAGCATCGGCCCGTCGTATTTCCTGGAAATCGCCAAGTTCCGCGCTGCACGCCTCCTGTGGACCCGGATGGTTGAGCAGTATGAGGCCGGACATGACGATTCGTTCAGGGTGTTTATTCACGCAACGACGGCCCTGTGGAATAAATCCATCTACGATCCGCATGTGAATTTATTACGAACAACCACCGAAGGCATGTCGGCTGCTCTTGGCAATGCCGATTCGGTAACGATTAACCCGTTTGATATTTCCTTTGGCAAAACGGATGAAACTTCTGAAAGGATCGCCAGAAACCAACAAATGATCATGAAGGAGGAAGCTTATCTCGACAAAATTGTTGACCCGGCTGCCGGTTCATACTATATTGAGAATCTTACACATTCAATTGCACACCATGCCTGGGAGATGTTCAAGGACGTTGAGGCAAGGGGAGGTATGCTGGCATGTATTAAAACAGGTTTTATTCAGGATGAAATCGAGCAAAGCCGGAACAAAAAAATATTGAATATCGCTCAGCGAAAAACCATCATGCTGGGTACCAACCAGTATCCCAATATTTCAGAGTTGAGAAGCGATCAGCTTCAACCAGTAGTTGAGGCCGAAGCACAGCCACCCACCCCGTATAAAAAACTGACTCCTTTTCGTATCGCCTCCGGTTTCGAGGAGTTGAGGCTGGCTACGGAACGATTTGTAAACAAGGGCAATAAGCGTCCTGAGGTTTTTCTTTTTACCATTGGAAATCTTGCGATGCTCAGGGCTCGTGCAGGTTTTGCCTCTAACTTTTTTGGATGTGCCGGGTATGATATCATCGATAACCAGGGCTTTGCAACAGTGGGTGAAGGGGTGGCATCTGCATTGTCCTCAGGTGCCGAAATCGTTGTGATTTGCAGCTCCGACGAGGAGTACCCATCGATTGTTCCTGAAATCGCTGCCAGTATCAAAGCATCCGGCAGCAAAATACGGTTGGTGGTCGCTGGATATCCCGGTGAATATGTTGAAATGATCAAATCTGTCGGGATTGAGGATTTTATTCATGTCCGGAGTAATCTGCTTGAAACTTTGCTGGATTATCAAAACAAGCTGGGCATAAAATAGGTGCAAATTTTCACAACAATTATAAATGGCTGAGAGTATGACAGGAGATTCCTTAAATTCACCACAGAAATCCTTGCAGATCCTGGTGGTTGACGATAATGCGATAAATCTCCGGTTAATGACCGCCATTCTGAAACGGCTTGGCCATTATGCCGATACAGTTGAGGATGGGGCGGCTTCACTGGTTAAGTTTAAAGACAAACAATATGATGTCATCCTGATGGATATCATGATGCCAGTTATGGATGGAATTACTGCTACCCGTGAAATCAGGAAGATGGAAGCCGAACGGCAAACAGATCCTGGCTCACGGGTTAAAATTATTGCTACGACCGCCAATGCCTTTGAAGACGGCGGGAAAAAGCTGTTGGAAGCCGGAGTTGACCATTATATGCACCGGCCAATCGAAGTTGATGAATTGCAGCGGCTTTTAAACCTGTAACCCATATTAATAGCTATGTTCTATTTGCCAAATGATATGATAAGATTGATTACCACGCTGTTGTGTTTCTTCTGCTTCCTTTCGGTCCAGGCACAGGAGGACAAGGTTCGTGACGAAATTGAGGCGGAACAAAAAGGTGAACCTGCTGCAATCAATTTCGGTGCAGACCTTATGAGCCGCTTTATCTGGCGGGGAATTGATTTTGGCAATTCACCGGCCATCCAGCCAAATCTCTCTTTTTCATGGAAAGGTATGAATTTAGGTGCATGGGGATCCTATGCCATTTCCCCGCACAGCGTGACAGTCAACGATAGCCTGGTGAATGCCGGAACATATTCTGAAACAGATCTCTACATCTCTTACACTTATAAATGGTTTACATTGATGGTGTTTGACTATTTCACCGTGAACGGGCTTAATCCCAATGAAGAAAATCGTTATTATGACTTCAACAATGCCTCGACAGGACACACTTTCGAGGGTTGCTTCTCTTTTGATGGACCGGAAAACTTTCCCTTACAATTCCTGGCCGGTACCTTATTTTACGGGGCAGATAAGGACCAGGATTCCACTGGAGTATATGGTGCAGGAACACATAATAACTATTCAACCTATTTCGAACTGGCATATAAAATAAACCTGGCGAAGATCGGGGTGGAACTGAGGCCCTTCATCGGAGGAATCCCCTTCGGGAGTTCCTGGTACGGACCTTATGCAGGTGTAACAAACCTCGGATTAACTGCAAAAAAGGAGGTGCCAATCACACAGCAGTATTCATTGCCGGTGCAGGTTTCACTGATTACCAATCCGCAGGCGCAGAGTGTTTTTATTGTTTTTGGAATGTCATTTTAAGAATCTACAACTACTATTAAACGAGCGATGAGACCAGATTTTAAGAATGTTGAATTAAAAGGTAAACCAGCCAGCGAGTCTTTCGCCGCCTGGGAGCAGAAAGCCGGGATACGGAAAAGTTGGAAAACACCTGAACAGATTGATGTGAAGCCGGTATTCGGAGACAGTGATCTGGATGAGATGGAACACCTTAACTATGCGGCCGGGTTGCCGCCGTTTCTTCGCGGACCTTACTCCACCATGTATGTAATGAGCCCGTGGACGATCCGTCAGTATGCCGGGTTTTCCACTGCTGAAGAGTCAAATGCATTTTATCGCCGCAACCTGAAAGCCGGACAGAAAGGCTTGTCGGTCGCATTCGATCTTGCCACGCACCGCGGCTATGATTCAGATCATGAGCGGGTTGTGGGTGACGTGGGTAAGGCAGGTGTTGCCATAGACTCCATCCTCGACATGAAGATCCTGTTCGATCAAATCCCACTGGACATCATGTCGGTTTCGATGACCATGAACGGTGCAGTGCTGCCAGTCCTGGCATTTTATATTGTTGCTGCCGAGGAGCAGGGAGTCCCGATGGAGAAGCTGAGCGGAACGATACAGAATGATATCCTGAAAGAGTTTATGGTTCGCAACACCTATATCTATCCGCCAGCGCCTTCCATGAAAATTATTGCCGATATCTTTGAATTTACTTCGAAGAACATGCCAAAATTTAATTCCATCTCCATCAGTGGTTACCACATGCAGGAGGCGGGGGCTACGGCTGACATTGAACTTGCTTACACCCTCGCAGATGGACTGGAATACCTGCGTGCCGGCATCAAAGCCGGAATGGACATTGATACTTTTGCCCCCAGGCTGTCATTTTTCTGGGGTGCCGGGATGAACCACTTTATGGAGATTGCCAAGATGCGTGCCGCCCGCTTGTTATGGGCCAGGATTGTAAAACAGTTCAATCCCAAAAATCCGAAGTCGATGGCGCTTCGCACGCACACGCAAACCTCAGGATGGAGTCTCACAGAGCAGGACCCTTTCAACAATGTTACCCGGACCTGCCTGGAGGCACTTGCCGCCGCGCTTGGCCATACACAGTCATTGCATACCAACGCCCTGGACGAGGCAATCGCTTTACCAACAGATTTTTCAGCCCGGATTGCACGCAATACGCAAATTTACCTGCAGGAGGAAACCCAGATATGCAGGTCGCTCGACCCATGGGCAGGCTCCTATTATGTTGAAATGCTTACCCATGAAATCGCCCATAAAGCATGGGCTCTCATCGAAGAGGTTGAGGTGCTCGGTGGAATGACAAAAGCGATTGATACTGGCATTCCAAAAATGCGCATTGAAGAGGCTTCAGCGCGTAAACAGGCGAGGATAGACTCAGGGAAAGATAAAATCGTAGGAGTCAACCTTAACAGGCTCACCAAAGAGGATCCGATTGAAATTCTCAATGTTGACAATGCTGCTGTTCGCGAATCACAGGTTCTGAGGCTGCAGTATTTACGGGAAAACAGGAACAGTGACGATGTCAGGTCAGCACTTGATGCATTGACAAACTCAGCTGCATCCGGAGATGGGAACCTGCTTGCACTGGCAATAGACGCTGCGCGTAAGCGGGCCTCACTTGGTGAAATTTCATTTGCACTTGAGAAAATTTATGGGAGGTACAAAGCAGTGATTAGAAGCATTTCAGGGGTTTATTCATCAGAATCCAAAGACAATGAAGCATTTAACAAAGCCAGGGAACTGGCTGACAAATTTGCTGAAATGGAAGGCCGCCGTCCCCGCATCATGATCGCCAAAATGGGGCAGGATGGTCACGACCGGGGAGCCAAAGTAGTGGCTACAGGCTACGCCGACATTGGTTTTGATGTTGATATCGGGCCATTGTTTCAAACTCCCGCAGAATCCGCCAGGCAGGCAGTTGAGAATGATGTGCACATCCTTGGAGTTTCAAGCCTGGCAGCAGGACATAAGACACTCGTACCGCAAGTAATCGGGGAGTTGGCAAAACTTGGCCGTGAAGACATCATCGTCATTGTTGGTGGCGTTATTCCTCCTCAGGATTATGATTTTCTCTATAAATCCGGGGCTGCCGCTATATTTGGTCCGGGAACGGTTGTTTCCGAAGCAGGAATAAAACTGCTTGAACTCCTGATCGAAAGCAGGACACCATAGATGGAACTCCAATCCTATACGCTGCCAAGCGGTATCAGGCTGGTACATCAGCCGGTTCAGAGCCAGGTAGCACATTGCGGGATTTTTATCCACGCAGGTTCACGTGATGAAAGAAACGATGAACATGGCATTGCCCATTTCATTGAACATACCATTTTCAAAGGAACCGAGAAACGCAATTTATTCCAGGTCCTGAACAGGCTCGAAAATGTCGGCGCTGATTTGAATGCCTACACCGGCAAAGAAGAAACCTGCATCTATGCCTCCTTTCTGAATGAATACTACGGCCGGACCCTTGAGCTGTTCCAGGATATTTTTTTTCACTCAGTATTTCCTGAAAAAGAACTGGAACGGGAAAAGCAGGTCGTAATGGATGAGATTCAATCATACCGGGATACGCCTGATGAGCAGATATTTGACGACTTTGAAGACTTGGTATTTGCAGGGCATCCGCTTGGAAGAAACATACTGGGTTCGGCCGGTAGTCTTAAAAAATTCGGCCAGAAAAATGTACTGAATTTCATTCACCGTAATTACCGGCTCGACGAAGTGGTCATCGCCTCTGTAGGCAGGATTGAATTTAAAAAGCTAGTCCGGCTGGTTGACAGGTATTTTCATGATCATCCATCCCGGGGCGAGAGCAACCCGAGGATTCGGTTTCAGAATTACCGGCCTTCTGTTACCGTAAAAAAGAAAAAGACAAACCAGGTACATTGCCTTGTCGGCGCTCCTGCTTATGATTTCGGACATGAAATGAGGATTCCGCTGGCCATTCTCAACAACATGCTGGGTGGCCCCGGAATGAACTCACGGTTGTCATTGGCATTGCGCGAACGCAATGGGCTGACGTACCATAATGAATCAAATTATACGGCTTATTCGGATGCGGGAATCATTCATATTTATTTTGGGACTGATCCTGCCCAATATGATAAAGCCCTCACCGTAGTGCACCAGGAACTGAGGCGCCTAAAGGAAGAGAAGCTGAGCAACCATCAATTGCAAACAATTAAAAAGCAAATTACCGGGCAAATGGCTATTGCGCAGGAATCGAACCTGGCTGCCATGCTTGCTATCGGAAAAAGCTATTTGTTGCAAAACCGGTTTGATCCGATTGAGATGCTTATTGAACGCATCCGGCAAACCACGGCAGAAGAACTCATCCACATCGCGAATGAAATCTTCGACGAAAAACAACTGAGTATGCTGACATTCAGGTAGATTTCTCCAGGATGGTTTTTCGGTATTCAAAAATTCCTTTCACTTTTCTATGGATGAACAGCCAGTCAAGAAGGTTCCCCAATATCCCGAAAGGAACCTTGTAAAACAGTTTATCAGTCATCATGACACCCTCTTTTACAGATTTAAAATGGTGCTCATGATGCCAGATGGAATACGGGCCGGTGCGCTGTTCGTCCACAAAGAAAAACGGTTCATTCACATGGGTGATTTCTGTGACCCAGGATAAAGGAATGCCTAGCAAGGGAGAGACTTTGTAGGTGATGATTAATCCGGGATAAACCTTTTCGGGCAGCCTGGAAGTAACCACAAAGTTCATCTCTTTGGGTGTAATCTTACTGAGATTGGCAGGGCTGCTGAAAAAATTCCAGGCATCTGCCATTGTCATTGGTAAAAATTGGTTGAATTCAAGCGTTCGCATAATTTTTTTATTCGCATTTATGTAAATCGATATAAAAACGTTGTGAAAGTGTAATTATTGAAAATTTTGGAG
>CAYHGE010000003.1:34671-52788 GCA_964355945.1 uncultured Draconibacterium sp.
TTATGTAAATCGATATAAAAACGTTGTGAAAGTGTAATTATTGAAAATTTTGGAGAATCTTTGTGCTTTATTTATTAATGATCGTGAGATGATTACAGATAAGATGCTTTTGTATGCTGAATCCAACACAACCAAGGAGTTGCCGGTACTGGCAAAATTGAACCGGGAAACACATCTTTCCCAGGTATACCCCCAGATGCTGTCGGGGCATTTCCAGGGAACACTGCTTCGGATGTTTGTTCAGATGATCCGGCCTGCAAGGATTCTCGAAATAGGAACATTTACAGGTTATTCTGCGATTGCCATGGGGCTGGGGATGACCTCACCCCCGGGCCCTCTCCCGACCGACAAGCCCTCACCCCCGGCCCCTCTCCCCGGGGAGAGGGGAGGTGCGTTGTTGCATACTATAGAGGTGAACCCGGAGCTGGAGGATGGAATCCTGAAATTTATTTCAGAGGCAGGCCTTGGTGATCTGATTGTGGTACATATTGGAGAAGCGCTGGAAATAATTCCCACGCTGGACGAGGAATGGGATTTGGTTTTCATCGATGCAGATAAGCCAAACTATTTGAATTATTACAATATAATTCTTCCACGGCTCAGAACAGGAGGGTTCATCGTCGCAGATAATGTATTGTGGGGTGGGAAAGTGCTTGAAGATCAAGGGAAAATGGACAAGGATACACAGGGAATCGTTGAGTTTAATAATTTCATCAGAGAGGATGAAAGGGTTGAAAACCTCATGTTGCCTGTAAGGGATGGATTAATGATCATCAGGAAAAAGTAACACCAGGCCTGACAGGGTGGTTTACAAACCCACCGGTTCTGTGTTTAGTCGACCCTGTATTCAAATTTAACCCCGGCCAGTTCCTCATTTGCCTTGATGATCTTTTTCTTGAGGTCTTCCTTGAAACCGACCAGTTTACCATGAAGGTCCTGATCGCTGGTTGCAAGGATTTCAGCTGCAAGAATGGCTGCATTTTGTGCGCCGTTAATCCCGACTGTGGCGACAGGAATACCCGGGGGCATCTGAACGATGGCCAGGAGGGCATCGAGCCCTTCAAGGGAGGCTTTGATAGGAACACCAATAACGGGGACTGTGGTGCTGGCGGCGATGACCCCCGGCAGATGTGCAGCCATGCCGGCTGCTGCAATAATTACGCGAATCCCTTTCTGATAGGCATTCTTTGCAAATTCTTCAACTTTTTCGGGTGTACGGTGTGCTGACAATGCATTCATCTCAAATGGGATGTGCATGTCGTTGAGAAATTTGGCTGCAGCTTCCATGACCGGAAGGTCGGAGGTGCTTCCCATGATGATACTGACTTTGGCTTTCATGATAGCAAATTTAAACATAATTTAACTATCTTTGCCCGAAAGTAACATCATATTGAGTATGACGAAGGTACAGGTAAGGGAACTGGTTTTTGAGAAATTCATTGGCACGGAAGAGATCGACTCCGCCGTACAAAAGGTTGCAGATGGTATAAACCGTGATTTTGCCGGAAAGAATCCGCTGCTCCTGGCCATCCTGAACGGAGCCTTTATCTTTGCTTCCGACCTGATGCGAAAGATTACCATCCCATGTGAAATTTCCTTTGTCAAATTTGCCTCTTATGCCGGAACGATGACGACCTCCAACGTAAAGGAGCTGATCGGAATCGATGAAGATTTAACCGGCCGGCATGTGATCATTGTTGAAGATATTGTAGATACCGGGATAACAATGGATAAACTTCTTGCCGATGTTGGCAAAATGAATCCTGCAGAAGTAAAAGTTGCCTGTTTCTGTTTTAAACCAGAAGCATTTCAGAAAAGTTTTCCGATCGACTACATTGGTGTCGAAATAGCCAATGACTTTATCGTCGGTTATGGACTTGATTACAATGGCTATGGCAGAAATCTGCCGGATATTTACAAGATTGTAAAGTAATTTTTATTTAATTAGATTCACATGTTTACACTCATTCTATTTGGCCCGCCGGGTGCAGGAAAAGGAACTCAGGCTGTTAAAATTGCCGAGAAATTTGGTTGGAAGCACATTTCAACCGGCGATATCCTGCGTGCAGAAGTCAGTAACTGCACTCCCCTGGGCTTAAAAGTCAAAGCAGGAATGGAGTCTGGCCAGCTGGTCTCAGATGATCTGCTCATAGAAATTATGGAGTCAGCATTTTTAAAGTACAGCACTTTCAATGGGTTTGTATTGGACGGGTTTCCCCGTACGCTGAACCAGGCCCATGAACTGGATAAGATGTTAATGAAGCATGGCCATGCAGTTTCACTTGTACTTGCCCTTGAAGTTGACAAGGATGAACTTGCAAGGCGTTTATTGCAACGTGCCCATGACCAGGGCCGTAAAGATGATACTGCAGAGGTGATTAAACATCGCCTGGTTCAGTATCAGCATTATACCAAACCTTTGGTTGATTACTATATTGTCAGGGATGTTTACCAGGAGGTTTACGGTGTAGGAACTATTGAGGATATCTTTAATCAACTCTGTGATGCAATCCATCCGTAAATCGTAAATCTTTTAATCGTAAATCCATTTTGTCTGATTCAAACTTCGTTGATTATGTAAAAATCCATTGTGCTTCCGGAAACGGAGGGGCAGGGTCGAGGCATTTTATGCGCACACGAACCAATGCGCATGGCGGACCCGACGGCGGAGACGGCGGACGGGGAGGGCATGTCATACTTAAAGGCAACAGCCAGTTCTGGACCTTGCTGCATCTTAAGTTCACCAAACATCTCAAGGCCGACCATGGAGGAGCAGGATCAAAGCAGCTGATGCATGGTGCAAACGGCAAAGATGTAATCATTGACGTTCCCCTCGGAACGGTTGCCAGGGATGCAGAAACAAACGAATTTGAGTGTGAAATCACGGAAGACGGACAAACCTATATCATTGTACCGGGTGGACGCGGAGGTCTTGGAAATGACCACTTTAAAACCCCGACAAGGCAGGCGCCGAAGTTTGCTCAACCTGGCGAACCCGGACTCGAGTTCTGGAAAGTCCTGGAACTGAAATTACTGGCAGACGTCGGGCTGGTAGGCTTTCCAAATGCGGGAAAATCAACCTTGTTGTCTGTTATCTCCGCTGCAAAACCACAGATCGCCGATTACCCGTTTACCACGCTTGTGCCTAACCTGGGCATTGTGAGGTATCATGATAATAAATCATTTGTCATGGCCGATATTCCCGGCATCATTGAAGGTGCACATGAAGGAAAAGGGCTGGGATTGAGGTTTCTGCGACACATTGAAAGAAACTCCACCTTGTTGTTCATGGTGCCGGCCGACTCAAAAGACATCAGAAAGGAATATGAGATTCTTCTGAATGAACTGGCACAGTACAACCCTGAATTACTTGACAAAACCCGTGTGCTGGCAGTAACGAAATCAGATCTTGCTGATGATGAGATCCTCCATGAATTGAAAAAGGATTTACCGGAGATTCCGACAGTCTTTATTTCATCACACCAACAAACGGGGCTGGATAAGCTGAAGAAGATGCTCTGGGAAGAGTTGAACAGGTAAGGGGATTTACGAATGGACGATTTACGATGTACGATTGCCATGGAGTGGAAAGTTCTCGTGTAAACTGCCTGCATGCTTGAAACCATTAAATCTTTTGATCAGGACCTGCTGCTGTTTTTAAACGGGCTGAATTGTCCTGTGTTTGATCCCATAATCTTTTGGGGAACAAATACCGCTACCTGGTTGCCTATATATGGCTTGTTGCTCTATCTTGTGATCCGGAAATACAGGTGGCAGGCAGTATGGGTAATCCTGTTTGCAATGCTGATGGTATTATTCAGCGATCAGCTTTCCAATGTTTTCAAGGTTTGGATTGCCAGGCCACGCCCTACACACGAACCTGGACTGACAGGTTTGCATACAGTTAACGGTTACCTTGGCGGCCAGTTTGGGTTTTATTCTGCCCATGCTTCGACAAATATGGCCATGGCTGTATTTATGATTATCCTGCTGGGCAGGCCCTTTCCTTATTTTCCTTTTCTGATCCTTTCCTGGGCTGTCTTCATGGCATATACCAGGATATACCTTGGAGTTCATTACCCCGGAGACATCCTTGCCGGGTGGGTTGCCGGTGGATTGACAGGCTGGGGATTTGGTCGGCTATGTTGCTGGTTTGTTCGGAAACCAATTGTTGTTCAGTAGGTAAATACTTGTTTTTCTTGATATTAGAGATTGTGCGCAAAAAAAGTTGTATCGGATATGTCATTTTTTATTTTTCCGACGTTATACCAGAGTGGGTTAATCATAAGTATTTAACCACAAAGTTCACAAAGTACTTCACAAAGGACACAAAGTTAAATGGCAGATAATAAACATCTTAGTGTACTTTGTGTTTCCTTTGAGTCCTTTGTGGTTGAAAAGCCATTTTAAAATAAATCAGACATATCTATTATGAGTTACAGATCAAAAATTATTTTGTTGTTTGCAATTTGTGCAGTTTCCATGACGCGAACAACTCATGCCGAAGGGCCGCTTGACCCCGTGAGATTGGGTTCATGGACAATCAATGCCGGTGTTGGTGTTGGTGCGCAATATTTCGGCAATGGCGCC
Organism: uncultured Draconibacterium sp.; assembly: GCA_964355945.1. GTDB lineage: Bacteria > Bacteroidota > Bacteroidia > Bacteroidales > FEN-979 > CAIVAT01. The sequence goes on from CAYHGE010000003.1 coordinate 39,262, forward strand.
GGGTTTGGCCCGGCATTAAAGGGCTCGTTCGAAACGGGAATGTGGGATCTTGGACCCGGAGTAATCACCCTGGGTGGTGAAGCAACGTTCTCGTTTTTCAGCCACAACTATGGGGTGGATAACTGGAACGAGTCGTGGTTTAATGTTATTCTCGGCGCAAGGGCTGCGTACCATTACGGATGGGATGTTGAAGGGTTGGATACCTATGGCGGGATTCCCCTCGGAATCGGGTTTTGCGCCCATGGAAATGGCGGTTACCCCGGAAGCAGCGGATACACTCCAGTATATCCTTATGCAGGCATATTTTTCGGAGCCTCCTACTTTTTTACAAAAACATTCGGTATCAACGGGGAGGTAGGATATAATTCAACCCATGCAAATATTGGGGTGGTGTTCAAGATAAAATAGATTTTTCGCTACGCCTCTCTGTTGCTGATTTTAATACCCATAAGCGCGTCCTTCAAATTTCACCACATTGATTTTCCACACACAAACTTCGCGTATTGCGGGCGGGTTGAATTTGAATTCTCCCGTTGTGTATTGGCCCATCACAATATGAAATGCAGCAATTTTTTCATCCGGGTCGGTGATGAATTCTGCTTTTCCGTAGCAAAGTACGCTCCGGTATTTCATGCTCCATGAACAGGCAACTGCCTCGTTCTGGTAACGTAGAACATGATCTGTGGTAAAATTGATGCATACCTCCGGATGCTGTTTCAGGATGTCGATTTTTTTTCCATGTTGCGCCCCGTGAAGGTAGATCACATCATCTTTAAAACCAAAATTCATCGGGATTCCATAAGGTTTCCCTTCCAGGTCCACCATGGAAAGGTGGCACACCTGGCACCGTTGAATCACATCTACAAGTTCTTGTTTGCTAGTAATTGCGCGTGTTTTCATCGTGTTTTACAAGATTTTCCAATAATGAAGATACTGCGGATAATATGATGCTGAACAGCATGGCCCACCAGAAACCATCTACCTTAAAGCCATCCACCCAGGAACTGGCAATCATGGTGATGAGGGCATTGATAACCAGCAGGAAGAGCCCGAATGTCACCACCGTAAACGGAATGGTGAGGATGACCATCAGCGGTTTCAGAAATACGTTCAGAAAACTCAGCACCAGGGCAACTACCAAAGCCGTCCAGAAGGTGTTGACATGTACTCCCGGTAAAAAGTAACCTGCAATCAGAATGGCAACTGAAGTCAGCAGGAGTTTTGGAATAAATGGCATAATTGACGTTATAACTGTTAATCTGTGCTGCGAAGTTAAAGAAAATGTGAGATACGGGAACAAGCAAAATGGAATGACTTCAGCAGACACATCCTAATATTTCTATATTTGTAGTTCATTTCAGCCACATACATCATGCAGGTACTAAAATTCGGGGGCACCTCGGTTGCCAATGCCGACAACATATTAAAGGTCATCGACATAATCAGGCTGGCCGCCGAAAAGGATCAAACCATTGTGGTTGTCTCCGCTCTGGGCGGTACAACCAACCTGCTCATTGAAGCCGGGAGACTGGCTGCAGTGCACGATGTGCTGTATAAGGAAAAGTTGCAGGAGTTCGGTGACCGGCACCAGTTGGTTGTCCTGAAATTAATTCCAATTGACCAGCAAATCGGCATGCTTAAACGTGTAAAGGAAAAGTGCAGTGAACTCGAAAGTATCTGCGAAGCGGTCTTTTTGCTCAGAGAATTATCATTGCGGACACAGGACAGCATTGTTAGCCAGGGGGAGCTCCTTTCATCGGTCATTATCGCAGCAGCATGCGAATCGCGGCATATTGAAAACCAATGGATTGATGCCCGTGAGATTATCCGCACCGACTCAACCTTTGGTCATGCAGTCCCCGATTTTGATTTTATCGCCGGCGCTTTAATGAATCGCATGACCGAAAGCCCTTCGCGGCTATATATCATGCCCGGGTTTATCGCCTCCGATGCAAACGGGGTGACCACTACCCTGGGTCGCGGAGGTTCGGATTACACCGCCTCGATCATTGCCGCTACGGCCGATGCCAAAGTCCTTGAAATATGGACTGATGTCAGTGGCATGATGACTGCTGATCCCAGGATGGTGCCCAATGCAAAGGCGATTCCATATATTTCCTACAAGGAGGCCATGGAGCTGTCGCATTTCGGGGCCAAAGTAATCTTCCCGCCTACTATTCAACCAGTGATGAAAAAAGGGATTCCTGTATGGATCAAAAACACATTTTTCCCCGATGATTATGGCACGTTGGTTGAATCAATCGTTTCCGAAAATAAAAGCATTGCGAGGGGAATCTCGAGTGTGGGCAACATGGCATTCTTAAGCCTGGAAGGCAGCGGGATGGTTGGAATCCCGGGTTTTTCAAGGAGACTGTTCGGTGCGCTCTCCGAAGAGAAAATTAATGTCATCCTGATCACACAGAGTTCATCCGAACATTCAATATGTGCTGCAATCGATGAAGAGAATGCCGGGAAAGCCAGAAAGGCCATAGATGATGAATTTTCCAGTGAGATTCTTGCCGGTAAAGTTGAACCATTGCAACTGGAAACCGGTTTGTCAATCATCGCATTGGTTGGTGACAATATGAAAAACCATACCGGCATCAGTGGAAAAATGTTTGGCGCCCTTGGGAGGAACAGCGTGAATATAAGGGCTATTGCTCAGGGCTCGTCGGAAAAGAACATCTCTGCTGTCATCAGTACAAAGGATGTGAAAAAGGCCGTTAATGTGCTTCATGAGGAGTTTTTTGAAAGCGCCTGCAAACAGGTAAACCTCCTGGTGACAGGCATTGGGAATGTCGGCAGCAGGCTGATGGTTCAACTGCAGGCGCAGCAGCAGTATCTGCTCGATCACCTTCGGCTGCAGTTAAGGGTAGTTGGTATTTGTAACAGTAAACGTATGGTTCTGGATGAGGATGGCATCAACCTGCAAAACTGGCAGGAGCAGCTAACCAGCGGAGAACCTGTGAATCTTACTGAATTCATCTCGTTTATTGAACACAGGAACCTGCGCAACCCGGTATTTGTAGATGTAACGTCAAGTGAAGAGGTTACAGGATTTTATGAAATGCTGCTGAGGAAAAGTGTGGCCATCGTGGCTTGCAATAAAATTGCCAGTTCATCATCGTTCAGCAGTTTTGAATTGCTGAAGCACCTGGCCCGTGAATACAACACCTCTTATCTGTTCGAAACCAATGTCGGCGCAGGTTTGCCAATCATCGGTACCCTGAACGACCTGATGCGCAGCGGCGATAAAGTGAACAGAATAGAAGCGGTCCTGTCAGGTACGCTGAATTTTGTTTTCAACAACTATGATGGCACTGAACCTTTTGCACGCATCGTCAAGAGAGCGCAGGATGAAGGGTATGCCGAACCTGATCCCCGCGTCGACCTGAGCGGGACCGATGTGATGCGTAAAATACTGATCCTTTCCCGTGAAGCCGGATACACGATGGAAATGAATGATATCCAAAGCAATCCTTTCCTTCCTGAATCATGCATGGGTGGTGATGTGGCCAGCTTCTACCGGGAGATGGAGAAACATGAAGAATATTTTAAGTCGTTGTTTCTGGAAGCTTCCAAATCAGGTTGTAAACTGAAGTTTGTCGCCAGTCTGCATGATGGCTCGGCTTCGGTTGGTTTGCAGCATATCGGGAAGGACCATGACCTTTTTCATCTTTATGGAAAAGACAACGTGGTGCTCTTTTATACCAACCGCTATTCACAGCAACCCCTGGTCATAAAGGGTGCGGGCGCCGGTGCTGAGGTTACAGCCTCAGGAATTTTCGCAGATATTATTCGTGCTTCAAGGGTTTAAAATAAATTCAAAATGCAGATTCAAATTGCAAATGTTAAATAGCCAAAAAGCCGTTTTGGATGTCTGAAAAAGTAAATGACCGGACTATATTTACCCTTTCCGAGGTGGCACTGAGTATTCAGAAAACATTGGCGGAAAGATATTCGAGTTCATTCTGGATCAAGGCGGAGATGAACAAGCTGAACCATTATCCCCAATCGGGACATTGCTACCCGGATCTTGTGGAGAAAATCGATGGAAAAATAGTTGCTGAAATGAGGTCCACGATCTGGAAAGACGATTTTCAACGGATCAATGAAAATTTTCAGAAGGTGATGCATGAACCCCTGAAAAACGGCATTAAAATCCTTTTTTGTGCAAAAATATCCTATAATCCCCTTTACGGTTTGAGCCTGAGGATACTGGAGGTTGATCCGTCATGGTCATTGGGTGAGCTGGAAAAAGAGAAGCAGCAAACCATCGATAAAATCAGGAAAGAGGGGCTTTTTCATACAAACAAATCACTTACCCTGCCGTTGCTGCCAAAAAGGATTGCTGTGATTTCTGTAGAAACCAGCAAAGGTTTTGCTGATTTCAGAAAAATGATCGACAGCAACGATTGGGGATATTCGTTTTTTTATATGTTGTTTCCGGCACTGCTTCAGGGTGAAAATGCCGTTGATTCGATCATGCGGCAGATGGAGCGAATCAGTCAGGTCAAACAACACTTTGATGTTGTGGCGATCATCCGCGGAGGTGGGGGTGATGTGGGTTTGACCTGTTACAACAACTATGATCTTGCAAAAGCAATTGCCCTGTTTCCGCTTCCGGTTATTACCGGAATTGGACATTCAACCAATGAAACTGTGGCGGAAATGGTTGCTTTCAGGAATACCATCACCCCAACAGAACTTGCTGATTATCTCATACAAAAGTTCCATAATTTCTCTGTACCATTAAGGAAAGCCCGGGATTTTATCATCGATAAATTCAGCAGGCTGATCAGGGATGAAAAGTCAGCCACGGTCAACCTTGTCAGGTTTTTTAAATCGATAACCAATTCCAGGCTGGCACAGGGTAAACAAGAGATAAACAATGAGTTAAAATCCCTGCAGCAACAATCCGGCTATTTTTTGCAGCGTTCGCTGGAAAGGAATATTCTGCAGAATATGGTGCTCATTAACAGGGATGCCGGACAACTGTTAAAATCAAACGGCAGGCTTATCGAAACCGCTCTGATGCAACTGGTTACAAAGTCAGGAAGCGTAATCAGGGATCATTGGAAAAGCATTTTATCAACTGAAAAGAACATTGAACTGTTGAACCCTATGAATGTGCTGAACCGTGGATACAGCATCACTACGGTGGATGGAAAAGTTTTGAAAACAGTAGGAGAGGTAAGAGAAGGAACCACAGTAAAAACGATTCTTTCGGATGGGAATATCATAAGTATTACACAATCAGTCACAAAAACGGAAAATAATGACTAAAGAGCCAAATTACACGGAAGCATTTCAGGAACTTCAGAACATCGTAGGTGAAATTGAAGGTGGCGAAATTTCCGTTGACGAATTGTCCGATAAGGTGAAGCGGGCCGCAATTCTTATAAAAATATGCAGGAATAAACTTACTTCAACTGAGGAAGATGTTAATGCCATTCTGAAGGAACTGGAACAAGGTGACGCACAATAGTCACGAAAACAGCTTCCCGTAAACCTCCTCAATCTTCACGACAGGCACGATCTGTATCGAATACCGCTTGAAGTCCAATCCTTTGAGATTGTACCTCGATATGAAAATTCGCTCGAATCCGAGTTTGTTTGCCTCCGAAATGCGCTGTTCAACACGGTTGATTGGGCGGATCTCACCGCTCAGGCCCACTTCGGCAGCGAAACAGGTTTTTGAGTCGATGGGTGAATCCTGGTTTGAGGAGAGCACTGCTGCCACCACTGCAAGGTCGATTGCCGGATCTTCCACCCTGATTCCTCCTGCAATGTTGAGAAATACATCTTTGTGCCCCAGCCTGAAACCACTGCGTTTCTCAAGAACAGCAAGAAGCATGTTGAGCCTGCGTGCATCAAAGCCGGTTGTTGATCGCTGGGGAGTGCCATACACTGCTGTACTTACCAACGCCTGGGTTTCGATAAGCATGGGGCGTTGTCCTTCAATCATGGCTGAAATTGCGATCCCGCTTACATCCTCATCCCGCTGGCTGAGCAGTATTTCCGAAGGATTCGACACTTCACGCAGCCCGGTATCATTCATTTCGTAAATTCCAAGTTCAGAGGTCGAACCGAAACGGTTTTTAAGAGAACGAAGGATGCGATACCCGTAATTCCTGTCGCCTTCGAATTGAAGAACTGTATCAACCATGTGTTCCAGTACTTTCGGACCGGCAAGACTTCCGTCCTTGGTAATATGTCCGATAAGGAAAACAGGCGTGCTGGAATGTTTCGAGTACTTCTGCATTTCAGCTGCACACTCTTTGATCTGCGAAACACTGCCTGCAGAAGATTCTATCAGGTCAGTTTGAAGGGTTTGAATGGAATCAGCAATGATGATGCCTGGTTTGAGTGATTCAAGATGCTGAAAGACAGACTGGGTGTTGGTCTCCGTAAGGATATAGCAATTGTCATTCCTGATCCCGATACGTTCGGCCCGCATCCTGATCTGCTGGTCGCTCTCCTCGCCAGTGATATATAGAATTTTGCGGTCGGAACATTTGAGGGCAACCTGCAACATCAGCGTTGATTTGCCTATACCGGGTTCTCCGCCGATGAGGGTGAGTGAGCCTGGAACAAGACCCCCGCCAAGCACCCTGTTAAGTTCCTGATCATGCGTGTTGATCCGGGCTTCATGACTGAATGTTACCTCAGAAATCAGGATGGGTTTTACAGATCTGGGATCCCTGTTAGCGGACCCCGGTATTCCTTTTTCCTCCCGTTGGATCACCTCCTCCACAAAAGTGTTCCACTCTCCACAATTGTTGCACTTTCCCATCCACTTAGGGGCCTGGGAACCACAGTTTTGACAAAAAAAAGCGGTTTTGAGTTTTGCCACTACAGGTGCACTTTTTGTGCCAGTTCGATGGTGTGGGTTGTTGAATAACCCTTGGTCAGTTCAATGGTCACCACTTGTCCGCCACGTGCTTTTACCACATCAGTGCCTACGATCTCTTTCCCCTCATAATCTTTGCCTTTAACAAGGATATCAGGTTGAATTAGTTTGATCAATTCATGGGGTGTGTCCTCTTCGAAAATAATTACTGCGTCAACAAACGACAATGCGGCCAGTGTGGTAGCACGGGCCACCTCCTTATTTACAGGCCGGTGGGAGCCCTTGATTCGGCGAACCGAATCGTCGGAGTTGAGCCCGACAATTAAAATATCTCCAAGATCACGGGCTTTGGCAAGGTACTCAACGTGTCCAAGGTGCAACACATCAAAACAACCATTTGAAAAAACGATGCTGTTATCTTTGAACCGCCATAAGGCAATCTGACGGCGGAGATGCTCCCAGGTATAAATTTTGGATTTTATGATACTAAGCCTTTCCATTTGTTTTTTTGTTGAATGAAAGTAAAATAAGTGAAATGCCCCCTGTTAATAAAATCATGCTGGTCTGGGCAGTCCATGAAATCCATCCCAATGCCAGCCCGGTTGTACGTAAAATTCCATAAAGGAACATCGTTTCCTGAATAATAGCCGGGTATAATCCGATGCCACCCGGGGTAACCATAATTCCGACACTCCCGAGCACAAGTGCAGAAAGAGCTGCACCAGGACCCAGAGAACTGGTATCGGTAAAGCAGAAAAAACAGACGTAAATCATTAAAAAATAGAGCGCCCAGATGGCCAGAGAATAAAAAATAAAAAGAACTGGTTTCGTGATTTGACTTAGCGATTTGAGCCCTTCCCAGAAACCAAGAATCAGGTTTTTTATTTTGTGAGAAATGGCGGAGGCGAAGATCCTTTTGCGCATCAGGTAGGCTGTTGCCAGTGAAAGGACGACAATTGCGACCAGTGAAAGCACAAAATATTTACTGAACAACGGATTGTCAAATTTCTCAGCCAGTTTCGGATAAATTTTCATGTTCAGGTAGTGGCCGATGGTGCCCGCCTGGGTTATGATCATCAGGAAAAATAATGAAATGAAAATGATCATATCAATGGTTCGTTCAGTAATAACGGTACCAAATGACTTGTTAAATGGAATCTGCTCATAACGGGCAAGAATTCCGCATCGGGTCACTTCACCGAGTCTGGGGAATGCCATGTTGGCGAAATAACCAACCATCACCGCAAAAAAAGTATTTTTCAGGGAAGGATGGTAACCCAGGGGTTCAAAAAAGAGCATCCATCTTAAGGCCCTGAGGACATGACTTGTAATACCTAAAACAATGGTAAGGATTACCCAGTTGTAATTTGCAATACGAAACGAATGTAGGATCTGCAGCCGCTCTTCGGGCGTAAGACCCTTAAGCGATAACCAGATGATAAATATACCCAGTCCGAGGAAAAGTGTAAATTTTATAAAGGTGACAATCCGGTTTGCCCGGGGTGTTTCATCCAATGTAAGGTCGGCCATTCAATTCTTAGTCAATTGTTATATTTCAATTGGAGTGAGGCCGGCATCGGTGTTGATGACACACCGGATCGTTGATGTTGATGCCGGAATCTGAATCTTGGCGCAAAATTACTAAAAAAGTTCAATATTGTCGATTAGTCTGACATCTCCCACGAAAACTGCAATAAAAGCAACAGCGCGTGCTTTGTTCGTCCAATCTTCAATGGGTATAAGGTTCTCATTGTCGGCGATTTCCAGATATTCAACCCTGAACCCCACATTCTCCTCAATTTTGCTGATTGCCCAGGCAAGTAGTTCATATACAGATATTTGGCCTGCATCCGTCCTGATTTTCTGAAGAACTTTGTAAATCACAGGGGCCAGGATTCTATCTGAAGCGCTGAGTCGTGCATTGCGCGAACTCATTGCCAGGCCGTCGGGGTCCCTGATGGTTTCGCAGGGGACAACTTCCACAGGCAAATTCAGTGCTTTAACCATGAACTTAATGATGGCAAGCTGCTGAAAGTCTTTCTTTCCAAAATACGCCCGTGTCGGCTGTACAATATCAAACAGCTTTTTTACAACAATGGCTACTCCGTTAAAATGTCCCGGTCGGAATTTGCCCTCCATAACCTTGTCAAGCATCCCAAAATCCAGGTTAAGTCTGGCGGGTTCTGATTCCGGGTACATCTCATCTGCATCCGGTGTAAAAACCAGATCACAGCCAAAGGCTTCAAGCAACAGGCAATCCCTGTCGAGGGTTCGCGGATACTTTGCCAGGTCTTCCTTATTGTTAAACTGGATCGGATTTACAAAGATGCTGCATACAGTCAGGTCATTTTCCTGCTTCGACCGGCTGATCAGGTTAAGATGCCCTTCATGCAGCGCCCCCATCGTTGGTACAAATCCAATTGAAAGACCTCTCTCAGCTGCTATTTTCAGGTGTTCAGCTGCTTGTTCAATACGGGTGAATTGTTTCATCGTGATGTTAAAAAATAATCAGATCATTTATTGCCTCGGTTTTAGAGAGTCTGGCATCCTTTTGTCAAAGGTAATGCGAAATCAGTTGGCTATGCAATGCGCCAGGGATAATTTATTTCCATTTGCTTTTTAATAAAACTTATCGTACCTTGCATTGTTTTTCGAGAATGGTACACAAAAATTGCAGATAATTTGCAATTTTCTTGTAATGTTTTTTTAGAAATCATCAACCACATGTACCGGATACTGCAAATTGAGGATCTCCCTTCTGATGCCTATTTGGTGAGAAGAGAGGTTTCCAGAGCACTTAATGATGCTTGCGATTTTCAAATTGTTGAAGACAGTGAGGCATTTGTAACCGCATTGACCGAATTTAATCCGGATTTAATCATCTCTGATTTTAGCATTCCCGGGTTTGACTGGCAAACTGCGCTAAGGCATGTAGCCGAAAACGGCCTTCATACGCCTTTCTTTGTAGTTTCTGGTTCAATGAGTGAAGATATCAGACAGGAATGCATTGATGCCGGGGCAACAGAGTTTATTTGCAAGGATAATATTGCAAAATTAGGTCCCGCGGTTATAAAGGCCCTGAGAAAGTAACCTCTCAGAGGGTTCCCTTGAATTTTAATTAGCTAAAAACGAGGGTGGATTACAAGTGAAATACGTAAGTTATAATTCAACAATCTTATTCCGTATTGCATATTTGATCAGTTCAACCGTCGATTTAAGTTCAAGCTTTTTCATAATGTGGTTTTTATGCGTCTCCACAGTACGAATGCTGATATCGAGCTGGTCGCTGATCTCTTTGTTGATAAACCCTTCAGCAAAGAGCTTTAGTATCTCAACCTCACGGGTAGTGAGCGGAATTGGACCCCGTTGTGGAAGCAGGTCGTCCTCTTTTGCTTTACGCACATAACTTTTTAGCATGATCCGTGAAATGGAATCTGCGAAAAATTCTTCTCCTTCATAAATGGCATGAATGGCACTCAGCAGCTCCTCCCGGGAGGTGTTCTTCGGCAAGTATCCACGGGCCCCGGCTTTCACTGAGTTGAAAATAAAATCTTCATTGGTGTACATGGAGAGTATCAGGACCCGGGTCTGAGGATAATCAACCGAAACACGTTTCGTGATCTCAATACCATTGGTGTCGGGCAGGGAGATGTCCAGGATCAGTAAATCCGGGGGTTCAATTGCGATTTTTTCAAAACACTCTTTTCCGGACGAAGCCTCTCCGAGAATCGTCAGGTCGTCGGCACTGATTAGCAAAGCTTTGATTCCATCCCTTACGAGTTGGTGATCATCCACGAGGAAAATCCTGATTTTTGACATAATTTGTGATTATTGGTACATCTAAGGTGATGGTTGTTCCTTTTAATGGAATTGAATGAATGGTAATCTGTCCTTGGAGTAAACTTGCCCGTTCACGCATGTTGTGGATGCCATTTCCCACCTCTGCCCCAAGGGTCTCAGGTGAGAATCCTTTCCCGTTATCGCGGATTATCAGCCTGAGCTGGTCAGTGTCCCTGGTCAGATGAACCCATACTTCGTTGGATTCTGCATGTTTCACAATGTTATTCAGCGCTTCCTGGGTAAGTCGGTATATGTATGTCTTGATTTTTTTATTCAGGTCGTCGAAGTCCCCTTTTGCCTCAAAATGGATCCTCAGGTTGCTGTGTTCCTCCGTTTCAGAAAAAAGATTGCGGAAAGCAATCGGGATGCTGAAGACTTCAAGAACAGATGGCATGAGATTGTTCGAAATCCGGCGCACCTCGTCAATGATCTGATCAAAGTAATTCTTAAGTTCATGGATCGAGCCTGTAATATCCTTCCCATCCTGGTACAGAAGATTTTCTAGCCGAAGTTTGATGGCGATCAGCGACTGCCCAATCCCGTCGTGCAGTTCGCGTGAAAGGCGCTGCCGTTCCATCTCCTCCCCGTCGAATACCGAACGCATGCGACCAAACCGTTCCATCTGAAGCTCAGTCGTCTTTTCCTTTATCTGCCTGGCCATTGTGTTGAATGATGCTGTCAGCGCCCCGATCTCATCTTGTGAATCAACCGGTAGATCCAGACTGTACACTCCCTTGCCCAAATTGACTGTTGCGTTCCTAAGCTTGTTGAGGGGCTTTGTGATTTGCCGGGAAATTAGAAACACAATGACAAAAAAGATGACAATCATGATGGCACTCAGCAAAAGGATCCGGGTTCGGGTTTCGTAAATTGGAACCATGGCTTCCTTTACATCGATCTCTGAAAGGATTGCCCATTTCAACCCCGGAACCTCAATCATGTCAAATGATGAAAGCACCGGGATGATTCGATAATCATTGGTTGTAATACTACCCTTTCTGCCATTCACCGCGTCAACAACAGATTGGCTTTTAACTTTGGTCTGAAGAATCGAATTAGGCTGAAACCTTGATGCGGAACGCATCAGGAAATCATCGCCAACAAGATAGGTCTCGCCACTCAGGCCCAGCCCGCTCAATGGATCATTGTTCAACATGATCGCATTGACCGCTTCAACAGACACAGCAAGTATGAGGATGTTGCAGGTTGTTTTGATGGCTTTGCCTTCACCGGGGATTGTAGCAGCCATGAGCTGATACGGAGATCCCTGCTGTTTATCGAGAGCCATATCGAAAATTACGACAGACTTGCCTTCAAGCTGTTCACGGATTTTAGTTAATATCTGTACTGGAATAACAGGGAGGGTTGAACCGGAGGTGTCACCTAAATACCCGTGAGCCAATATCTTGTCATTTTCCAGAATGTAATAAGAGGAGAAATGTTGTCCAAGTAACCGATTAGTCAGACCAGGTGTAAGGGTTTCCAATTCTGCCATCAGCCTGATCTCCCTCACCCTGTCGGAATAAAACTGTTCAATCTGCTTCTTTTTAACGATCCGCAAGGATGTCAGCTGATCGAAGGTCCGGCTCATCAATGCCTCTTTCGCGCTATAAAATGAAACCGTACTTACAACCATAATTGCACCAATGCCCAGCAGGACGAAATAGAGAATGAGTTTTTCACTCAGAGAGTCAATCTTCATGGTTTTTTACTACTTTTGGCTATCTCAGCCACGACAGGATTCCGATGCAGGGGCAAACATAATAAAAATATGTATTTATGAAGTCACTTTTTGTAAGAGAAACACGTAAAAGTCTTATCAACATCCTCCTTTTATTTTCGATGTGCGCACTCTTCATGAACCTGGGTTCTGTATCGGCTCAGGTAAAAACAGTAACCTTTTATGCTGATCCATCCGCAGTTCCTCCTGATTTGCCAATTACAATACGACACCTGACCGCCAATATCAAATTCCAGCCGGAGAAAAACCTGGTAATTGGAACTGCTGAATTCACCTTTTTTCCGAAACGTTATCAGGTTGATTCCATTGTATTTTCCACTCCTGACCACATTGTGTCGTCAGTGAAAATAAACGACAGGGAAGTTGAATTTCGTCAATCCGGAAATAACCTTGTGATTGCACCGGGGGCATCCATTCCGCAGCCTTTGCTCATCGAACCCGATGCACCGTCCGAATCAAAGATACAAATTGCCTATACTGCAACGCCAAATTCGGGCCTCATCTATTTCATTGGCTGGAAGCCTGAAGAGGAAGGGAAGCGCAAACAGATATGGGCGCACCGGCCGAATGGCTGGCTTCCTTACATGGATGGACGAATCACGGTGGATATGTTCGTTACCTTCGACAGTACATACAACGTCTTTTCCAATGGCGAGCGTATCGCAGTAAAGGCAAACACAGATGGGACCAAAACCTGGCATTATGCCATGAAGAAAGACCACCCGTTTTTCTCTACTGCACTGGTTATTGGTGATTATGACTTTAAGAGTGCCAAAACATCACAGGGAGTGCCACTTGAGTTCTGGTATTATGCGGATATGCCTGATCGGGTTGGAACTACCTATATGTACACCGAGCGGATGTTCGATTTCCTTGAAACTGAACTCGGATTCAAATATCCTTACCCGGTTTACAGGGAGGCCCCGGTGATCGATTACATGTATGGTGCCATGGAAACCACTACGAGCACTGTGTTCGGCGACTACATGCAGATAAACCCCAGGGCCTGGTGGCAGCGAAATTACGTCAATGTGAATGTGCATGAGCTTGCACATCAGTGGTTCGGGAATTGTGTATCTCATTTTGTCAATCG
>CAYHGE010000003.1:52888-54560 GCA_964355945.1 uncultured Draconibacterium sp.
AAAGATTCTGTTGCTGACGATTCAGCCGGAAACAGGTCAACGCTGTTTAAGGTATGGCAGGTTCAGAAAGTCAATGAGGTAAACGGGCTCTTCAGGATGCCGGTCGAATTTGAAGTGCATTATGCTGATGGTTCAATGAACCACTTGAAAACCTGGATAGAAAAGCAATATACAGAAATATCCGTCCCGAACCCTCGAAAGAAACAAATAGCCTTTTTATTGTTTGATCCCAACCGGAAGATACTCAAAAAGGTGACATTTTCCCAGCCATCTGAGAGACTCATCACCCAGTCACAAAAAGCGGAGAATATGATCGATCGTTATGATGCCTGGGTAGCATTGCGAACGGAACCAGTCTCAAAAAAATCGGAATTCCTGATGACTTCCTTCCGAAGGGAGACATTCTGGCTGGTCAGATCCGAAATCCTTCACCAACTTGCTCCGGATCAATCACCTGAAGCAGTAGAACTGTTCAGGCAGGCACTGAATGACAAGGATGCCAATGTTCGAAAAACTGCACTTCTGGTGCTAAATCCTGTTCCCGACTTGCTTCAGAGTACAGTGGAACGGTTGCTGTATGACTCAAGTTATCTGAACGTTCAATTTGCACTGGAAGCGCTATGTGGATCATTCCCGAAAAACCTGGAATATTACCTTGATATTACCCGCGACATGGATGGCTGGCGCGGAAAGAACATCAGGATGTCCTGGCTTGAAATTGCCATCAGAAACGGGAAACGGGAGTATCTTCCTGAGATGATCGCTTACTGTGGTCCGAAATATGAATTCGAAACCCGCATGAACGCCTTCACTGCCTTAAAGAGGCTTAAGTATACTTCGCCTGAAGTTTCAAGATACGCCCGGGATGCAAGTAAACACTGGAATAACAAGTTGAGTGGTGTTGCCAGAGAATATGTGAAATTTAGCGAACAGATTAGCCAGTAAGTATGAAGCAAAAAATACTCACCCGGACTGTTCTGGTTGTCTCCTTTGTAAGTCTTTTCACCGATGTTGCAAGTGAAATGCTTTATCCGGTGATGCCGGTTTACCTTAAATCAATCGGTTTTTCCATACTCCTGATCGGCATCCTGGAAGGGGTTGCCGAGGCTACTGCCGGATTAAGCAAGGGCTATTTCGGCAATTTATCTGATCTTACGGGGAAACGAGTGCCATTTGTAAGAGCTGGCTACATGTTAAGTGCCATATCAAAACCGATGATGGCCCTGTTTGTATTTCCTGTCTGGATTTTCTTTGCCCGTACAATCGACCGGTTTGGCAAGGGAATCCGCACCAGCGCCCGCGATGCCATGTTGAGTGATGAAACCACACCGGAACATAAAGGGAAGGTTTTCGGTTTTCATCGGTCCATGGATACCATTGGTGCCGCAATAGGACCGATACTCGCCCTTGTTTTCCTATGGCTTTACCCGGGTCAGTACAAATGGATGTTCTTCATTGCATTCTTTCCGGGCCTCATTGCAATTGCATTGACGTTCCTTTTAAAGGATAAAACTGCTCCCCCGGCGAATAGCTCTCCCAAAAAGGTTGGATTTTTCGCCTACTTCAGGTACTGGGGTAAATCATCTCCCGGGTTCCGTCTGCTGGTTATCGGCTTGCTGGCATTTACCCTCTTTAACAGCTCCGACGCGTTTCTGCTTCTTGCCTTGAAGGA
>CAYHGE010000003.1:54660-67727 GCA_964355945.1 uncultured Draconibacterium sp.
ATAGTATTTAGGGGTTATGCGGCCCTTTTTTAACGATATACCCTGGACGGTTCTTTACCTCCTCGTATATCCTCCAGATGTATTCTGCAATAATTCCAAGAGAGAAGAGGATCAACCCTGAAAAGAAGGAAAGGATGATTACGGTGGATGTCCAGCCCGGCAGTCGTTCTCCCCAGAACTGCGGGTTCCCGAAAATGGCGAGGTAAGCGTAAAATACAATCAATCCAAACGCCACGAGTGCAAAAATCAGCCCCATCCTTGTGATCATTTTAATCGGCCACGTTGAACAGGAGAAAAAAGTATCCTTAAACAACCGAATTTTCTTTTTCAGGGTCCAGCGCGATTTGGTGTTCAGACTTTTTGTCCGCTCATAAGGGTAATAGTAAGGTGAAAACCCAAGCCGGAGGATCTCGGTAATGAGTGACGTATTGATCGGATGTATCCTGGTGTTGATGATGTCGATAATTTCACGGTCAATAAACATGGAATCAGCTCCGCCAGGGGGAAATTTAACATCAGAAAGGGCGTTGATTATCTGATAATATGAGTTTGCAAACAAATTATTAAAGAAACCATCGCTCCGCTTTAACCTGTATGGAATGATGACCTTCTGGCCTGATTGCCAAAGCCTGTACATCTCAACAATGATCTCATAAGGCTGCTGTTCGTCGTCAGGAACACTCATTGCACAACCTCCTGTACAAACTGATAATCCGGCAAAAATGCTGTAGTGGGAGGTGTAATTTCTACTGAGTTGATAGGCCTTGACATTCTGGTTTTCGGCAGCCAGTTTCAGTGCTAAATCATACGAGTTGTCAGTTGATCCATCATCAATAACAATAAATTCAAAGGGAATCGCATGCCCGTTTAATATGGCCGACAATTTCTGAAAAACAACCGATATCCTTGTACCGCTATAATAAGACAGGCATATGATGCTTAACATGGCTTTTCTGGTTTTAAAAAATAATATGATAAGGTGAAATTGGACAACAAGGTAAAAGGGATTACCAGATAGGGAAGGACCCAGTTCTCAAATGGCAGTATTCTTCTGAACAACCATAATAAAATTGTACCCAGAACAAGTCCGACACCGTAAACAAAAAAATAGACAACCAGGTTTCGCAGGTTGGAACCCGTTTTAAAGATCAGCTTTGAGTTTAAAAAGAAAGAAATAACAATCGTGGCTCCATAAACAAGGATGTAGGTAGCCAGCAGTGGCGTAGAAAACTCCTTCAGCAGAATATAGGTGATCAACAGTGAAAGTAGTGTAACGATTAAGCCAACAATGCTGAAGCCGGCAAATTTTCTTATCAGGCTGTTTATCTTGCTAATACGCATTGAGTGCTTCCGTTATTCTGCAAACTTCTTCATCTCTCAGGATCGGTGAAATAGGGATTGAAAGTACTTCCCGATGAATTTTTTCAGTAATCGGGAATGAAAGTGAATTCCAGTCAGGGTATGCAGATTGTTTATGGGGTGGTATCGGATAGTGAATCAATGTTTGAATACCTTTCCCGGTCAGGTATTTCTGTAAGCGGTCTCTCTCTGCGGTGCGGATAACATAAAGATGCCAGATATGTCCTTCGAAAGCAAAAATTTTCACGCCCGGACCCTGGATTCCGGGCAAAATAATTTTTGAATTTTTAATGTTCGCTGAATAAAACTGAGCAACCTCCCTGCGACGCTTGTTGTCCTTGTCAAGGTGTTTGAGTTTAACATTAAGCACGGCTGCCTGGATCTCATCAAGTCGTGAATTCAATCCCTGAAATTCATTGACATACTTTTGCTTCGATCCGTAATTTCCCAGGGCCCTGATCACAGAACTAAGCTGATCATCATTGGTTGTTACTGCACCGGCATCTCCAAGGGCGCCAAGATTTTTCCCGGGGTAAAAACTATGACCCGCTGCATGACCCAAAGAACCGGTTCGTTTTGTATGATCGTAACACCCCTGCGCCTGCGCATTGTCTTCAATTATTCTCAGGTCGTATTTTTCAGCCAGACGGTTGATTTCCGGGTGCATGGCACATTGCCCGTAAAGGTGAACAATCATGATCCCCTTCGTTCTGCCAGTGATTTTTGCCTCGATGAGAAAAGGGTCAATGTTGAATGTGCTGATGTCCGGTTCAACAAAAACAGGTTTCAGCCGGTTCTCGGTAATAGCAAGCATGGAAGCAATATAGGTGTTGGCCGGAACGATGATTTCATCACCCTCCTTCATGAAGCCAATTTCCATGTAGGCCCTTAATATCAAACGCAGGGCATCCAGTCCGTTGGCAACACCAATACAGTGACGGGTGCCGATATAAGCTGCATATTCCTCTTCAAAGGTTTTGACTTCCTGCCCAAGTAAATACCAACCTGATTTCACGACACGGTTAATGGCTTGTGTGAGTTCAGGATCGAATGTAGCATTGATGGCTTTGAGGTCGAGGAATTTTATCATAGTGCAGCAGGTTGGTCTTTGCCGTATTTGTTATTTTACTTAATACAGGGCTTTCCATGGATCAGGATATATTGGTTCCCTCGTCTGTCTTTCAGATCCATTGTGAGGATCTCCTTCCCGTCGTCAATATATCCTTTTTGCACCGCAGGATTTCCATACCAGACTGTATATGCTGGAACACTTCTTGTTACCATGGACCCGGCACCAATGAGTGACTTTGTTCCAATTGTAATTCCTGCCATAATCGTTGAATTGGCTCCGATCGATGCCCCTTCACCTATATTAGTTTGTATGAATGACTGAGGACGGACTTGTGATCTGGGAATCAGGTCATTAATGAAGGTGACATTGGGCCCGATAAAAACATTGTTGTCAATTCTCAAGCCATCCCAAATCTGAACACCAGGTTTGATTGTAACATTGTTCCCGATTATCACATCATTCTCAATGAATACATGACAATTGATGTTGCAATCGGTGCCGATCACCGCCCCTTCGAGCACGACACAAAATTGCCAGATTTTTGTCCCCTGGCCAATTTTTGAGGTCTGAACATCTGCCAGTTTATGAATCATAATTCCTTTTTTTTCAAAGCAAGAAAATCAGCGTAATCTCTTATATAATCATCTTCCCTGTACTTTTCAGACGTCAGAACCAAACACACTGTGCCGGATGCAAATCCCTTTTCTGCAGCCCAGATGCCGGGAGGGATATGGAGTCCAAAGTACGGCCGGTTTAACATTACGGTTCGTTTAACAAGGCCGTCATCTAATTCTATTTCGAAGCTGCCGCTTGCCGCAATGAGAAACTGATGACATTGCCGGTGAGCATGCGCACCACGGTCCTCACCTCCCGGAATGTCGTAAATATAAAAAATTCGCTTTACAGCAAATGGGATTTCTGCAGAGTTTGTTACCGGTGTGATATTACCTGCCCTGTTTTTAATACTGGCCAATGTAATAATACTGCAATCATATACTGATGGCCTTGTCATGATTTTCTGAAATTTAAAAATTCCTGGTAATCACGAATATAGTCCTGCTCATTAAATGAGGTTGAGCTTATCACCAAAGCCAGGGAATTGGTGGAAAAATTCTGCATCCGCCGCCACAATCCCGGTGGTAAATAGAGGCCATAATATGACCTGTTAAGCGAAAAAATCTGTTTTCCGGAGCCATCGTCAACCTCCACATCAAAACTGCCTGACAGGGCGATAATCAGTTCCTGCTGAATTTTAAATGCATGGCCTCCCCTGACTTGTCCGCCCGGCACATCATAAATCCAGTAAACCCGTTCAATGGTAAACGGAATGTGCTTTTCTTCCTCTATGAACGAGAGGTTTCCCCTGGGGTCTTCAATTTTAGGAAGTTGTACAATCCTGGGTTGCATTTATTGCTGATTAGTCATGTTTTGCCAAAGGTAAATTATTTTTCAACCTGATTTTTCTTCAGGAAAAAACGGTGTATCCCGATCAGCCCCAGATAGAGGAGCACACCCCCGACTGAAAGCAGCAGGCTGAGGGTAAAAAAGGGAGGTTTGTAAAAAAGCTCAACCTGGTGTTTGCCCGGATCAATGAAAAATCCCATGAAGCCAAGGTTGCAAAGCATTGGCTGAACAGGCTTTCCGTCAATAAGTGCATGCCAGCCTTTGTCATAAGGAATACTGAAAAATAATAACTTTTTTGTGGTTGAAGAAATTGTACCCTGGATTCGGTTTTCACTAAATCGGGAGATTGACAGGGTATCCTGTTTGCGATCATCGATGTTTTTATAAAAAAGGTCAAATGTGTAACCTCCAAGTGTATCTTTGAAATCATAAGGTCTGAATGCCTTAATCCCCGGATCAATAGGATCTTCAGCAACAAAGGCTTGCTGGATGATGCGCTCCTTTGAGATCGCTGATGCCTTTTGGAAGTCGCTGAGTGAAATGTAGGAGTCATAAGTAAACCCAAGTGGAAGAAAATGTTTGTTCCTGAACACAGTAACATTCCCGAACCTGTTGACAGAATCGTATGATAGTTTTAAATACACAGGGGCAGGCTGTTTGCACAAATAATATTTTGTACTGGCGAAGTTTTGTAAAAGCGGCCTCGTAGCCAATCCGATAGCCCACCTCGTCTGCGTCTCTTCCCCCTTTTTAATGATATCCATCTCCTCCAGAAACCGGATATAATACTTCTGGTTGAATGAATGGTATGACTTTGTGCCATAATAACCCTGAACTTTTGCGTCGTTAAAGCTGGTATGCGTGGCTGGGTTTGAAGAGAAATCTTTATTGACCCTGTAATATTGAGAATCTTGTGATTTGATGAATGCCATAGCCTCGACCGAGTAATCATCATATCCGGCACGCTCCTGTTTATCTCTTTTTGAGAGGACAACTCTGTCATTTACTGTTTTGTAGTTCATGTAGGCCATCTCAAAAAAGATCACCATGATCAGTAAAACGATGATTGCCGACCGGTACGTTTCAAATCTTGAAAGGGCTGCCAGAATGCCGTACAAGACGATAAAATTTGTAATGACTGTTCTCAGGTCCTTATTGATCACTCTTTCGGTATCGGTATAAGGATAATATAGCAGGGCAAGTAAAACCACCAGCCAGCCAGCCAGCAAATAGAGGTTGATCTTTTTTCCGTTAATTAACTCATGCAGAACATCCATTGTCGCAAAAAGAAAAAAGAGCGATACAAATGCAGAATATCCCCGGTAGTAATCGCCTGTAAACAACCACACAGCATACCTGAAAAACGGGAAGACGACCGGGATTAAAAGAATAATAAGTAAACATCCGTAAACGATCTTCCTCCTTTTTGTGCCCATCATGAATATTTGCGGCATCAGTAACATAGGGAGCAGCCCGATATACCACATGGGAGCCTCGAGATAGTTGTACCAGCCCCTGTAGTTACTTCCATTTCCAAGAAGATCATTGGAGAACAGGCGCATGATCGCAGTAGAATAGTATCTGCTGCTTTCCAGAAAAAAGAGAGGCTTCGCAAGAAGTTGGGCTGAATGAGATGAATTTCCGCCAACCCTCGGACTGTCAAGCAGCATTTGCATCTGGCTCACAAAAAAGAAACTGCTCATGATCAATCCCAGCAAGGTAAATCCGGCCATCTGGAGTGTTAATTTCCCAATCTTACTCCAGGTGGGTTTATCTGATGAAAAGTGCCGGAATAAAATGTAGAAAATGAGGAACACTCCGTAGAAATACAAATCGACAGGCTGGAAACTTGTTGTCAGGGCAATGGCCAACGGAAACAGGTACCATTCAGCGTTACGATATAATTTCTCAAAACTGTAAAGGAGGAACACCAGCAAAAATGCCTCAGTTGAAAACTGAAACCATCCTCCTCCAACGATCATAAAACCACCAAAGCAATAAAGGATGGAGCCAATAAGGATCACTCTGGGCGAAATCCCCCAAAGCTTAAAAAACTGGTATAAAATGACTGAAGTCAACAGGATTTTGCAGATCTCCATCCAGACCATCCCATAAGCAAGATTATCCGGTCCGAAGATCAATACAATAAATGAAAATGGATCTGTAACAGTGGCTGCCATCATGTTTTGCCCCATGCCCTGGGCGTGCGACCACAAAGGAAACCCATCGGTATGCAGATATCTGCTTAAAAAGGCAACGTTTGTAAACCATCCGTTAAGTGAATCACTCCCAATATCTTTAAATAAATAGAAAACATTTCCGGAAATGAAATTATGGAAAATGATCAGAATGAGCAGTGAAACGAGCCCCAGTGTGATCCAGATACCATGTTTTTCAATGATCGGATTCATGAAAAAGGAGTTGGACACAGTTTTGTTAGTATCCTTTTTTACAGGAGTTTTAACCACTGGATTCTTTATTGACTTATTTGATGTTTTTTGCTTCATAGAAAATCCTCTCTCAATCTGTCTGTTTGAGTTTTTGGTAAAAACCCATGATTTCATTATTTATTTCCCCTGGCACTCCTTTTGATAAATCTTGTAAGCCGCTGTATAGCCTAACTTTACTGCTTTCTGAATGTCAGTACAGGCAAGTTCTCTTTTTCCCGAATTGAGATAGACAAGGCCGCGGTTAAGGTAAGCGACCGCATATTCGGGGTCCACTTTGATCGCAGCACTTAGATCTCTGATTGCCAGGTCTGTTTTCCCCATACTCGCGTAAGCAATTCCCCTGCTTGATAATGCCTGAACATAATCGCTTTTAAATTTGATGGCATTGTTAAAGCAATTCATGGCTTCACCGAATTGCTTTGCCTTGCCATACGCATTGCCCAGGTTATACCAAGCCTCAGGAAAGTCAGGTTTCATATCCAGGGCCTTTTTATAAAGAATAATCGCTTCCTGAATGTTACCGGACGACTCCATGGCCATTGCCTGCTTGTTTATTTGTGCCGGCTGCTGTCCTTTCACTTCCATCCCCGCGATGCCAATGTTTTTCATATATCCTTCAGCAGCATAAGCCGGATTCAGCTCAACGGCTTTTTGATAATCAGCTTTGGCGCCTTCAGGATCATCCATCGCCTTTTTTATCATCGAACGACTGTAATAAAGTTCTCCTGACGTTGGTTCCAGACCAATACCCGTTGTAAGGTCGGCCAGGGCTTCTCCATATTGTTTTCTGGAAAGTAAAACCGCCCCCCTGTTCTTATAACCAAGAAAATCTTTTGGGTTCAATTTAATACTGGTGGTGTAATCTGCAATGGCACCCTGGGAATCATTCAGTTGGTATTTTAGGTTACCGCGATTATTATAATATTCGCTGTTTCCGGGATCAAGTTCAATCGCCTTATCATAATCTTCAATTGCCCCCTGCAAGTCTTTGAGGGTTTTGCGTACAGCAGCCCGGTTGGTGTAGGCAGCAGTGTACTTTGGGTTTATTTTAATCGCCTCACCCAAATCCGCTAAAGCCCCATCATAGTCTTTCATGTCCGACTTCAGGTTGGCCCGGCTTGTATATAGTTCCAGTTGCTCCGGTTTCATCCGGATTGCTTTGTTATAATCTTTGAGTGCATTATCATAGTCCTGCAACATCTTTCTCGACATCGCCCTGTTGATGTATGCATTCACTACTGTTGAATCAAACCGCAGCGTTTCGTCGAAATCTGCAATAGAGCCGATATAATCCTTCACCATGCTTCTGGCATGTCCCCTGTTAACATAAGCCCGCCAAAACCTTCCATCCAGGTTGATACATGCGGTGTAGTCAGCAATTGCCCCCTGATATTCCGCAGAATCCATGCGTGTATTTCCCCGGTTGTACCAGGCAACAGGAACCCTGGCGTTTTTGGCAATGGCATCACTCCATAATGTGTCGGAATTTAACCAGACCTTGCTTTGCTGGAAGGTCAGAAACATCAGTACACCTGTGTAAACCCCTACGATTACCCAGGCAACCTTTTCCAGTTTGATGTATTTTCTGTTTGTAAGGAAAAAGCCTGCAAGGAAGAAATAGCCAATAGAAGGGATATAGGCATAACGGTCAGCCATGATGGCCCTGCCCACCGGTAAAAGCTGAAGCAGAAGTACGATGTTCAAAAGAAAAAAACCAATTCCGAAAAACAGGGGTTTGGACCGCTTCCATGAAACGAACAAAAGGGTGATGAATGCGATGGCAGGCAGGATACAAAACCAATAAATGAACGGTACATCGCCAACATTGCCAAGGATGGGGTAGGGGTAGTAAGCGGATAGTGCAAATGGATAAAATAGCTTAAGGATATACATCACAAGCCCATAAGAGGCAAATGCCACCCGTTGCTGGATCGGAAAATTGGCCATGATGGTCGCATCAGCTCCCAGCTGGGCACGAAAAGCGACAATTCCAAATATAAGAGCCATTATAAGAAACGGAATTTTCTCCGCCAGCACCTTCAGCTCAGTCCATTTTCGCTCCATGTAAATATCGACAAGAAACAGGGTGACTGCGAGTGTCACAGCCTGTCCCTTAGACAAACAAGATAGTAGGAAAAACAGCAGACTTAATCCAAACCATTTTTGATCTCTTTTCGGTACATACCGGATATAACTGTATAATGACAACAGGTAGAAAAACGTATATAGTACATCTTTGCGTTCCGAAATCCAGGCAACCGACTCCACATGCAACGAATGAACTCCAAACAGCAAAGCAGCAATTGCTGCAAGATGCAGGTTGCGGGTAAGCTGCTTGAGAACCAATAAAACCAGGATGGAATTGAAAATGTGAAGGACTATGTTGGTCAGGTGAAATACAACAGGATTGAATTTGTTTATCTGGTAATCAATCGAAAGTGACAACATTGTCAAGGGGTGATAGTTTCCCATGTAGTTCTCGGAAAAGATGGAAACAAGGTTCTTAAGAGACAGGGACTTAATGTAAGGGTTCCCTCCCACGTAAACCATGTCGTCCCAATTGGTAAAAGTTCCTTTCAATGCAGGAAAATAAGCTACAAAAGTTGTGACAGCTATAAGAGCCATCCAAAATACAGGTAGCGAAAAAATCGTAAGAGGCTTGTTGGTCGTTTTCATGGTCATTAGAATTAGCGAATTTACAAATTTTGTCATGAATGATAAATATTTCTACCTTTATCTGCCCAATAACCTAATTGTTTTGAAGAAAAAGCAGATCCCCGGGAAGTCGAAATTCTATCAATATTCGCCCCTTATTGTCATCCTTATTCCCTTTATTATATATATATCTGTTGTGCGGCTCGGATTCGTCTATTTTGATGATGATATCCTGGTACTCGACAACTATGAAAAATTGAGCCATATTGCAAATATCGGCCTCGCTTTCCGTTCCGATGCTTTTTTTGCCAACATCAGCCCATACTATCGCCCGTTGATGAATGTATCTTTCATGCTGGATGCGGCAATCGGAGGGAAGTTGCCTTTCATCTATCATTTTGGAAACTTGTTTTACCATCTGCTTGCATGCCTTAGTTTGCTTTGGTTACTATCGCTCACAGGTTTCAGCAAAGCAAAAGCGTTGGTGGGAACATTGTTTTTCGCTGTACACCCCATGATGGGCAATGCAGTACTTTGGATTCCGGCGCGGGGGGATCTGCTGGTTACTTTATTTTCACTGCTTTCATTTTCCCTGTTGATCAGGTTTACAGAAGAGAAGAAAATCAAGTTTCTGATTTTCCATTTATTGTGTTTCGCAGGAGCTGTTTTTTCCAAGGAATCAGGGGTGTTATTACCGATATTGTTCATTTTGTGGCTTCTGATAAAAAAACAAAAACTCTTTGTCAGAAACGGGTTTGTGATGGCAGGTTCCTGGTTGATCATACTTGCGTTATGGTATTATCTGCGTTCGATTACCATTGACCAGCGCAGCGACGGACAACAAGGTTTGAATTCACTCCTGCACAATCTGCCTTTTCTGCCCGAAGCAGTTGCCCGGTTTTTTTTCCCGTTCATGCTCCCCGTGACGCCTGTATTTTCTGCAACCTATACCATTGCCGGGATTTTGGCTGGTATTGCCATTCTTATTTATCTATTCCGGCAAAATAGGGGAGCTGCTTTCCCGCTTGTTTTTTTCGGGGCAGCATGGTTTGTTGGTTTCTGCATGCCAAACATGTTCGTAAGGCTTGTTGCCGCAAATGACAGCTTCGAGTATCTGCTGCATCGTACCTATCTGCCTTATGTCGGACTCCTCATTTTGGTGCTGGCTGCCACACCTGAGAGCTGGTTTTCCTTGCGAACCAAACACTCCAAAATCGGAATAATCGGTTTGCTGATTACGCTAATCGCATTTTCTGCATTCCAGCAGCGTAAATACAAGGATGCGATCAGCTACTGGGGTTCCGCCATTGAGTATGCTCCTGATAAGGCTTGGTTCCACTATTATCTGGGACGTTATTATTTTAAGCAAAAGGACTATGCCCTTTTTGAAAAAAACCTGCTTATTGCTGACAGCATAAAATCATATCCTGAATTCAAATATCATCTTGGAATGGTTGCACTGCAGGATAAGCGGGATTTGGAAAAGGCTTACAGTTACTTCACGATGGCGTTCAACCAGGGATATGGAGGCCCGGAGGCCCATGCTAATTTTGTAGCCTTATGTATTGAGTCGAGTGGCGAATTTTTCAAACAGGGCTCTTATGCAAAGGCAATTACACGTTGTGAAGAGGCACTGAAAAATGACCCGTTGAATGGAATTGCTGCGTTTAACCTCGGGATCTATTATGTAAACATTGGCGAAAAGCAACGTGCTGCTTCCTTATGGAAGCTGGCTCTCCGCTTAAAACCCGATATGACTGATGCCTGCAAAAGCCTGTTTTTCTATTACAGTTATGATGTAAAAAAGGCTGACTCAGCAGCCTGGTATGCCCGTGAATTTACCAAACACGGAGGTACCGGGAATCTGGTCAGCCCTCAGTAAAATGATTAAAACAGCCTATTTCGTTTCTGGAAGGGTTGTTCCGCTACCGTCGAAAGTGAAATTCGAACTTATTTTTACTACGGTTTTATACGTTACTTTTTCTTTATTGTCAGTGATTTGCATTGCGCTTACCACCTCGTATTTGGGATCAAGCTTAAATAGTTTGTCTTTTGCTTTTTTTGGCAAATAGGATTCATGGATTTTTTTCTCAATACGTACGGTTCTACCAAGTGAATCAATGACCATAAAGGCAGGTGAATCCATGATTGTAATGGCGGCTTTGTAATTCCCTTTTTCTTTTGACCAGGATACCGGAATTTCAATTGTTTGTGGAAACTTGGCCTGAAGCCTGTCTTTGATGTTTTGGGGCACCTGGCTTGGCTGCAGTTGCTGTGCAAACGAAAATGTTCCAAGAAACACAAAAGCCATGATAGCAATGATTTTTCTCATATACAGATAAATTTATAAATTAGATAATTCTTAATTCAATAGGGCCTTTTACTTATTGACCCTATTGTAATAACTACAATAAGGTCAATAAGTTTTAAAGAAGGCAAAATAATTGTGGTTGGTGCAAAAACAATTGTTATTCTGACCGCTGACTAATTTTCAGGTTCAACAATATTCTCTTGCTTTGCTTTGCGCGCGTTGTAGAGTTTTTTACCGCCATAGCCCAAACCCAGGGCAAGCAGAATACCTAGTCCGCCATCGATCGGAGCGCCTACAGGAGTTTGTCCGCCACCACTTCCTTGTCCACCACCACTACCCGGAGGGCCTGGAGGATCTGACAATGAAATTAATGGTAAGGCTAAAATGGCCAGCAGAATAAAAACCAATTTGATCTTTTTCATATATGTATTTTTTTTAATTTTCTAATGTTGTTAACTAACCCGACCTTATCGGCGTATTACTTGATGAAAACTTTTCCGGCAGTTGTATTGGAATTTCCACCAACCTTTACAAGGTAGAATCCCGTGGGTACATCCAAATTGATTTTATTCACGGAATAGGCTTGTATGGCTTTACTGGTAATCTCAATGCCAAGCATGTTGTAAACAACGATGTTGCCTTTCATGTCAGAGGGAATATTGACAAAAACGGTGTTTTCATTGCTGTAAATTTTAATGCTGGATGGTTTGTTTTCTGATACGCCAACGGGAGCGAAATGGATGTTAAACCTGTGCTCCGGATCGCCAGTCGCGGCTGAAAAAGTATAGACCGGGTTACTGTTCAGATCCTGAACGTTGTTTGCAAGAAGGTCTTCAAGGTAAACATCAGTACCTGCAGCAAAAGTTCCAAGATCAGAAGCAGAAATGGTATAGGTGCCATTCACACCAACTTTCATACCCAATGCGACAGTCGGACGTGATCCGGCGTCTGGGAGAGAGTTGATTGAAAGAATTTCTGACGGAGTGATCGAATAGAGCTGCGGGGCATCCTGCAGACCGAATAATTTGTATGTATCGTATTCAAAGTCAAAACCGGAGGTTGCTTCTGGCCTGAAATGAATAAATGCAAAATCTTCCGCTGCGCTGTTGCCCTTAACTTTTAATTTCAGAAGGTTTTCGATGGTGTTCTTGTACAGCATTGTACCGGAATGTTCTCTTGCAGCTGCAGGAATTGAAATAGTTGCAGCATTGGTTAAAGCCTGAACAAAAAACGCCTGCTCTGCAGGAATAATTCCTCCGGCGAGTGTACCGGTTGTTCCATTATAAAAAACGTAGTTATGTCCACTTTCATTCCAGGTATAAACTGACCCGAAAACATTCGATTTGGTGAGTGCATTCCAGCTGATTGCACAAGGATAAGGATTGCCAAGAAGGTTCCAGCCAGTTGCACTTCCATAAGCACCTGTTAAAGTAATTGCAGGGGAATAGGAGGCGTTGTTATTGAGCGTGCCGCCATTAAAGGTTACCAGACCATCAGGTGCGTGTTTTGCAAGACCATAACCAACGCCGGGAACCAGCGGTAATGTGGTTGGCCATACAAGTGAATCCCATTTGGTATTAACTTCATTCCATTGGTTCAACATGCTTCCCAGGAAGGTATTGATCGTAGCGCCCGTAACCGGGGATGAAACATAATGCCAGATAGTTGTTGCATCTGGTGCCCCGGCAGTCCAGTTGGCTGTTACCCACCGTTGAACGGATGTACTTCCTGTAACAGTCAAAGTGCCTTGATTCAAAAAGGAACCAGTACCCGTTGCATCACCTTCAATCAGAAAGTTACCAGAAGCAGCCAGAGT
>CAYHGE010000003.1:67827-108185 GCA_964355945.1 uncultured Draconibacterium sp.
TAATTAGGATACGTTCCATTAACATCACCAGAAAGCGTACCGGTGAAATTTGTACCGGGCAGGTTTGCGTTGTTAATGATAACCGTTGGGTTCTGGAACATCCAGTCGGGAGCGACGTATTGCGGGTTTGGTGTAAGGCCTGCAATGCGGCGGCGTAACGGAATCACATCCCCGTTATCCACAGAACCATCCTGGTTAATATCCGCGGCCCGTATCCTGAGTGGATTGCCATCCAGCGTGCTGGGTAAACCTGCGATATATCTTCTTAAATTGATAACGTCGCCCTGGTCAACGCTGATCCATTGCGCTGAACTTGAGGCATAAAGGTAGTACGATCCATTGTAAATATTCACTGTGTAAAAACCATTTACATCCGTGGTAGCTGTGGCAATGACACTGGGTACCGGGGTGGTTGCCGGCGGTACTGGCTCGGGTCCGTCTTTTACATAAACAGTTACACCTGCCAGCGCGTAATTGGCAGCAGGTGAATTGTCATATTTAACATAGCCACTGAGTGTGTATTGTACGTTTAAATTGACGCCTCCGGCATTCCAGTTTGCTGGCACAATGGTTCCAACCATGTTGGCCAACTGGCATCCATCTTTAAAGATGATTTGGGTGGCTTCGCTTCCAACAACAGCAGCGTAATTGAAGTTCAGGGTTATAAATGGGTTGGCGTAATTAATAACAGGGGTTGTGCTGCTCCATGCAATGTGAAGTACATTGCCGGTCAGCTGCACGGTTGCATTGTAGGGATTTGATGCATTTACATAGGTGAGTTTTGATGCGTCAAATGCGATGTTCATTGTTGCAGCACCGATGTCTGTGCCAACAGGGATATTTGTAAATGTAACAGGAACAGCAACTGATGAGGGGCTGACTGCATTTACAGATCCGATATTTGCGTTTACAGTTGCAGGTGCGGGAGTAACTGATCCATTTGTGTATCCTACACTGACCGGACTACCGTTTGAGAATTGGGTTCCAGCTCCAAAATTCACATTTGCTGTGCCAACGCCATTATACATGAAACGTAATACAAGGAATTGCATGTTAATGGAGGGTGCACCTGCATTCGTGTAGAGAATGTTGATGCTGCTTCCGTTAGCCGATGTTGTTACCGGGTATACGGCATCAAATACTCCGATAAACGACATTCTTGGATTGTCATAAGTCAACCTGACATCAAAATTATTCGTACCTGCAGGCATTCCGCTGAAAGTTAGCGGCACATCGACCATTTGTCCCTGTACTGCATTGGTTATTGCCGCAAAGGAGGCAAATGAGGTGATGGGGGTCCCAGGATCAACTCGTCCATTGTTGTAGGTTACCGCAATGTTGGCAGCTCCAACCGTCGAGATCACACAACCTGTACTGAAGTTGACATTGGTTGTAACGAGCGTTGTATAACTGAAGTTCAGGTTCAACTGGCTTGTATTGATGTCCATTCCCAGCGGGTTGGTCTTGGTAATGGTGATAACACCGGCGGCAACATTTGAATTCAGTCCGCTTAACAGACTTCCCGTACCTGTGACGCTGATAAAAGTAAGTTTAGCAGGATCATAAGAGATTTTCTGGGTTAAAGCACCAACGTTGGTTGGAAATCCGGTATAGGTAACAGGCACCGATACTGTTCCCAGCGGTGCAGAAATGATACCTATATGTGCCTGGGCAGCATTTCCCAGAACAGGACTTACAGCTCCGTTTGTGAAAGATCCGGTAAGGATATTGGGCAGACCTGCAACGATACTGGCTACTTCACAATTGGCTGGTTGAAAAGCGATAGGACTTGTTAACCCGTTGTATTTAAAGTTGAGGGTCAGCAATGTTCCCGGAGCCCATGTGTGGGGTGTAACATTGGTCCAAAGAAGTGTAATTACATTTCCTCCGGCAGCACCTACTGTTAGGGAGCCAATGCCAGTTTGAAATCCAGTCACATTTTGAAATGTCAATACAGCGGGGTCAACCTGAATGTAGAATTGAAAGGAACCAATGGTGTTAAAACCGGTAACATTTAGGTTGACTGACACATTCTCATTAGGACTTGCTGTAACGGTTTGCAGCATTGCGGTGTATTGTCCGAAAGATAAAGATCCGAAAACCAACACCATCAGCAGTGTAAAAGTAAATTTTCTCATCATGGTATTTATTTTTATTGTTATTAATTTTTATAGGTTCAGTGGCTTATATATATGATTGGTTATTTTTAATTGATTTTGATAATTTTTCGATTTGTTTCGCAAAAAGACGATTGGCCATTAAATACATATTGGCAAAAGTAAATGCCTGCAGGCAACATTATGAAGTTATCTTCGACTTTATATTGCCCGGCCTTTTGCAGTTTACTGACAGGAATTTCCATGGTTTGGCCGGTCATGGAAAAAATCTTTATGGTGACATATCCATATTCAGGAACGGAATATTCAATGGTTGTTTTCTCAGAAAATGGATTTGGACTATTCGTAAGATGTAAAATTGATCTTGAAGGTTGCCCGGCAATACCTGCGAGTGAATCAACAGATAAGATTGCCGAAGCTGAAACAAGAGCACAAGTGATTGGATTCAGCATACAACGGTACCTGAATTGGTTGTAGTTTACGGGAACCTGATTAATGACCAGGGTGTTTGTTTGTGTTCCGGCATAAAAAGATGATTCTGAAAGGTTTGTCCAATTAATTCCATTGTTTCTGCTCTCCTGCCAGATGTATCCCGAGGCATTGGGTGAAGAAACCTGAAATGCAGCGTTTGATTGCGGCGAAACAGTTTTATTTTCAGGTTCTGACGTGATTGTTGGCAAGGCTCCGAATACCGACCCGTTGGTGTAGTTTACAGTTATAATCTCAGGTGGTAGTGCAGCGTTGGCAATTTCACACTTGTCAATAATGAATTCAAGGTTACCGGTTTTCTTGATTACATCAAATCGCAATTTCAGTAAGGTTGTATTCATAAAGGTAGCACCGGAGGTTTTACTCCAGACTATGGCGATCCGGGGAGGGTTGTAAAGCGAATTAAAAATGAGTCCGCTGGAAAGTTGAGGGTCGATGTTCTCAACGGAACTAAAGGAAAGGGAAAGAGAGTCGTATTTAATAAACAGGGTAATTGCGCCGATGTTCGATAAATTATTGCCGATAAGTGGTATGGACACAAAAGTGTTGTTGCAAATGCCTACTGTACCAAGTGTCAGTGACGGAGTTTGAGCATTTAAAAGCAAGCCGGAAAGCATAAGTGCAGTAATAAGGAACATTTTCCTTATTGCTGAGATACGATGAATTGTGCTTGTTTTTAAAAGATACATATAGAATTGATCGAATTGTTTTTAATTGCTTTTTATTGTTTTAATAATCTGATGGTATTCTTGATGCGGGGTGGTCAATGTCAAGGTAACAAAGTAAATTCCCGATGACCATCCATTGGTATTTAATAATATATTGTGATGCCCTTTTTGTTGTGCAGGCAAGTTAATTTCAGTTATTTTCTCCCCCAGGAAGTTCATTACCTGAAGAAGGACATTGCCGTTTTCAGGAAGGTTAAATTCTGCATTTGCATGATCAGTAAACGGGGCAGGGGAGATAGAAAGATTTTTTATGCCAGGACCTGAATTGTTTTCAGTCGAGGTAAGTGCATCTACAGAAAGAACAGCTGCAGCTGAATTGGTCACGCAGTTTCCTTTGGTTAAAACGCACTGATATTGATTTTTGTCAAACGACAGCGGTGTTGGAAAAATGGAGAGTTCATTGGTATTGGCACCAGAATAGACACCCCCGTCTTCAATTGTAGTCCAGCTGGTTCCCTGATCAAGGCTCTCCTTCCAGAAATATGAAACGGCATTGGGTGAGGATACGGAAAATGAGACGCTGTTTTCTTCAATAATGGTGGAATCTTTTGGCTGAACAAACACAAGTGGCAGACTGGAATTTACAGCACCATTTGAATAGACTACAGGAATAACTGCCCCGAGAGGGTCGGCAATTTCACAACCAGTATTAAAAGAGACCGGGCTGGATTGGCCGTTGGACATGAATTTAAGGTCAAATAATTTTGAATTTAAAAAGGTTGAAGGAGTTGTACTACTCCATGCAAATGCAAGTTGAGCGGGTAAGGTCATCATATTCATGCTCATTCCGGTCAATTGCGGGTCGATATTTTCGATTGAAAGGTAGGTGAGATTAATTGTGTCAAACCCGATAAACAGGGTGATGGCTCCAACATTCGTCAAGGAGGCAGCCGTAACAGGAAGAAACACTTCCTGTCCTGCGCAGACCTCAATAGTATTAATATTGATGGTCTGCGCAGACAAGAAAGAGCACTGAATAAGTAAAAAGAAGAAAATTACTTTACTTTTCATTGTGACTCAGGCTGGAAGTGTTTTTATTCATTATTAATTTATAAGAAAGCAAGAGGGCAACAGAATAAACTGTCGCCATCTTGCTTCAGGTATTACTACCGTGCAAAGATCATTTTGTTAACCTTTACATACGTATCCGTTGTTCCAACTGCATCGATCCTGTACAGGTATGCGCCTGAGGAGAGACCGAGGTCAGCTGCATTAACAGCGATCGTGTAAGTACCGGCTTCCTGAACTGCATCAACAAGGGTGCGAACTGTCTTACCAAACATGTCGGTAATAACAAGAGTTACCTTGCCAGCTTCTGGAATTGTGTACTGGATCTTTGTGTTAGCGTTGAACGGGTTAGGATAGTTGAACATCGAGAACTCCTTAGAACCGCCAGCGGTAATAACCTTGGCCATCTTAAGGTCGAAGTTGTCGTACCTGATACCTGTCGGGCTTGCAAATTCACTTCCGGTGTTTACATTGAAAATTGAGGTAGCTTCAGCAAGAGGTGCTTTGGCTTTCACAGTCAGTGTAAAGAGCTGGTCGTTATTTCTAACCGACATTGGTTTGGTATCTGCCCAGGCAATCGCTACGTTACCATCTTCGATTACATACTTCATCTCATCATTTGATGTAGCAGTAACGTCGATAACTTCGAAACGATCTTTGTCATAACCCATGAAGAGGGTCATAGCGCCGAGCTGAGCAACCATATTGCTTCTGATTTCATAAGCAAATGTCTCTTCAACAGGTACAGTCATGGTTTCATTATCGATAACCGACAAGAAGGAGACTGCCTTCAGGCCTGTTGGGATATAGGAACCGTTAACGTCACCAGTGCAAAGACCTGCGAAATCAACAACAGCAGGCATAACTGATACAGTCGGCATTTCAAATTTCCAATCCCCTGCAGGGTAGGAGTTGATTGAACCAACTGTACGTAATTTAACGTAGAGAGCATCCAGCGCAGTAACCGTAAGGCTGGCATTAACATCAGCAACAGTATGGAACAATCCGGACAGTACTGTACCAGGATTGGCTGCTTCTAATTGGATCAGAAGAGCATCAGTTGCATTGTTACCACCCCAGGTTCCGTTAAAGGAAGCTTCGAGTTTGTAGTTGCCGGCAGGAACGTCAGTGAAGGCATAGTATCCCGGATCTCCCGTGTAGAGAGGAGGATTCATGTTAGGACCAGATACTGTTGTAGCAATAGTAACGTTGGTCGCAACATCCTTCAACTTGATGGTCACACCATTCAGCGGTGTATTTGGTAAGCCGTTCTTGTAAGATACGGTACCTGAAATACTGATTCCGAGCGGATTCGGGAGCATGGTGATATACAGTGTATCGCAACCAGTGCAGCCAGTAAGAGGATCGGTTTCGCAAACAATAATCATGGCGCAACCACATGCAGGATATGAATCCCATGTAACAGTGATGCAGTTTGAACCAGGAATGGTTGTATAGCTTCCGTTTAACACGGTCCAGGAATAGAGATGACCTGGGATAGCCGGTAATACACAATACTCATCAGTACCGTTGGAAACAACAGATACAGGTCCGGTAATTTCCGGAGCAGGTGCCTGGTTAACAACTACCGTCATGCTCTCGGTCAGGAAACAACCGTCGCACTTGGTGGCTGTTACAGTAACAGTACCTTGGAAACAGCAATTCCATTTAACCGTGATTTGGTTTGAATTCCAACCGCTTGTGATCGTACCACCAACAACAACCCATTCATAGTCAACAAGACATCCTGTTGGAACG
This sequence comes from uncultured Draconibacterium sp., assembly GCA_964355945.1. Lineage (GTDB taxonomy): Bacteria > Bacteroidota > Bacteroidia > Bacteroidales > FEN-979 > CAIVAT01. Next base: position 73,928 of record CAYHGE010000003.1, read on the forward strand.
CCAACTGCGTTTGCAGTATATGTGAACTCTTCGGTTGTGTTACAGCATACAGGTGACGGGCCGCCGAGATCAATTGACCACATTGGAGGTTCGATTACCTGGTAGCTTGCAGTTGCCACACATGCGTGTGCATCAGTTACAGTAACAGTATAGACACCTGCGGTAAGTCCGCTGATATCTTCTGTTATTGCACCATTGCTCCAAACATATCCGTAGGCAGTTGTTCCGCCGGTTACAGTCAGATCAATAGCACCGTCGCTGCCTGTATAACAGGTAACAGTGGTGATTGAAGCTTCAAGTGACAATGCAGACGGTTCGTTGACTGTCCACATTCCGGTAGTTGAACATAAGTTGTGGTCAGTGACGACAACAGAATAGGTACCAGCAGTTAAGCCGCTGATGTCTTCCGTTGTAGCACCATTGCTCCAGAGGTATCCGTAAGGTACAGTACCACCGGCAACAGTGATATTGATAGAACCATCGCTGCCACCATTACATAAGACATCTGCAGGTACACCTGTAACTGTTAACAGAGCAGGGCTTGTTACTTCCCAGCTGCCAAACGCCTGACAACCATTGCCGTCAGTGATGGTTACAGCATATACACCGGCGATTAAGCCGCTGATATCTTCTGTGGTTTCAGCATTGCTCCATTCGTAGGTATAATCAGGTGTTCCACCTGTAACTGTAATGTCAACAGAACCATTTGCATCTCCGTAACACAATACTGGCGTAGGTGTGCCGGTAAGCGTTATGGCTGGTGGTTCAGTGATACACCAACTGCCTGTAGTCTGGCAATTATTGGCATCTGTTACAGTAACGGTATAGCATCCTGCAGTAATACAGCATGGGAGGTCTTCAGTGGTAATACCATTGCTCCAGAGGTAGTCATAAGGCTCAACCCCACCGGAAACAGTGACAAACAAGGCACCATTGTCAGCGCCATTGCATGTTACGTCTCTGATAATAGCATTGGTAATCACAAGCGCATCAGGCTGAGTTATACACCAGCTGCCAGTAATCATGCAATTGTTGGCATCCATGACAGTCACAGTGTAACATCCTGCGGTTAAGCCGCTGATGTCTTCTGTTCCTGCACCTGTACTCCATGCATAACTGTAAGCTGTTGTACCACCTGTGACAGTGATGTTGATCGCGCCATTGTTGCCTCCATTACACAGGACGTTTGTAACGTCGGCGGTAAGTGAAAGTGCTGTTGGCTCGGTAACCTGCCATGAGTTTGTAATCTGACATCCGTTGGCATCGGTAACAACCACTGTGTAAACACCTGCGGTTAATCCGCTGATATCTTCTGTGATTGCTCCATTGTTCCATGCGTAACCGTAAACCGTGGTTCCGCCACCAACTGTGATGTCGATTGAACCAGTGCTGCCACCATTACATAATACAGCCGAAGGTGTACCTGTAAGTGTAAGAGCTGTTGGTTCGGTAACCTGCCAGGAGTTTGTAATCGTACAGCCGAGGCCGTCAGTTACAACCACAGTATAAATACCTGCTGTTAATCCGCTGATATCTTCTGAGGTGGCTCCGTTATTCCAGGAGTAGTTATAAGCAAGAGTGCCACCGGTAACGGTGATGTCAATGGAACCAGTGTTTCCACCATTGCAGAGAGCAGGGGAAGGAGTTCCAGTCAGCGAAAGTGCTGATGGTTCTGTAACAGTCCATTCACCAGTTTTCACGCAATTATGGGCATCGGTTACTGTAACATTGTAGGTACCTGCGGTCAAACCGGAGATATCTTCAGATGTTGCACCGTTGTTCCACAGGTAACCATAAGGCATTGTGCCGCCGGTGACTGTGATATCGATTGCTCCGTCAGCGCCACCATTGCATGATACATTGGTGATAATTGCTAACTGATCAATGATGAGTTCAGTTGGCTGGCCGATAAACCTTGAAGTAAAGGTATAGCAACCATGGGAATCTGTCGGTGTAACAGTGTACCAGCCTGAGGTAAGTCCGCTGATATCCTGAGTAGTTGCACCATTGCTCCATAAGTAGGTATAAGGAGGAGTACCACCTGAGGCACCGCCTTCAATATGACCATCGCTTCCACCGAAGCAACTTACGTCGGTTGTACTGCCAACCCAAGTGATATCGGAAGGCTCAGTAATCATCCAGCTTCCGGTTGTTGAACAACCGTTTGCGTCAGTTACAGCAATCGTGTATGCCCCAGGATATAAACCGGAGATGTCTTCGGTAGTTTCCAGGGTGTTCCACATATAACTATAAGGTGAAGTGCCACCGGTTACGGTTACGTCGAGAGAGCCGTTGTGATTGTTGTTACAGTCAATTTCGGTTTCGATAGCTGTTACGCTAAGTGGCAGTGCTGGTTCAGATACAAAATAGGTGCCGGTGATCTGACATCCGTTTCCATCTGTAACAACAACAGTATATGTGCCAGAAGTCAGGCCGCTGATATCTTCAGAGGATGCTCCATTGTTCCATAAGTAACCATAAGCTAACGTTCCGCCACCAACAGTGATGTCGATTGAACCGGTGTTTCCTCCGTTACAAAGTGCAGGGAGTGATGTGCCGGTAAGTGAAAGCGCTGTAGGTTCAGTAACAATCCAGTAACTGGAAGTCACGCAGGCATTGGCATCGGTTACAACTACACTATACATACCAGCAGTTAAACCGGTGATGTCTTCTGAAGTTGCGCCATTATTCCACAAATAACCATAAGGCATTGTTCCGCCGGTTACAGTGATATCTACAGAACCAGTGTTGCCACCGTTACAAAGAACAGGTGAAGCTGTGCCGGTAACTGCCAGTACTACTGGTTCGGTTACACACCAGCTGCCGGTAATCATACAGTTATTGGCATCCATTACAGTAACAGTATAGCATCCTGCGGTCAAACCGGTGATGTCTTCTGTACCTGCTCCGGTACTCCATGAGTAGCTGTATGCGGTAGTTCCGCCAGTAACAGTAATGTCGATAGAACCAGTGTTTCCACCGTTACAAAGAACAGGGGAAGGTGTGCCGGTAAGTGACAGTGCAGTAGGTTCAGTAACAGTAAAGTTGTTTGTTGCTGTACAACCCAGGGCATCCGTCACAACCACCGTGTAAGTACCTGCGGTTAAGCCGCTGATGTCTTCGGTGATTGCACCATTGCTCCATGCGTAACCATAAGCTGTGGTTCCGCCGGTAACAGTGATGTTGATTGATCCGGTGTTTCCACCATTACATAATACAGCAGAAGGAATGCCTGTAACTTCAAGTAATAAAGGTTCAGTAACAGTCCATTCGCCGGTTTTCTGACAACCTTGAGCATCGGTTACAACCACCGTATAAGTACCTGCGGATAATCCGCTGATATCTTCTGAAGTTGCACCGTTGTTCCACAGGTAACCATAAGGCATTGTGCCTCCGGTAACTGTGATGTCAATTGTTCCGTTGGCACCACCATTACATGATACATTGGTAATGACAGCAACCGGATCAATAAGTAATTCGGTTGGTTGACCAATAAACCTTGAAGTAAAGGTGTAACAACCAACAGCGTCGGTAGGTGTAACAGTGTACCAGCCTGAGGTAAGTCCGCTGATATCCTGAGTAGTTGCACCATTGCTCCATAAGTAGGTATAAGGAGGAGTACCACCTGAGGCACCGCCTTCAATATGACCATCGCTTCCACCGAAGCAACTTACGTCGGTTGTGCTGCCAACCCATGTGATATCAGAAGGTTCTGAAATATTCCAGCTGCCGGTTGTTGTACAACCATTGGCATCGGTTACAACGATTGTATAATCACCAGAGTATAAACCGGTGAGATCTTCAGTTGTTTCCAGATTATTCCACAAGTAACCATAAGGAGAAGTACCACCAGTTACAGTAACATCGATGGCACCATTGTGATTGCCATTGCAATCAACATTGGATACGACGGCTGTTACGGCAAGAGGTAAAGCTGGTTCAGATACGAAATAGGTGCCGGTGATCTGACAGCCGTTTCCATCTGTAACAACAACAGTATATGTACCAGAAGTTAAGCCACTGATATCTTCAGTAACTGCTCCATTGTTCCATAAGTAACCATAAGCTAACGTTCCGCCACCAACAGTGATGTCGATTGAACCGGTGTTTCCTCCGTTACAAAGTGCAGGGAGTGATGTGCCGGTAAGTGAAAGCGCTGTAGGTTCAGTAACAATCCAGTAACTGGAAGTCACGCAGGCATTGGCATCGGTTACAACTACACTATACATACCAGCAGTTAAACCGGTGATGTCTTCTGAAGTTGCGCCATTATTCCACAAATAACCATAAGGCATTGTTCCGCCGGTTACAGTGATATCTACAGAACCAGTGTTGCCACCGTTACAAAGAACAGGTGAAGCTGTGCCGGTAACTGCCAGTACTACTGGTTCGGTTACACACCAGCTGCCGGTAATCATACAGTTATTGGCATCCATTACAGTAACAGTATAGCATCCTGCGGTCAAACCGGTGATGTCTTCTGTACCTGCTCCGGTACTCCATGAGTAGCTGTATGCGGTAGTTCCGCCAGTAACAGTAATGTCGATAGAACCAGTGTTTCCACCGTTACAAAGAACAGGGGAAGGTGTGCCGGTAAGTGACAGTGCAGTAGGTTCAGTAACAGTAAAGTTGTTTGTTGCTGTACAACCCAGGGCATCCGTCACAACCACCGTGTAAGTACCTGCGGTTAAGCCGCTGATGTCTTCGGTGATTGCACCATTGCTCCATGCGTAACCATAAGCTGTGGTTCCGCCGGTAACAGTGATGTTGATTGATCCGGTGTTTCCACCATTACATAATACAGCCGAAGGAATGCCTGTAACTGCAAGCAATAAAGGTTCAGTAACAGTCCATTCGCCGGTTTTTACGCAATTATGAGCATCGGTTACTGTAACAATGTAGGTGCCTGCGGATAATCCGCTGATATCTTCCGAAGTTGCACCGTTGTTCCACAAGTAACCATAAGGCATTGTGCCGCCGGTAACTGTGATGTCGATTGTTCCGTTGGCGCCGCCATTACATGATACATTGGTAATGATTGCAATCGGATCAATAACCAGGTCAGTTGGCTGGCCAATAAACCTTGATGTGAAGGTGTAGCAACCAACAGCGTCGGTTGGTGTAACAGTGTACCAGCCTGAGGTAAGTCCGCTGATATCCTGAGTGGTTGCACCATTGCTCCATAAGTAGGTATAAGGAGGAGTACCACCGAAGGCACCGCCTTCGATATGACCATCACTTCCACCAAAACAACTTACGTCAGTAATGCTGCCATACCAGGAGATGTCAGAAGGTTCTGAAATATTCCAGCTGCCGGTTGTTGTACAACCATTTGCATCAGTTACAACGATTGAGTAATCGCCAGGGAATAACCCGGTGAGATCTTCAGTTGTTTCCATGTTGTTCCAGAGATAACCGTAAGGGAATGTTCCACCGGTAACGGTCACGTCTATAGCACCATTGTGATTGCCATTGCAATCAACATTGGTTGCTGTGGCTACAACAGTAAGAGGTAATGCTGGTTCAGATACAAAATAGGTGCCGGTGATCTGACAGCCGTTTCCATCTGTAACAACAACAGTATATGTACCAGAAGTTAAGCCACTGATATCTTCAGTAACTGCTCCATTGTTCCATAAGTAACCATAAGCTAATGTTCCGCCACCAACAGTGATGTCGATAGAACCGGTATTTCCTCCGTTACAAAGAGCTGGAGTTGATGTGCCGGTAAGAGACAGTGCTGAAGGTTCAGTAACAATCCATGAGTTAGAAATTGAACAACCATTGGCGTCGGTTACAACTACATCATACACACCAGCCATTAATGTGGTAATGTCTTCTGAAGTTGCACCATTGTTCCATAAATAACCATAAGGCATTGTTCCGCCAGTTACAGTGATATCAACAGATCCATTATTGTCACCGTAACAAAGAACAGGAGTAGGTGTTCCAGTGAGGTCAAGCGCTGTTGGTTCAGTAACGGTATAGCTGTTTGAAATCTGACAACCGTTTCCATCAGTAACAACAACAGTATAAACACCAGCAGTTAATCCGCTGATATCTTCTGTGATGGCACCATTGCTCCATGCATATCCGTAAGCGGTGGTTCCACCGGTTACGGTGATATCGATCGAACCGGTGTTGCCCAGGTTGCATAATGCAGCTGTTGCAGAACCGGTAAGTGTCAGAGCAGAAGGTTCAGTAACGGTGAAGCTGGTTGTTTTCTGACAACCGTTTCCATCAGTTACAACCACTGTGTAGTCACCGGCGATTAAACCGCTGATATCCTGGGTGGTGGCTGTGTTATTCCAAAGGTAGGAATAAGCAGTGGTTCCACCAGCTACACTGAGGTCAATTGACCCTGAGTTTCCACCGTTACAAAGAACAGGAGAAGGAGTGCCGGAAAGTACAAGCAGGGAAGGCTCTGTAACGAACCAGTAACCATACTTCATACAACCCATGGCATCGGTAACAGCTACTGAATATCCACCAGCAGTCAAGCCGCTGATATCCTGAGTAGTTGCACCATTGCTCCACAAATATCCGTAAGGTGCAGTGCCGCCATTTACTGTGATGTCGATTGCTCCGTTGTTGCCGCCATTGCATAATACATTGGTGATAACCGCGATTTCTTCAACAACGAGTAACGTAGGCTGACCAATCACCCTTGAAGTAAATGTATAACAACCGACAGCATCCGTTGGTGTAACAGTATATGTTCCTGCTGTTAAACCAGAGATGTTCTGAGTTGTTGCACCATTACTCCATAAATAGGTATAAGGAGGAGTACCACCAGAGGCACCACCTTCAATATGACCATCACTTCCACCGAAGCAACTTACATCAGTTGTACTGCCAACCCAAGTGATATCGGAAGGTTCGGTAATTGTCCAGCTGCCTGTTGTTGTACAACCATTGGCGTCGGTAACAACTACTGAATAATCGCCAGGAAATAATCCTGAAAGATCTTCAGTGGTTGCAAGTGTGTTCCATAAATAACCATAAGGCATTGTGCCGCCGGTTACTGTAAGATCGAGCGACCCGTTGTGATTGCCATTGCAATTTACATCAGTTACCGCTGCAGTTGCAGCAAGGTCGGCCAATGGTTCAGTTACAGTGTAACTGTTTGTGATCTGGCAACCATTTCCATCAGTAACAACGACAGTGTACACACCAGCTGTTAATCCGCTGATGTCTTCCGTAACAGCGCCTGTATTCCAGGAGTATCCATAAGCGGTTGTTCCGCCTGTCACAGTGATGTTAACAGATCCGGTGTTTCCACCTTTACAAAGTACACCAGAGGCTGTTCCTTCGAGTGTGAGTGCTGAAGGTTCTGTAACCTGCCAGGTATTGGTTATCTCACATCCATTTCCATCAGTAACAACAACAGTATAAACACCCGCAGTTAACCCGCTGACGTCTTCAGTGATTTCACCATTGTTCCATGCATATCCATAAGGAGTGTTGCCACCGGATACGGAGATGTCGATTGAACCGGTATTACCTCCGTTGCACAAAGCAGGGGAAGCCAAACCGGTAAGAACAAGTGGGTTGAAAGAAGTAACAATATAACTGCCCGTTTTCTGGCAGCCATGTGCATCAGTTACAGTCACGGAGTAGGTGCCTGCGGTTAGCCCGCTGACATCTTCAGTGATTGCGCCGTTGCTCCAGGCATATCCATAAGCGAGTGTGCCACCGGCAACCGTTAGGTCAATTGCTCCGGTACTTGCTCCACTGCATAAAACGGGAGTAATTCCACCGCTAAGCATTAGTTCATCTGGTTGTGTGATTGTCCAGCTTCCGATGTCGTTAAAACAACCGGCAAAGTCTGTGACAAGAACAGTATAGGTTCCAGCCGGTAACCCGCTTGGGTCTTGAACGGTTGAACCATTACTCCATAAATAGGTATAAGGCGGCCGGCCGCCTGAAGGTGTCATGTTGATTGATCCGGTTGATAAACCGAAACAAAGAATGTGGGTAGGAACTCCGGTAACGTTAACTCCCGGTAACAGGTTAACCTTTACAGTACCACCCGAGAAACCTCCTGGAGGCGGGGCAAATTGTACTTGAAGGAAAAACCGGTCTTCAGCGTAACCCTGGCCGTTGCAAATGCCCGAGCCAGGAAATGTTTCTGCCTGACCGCTTCCAATGAGAGCAGATCCCGGAGGGTAAAGAACAGGAGTCTGGTAGATGCTTGCCGTTCCTGAAAATACCCAGGACCCGGTAACATTGGTCCAGGAGTATGTAGCCCCAGGTACGTCACAACCCGATAAGGAACAGAACAGATTGATGGGCTGTCCGTAACACACTGGGTTGGGCGAAGCAAACTGTGATCTGGCATTGTATGACAAGGCCAGCATGAAGAATATTAAGACTGGTAACAGCCTTAACAACTTCATTGTTGTCTTCAGGTAAAGTGTTTTCATAATTTAGTGATTAGTTTAAACTAGGTTTATTAAAATGGGTAAATATATTGGGGTTGATTAATTTCAGTGAAAAAGAAACAATCTTTAATGCCTCTAGGGTGGAGGAGCTAACAGGATGTATATTTTGGTTGTTTGCATGGTTGAAAAATTAAGGTTATTAAAATGAATCATTATTCAAGGTAACGCATAATACAGCAAATGTCTAATAATTAACTCTTTCAAGATGATTTTGTTAGAGTAACTACATAACATGCTGAATGACTGTTATTTTCCTGACAAATTTAGTTTTAAATTGAATATAAATAATAGACGAAATTAAAAAAAAAATTACTTTCAGTTGGATAATATTTAATAAATTTTTGATCATTTTGAGAATTTTGTCATAAATTGGCCAAAATCATGTATTTTTTTTAATTTTGAATTTTTTTATGCATTTTTGCCTCCTGAATGAACCTTTTAATTTTTTTCAAAGGTAAAAACATTAGTCCCCTTTGATGTGGGTTCAAAGTTAATATATGTTAAATTTGGCATCAATATGGAAAACGGTCGCATTAATAATGGTAAAATCAGCCTGATAGTTGCAGAAAATCAGGAGATTATACTTCATTCGCTCATCTCACTCATAGGATCTTTTGGCGAATTTGAGATCATTGGCACTGCAACCGATGGCAATGAATTACTGAAGAAGCTTGAAAACATTAAACCAGACGTGATACTGCTGGATATTAAAAAACCGGGGCTTACTACCATTGAGGTTACCAGAATTATTGATGAGAAGATGCCCTGGATTAAAATTGTATCCCTGGCCAGGCACAACCACCCGTTTTTTATTAAGGAGATGTTGAAACATGGTGGCAAAGGATTCTTGTCCAAGAATTGTTCTGTTGAGGAGTTGTATGAAGGCATTAAGCGGGTTTATAGTGGAAAAACCTATTTTTGCAGTTTATGCTCAAAAGTTATTCTGCGTGATTATGCCGCTGAACCGGAGGCCGGGACTGTCGATTTCCGAAATATTACTGCCAGAGAGATAGAAATTATAGGTTATTTATCTGATGGATGTTCCACAAAGGAGATTTCCGATAAGTTGTTTATCAGCAACAAAACTGTTGAAAGACACAAATCGAATTTGTTTAAAAAAATGCAATTGCGCAATACAGCCCAATTAATCAAAGTGGCTGTTGAAAACGGGCTGCTAATACATTAATTGGGAGATGAAGCCAATCGTTACACAAAAAGCGCAGCAAGAAAAGCCAAATATAACTGGTCTTAAACCAACCTCAAAACAGGTTGGTTCCCTTCACGCCGGCAATTTCCCGGAGGTTCTGCTGATAGCAGTTATTCTGATTATCACGTTTAGCTGTTATTTCCCTGTGCTTAGTCATGATTTCATTCCAACATGGGACGACAATGCATACATAATTGACAATGGCCTGATCAGGAGTCTCTCCTTTTCTTCCATCAGGGAGATGTTTTCATCGCAGGTGGGGGGTACCTATGTGCCTCTTCCCTTACTTTCTTATGCGATCGAATATAAAATATGGGGGCTCAACCCGGTTCCTTATCATGCCACAAATCTTGTGTTGCATTTGATCTGTACATTTTTGGTGTTCCGAATACTGTGCAGGTTTAATATTAAGCCGTTGTTTGCTGCATCCGCAGCTTTGATCTATGGCATTCACCCGATGGGGGTTGAGTCTGTTGCATGGGTAACGGAGCGAAAAGACCTGCTTTACAGCGTGTTTTATTTTTGGTCACTGCTGGTATATGTTATCTATTTAAAGGCCAGGTCTCGCAGGACACTGCTGTTTTTCGCCAGTCTCGGTCTTTTTGTGCTGGCACTTTTTTCAAAAATCCAGGCAGTTTCTCTTCCACTGATTTTACTGGTTGTCGATTTCTATTTAAACAGGACCGACTGGAAAAAGATTTTTCTGGAGAAGATCCCGTTCTTCCTCCTGTCAATTGCATTTGGGATTGCCGGCATCTTTGTCCTGCGGCATGTCGGAGCGCTGAAAATTAATGAATTGTTTTCACTGAATGAAAGATTGTTTTTCGGAATTTACTCCCTGAGTGCCTATTTTCTTAAGTTCTTTGCGCCGGTAACCATGAGTGCGCTCTATCCATATCCTGTCAGCAGCGGTAGTGCCTTGCCATTGATATATTATTTAAGCCCTGTGTTTGTCCTGGTGGTTGCTGCGGTGGTTTACTATACAACACGAAAAACCCGGGTTATCGTTGCAGGCGCCCTTATTTTTCTGCTTTCTATTGTTTTTATGCTTCAGATATTTGGTGCGGGCCAGGGATTCCTGGCCGACAGGTATGTCAAAGTTCCTTATCTGGGCCTGGTATTAATTGCCGGCTGGGGCATGGAGCACTTTTCTGAAAAGGTCAAACATGGGGCCCTGATGGCGTGGCTGGTATTTGTCATCTTCTGTTCATTTTTAATGGTCTCAACTTTTCAGCGTTGCAAGGTGTGGAAGAATGGAGAAACCCTGTGGTCGGATGTTATTGACAAATACCCCGGAAGAGATTCCCGTCCATATTCATGCAGGGGCTTGTATTTCAGGGCGGAAAAGAACAATGATCGCGCACTTGCTGATCTGAACATGTCACTTTCTCTGAATAGCTATGATGCCGAGATTATGCTGATGCGCGGTAATGTCTATTTTGATATGGGTAAACATGACTCAGCCTACCTGGATTACCTCCATAGTTTGAAGATGAGAATGGACAATTCGCTTGCATTAGGTAATTTGGGAGCGATTTATGTGAAAAGGAACCAATTCGACTCAGCGGTGTATTACCTTTCGAAAGCCCTTCAGATCGATACAGGTTTTGCAGTTTCTTATGCGAACCGGGCTGTCGCTTATGGAGGATTAGGCAAAACGGAGGAGTCAATTGCCGATTTTAAACATTATCTTAATTATAATCCGGATGACGAACGGGTATGCATGAGCATTGCGCTTGCTTACCAGCGAACCGGGCGCTATCAGGAGAGCCTTGCATGGTTTGATAAAGCAATTGCCCGAAAACCATCATTTGGAAACTTTTATTACTTCAGGTCCCAATCATACAAATTTCTTGGGAATCGTGCCAAAGCATTGGAAGATGGACAAAAGGCATTGAGTCTTGGGGTCCAGGTACCCCAGAGTTATCTGCAATCGCTCCGTTGATAGTGGTTACCGGGGTACGAGCCACCTGAAGTTCGGGAAAAATATGTAGCGGAACCATAAATTAGTATTACATGAAGCAAAAAGTAAAAGCTCCGATTAAGAAGATACAACCAGCCAAATCAACACTTTCAAGAAAAAATGCAATCGATACCCGATCTTTCTGGCATATAGTGCTGCCAATGGTGTTGCTACTCATCATTACATGGTTTTTATACCAACCGGCAACCCAACATGGCTTTACCAACTGGGACGATCCGACTTATGTGTTGGAAAACCCAAGGGTGAAAACCCTCAGCAGCGATAATATCGCCTTCTTTTTCAGCAATGCCTCCGCATCAAATTATCATCCGCTCACCATGATCTCCCTGAGCATTGATTATTATTTCGCTTCAGGAGCAAATGAAAATTCTACCGGACAAAAAGAACCGACGGCTGGCCGGTTTCATGCAACCAATATCATTTTACATCTCCTGAACGTGTTGCTTGTATTTGTATTTGCATACCTTGTTTCCCGGAAACGGCTTCTGGTTGCAACGATAACAGCATTGCTCTTTGCCATACATCCGATGCACGTCGAATCTGTTGCCTGGATTGCAGAAAGGAAAGATGTACTTTACACCTTTTTCTTTATGGCAGGGTTGATTGTTTACATGAAGTACCTTGGTGCAAAGTCGCCTGCCTATCTGGCGGCAGCTTTTCTGCTTTTTATATTTTCAGCGCTTTCAAAGCCCTCTGCAGTTGTTTTCCCATTTGTTTTAATTGCCATTGATTATTTCATGGGACGAAAATTTTCAGCCAGGGTGTGGGTGGAGAAATTGCCTTTTCTGGCCGTTGCCATCGTGTTTGGTCTGATCACCTTTCTCATCCAGTCAAAGGATGCCATTGCCGACATTAAAGTATTTACCATGGTTCAGCGTGCCATGTTTGCTGCTTATGGTTTTATTATGTATATTGTCAAAATATTCGTTCCATGGAATTTTTCTGCTTTTTATCCTTATCCGCAATTAACAGATACTGGAGGACTCCCCCTGATATTTTATCTGTCTCCTGTGATTGTCATAATTGTCGCTGTCGTTGTTTTGTATTCTGTTCGTTACACTAAAGTAGTATTGTTTGGAATGCTCTTTTACCTGTTCTCACTGATGCTTGTTCTGCAGTTTCTCTCCGTGGGCAGTGCCATTATGGCTGATCGCTACTCTTATGTTGCTTCAATCGGCTTGTTTTTTATCATTGCCTGGTTTATCGACCAGGCCTTTGCTGCCAAGGCGGGCAGGTTGTACTCCCTGCGCTGGGTTATGGCTTGTGCCCTTGTTGTATTTTCGACATTCTCCTATAAAGTTGCATACAGTCAGGTCATGGTATGGAAAAATTCAGAAACCTTATGGACCGATGTTATCGAAAAGTATCCGCAGGCTGAAGTCTCTTATAAAAACCGGGGTAATTATTATGGTTCCCTCAATATTACCAATAAAGCCCTTAAAGATTATAAGATTTATGTACAATTAAAACCTGATGATCCCAGGGCATACAGCAATATTGGCAATATCTATGGATTAAATAATGAAATTGACAAAGCGCTTTTATCCTACTCTAAGTCAATAGCACTCGACAGTATCAACCCGGAAACTTATGTAAACAGGGCGATTACTTACGCAAAGGGCAAAAAATTTGATCTTGCGCTGAAAGATTATGATAAAGCTTTGATGCTGAATCCCGGAACGTTTGAGGTGTATGTTAACAAGGCTTATACACTCCTTGAAATGGGAAGGTATGAGGACGCACTGGAAGCATATAATTACCTGATTGAACAGATTCCCGGAAATGATGATTTTTACCTGAAACGGGGCACATGTCAGTATATGTTAAAACGCAACAGGGAGGCCCTTGATGACTATGCCAAATGTTTGTCACTGAACCCATCGAACGGGAATGCCTGCTACAATAGTTCAGTGATCTACAAATCGCAGAATGACTTTGTAAAGGCTTACCAATTCGCACTGAAGGCGAAATCGGGGAATTATCCGGTAGATGCAGGCTATCTTGAGCAGCTGAAAAATCTAAACTAAGTTACATTCACATCGTGCTGAAGGAAGTATGAATAAAAAATATATTTATCTGTTTGTGTTCCTTTTCGGGACTGCTGTCTATCTGAATACCCTTCCCAATAAATACGCGTATGACGATTTTAGTGTTGTACAGGGCAATAAATTCACAAGGGAAGGGCTGACAGGTGTTTTCGGCCATCTTTTCAATGACAGTTTTACCGGGTTCACCGGACAGAAAAATCTGTTCAGAGGCGGCCGCTACCGGCCGTTGTCATTGATTACTTTCAGCGCTGAATACCAGTTTTTCGGGGCAAATCCTTTCGTGAGTCACCTGGTAAACGTAATCCTCTATGGATTAATCTGTATGCTGTTGTTCAAAGTTCTGGCAAAATTATTCCAGGAGAAGCTCGTTTTTAAAAAGCTGAGGGATTATTTTGTAAGTCTGTCGCTGATGGCCGCACTTGTTTATGCCGCACATCCCATTCATACGGAGGTAGTTGCAAATATCAAAGGACGGGATGAACTGATGGCACTGCTGTTTGGGCTACTTGCCTGGAACTCTGTTATACTTTATGCAGACAAAGGTAAACTCAGTAATCTGTTTTATGGAGGGCTTTTCTTTTTCCTCTCCTTAATGTCCAAAGAGAGTGCTTCACCCTTGCTTGTCCTGATCCCCATATCATTATACTGTTGCCGGAGTAAAACTGTATTCCGGAAGTCGGTGATGTGGACTTCAGTATGTTTGATGGCGGGATTTGCTGTATTTATGATCATCCGGCAAAGTGTTTTAGGTTGGAGTTCTAAACCAACCATGGAGGACAATATTTTAAGCAACTCGTTTATGTTTGCTTCAGGATTTTCTGAAAGATATGGCACCACACTCTACACCCTTTGGCTTTATGTAAAACTGTTGCTTTTTCCGCATCCGCTTACGATTGACTATTATCCGTTTTACATACCCTATATCGGTCTTTTGGATTTGCGGGCAATCCTCCCGTTTATTTTGTATAGCGGTCTCGTAATTTCCGCCTTGTATCTGACTTTCCATAAAAACATTGCCGGGTTTGGACTGCTTTTCTTTCTTGTGGCGCTTTTCCCGGTCTCCAACCTGCTATTTATCATCGGGCCGTTTATGGGAGAACGGTTTGCTTTTATTCCTTCGGTCGGATTCGCCATTGCCTTTGCATGGATAATGATCAATGGGGCAGAGAAGGCAAAAATCACCCATTTTATGCCTTATGTTGTGTTGGTTTTATTAATTCTTTATTCGGGAAAAACAATTTCCCGCAATTTTGACTGGAAAGACAGCTACACGCTGTATACCATGGATGTCCTTACCTCTGTGAACAGTGCTGTTATCATGAAGGGGGCGGGACATGAATTATTGTTAAAGGCCGAGGCAACCAAAGATAATGAAGAGAAGAGAAGTTATGCCCAAAAGGCAATTCCCTATCTGGAGCAGGCAGCAAAGATGAACAGGACGACCACTGAGACTTTTTTACTGGCAAATGCTTATTATGAAAATTCAGAGTTTGAAAACGCCCTGAATATGTATATAGAGACGCTGAAGATCAACCCGGCTTATGACAAGGCATTCAGCAACTATTTCGTTTCGGTTAACCGGCTGAAATCACCAGTATTGAAAATACAATATTTCAACTTGCTGATTAAAACCACAGGCGAAAAGTACGAATCCTATTATAACAAAGGCCTTGTGTTTGGAAAGGAGATGAATATTGCGGATTCCTCGATATATAACCTCATTAAAGCCAGTAGGATAGACAGTACTCAATTTGATTGTCTGAGTGATCTCGGTGTTGCCTTTGCCATGAAAGGAAATTTCAGCCAATCGGCTTTTTATCTGGAAAAAGCGTTAAAAATCAAGCCAAACGACCTGAAGATCCGACAAAATCTGGCTACATCATATTTCAACATGGGAAATATTAAGCGGGCAAAGGAGCTGACTGATGGGCGATAAGCTCCGGCGATTTACTTTTTTTTGTTCATAATCTGATAGGTGATCCGGATATTTTGACGAATCTGCTGATCTGACGGATCAAGTTTCTGAGCTCTTGAAAAAACATCCAGGGCCTTGGTATAATCACCTTTCATGCTGTACACGATGCCAAGATCTTTATAGGCAGGGAGGTTCCCGGGATTGAGGCTGATGGAACGCTCCAGAAAGTAGGACGCGGAGTCGAGGTTGCCTTTGAATTGTCCGTATATTTTGCCCAGGCTGTAGTTGACATCCGGATTTTCGGGATTGATCGCATACATTCGTTTCAGAATTTTTACCTTATAGTCAGATTCCTTTTGGTTTTCAATTGAACCGAGAACCTGGATTATGTTCGAAAAAGCATTCTGATTGTATGGGTCTAAATCCAATACTTTAAGATATTGGGAAATAGACAGTTTGTAGTCTTTTTTATAAAGTGCCAATACATTGCCATATAAAACAAGGCCATTTATCGCTTCAGGATAAATAGTTAATGCTTTTTCAAGATATTTAATCGAACGCTCGTAGTCTTCTGCCTGCTTTGCCGGGTCTGTTTCCTGACCAGCTTTTTTCTGGTAATCACCCCCTGCGGAAATGTTGCATTTTATACTGTTTTCCGACACAAGAACATCTGTGGTGAAAAGTGTAAAATCATCTTTCCAGGCTTTGTTCCTTGAATAGGTGGCTATGGTATGCAACGTGAGGATTAAAGCCAAGATACCCGATGCCAGGTTCTTGAAAATTTTCTCGTTTTTGACAATGAGGGGGAGTTTTTCAGAGATAAGGTATGCTATTATCAAAACAAAACCCAGGGATGGCATGTAGATAAACCGTTCGTTCATGAATGTACCTACCGGGAACAACAGGTTTGAAACAATAAAAAGTGTTGACATGTAGAACAAGATACCATACGAGATGAGATCCCTCGATTTAATTTTCCAGAATGAATAGGTAAGCAAGGAAATATAAATAAGAAGGGAGACCACCGATTTCCAGTCTGTTATGTTAATAAGCTGAATATGATATGGATAGTAGTCGTGGGTGAGCGGGTATGGAAAAAAAAGCAGTTTAATATAGAGCCCCAGGGTGTAAATGATCGTTCCGATTTTCTCACCTTCTGATGCTCCGAGGAACGGGTTGTTTAGCAGTTCTTTAGGCAATTCGCCGGAGTTGAGGTACCCTAATACCAGGAACCTGATAAAAACAAAGATGAATGCGGTTGATAAAAAGGAGAGACTTGCCAAAATATTTTTCCGGAGGGGTACTTTGGTGAAAAAGTAGATTGTAAGCGGAACCATGACAACAAACATGATGGCATTTTCTTTTGACAGCAAACCCAGAAAAAGACTTAAGTTGGCGATCAACAAGAAAACCGGTTTCCTGTTTTCAAAGTACCGTATTGTCAGCCAAATTGTTATTAAAGGAAAAAGCAGGGCGAAAATTTCATCTCTCCCTTTAATGTTCGCCACAACTTCGGCATGCACAGGGTGAGCCATGAAGAGGAGGGATGCAACGAAAGGAATGCATAGATACCAGGGTTTTCCTGGTCGGGATTTGATGAGCCTGGTGAAAATAATGAAAATAAGACTACCTGTGATTGCATATAGCAGCAAGTTGATGAGGTGACTGAAAAACGGATTCAGCCCGTTCATGACAGCATATTCAACTGCAAATGAAGCGATAGACAAAGGTCGGTACCTGCCCCCGGCAACAAGTTTTTTTTCGGTGCCAAAGAATCCGGTAAAGGAATCATAGCTAAATATTTCCTTAATGCCTGACAGTCCTTTTTTTGTAAAGGAGTTGTCCTTGATAACAATGAGGTCATCAAGAGCATAATCGTGTGTCAGTGTATTTCCATAAAGCAGAAATGCAAACAAAAATATCAGCAGATGCGGTAAGTATTTGTCCGATAAAAATTTCATGGCCTGAGTTTATCAATATTAACCAAGAGTTGTTTAGCCTGCACATTAGCGGGATCTATCCTGAGCACCTTCAGGCAGTATACCCTGGCGCTGTCGAAGCTGCCATTATTATAGTTTGCCACGACCATATTAAATGTAGCATTCAGATTTTCGGGTGAATGGGTAAGGTATTTCCTGAAATCTGAAATTGCTGCATCGTGTTTGCCAAATTTGTCGGTAAACAGAATCCCTCTGTAAAGATAGGAATCATAATCATCAGGGTTGTTTCTTATTGCACTTGAGTAATCTGCCAGAGCAAGGTCGTGTTTCCCGATGATCCCATAAGCGATGCCCCTGTTTTTATACAAGGTGAAATTTGTCGAATCGATCTTCAGCCCATCCGTACAATCCTGCAAAGCTTCATTGTATTGTTTGTTTTCATTGAAAATATAGGCTCTGTTGATATAGGCAGAAACACATCTTGGATTTTTTTCCAACACATCGGTCCACAGGGTTACACTGTCTTTCCAAATCATGCACCTGTTCCAGGTAAGAATGAATAAAATGAGCAAGACTAAAACGCCCGATGCGTCAAGAAAATTCCTCTTTTTTATTTCCAGGGAAGGGCGCTTTTCCCAGAAAGTGATTGCAACAATTGTGGCTAACCCAATATATGGGATGTATGAGTAGCGCTCGGCAACAACAGCCCAACCGACAGGCAGAAACTGCAATACCGGGAAAATGGTTGCAAGGAAAAATAACATTCCAAACGTGACATATTTGTTATTCTTCCATGTTTTCCAGATAACAAAGGCAATAAGGATGAAAATTAGCGGAGAAAAGTAGATGTAAAACGGGAATGTGCCCTGGAGCGTAATCGGATAATTATAAACAGCGGTCTGGTAAATTGGAAAAATGAATTTGAGCAGGTATATCCAGATTCCATAAGGAGCATAAAACAGGCTTTGCCAAACCGGAATTCCAAGCGGATTGATATAGCTGTTTTCATTTTGAGCCAAAACGGCGATGATGCCAAATACGAAGGATAAAACCAGGAATGGAATCTTTTCGAGGATCAGCCGGGGCTCAAATTTTCGCGATTGGAGATAATCAATCAGGAATAATATCAGAGGCAGTGTTACTGCCTGAGCCTTAGATAGTAGTGAGAAAATGAAAAAGAGCAGGCTTAGCAGCAGTAAAGCCATTCGATTCTTCTTCAGGTAGGAGACATAAGCAATCAGTGAAAGGAAAAAGTAGGCAGTGTAGAGCAAGTCTTTTCGTTCAGAAACCCAGGCCACCGATTCGACATGCATTGGATGCAGGGCGAAGACCAATGCGATGGTGACAGCCACATTTACATTCTTTTTTAACAAATTGAAAAAGAAGACATAAACGAGAAAGGAATTAACAACATGCAGGAGCAGGTTATGGAGGTGATAACCGGGTGCTGCAAATTTAAACAGGTGAAAATCGAGGGAGAAGCTGAGAAGGATGAACGGGTGATAGTTTCCCATGAAATAGGTGGAGAATATTTTTTGAAAATTTGCCATGGAAAAGCTGGTAATCATGTCATTGTTCATGATGTAAACAATGTCGTCCCAGTTCACGAATTCATTATTCAGGGAAGGAAGAAAGGCAGAGAAAGCGGCAGCAACCAACAGGAGGACTTTCCAGTTCAGCAATTTGATCTCTTTGGAGATGGCCTTCTTTTTTGTTGCCATAACGGACTATTTTGGCTTATACATTGGAAGCGAAACAATGCCGTTTTTCTGAAGGAAATAACCCAATGATGTTTGGAGGACACCAAGTCCATATTTGATGCTTCGTTTCAGGTTGATGGAGGATGCCTCCTCGAAGTATTTCGTGGGACAGGTTATTTCAGCAATTTCAAACCCTGCAAAGAAAATTTGCGCAAGCATCTGATTGTCAAAGACAAAGTCGTCGGAGTTTGACTCGTAGTTTACTTTTTCAAGAACCTCACGGGAGAATGCGCGGTAACCTGAGTGGTATTCGGAGAGTTTTTGATTGATCAGCAAATTCTGAATCCATGTCAGGAACCTGTTGGAGATATATTTATACATTGGCATGCCTCCTTTGAGTGCACCTTTCCCGAGGATTCGTGAGGCGATCACAGCCGGGTATAGCCCGCTTGCAATCATGTATGCCATGGAAGGTATTAATTTTGGAGTATATTGATAATCAGGATGAAGCATGATGATAATGTCGCCTCCCAACTCAAGTGCAGTGTTATAACACGTTTTCTGGTTACCTCCATATCCTTTGTTTTTATCATGACGGATAAGGTTTTTGACATTCAGGGAACTTGCTACTTCCATTGTATTATCTGTACTTGCATCATCCACCACCACATATTCATCAACAAGGTCGAAAGGGATTTCTGCGATTGTTTGAGCAATTGTTTTTCCTGCATTATAAGCCGGAAGAACAACGATGATCTTTTTTCCTAATAACATGGGGCAGTGCTAGTGAATAACGAATATTGAATAACGAATTTTGAAATATGAATTATTTCAGACATCAATGAATGTTGTTAGACATATGACGTGGAATAGGGTGAAAATGAATATGTTCAAGTCCACCCTATTCCTGTTAATTTGCATTTTGTGGAGCTGGAGGGATTCGAACCCTCGTCCAAACAAGTAGCAAAATTGCTTTCTACATGCTTAGCCGCTGGTTAATTGTCGGGAACGGGCCGGTCAGTGGCAAACCTACCTGATCCTTAGCTCCTGTTATTTCACCTGGTCAGCGGAACAATAACCCGGCTATCTCAACATTTGCGATGCCTCATCCGGAACACCGTTGAGATTGGTTTCCCGGGAGACAAGACGCGCCTAATTTCTAAAATTAAGCAGCAAGTCTGAAAGAATAATTGTCGCCAGTTAATGGCTGTGTGCACTGACTTTTTACGAGGCCTGAACACGAACACTCGGCATGCTTACAAATCCACTTCCCTGCTGTCAAAACCAGTCAGCCCCGAAAATGACCACAAAGATACGAAAAGGATTTACGATTTACGATTTTTGATTTACGATTCAGGAGTTTGGCGTGATCAGCGGTTTATGCTTCGGGAAAATCGAGAATTGTATTCACAAATAAGGAGATGTCATATGGCGATTGGAAGATATGGTAAAGTTCTGCCATGATGGGAAAATTGTCTTCAACGCGCATCGTTTTCGACAGATAGTCATAAAAAATGTTCACAGCTGTTTTTCCTTCAAGAACGAGCTCGTGGGAAACATGTTCGGTGAAAAACCCTTTACCGATGAGGAGTCCGAGTGTTCTGTTGCGGCTGAGATCGTTCAGGGCAGTAAGGGTAAAGTCACCGTATCCACAATAGTTGAAAAGGGTATCAACTCGTCCCCCGCATGAAAGCAGTACTTTTCGCATTTCCTGAAATGCTTTGGTCAGAACAAGAAACCGCAGATTTGGCGAATTGAATTGTGCATCAACGATTCCTAACGCAACCGCATAGATGTTTTTCAGAATACTGAGTATCTCCACACCTCTTACATCATTGGATGAATCAAAGTGAATATTTGTATCCATAAAAATATTCCTGATGACGGGAAGGTGGTCGGGGTTTTCTGAACCAAGCGTAAACCCTGTCGGAAGTCGGTTGATGATCTCCCGTGCAAAACTGGGGCCTTTCATCGTGCATATTGGATTGGAGAAGTCTTCCTGCAAACAATCAAGGATGGTTCTGACGCCAAAGCCAAATCCTTTCGCCAGGTTGATCAAAATTGCCTCTTCAGGGAGATGGTTTTGTATTTTTTTAAGGTAATCAATCATTGCTACTGAAGGAATAGCCAGGAAGATGATTTTACACTCTTCGAGCAACCGTTCTTCCATGGTTGCATGAAGGCCTGGGTGCAGGTGGAGCGTTGGGAAATACTTGGTGTTGATGTGTGTCCGGTTTATATCTGCCACAACCTTGTGTTCAATTGAGTGGAGAAGAATGTTTTCCTTACCTGCTTCTGCAAGAATGTTGCCCAGAGCAGTTCCCATGGTTCCGGCGCCGATGAATGCAATTTTATATTGTTGATTTTCCATAATTTATTTTTCTTGGTGAGTGGAAAAGAGAATCCTGAAACAGGCACCACCATTGTTTGAAACCTCGAGGATTGCTTCTGTTTGCTCCACTAAAATTCCTACAATCTGAGAACCCATCGATTTTGTTGAACTGCTTGAGAAATCCGAAGGCAGCCCAACCCCGTTATCACAAATAGAAATGCGGAATTTTTTCTCGTTTTCAGGGTAAAGGCCAACCTTAATAACGCCCGTCTGATTATCGGGGAAGGCGTATTTATAAGCATTTGTAATCAATTCATTAACAATAAGCCCCAATGGCAGGGCCATTTCAATTGCAATGTTGCAGGGATGAAGGTCTGTATGCAGTTCAATCCTGTTATTTTTGAAGGAGCGGGAAATTATCAGGGTCAGATGATGCAGATAATTATCGAAAGGAATGGTGCTGATTTCCTGTGTCTGGTATAGTTGTTCGTGAACCAGCGACATTGCCCGAACCCGCAGTTGTAAATCGGTGAGTGAACTGCTGAGTTTGGAATTGTCTGACTGATCAAGCTGCATGTTCATCAGGCTGATGAGTATGGCAAAATTGTTTTTAACCCTGTTATGTATTTCGTGCAGAAGATACTCTTTTTGCCTCGAATTTTCTGCAAGTTCTTCTTCATTTTTCATCCTCTCAGAAATGTTGCGTACAACTTTTATAAGGTTTTTCACCTCATTGGTTGCCGGATCCAGGATTGGATTGACGTTGGCTTCAGCCCAGAAATTCGAACCATCTTTTCTCAGTACTTTATAGATATACCTGGTTGCGTGCCTTGAACGAAGCATCTCAAGAAGGTGTTGGTTGACATGGACATGGAATGCCGGCTCAATAAGCTCCAGCGGACTACGCATCTGGAGGATCTCCTGCTGGGTGAACCCATAGAATTTCTGGCATGACGGACTGATATACAATTTGTTTAAACCGGCATCCATCAATGAGATGACATCGACCGTATTTTCAGCAAGGAACCGGTGCAGCTCTTCGCTTCTGCTGAGCCTGACTTCTGCATTGATTCTTATGTCAATCTCCTGTTTAAGACGTGCATTCAGTTCTTTTAGTTCATCCTTCCTTTTCTGGTTCTTGCGGGCGAGTGTGTTGATAAAAAGAATCAGTGAAAGAATGACCAGAAAAGCCACTTCAAAAAGCAGAATTTGTATCCGGCTGTTCCTGATCTGCAGTCCCTGGATAAGAACTTCCTGGTTCAGCAGGTCTATTTGCAGTTCACTGGCCCTGATTGTGCGGTTTGCCTCAAGAATCAATATTTCCTGCTGGTTCTGATCTTTGGTCATTTTTGCCCGATACTCAGAACTTTCAATAAAATATTTCAGGGCATCGGAAAACCTGCCATCCGCCTTTGCGAAGAACGAGAGTTGTGAACAAACTGCTTCCAGCAGTTGTGAGTCCTTAATACGTTTAGCAAGATGCAGTGATTTCTTCATGTAAAAACCGGCAGAATCCTTTTTTCCGAGAAACCAATATGCCTCCCCAACGTTTAGAAAGGAAGAAGAGATCAGCTTTTCGTGTCCGATTTGTTCACGAATCCTCATCGCGGCCAGGTTGAATTTCAGATTGAACTTTTGATCATTCTGCTCCTGGTATATATGGGCAAGACGGGTATATATAACACCGATCTCAGCCAGGTTGGAGATCTGTAGAAAAATACCCAATGCAATCCTGTAATTATATTCCGCTTTAGACCACATTCCCTTTTGTACGAAAGCATCTCCCAGTAGTTTATAAACGTTCCCCTCATTGTTCAGATCATGTGTCTTTTGAACGTAGAGTAAGCGAAGGTAAAGGTTGCTGATTGCATGATCGAAATCACCTTTGGAATAGAAACAGGTGGCTTTCCATGAGAATACTTCGGCAATTATTTCCGGATCGGATGAATTTTTTGCTACTCCGGCCAGTAATGCAAGGTATTTTTCTGCCAGATCAAAATCTTTGATCGCCAGAAAAAAATGAATGATCATGGTATATCCGAGAACACGGTATTGAATATCATCGGTGTTTTCGGCGATATCTACGACTTTAAAATAACATTCCAGGATATTATTATATTCTTCTTTGGTTCTGAAATATCTGGCCAACAGGAGTAATGCTTCAATCTGACCTTTTGCGTAGTTTGCCTGGTTGGCCAATAAGAGAGCTTCATTTGCATAGTATCTGGTAAACTCCGGGTAGTATTTCAAAAAAACCGCTGCCTGATCATTCAGGGAGTCGACAACCAGAAAGGCATCTTTCCCTCCCTTCCAATCAGTGTACTCCGATGATAAAGCAACGGATGAAGAAAATAACAGGATGAAAAATGCACCTAAAATTTTCATGTTCCGGATCCTCCATGAGAGATAAGCATGAGTTTGTTTTCGTGCATGGAGGGTGTATCGTTTGTCAAATGAAACTTCATAGCAAAAATAGAAAATAATCTTAATTTTGCGGACACTTACCATACATTATTCCGCAGAAGTTGTATTATGAAACAATTAATAATTAAAGTGTTGGAGATTATCCCTGGCGGGAGATGGTGTATCAGGAACTATATGCACCTGAAAAGGAGCATTTATTTTTCCAAAATGGGCAATACGAAGGATGTTTTTACACATATTTACGATTCAAATAACTGGGGAAATCAAGAGAGTATTTCCGGACATGGCTCGTCGGCGGAATATACCGAAAATATCAGGAAGGAAATTCCCGGGCTGATTTCTCAACTGAAAATTGAATCAATACTTGATGCCCCCTGCGGTGACTATAACTGGTTCAGGCTGATTGAGCATGGTTCACGATTCACGTATATCGGAGGGGACATCGTTGTTCCGTTGATCATGAAAAACAAGGAGTTATATGAAAATGATCATACGAAATTTATTGAGCTGGATATCATCCGCGATAAATTACCTGAAGTGGGTTTGTGGCTTTGCCGTGATTGCCTGTTTCATTTTTCTTATGATGATATTTTCGCAACTCTGAATAATTTCCTGCAAAGTGACATCAGGTACCTGCTCACCTCCACCCATACACAATGCAAGTCAAACAGGAATATTACCACCGGCGATTTTCGATTGATAAACCTTGAATTGCCTCCGTTTAATTTTGGCAAACCTAAACTGAAAATTGACGACTTTATTGAAGGGTACCCGGAGAGGCACCTTGCTTTGTGGGACAGGGATGAATTATCAGCCGCGTTGACGGTTAATAAGCACTTTCTTAAGAGGAGCAGGTGATTCCGGGGATAAAATCAGCCTGGTTTTGGTGTCATCAAGCATGACTATTTGATGCAGTCTGTTGCTCAATCAGCGAGATCAATATTTTTTCCCGGTTTTCAATGCTGAAGTTTTCCAGAATCCTTGCTCTTGATTTTTCGGCACATTCACTTTTGTCCTCGCGTCCCAGGGCTTCACGGATTAAGGATTCCAACAGGTCAACATCCCTGTGTTTCAGAATAAACCCGGCATTTCCGATTATCTGCGGGATGAAATTCACTGCTGACCCGATGGGAATGCACTGGCAGAGCATGGCTTCACATAAAGTACATCCAAATCCTTCAAAAATGGATAACTGGAAATGAAACTGGCACTTCCGGTAAACCTCTTTTAGCCCGTCTGCGGTTAAACGACCAAGGAAGTGTACATTGGGGCTTGCTTCCGTACCATCCTGCGGCCGGGTAATACCGGCCATGTAGAAGTTACACTCCGGAAATCGACGGGCAACATCAACGATAAGGTCACCTCCTTTTAGAATGTACTGGCTGGAAGAAAACACAGAGATGAATGAGTTCTTTTCTTTCTCCGTCGGGTTGGAACATTCCCAGAAATCACCATTCAGTCCGTTATAAACGATGGTATGTCTGGTGTTAATGAACGGGAAAAAATGTCTGTATCCCTGGTGGTCAGTATGATTTTTAGCATAGTAAGTGTTTTCAGTTTCCACAAGAGATTCGCTGACAGGAAGGAGCAGGTCCGCATATTTGAAGGACAGTCTGCAAATATTCCGAAGCATCGGCTTTCTTAAATTACCATAGTTCACCAATGGCAAAGATGCGCAGTCTGATCCGTTAAGAATGATGAAAACCGGTGTTGAAAACAGTTTGCCAACAATAACAGGTACAATTGACCAGTAACCGCCGGAAGAGACCAGGAACAATTTTGAGGTTGCGGAATGTTTCACCAGGATAAAAAACTGATGGATCAGCAAAAGTGGAACCATCCATTTTTGCTGCCACTTGTAGGTGTTGATGATTACATTGTAATGTTTTGACAGGATGGAAATATCCACTTCAACAAACGAAGACCATGCCGACATTATATAAATCACTTTAGGCTTCATCTCCTAGCGTCTTCGTGACTTAGCGGTGAGAAGGAGTGTTTGGAGTGGACTCATAATTAACATTATACAATATATTTTTGAATCAGGGGCAAACGATCAGGATGAACAAAAAAGCAATTTCTCACACCATTGTCAACCTCTCGTTTCAGGGTTTCAGTTTTTTGCAGCCCACCCGGAACATGGTTGTAAAAATGATATCCATGTTTACGCATGATAATCTCCAGTTCCGCCTCAATGGTATTGAACAGTGTTTCACAGATGATGACTGGTTTCATGGTTTCGAGCACCATGCCGGCATTTTCAAGGATAAGGTGCTCAGTGCCTTCCGTATCCATTTTGATCAGATCTATTTTGTGTTCTGCATGGTCTTCGAAAAAACAGTCGAGGGTTGTTGTCGGGACCTTGTTGATGACGAAATTCCTTCCGGTGGTCTGGCTTCCGGCATTACCTTCTCCCGCTAAATTATGCTCCAGGTAAGCATATTTTTTGTTGTGAATCTCATAAAATTCTATCTGGCCATCCCTGAGATGGGAGAGTGCAATCGGTTCGACCCTGATATTTTTCAGATTGTTCAACTCAATATTCTCACGCAGGTAGTAGAGCGGCCCAATGGCAGGTTCAAAGCTGTAAACCTGTATGCCGGGGTGTTCAACAGATGCAAGAAGGGAATAATATCCGATATTTGCCCCGATGTCGTAAAAAGTATTGACGTTTTTGATGAGATCAAGAAACAACGCTGTATATTCGAAATTTTTATAGCCTTCCCAGAAAACCAGGTGTGTGAGGTAGTTGGTCTGGTTGGTTTTAATCTTCAGGGTTTCACCGCCCGTATTAAGACTGATGATTCCCGATGGCGGTAATTTGACGATTCCCGGTAATATTTTAGAAACAACTTTGTTTAAATTCCGTAATATAAAATTTGGTCCGGCAGAATAAATTACTTGATAAAATAGTTGTTTCATCTCAATCATTTTATGGATATTTGCCTGAAATATAGATTTCACCGAAAAATTTAAAATCCAGAGAATCAGGTTTATTTTTCAGCATCAAAGATACAAATTTATTGAGTTTCGCGTTCATACGCTAATCCTATAACCTTCAGATGATTTCCCGCAGTTTCTTTAAATCATCCTTAATTTATTCACTGGTCGGAGCATTGCCGTATGCCTCGGGCTTCCTTTTACTGCCCTGGTTTACCTTGTATCTTACACCTCAGCAGTTTGGCATTAATGCCATGTATATTGCCCTGATGTATTTGATTCAGATTATCTCTTCGTATGGGCTGGATATGTCGACCGGCGTGTTGTATTTTGATTACAAAGATGATAAGCAAAAGATTCGCGAATTTTTAGGTACTGTATTCATCGGGTTGACCATGTTGGGTTTGCTGACGTTTATGGTTTTTTTACTGGGAGGACTGAGGATTTTCAATTTTGTGTTTAAAAGCAGTGATTTCATTGAACTCTTCCCCTTCGGATTGTTTACAATAATCTCGGGAGTATTCAACAGCATCTTTAAAACCTATTCGGGCCTGTTGATTTACCAGCAGCGGCCTGTCCGTTTTTTCTGGCTGAATATTTCCAATTTTGCCCTTACTATAGGCGGCTCACTGATCATCCTTTATCTTTTTCCTTTTACCATGTATGGCCCGATTCTGGGGAGGCTCATCCCTGCTGTTGTGGTCGCTTCTTCATCCCTTTTCATGGTTGGCCGTGAATATGGATTGACCTGGAATCCTGCCTACCTGAAGAAAATTATCGCCTATTGTTCGCCGATCATCCTATATTCACTTCTTACCTGGGTGGTGACGTATGTGGATCGTTTTCTGATTGCACGCCTGATGGGCGATACAACTTATGTGGGCATTTATGATATTGCCGTGAAGCTGGTTATCGGGCTCGACCTGGTCATGACCGGGCTTGTGAATACGATTAATCCCAAGATATACAACATCTGGAAGGATAAAAACCTCAGGGAAAGCACAATTGAAATAAACCGGTATTACAATGGCATTACTGCTCTTTTTCTCCTGGTGATACCATTGTTTGTCATCCTGATGCCGATACTTATTCCTTTAGTGATCTCTAAGCCAGTATATTACCAGGCTTTTGGATTCCTTGCAATCCTGGCTGCAGGATATGCAACCCGGGTATGGTTCTATATGTTTCTGGCTCCTTTGTTGTATTTTAAGCGCACTGCCGCACTTCCACGTGTGTTTATCATCAGCGCCATTTTCAATGTAATCGTGGGTATCACTCTGATACACTATTTTGGAATTATTGGGGCTGTATGGACCAATTTTATGGTAAAGCCAGTCCAGGCACTTCTGATGTATTTTGAATGCAGGAAGGTATATACTTTTAAACTTAATGCATGGAAGATTTTCTATACCCCGATCATTTTTATCGTAGTTGTCATCATCTCCGAGATGCTGGCTCCTCCTGCCATGAAGTTCAAGGTAGAAGTCGGGCAATTCATTGTGGCTGTGATACTTGTGTATTTTTCCTATAGGAAGGAACTCATTCCGCTCATGAGGAAATACTTCTGATCTACATCTGACCTCTCCTCAGGCCGGGTTCAAACTTTTCCTGCTGTTCGGATGCTTGCGTTCAGTTCAAATCCTACGATCAAACTGATGGCGTTGATGTAAATCCACACCAGAACGATCATGAGGGTGCCCAGAGAGCCGTAAAGTGCATTATAACTTGAAAAGTGGTCAACATAGAAATTAAAACCGAGCGTGGTAATCACGATCAGCGTAGTGGCCAGTAACGAACCGGCAGAAACAAATCGAAATGTTTTCCGCCTGGCGGGAGCAAGGTAGTAGATAAAGGAGATGGCCATGAGCAACAGGCCTAAAATGATGAACCATCGCAACATTTGAAGCGAAAATATCACAACGAAACTCTCTTTGCTGGAATCGGGCATTATCCATTCAAGCAATGCTGCTCCAAAAGTGATCAGCCCGATGGCGATGATCAGGAGAAAGCTGTTAATCAGAACAATCAGAACGGAGATCAGATACTGTTTAAAGCTTGTGCGGGTTTCAAGGTCATGCGAAGTGTTGTTGAAGGCTTCGATCAGGCTGTTTACGCCGTTGGTTGAGAAGTAAAGTGTCAATGTCAGGTTTAGGAGCAAAAGGCTGCTCCTGGGTCGCGTAACAATATCGATGATGGTCTCTTTTACTGATTCGTAAGCCATTTGAGGCATGAAGTCCTCGATGATACCCAGAAGTTGCTGCTGGAAATTGTCGATGGGGATAAATGGAATGATGTTGAAAAGAAAGATTAAAAACGGGAAAATGGCCAGAAAAATTGAATAGGAAATCGCTGCTGCCCTGGAGTTGATATATCCTTCGGTTAACCCACGGATGAAAAAAACAGCCACATCGTAAATTGGTATTCCATTGAATCCCGGCAATATGATTCGTTTAGATGTTCTAACAGCCCAGGTAACGGGCACCTGGATCAGAAGCCAGTCGGTTAGTTTTTTTTGCAGCGGCATCTTTAAAACCCCTCCGCTTTAATTATTTCAGCTTTCAAACTCAGATCAAGGCTTTTGATCTGGTGGGTAAGGGCTCCCATTGAAATATAGTCCACGCCGGTGGATGCATAATTCCGGATATTTTCCTCGGTAATTCCGCCACTGGCTTCAGTTTCAAATCGTCGGTCGATCATGAGGACAGCTTTCCGCATGTCTGTTACTGAAAAATTGTCCAGCATGATCCGGTCAATTTTTCCGTGATCCAAAACCTGCTGCAACTCTTCAAAATTGCGTACTTCAATCTCAACCTTAAGTTTTCTTCCGGTAATGCCAAGATACTTTTCAACTGCATCGATAGCTTGTACAATTCCCCCGGCGTAGTCAACGTGGTTGTCTTTGATCATCACCATGTCGTAGAGTCCCATCCGGTGGTTCTCACCCCCCCCGGTTCTCACCGCATATTTCTCCAGGTCACGCAACAATGGAGTCGTTTTCCGGGTGTCCAGAATTTTTGTGTTAAACCCTTCAGTTTGTTTCACTGCACTGGCAGTGGCAGTGGCAATCCCGCTCAGCCGCTGCATGAAATTCAAAACCAGCCTTTCTGACTTGAGAATGGATGCTTTATTCCCCGACACTTCGAACACCACATCGCCTTTTTTTATGATCGCACCGTCGCGGATGAAAATGTTTAACTTAATTGTAGGATCTACGGCAGAAAAAATTCGTTCTGCCAGGTCAACTCCACATAATACGCCATCGTCTTTGACCAGCAATTTTGCTTTTCCAGGTGCATTGGCCGGCATTGTTGCCAGCGTCGTATGGTCGCCATCGCCTATATCTTCGGCAAGGGCTTTGGAGATGATTTCGTCAATGGTCATTTGGGAAAGTTGTATTTGGGACAAGCGGACGGGCGGACACGGGTTTGTCGGTTAATTTTCCTGGACCTGGAGTTGCTGAACAAGGTTTTGTCCGTTTACCGCTTTGATGATAAAATAGACCCGGAATATTTTTTTTCCGGTTTCAAGACTCCCAATGGTATATTGTGAACCATCGGGGGATGAGCCCTGTCGTGTAACTTTAAAACTCTTAACCGGGTTTTGGGTGAAGAAGTCTTTCAGGATCTGACCGGCCTGGATTTTACTATAGGTATCGTCATATCCCGGAAGGGTTAGATCGACCATTGCATTGAAGTTCTTTGCAACATCGCCTGCATTGCCTGCCTGAATTGCGGCAGTAACCTGTGCTGATGTTTCCTCCGGTCCTGCCATGACAGGTAATCCGGCAACAAAAAGAATCTGGATGACCAGCATTGTCCGTATGAAAAATTTATATTTCATATTATTTAGGATCTAATGAGCAATAAGAACCACAAAGGTACATCATAAAAATGTTTATCGCATGCGCCGGGCACGAATCGTAAGCTGGTTTTGCTTCCCTTTCCATACAAACATACAAAAAATCAGCGAATTTTTGCATCTTTGCACAGAAATTATGAAAATCAGGTTACTGCTTATCGGAAAAACAGAGGAGGAGTTTCTGAAAACCGGGATTCGCGAATATGAGATGCGAATTAGCAGGTATCTCCCTTTTGAAATAGTTGAGATACCTGCGTTGAAAAATGCGGCAAATCTTTCTTTTGCGGAACAAAATTCACGGGAATGTGAGATGATCAGCAAACGGCTTGTTCCAGGGGATGTTGTTGTTTTGCTTGATGAGAGAGGGACAGAGATGAGGTCGGTCGAATTTGCGGCATTTTTAAACAAACAGTTTCTATCAGGGAATAAAAACCTCGTATTTGTTGTCGGAGGGCCATTTGGGTTTGATCCGGCATTTAAAAAAAATGCAGCTTCCATACTTTCCCTATCCAGAATGACGTTTTCTCACCAGATGGTCCGACTTTTTTTTACCGAACAACTCTACCGGGCTCTCTCCATCATCCGGGGTGAATCGTATCATCATGAATGAACACAGGACAGTTTTTCAGTGTTAACAATATTTTAACGAAATGGTTAACAAATATTAACATCAATGGTAGTGTTGTAACTTTTTCATTTTATAAATTTGCACCCTCAAAAAATCTATAACATGGTTGAAACCGACATCAAAGAATTGAACGAACGGATCCAAAAGGAGAGCGCGTTTGTTGACATGGTGACGATGGAAATGCACAAAGTGATTGTTGGACAGAAGCAGATGATCGAGCGTTTGATGATCGGTCTGCTCGCAAATGGTCATATCCTGCTTGAAGGGGTGCCCGGACTGGCTAAAACTTTGGCAATAAAATCGTTGGCCAATTGTATTGAAGCAAAATTCAGTCGAATTCAGTTCACGCCGGACTTGTTGCCTGCAGATTTGCTCGGTACGTTGATCTACAGTCAGAAAAATGAGGAATTCAAGGTTCGTAAAGGTCCTGTTTTTGCGAATTTTATTCTTGCAGATGAAATCAACCGCAGTCCGGCTAAGGTTCAGAGCGCCTTGCTTGAGGCCATGCAGGAGCGGCAGGTGACCATCGGGGATGAAACATTTATTTTACCTGAACCGTTTTTGGTGCTGGCCACGGAGAACCCGATCGAGCAGGAAGGGACTTATCCTTTACCTGAAGCACAGGTAGACCGTTTTATGCTGAAAGTAGTGATCGGTTACCCGGATAAGAAGGAGGAAAAAATGATCATCAGGCAGAACATCGGCAATGAGACATTTCACACCACTCCGATAATTACAACTGCCGACATCATGCGTGCCAGGGCGATCACCCGCGAGGTTTACCTTGATGAAAAAATTGAAAACTACATCACTGATATTGTGTTTGCCAGCCGTTTTCCGGCCGACTATAAACTGAAGAAATTTGAAGGGCTGATCAGTTACGGCGGTTCTCCCCGGGCTAGCATCTACCTGGCCCTTGCTTCCAAAGCGTATGCATTTATCAAGCGGCGTGGTTATGTAATCCCTGAAGATATCCGGGCTGTTGCGTATGACGTACTGCGCCATCGCATCGGGTTGACTTATGAAGCAGAAGCTGAAAATATCACCTCAGAAGACATTATCAGCGAGATTCTTAACACAGTTGAAGTTCCCTAAATTTCACCATTTCGCCATTCACCGTTTCGCTATTTAACTTAAATGGAGTCAGCAGAGCTTTTCAAAAAGGTTCGTAAAATTGAGATCAAAACCCGGGGACTGAGCAATCAGATATTTTCGGGGCAGTATCATTCCGTATTTAAGGGACGTGGAATGACTTTTTCGGAAGTGCGGGAATATCAGCATGGAGATGACATAAGGAACATTGACTGGAATGTTACTGCCAGGTTTAACCATCCTTATATCAAGATATTTGATGAGGAACGTGAACTCACAGTCATGCTGCTGATTGATGTGAGTGCATCTAATCATTTCGGGACAAAAAAGGCATTCAAGCAGGATGTGATTACGGAAATCGCTGCAGTCCTCGCATTTAGCGCTATCCAGAACAATGATAAAGTAGGGGTGATCTTCTTTAGTAAAACAATCGAAAAGTTCATTCCGCCTAAAAAGGGGACATCCCATATTTTGAGGATCATCCGGGAGCTGATTGAATTCAAGCCTCAGCAGCAGGAAACCAACCTTACAGAGCCTTTGCGTTATCTGACAAATGCCATCAAAAAGAGATGCACTGCTTTTCTGCTCAGCGATTTTCTCAACAGGGGTTTCGAAGATGCCATTAAAATTGCCAATAAAAAGCATGACTTGATTGCTGTCAGGATTTATGATGAACGGGAAATCGAATTACCCGATGTTGGACTGGTAAGAGCACGTGACGCAGAAACCGGTAAACAAATCTGGGTCGATTCATCAGACCGGAGGGTTCGCAGGCAGTATGACAATTGGTACAAAGCACATCAGGAATACTTAACGGAGACTTTTTTACGCAGCGGGGTAGATGTTGCCAGGATTCCGACTGATCAGGACTATATCAAGCCGTTGCTGGGGCTTTTCAGGAAACGTGGAGCGAGAAGATAATTGAGAAATGATGAACTTTTGTAAAATCTGCATATTAATATTATTCCTTGCTCTCCTTTCAACCGGAATGGCTCAGGAGGTGATTGTTTCAGCAAAGCTTGACACCAATGCCATGCTGATCGGTGATCACGTTGGGTTGACATTAAAATACACCGGTCCGGCAAAATCACAGATTATCTGGCCATTCATGCCGGATACGATTTTAGGTTCCATTACTGTAATTGGCCGAGGAAAGATCGATACCACCTACTCTCCGGATAAAAATTCAGTTACCTTTTCCCAGCAATTGAATATAACCTGTTATGATTCAGGGTTCTATGCAATTCCGTCGATCCCTTTCAGGCATCGGATTATGCCAGATACTGCTGTTAAGGTATCCACTACTACGATGATGTTGCTTGCCGTGCATACCGTAAAGGTTGACACCACACAGGCCATCAAACCGATTATCGGGCCAATGAAGGTTCCACTCACTTTTCGTGAAATGCTGCCCTGGATATTTGGTGCAATTGTTTTGATCACCCTTATCCTTGTCGCAATATGGTTCATCAGAAAACGACGGAGAAAAGAACCTGTTTTCAGATTAACACCCAAAGTAGTGTTTTTGCCGCATGAAACTGCCCTCAGGGAAATTGAAAAACTCAGGGTGAAAAAATTATGGCAGGCCGGAAGGGTAAAGGAATATCATTCTGAACTAACAGAGATTCTTCGTAAATATATTGAAGACCGTTTTCAGGTGCCAGCCCTGGAACAAACAAGTTCAGAAATTACTGTGTCGCTGATGAATACCCCGGCTTGTTCTCCAGGGGCACTTGAACAGCTGGG
>CAYHGE010000004.1:0-3812 GCA_964355945.1 uncultured Draconibacterium sp.
CCCACCTGTTCACCAAATTATTTACCTTTGCATTGAGATCAATATCAAATATACCTTGAAATTCCGCAAAATCCACCTCATTCTGTTATGCCTGCTCAGCGGCAGCCTTCTTTCGCTGGGCTGGCCCGAACGTGGTTTTCCCGGGCTGCTTTTTATCGGGTTCGTGCCATTGCTGATCGTGGAGGAACAGATTTACAGGCACCCAGAGCGATTTATTAAATTCAGCGCATTGTTCTATGCTTATCCCGGGTTCTTCCTCTGGAACCTGCTCACAACCTGGTGGATCGTAAATTCAACATTCACAGGTGCCCTGATGGCCATCGTAATAAACTCGCTCTTTATGGCCATTGTTTTCCAGGGTTTTCACTGGACACGAAAGAAACTGAACAGCCCTGTTGCCGGCTATGCATCCCTGCTTGCCTACTGGGTCGCCTTCGAATACCTCCACCTGAACTGGGATCTCAACTGGCCCTGGCTCAACCTGGGAAATGGCTTTGCTACTTACTACAAATGGGTTCAGTGGTATGAATACACCGGGGCTTTGGGAGGAACGGTGTGGGTGCTGATCGGGAATTTCATGGTGTTCATGCTGATCAATAAAATTCAAAATGCAAACCACGAAGCCAAAATTCAAACTTCAAAATTCGTTATTCAATATTCGATATTCATCTTTTCCTGGATCGTCCTCCCAATCGCTTTTTCTTACTACTCTTACGCTACCTACACCGAAAAAAAGAACCCGGTAAACATCGTCGTGGTTCAGCCAAACATTGATCCTTACAACGAACAGTATAACCTTCCTCCACAGGCAGTCATTGGCAGGATCATGTCTCTTGCCGCTGCGTCACTCGACAGCACCACCAATTTCCTGGTGGCTCCCGAATCGTCCATCCAGGAAGATATGTGGGAAAACGAACTGTCGAGATTCACCAGCATGCGGATGCTGCAGCAGGCAATATCACCCTATCCCCGGCTGAATATGCTGATCGGCGCATCCACCCATTACCAGGTTGCTCCGGGTGAGCCGCTCGAGCGCTGGGCAAGGAAGTTTACCGATACCGATGGTCATTATTATGCCTACAATACAGCAATCCTGCTCAACAACAGGGACTCACTTCAACTTTACCATAAATCAAAACTCACCCCGGGTGTGGAGATCCTTCCGTCATTTAAAGGTTTCAAATGGCTGGAGAATTTCGCCATCGACCTTGGCGGCACCACAGGAAGTCTTGGGATGGATTCAGGGCCGAAGGTATATTCCACTGTCAATACGATAAGGGTTGCGCCTGCAATATGCTATGAATCAATATTCGGCGAATTTTTTACCGGGTTCGTCAGGGAGGGTGCACAAATTATGTTCATCATCACCAACGACGGATGGTGGGGCAAAACCGCAGGACACCGGCAGCATTATACGTTTGCTCATCTCCGTGCTATTGAAACCCGCCGCAGCATTGCCCGATCGGCCAATACCGGCATTTCAGCTTTCATCAACCAGCGGGGCGACGAACACCAGGAAACGGCTTATTGGGTGCCGGCAGTGATCAAAGGAACGCTAAATGCCAACGACAAAATCACCTTCTATGTAAAGCATGGCGATTATATTGCCCGGTTTTTGTCTTACCTGGCAGGTGGTTTAATCCTTGCTGCCATCGGAATGTCAGTTAAATATAAATTTTTTAAATCCCGGCTTCGGGCATGATTGAAACATTATGAATAAAAAAGCATTAACATCATTCCCGATCAACGAACTTTCCGGCAACAGGTGGAGCCCGCGTGCCTTTCTTGACAAGCCGGTAGAAACTGAAAAACTGATCGCCCTTTTTGAGGCAGCACGATGGTCGGCCTCAGGAGGCAATGAGCAGCCATGGCGGTTCATTGTTGGCCAAAATCACGATGAAACATGGGAAATGATCTTCTCAACCCTTGCTGAAGGAAACAGGGAGTGGAATGAGCATGTCCCCCTGCTGATCCTGGCAGTCGGGTACAAAATATCCTCCTGGGATGGCGGTATCAGCGGTTATTTTCAGTACGACACTGGCCAGGCCGTGGCACATCTCAGCATCGAGGCAATGAACCAGGGTTTACATGTGCATCAGATGGGGGGTTTTTCATCTGAAAAAGCCTGTGAACTCTTTGAGATCCCTGATACCTGTCAGCCTCTTACCGTGGTCGCGGCAGGCTATATCGGTGATGCATTGTCCCTTACAGAAAAGCTGAAACAACGGGAACTCCAGGAACGTACAAGAAAAAACCTCTCAGAAATCGTCTTCAGTGGAAAATTCGGGGAGGCTGCACCTTTTATTAACAAGATATAAATAACAACCCATCCTGTGAGGATGTCTCCGGGGGATGGGGTAAGGAGCCCTATGAAACATATATTCCCATACATCATCGCACTGGCTTTCATTGTCGGAAGCTGCAATCAGCCCGTTAAACAAGAATCAACAACACAGGAGGCTGTGCCATCCGGGCCTCGGGTTGCAGTACCTGCTTTTAATGCAGACTCTGCCCTGGAATTCTGCAGGACCCAGCTGGCATTCGGGCCGAGGGTACCCAATACTGCAGCCCATCAGAAGTGTGCAGACTACCTCATCAGTAAAATGAAGAGTTACACGAAAGATGTGATTGTACAGAAAGGCCAGGTGTATGCCTATGATAAGACTCCGCTGAAGTTCCAGAACATCATCGCGAGCTGGAAGCCGGAGACCAACAACCGGGTCCTGTTGTGTGCCCACTGGGATTCACGGCCTTATGCCGATTATGACCCCGACCCCAAAAACCGGAGAAAGCCGGTGGATGGCGCAAATGATGGTGCCAGTGGCGTTGGTGTCCTGATAGAGGTGGCCCGCCAGTTAAGCCTCCTTAACCCGGCAATCGGCGTGGATATAGTTTTATTCGATGTAGAGGATTACGGACCTCCTCAGGATGTGACGATGGCGAATGCTGAGCAATACTGGGGACAGGGTGCTCAGTATTGGGCTAACAACCCGCATAAAACAGATTATGTTGCCAAATATGGCATCCTGCTCGACATGGTTGGCGCAAAAAATGCAACCTTCCTGATGGAAGGGGTATCCCTGGAGTATGCGACAGATATTGTAAAACTGGTATGGTCTGCCGGTAACAGGATCGGCTACTCCTCTTACTTCCTCTACGAAAAAGGAGGCTACATCACCGACGATCATGTGCCCATCAACAAAATCATGAATATTCCGACCATTGACATAATCCACCTCGACAAAAACAGTGAATCAGGATTTTACCCATACTGGCATACCACAGGGGATACCTTTGATAAGCTTGATAAAAACACTTTGAAGGTTGTGGGGCAAACACTGCTGACGGTCATCTTTGAAGAAAAATAAGATATTTATCACACGAAGTGACACTAAGAAATCATGACATTCATCTTCGTGTAACTTCATGTTTTCTTCATTTATCTTCCTGAAATATTTTCACAACAACTCATTTGCAAGGTTAGCCAACTCCGATCTTTCCCCCTTCTCAAGCCGGATATGCGCATAGATGTCATGTTTTTTCACCTTGTCGATCAGGGTGGACAGGCCATTTGACTGTGCATCAAGATAAGGCGTGTCGATCTGGTAGATATCTCCGGTGAAGATGATCTTGGTGTTTTCTCCGGCCCGGGTGATGATGGTCTTTACTTCGTGCGGTGTGAGGTTCTGGGCCTCATCCACAATAAAACAAACATTGGATATGCTGCGTCCCCTGATATATGCCAGCGGCGTGATTACCAGCTTTTCATTTTCCACGGCCTCCGTAAGCACCTTGTACTCCTTGTCCTTTTC
>CAYHGE010000004.1:3912-12168 GCA_964355945.1 uncultured Draconibacterium sp.
CCAGCTTTTCATTTTCCACGGCCTCCGTAAGCACCTTGTACTCCTTGTCCTTTTCGCTGTACTGGCTCTGGATGAATTTCAGGTTGTCCCACAATGGCTGCATGTAGGGATCCAGCTTCGACTTGATATCTCCGGGAAGAAACCCAAGGTCTTTGTTGCTCAGGGGAACAATGGGCCTCGCCATGTAGATCTGCTTGAAGTTTCGCTTCTGTTCCAGTGCCCCGGCAAGGGCCAGCAGTGTTTTCCCCGTACCGGCAATGCCCTGCATCGTAACCAGCTTAACATTGGGATTCAGGATTGCATGAAGTGCAAAAACCTGTTCGGCGTTACGGGGATTAATTTTATAGCACCCTTTTTTCTCGATTTTTTCAATGCGTTCTGTCAGCGGATTGTAAAAAGCCAGCACCGAACTTTTTCCATTTTTGAGGATGAAATAGTGGTTCGGGATGGGGTTTTTAATTCCTATATCTTCCGGCAGGCACCATCCTGCATCATAGATGATATCGATGATGGTTTTATCCAGGCCTTCCACCAGGGTTTTTCCCGAGTATAGTCCCTCCACATCCTTGATCTTGCCTGTTTCGAAATCCTCGGCAGAGATGTTGAGCGATTTGGCTTTCAGGCGCAGGTTTACATCCTTGGAAACCAGGATGATCCTTTTGCCGGGATGTTCAGCCATCATCACCAGGGCTGCATTCAGGATGCGATGGTCGGGCTTGTTTTCCCCAAACACTTTCACCGCATCGAGTTCGCTTTGTTCGTTCATCACCACCTTGAACTTGCCTCCTTTTGGTATTCCGAGAGATATCCATTTGGTCAGCGTGGCCTTGTTCGAAAGGCGGTCGATGATCCGGATGAACTCCCTCGCTTCGAAGTTGATGGTATCGTTCCCCTTTTTAAAATTATCGAGTTCCTCAAGCACTGTGATCGGAATGGCAACATCGTTGTCGTCGAAACTGCGGATCGCATTGTGGTTATACAAAATAACAGAGGTGTCGAGGACAAAGATCTTCTTGGTCTTCAGCGCTTTTTTTACCATGGAACAGGGGTGTTTTGCCCAAAAGTAATATGAGAATTGCAGGTTTGTGCAGCCCTGGCCGGAAAGATATAAACAATGTATTGTTAAAGAGGATGATTAGAGTCGGTTCTCTTGCTTCATACGATAAATGGTAGATTTCCCGATTTTCAGTTTCTCGGCGACCACCGAAATGTCATTATATTTATCAAGGTAGGTTTTAACGATCCTGGCACAATAATCATCGAGGGTCATTTCATCCTGGATGATAAGCCCTCCATTGTTGATGGAAGGAAAGGTAATGTCGCCGGGCTGGAGATGATCTTCCTCCGCCATCACCACGGCCACTTCGATTACAGCTTTGAGTTCCCTGACGTTGCCGGGATAGGAATATCCCATCAGTTTCTCCTTTACACTTTCGGAGAAGGCAAGTTTGGTCAATTTGTTCTCCTTACAAAAGCTATCTGAAAAGTGTTTTGCGAGCACCAGGATGTCATTCCCCCGGTCACGGAGGGGCGGCAGATGGATTGGCAGCCCCAGCAGGCGGAAATATAAATCCTCACGGAAGGTACCCTTTCTGACCTCCTCGGCCAGGTCCTTGTGTGTAGCAGTAATAACACGGATGTCGAATTTCACCAGGTCTTTGCCACCGATGCGTGTCACTTCCCGTTCCTGCAGGGCCCGCAGAAGTTTGGACTGCATCTGAATTTCCATTTCACTGATCTCGTCCAGAAAAATTGTGCCACCGTCGGCCTCTTCAAACTTCCCCGATTTACGTGCCATGGCCCCGGTGAAGGCGCCCTTTTCATATCCAAAAAGTTCACTCTCCAGCAGGTCCTTCGGAATGGCCGACATGTTGACCGCCACGAAAGGTTTTTTCCGGCGGGTCGATGCATAATGAACTGCCTTGGCAACAAGCTCCTTTCCTGTTCCGGTGTCTCCGGTGATGGATACGGTAATGGCCGACCTGGAAGCCTTTTCAATCAGGGAATACAACTTGACAATGGCCGGGCTCTGTCCAAGAATGGTCCTGTCGAATTCGAACTTTTTCCCAACTTCCTCCTGCAGGATCTCGATCTGCTTCTTAAAGCCCTCATTTTCCCTGATTTTAAGGATCACATTCCATAATCTCTGCCGGGTATTCTCCTCCTTCACCAGGTAATCATAAGCGCCCTCCTTGAGCAGGTTGACTGCGGTCGCGATATCCTCCTGGCCGGAAACAATCACCACCTGGATTTCAGGGTTGTACTGTTTGATCCGCTTCAGAAGTTCCTGCCCTGAAAAGTCAGGGAGAGAGTAATCAAGCGAAATTACAGAAGGGTTTTTGTAAAGGTTTGCCAACAGGTCTTTACCGGTTTTGAACAACTGTACCTCGTAATCCGGGTTGAGCCCCAGGTGGCGCTCGAGGATCATCCCGTAAATGGGGTCATCCTCAACAATAAAGATGGAAAAGTCGCTCATACTCCAGAATAAATCATCCGTTCATCTCAAGTTCAATAACCATGTCATGCGGGGCGGTATTGTTCCCTCCGAAGTAGGGAAAAAGCCTGAAACACAGGCCCGGATCACTCTTGATATTATCCATTTTAATGGTTGTATCACCCACTGTGATAAAATAACTTTTATCCCTGCTCTCGATTTTACCACTCACCGTCTCCTCCACGTGAACCGATTTGATATAGGTGATGGCAAATTTTTGTCCCTCCTTCTTTTCAT
This sequence comes from uncultured Draconibacterium sp., assembly GCA_964355945.1. Classification (GTDB taxonomy): domain Bacteria; phylum Bacteroidota; class Bacteroidia; order Bacteroidales; family FEN-979; genus CAIVAT01. The sequence goes on from CAYHGE010000004.1 coordinate 6,644, forward strand.
CATACGTATAGCCATATACCTTGATCATCCCGTTATTTTCAAAATCGGGAACCCAGGTAAGGCGCACAGAGTTATTGTGATGGTTGGTGCCGAACCCGATCCCCCCCAGTTTATTCTGGTCAAGATCATCCTGGTTGCGCGGCCCTGCCCACCAGCACTCCTTGCGAAAAGAGAACCGCAACGACAATGTTTTCACATTCCATCCGATGGCTCCGATCTTTTCAAAAAAACTCATGGAGGCATAATGATTTCCCTTTTTAATAAGATAAAACCTCATGGCACGTCGTTTTAAAAATTACGTTAATTTTATGCACCCGTAAATATATAAAAAATTCATTTACCACACATGACCCAACCACCAAAGAAATTGTTCCTCCTCGATGCAATGGCCCTGATCTACCGGGCCTATTTTGCCTTCAACAAGAATCCCAGGTTAAGTTCAAAAGGAGTAAACACCTCTGCAATCTTCGGTTTTGCCAATGTCCTGCTTGATCTGCTTAAGAAAGAAAAGCCCACCCACATCGGGGTTGCCTTTGACACGATGGCCCCGACCGTACGCAAAGTCGGATTTGAAGCATACAAGGCACATCGCCAGGAGACCCCTGAAGACATTATCAAATCGCTTCCTTACATCCACGAACTGATTGAAGGATTTAACATCCCAACCCTTTTTGTTGACGGGTATGAGGCCGATGATGTGATCGGAACCCTTGCAAAACAAGCTGAAAAGCATGGATTCGTTACCTACATGATGACTTCCGACAAAGATTTCGGACAGCTTGTCAGCGACAAGACATTTATTTACAAACCGGGAAAATTCGGGAGTGATGTCGAAATTCTCGGAGTGAAGGAGGTTTGTGAGAAATTCAGCATTACACGTCCTGAGCAGGTCATCGATATCCTGGGGCTTTGGGGTGATGCCTCTGACAACATTCCCGGAATCCCCGGCATCGGGGAGGTGACGGCCAAAAAACTGCTTGCCGAATTTGACTCCGTGGAGAACCTTATCGCCAATGCGGATAAGATAACCAATGAAAAACTCCGGCAGAAGGTCATCGACTTCCAGGAGCAGGCACTTATGTCGAAACAACTGGCCACGATCATCCTCGATGTTCCCATTGAATTCGATGAGAATAAACTCATCATGGATCCTCCTGATGAAGCCCGGCTCAAAGTACTCTTCGATGAACTTGAATTCAGGACATTTTCACAACGGCTTTCCTCCTTTCTTGCCGGCGGGAGTGATGGAGGAAAATCTCCGTCAACAGGGTTACAAGGGGAGCCGTTAACAAAGTTAAAAAGCAAAGAACCAATAGCGGATCTGTTTTCAGATTCTGCTGATGCCTTCGGTTCCAAACCAGAGAAACCCGCGGAGGAAGGAATATTGAATATTGAACAACGAATGTTGAATTCTGAACTGACAGATATCAATACCGTTGCCCATAATTACCATCTGGTTGATTCTCCTGAAAAGCATGCCAGTCTTATTTCTCAACTTGAAAAACAGGACTCTTTCTGTTTCGACACCGAAACAACCGGAATTAACCCAAATACAGCGGAACTTGTGGGCATGTCGTTTTCCTGGCAGCCTCATGAAGCATATTACGTTCCGCTTCCTGAAATTTATCATGATGCGGCAGCCATCGTTGCAGCCTTTAAGCCGGTGTTCGAAAACGAGAAGATTCAGAAGATCGGGCAGAACCTTAAGTTTGACATCTCCATCCTGAAATGGTACGATGTAGTCGTCAAAGGGCCGCTCTTCGACACCATGCTGGCGCACTATCTCATCCAGCCCGACATGCGGCATGGCATGGATCTGCTTTCTGAGACTTACCTGAACTATAAGCCGGTATCCATCGAGGAACTGATCGGAAAGAAAGGGCAGAACCAGCTAAGCATGCGCACGGTTGACCTGGAATCAGTGAAGGAATACGCTGCCGAAGATGCTGATGTGACCTTCCGGCTGAAGCAGATTTTCGACCCGATGCTTAAAGACACCGATACGCTTGAGCTTTTTGACAAAATCGAAGTGCCTCTCATCCCGGTGCTTGCCTCCATGGAAGCAGAAGGCGTCAGGATCGATTCACAAACGCTGAATGAATATTCCGCCGAACTCGAAAAAGATATCAGGCTCCTTGAGTCCGCCATTCATGAACATGCCGGAATACCTTTTAATGTTTCATCCCCGAAACAGCTTGGAGAAATTCTGTATAACAAACTCAGGATCGTAGAAAATCCAAAGCAAACCAAAACCAAGCAGTTCAGCACCAGCGAAGATGTGCTGGCCAAGCTGGAACACAAGCATCCCATCGTCAGCAAGATCCTTGAGTATCGTTCGCTTACCAAGTTAAAGTCAACATACGTCGATGTGCTTCCAACCCTCGTCAATCCGCGTGATGGCCGGGTTCATACTTCTTACAACCAGGCTGTTGCAGCAACCGGCCGGCTGAGTTCAAACAATCCCAACCTTCAGAACATCCCGATCAGAACGGAAAAGGGCCGGGAGATCAGAAAAGCATTTGTGCCGCGCAATGACAACTATTTGCTCCTTTCTGCCGACTATTCCCAGATCGAACTCCGCATCATTGCCCATCTCAGCCGGGATGCCGGGATGATCGAAGATTTCAACCTGGGTCTCGATATTCATGCAGCCACCGCCGCAAAGGTTTATGGAATCCAGCTTGGGGAGGTGACGAAGGAGATGCGGCGCAATGCCAAGATGGTGAACTTCGGAATTATCTATGGAATCTCCGCCTTCGGCTTGTCGGAACGGCTTAACATACCAAGAAAGGAGGCGGCGGATATCATTTACCAGTATTTTGTGAAATACCCCGGCATCAAGGCATACATGGACAGTACTATTGAATCGGCCCGACGGCTGGGCTATGTTGAAACAATGATGAAACGGCGCCGTTACCTGCGTGATATCACTTCGGGCAATGCCACGATCCGCAGTTTTGCGGAACGGAATGCCATCAACGCACCCATCCAGGGAACTGCGGCCGACATGATCAAAATAGCCATGATCGATATTTTCAGAGAGATGGAGCAGCTTCAGCTGAAATCCAAAATGACCCTGCAGGTTCATGATGAGCTGGTATTTGATGTTCATAAAGATGAGACTGAAACACTCAAACCAATCGTGTTGAAGGGCATGCAAAACGCCATTCGCCTTGATGTTCCGGTGCTGGTGGAGATGAATACCGGGAGAAACTGGCTGGAAGCACATTGAAACAATGCAGACAATGTAAACAATTTGAAAATTATTTATTTTGATTAATCACAATCTTACCAGTAATGAATTTTATCAATATCTACAAGGGTTTTTCATGGTTAAATTGGTTACCAAGGGAAACCTCAAGGGCATTTGTTTCTGCAAAAACCGGTCCCGGAGGGACCAACTATGGGTAGCATGGGGTGACGGTGAAGAATTTCGTCCCGTACGGGACGAGATAACCTCACGCAAAATCAATATTCTACCCATATCAGGTGCCTACGGCACAAGAATGTTGATCAGGCATTACAACCAACTGATATAATAGTGATTAATCATAATATTTATGCTTTGTTACTTTGCTACTGATTAAATTTAACATAAAATTATTCCTTTTCCCATGACCTATAAAAACGACATCCGAACTGTAATGACCCTCGATGCAGGGGGAACAAATCTCGTATTTAATGCTGTACAGGCTGAACTGGAGATCCTTGAGCCTTATGTGCTTCCGGCAAAAGCCGACAGCCTGGAAGGGGTTTTGAAAACCATCATCGAGGGGTTTCGCATGGTTGAGAATAAGCTCGTGAACAAGCCGGTGGCCATCAGCTTTGCGTTTCCGGGCCCGGCAGATTACGAAAACGGCATCATCGGGGATCTGCAGAATCTGCCTTTCTTCAAGGGAGGCGTAGCCCTTGGCCCCATGCTGCAGGAAACATTTGGCATCCCGGTGTATATCAATAACGATGGTGACCTGTTCGCTTTTGGTGAGGCCATTGCCGGGCTCCTGCCGGAAATTAATAAAAAACTGGAGGATGCCGGAAATCCAAAACGTTACAGGAACCTGTTCGGAGTGACCTTTGGTACCGGCTTCGGCGGCGGGATCGTTACCCGCGACGGGTTGCTTTTCGGGGATAACAGCTCGGGCGGGGAGATCAACCGCATGCGCAACCGAACTTTCAAAAACTGGGATACTGAAGAGAGTGTCAGCATCCGGGGGATCAAACGTGAATATGCCAACAACACCGGCCTGAACATCGCCTCCTGTCCCGAACCGCGCGATATTTTTGAGATTGGAATGGGCCGGGTTAAAGGCGACCAGAAGGCTGCCATCCAGGCCTTTGATGCGTTTGCCCGTGATGCCGCCGATGCCATCGCCAACGCAATTACCCTGGTCGACGGCCTTGTGGTAATAGGTGGCGGATTATCAGGAGCTTACCCCATATTTCTGCCCAAACTGGTGGAAGAGATGAACTCCCCGTTCGACACGATGTCGGGCAAACCACTTGACCGCATGGAAGTGGTCGCCTATAACCTCGAAGATGAACCCGGGCTGGCTTCATTTCTGAAATCATCGTCGGTTGAGATTCCGGTACCGTTTACTTCACAGATGGTCTCCTTTGACCCTAACAAAAAAATCGGAGTGGGCGTTTCCCGTCTTGGCACATCAAAAGCCGTTTCTATTGGGGCTTATGCTTATGCACTGGCAAAACTTGACGGGTAACAAATCTTCCCTCATTATTCTATATTTTACCCTCCCTAACATTTTTATGCTTTTTTTAGCATTTTATTCCTTTTTTCGTTAACTTTGCAATGGAATTTTCCGCTCACGAAAAAAACAAATCCATTCCTATGAAAAAAGCGCTACTTTTTGTGGTTTTTCTCACAGCCACAATCCTTTTAATGGCCCAGACCACACCCCGTGAAATGGTGGTGGTTGAAATTGGTACCGGAACCTGGTGCACCTATTGCCCTGGGGCAGCCATGGGAGCTGACGACCTACTTGCAAACGGAAAAAAGGTTGCCATTGTCGAAAACCACAACGGTGATTCTTATGCGAACACTTTCTCCAATGCACGTAACTCGATGTATTCCATCTCCGGCTATCCGACTGCTACCTTCGACGGTAACCAGGCTGTTGTCGGCGGAAGTCATACCAATTCGATGTACAACAACTATCTCCCGAAGTACAATGCAGCGATTGCCATCCCGTCACCGGTAGAAATGACCATGACTGAAACACACAACGGCCTTGACTATACGGTTACCTGCGTTGTTACCCTGGTTGGTACGGTTACTGCCACCAACATCAAACTTAATTTTGCCGTTACCCAGTCGGAAATCATGCAAAACTGGCAGGGTCAGACTCATCTGGAACATGTAAACCGCCTGATGGTTCCTGATCAGAATGGTACACTGATCGATTTCACCAGCGGACCGATCCAAACGGTCGTGCTCACTTTTTCCATGCTTCCTGCCTGGCCTCTGGAAAATTGCGAGTTTGTTGCCTGGCTGCAAAACATGGATGCCG
>CAYHGE010000004.1:12268-57611 GCA_964355945.1 uncultured Draconibacterium sp.
GCCTGGCCTCTGGAAAATTGCGAGTTTGTTGCCTGGCTGCAAAACATGGATGCCGGACAAGGCACCATCGCCGGCAGTGGATCTCCCCCGGTAAAAAAATGGACAACCTTCCAGGGTTTGAAACGTGGCGTCATTGACCTCACCCCCGATTTTACAGTTGCCTCAACAACCGTTAACACCGGAGTTCCTGTTACTTTTACCAACGCCACTTCCGGCGGATACATCGGCGTTCCGGAAACTTATGAGTGGATCTTTGATGGCGGCACTCCTGCCACCTCCACCGAAAAAGACCCCGTTGTAACTTACAACAATTGCGGCACATTCGACGTGACACTGATCGTTGACCGCGGAAGCCAGATCGACACACTCACCCGTACCGCCTACATGCAGGTCGGACCAATTGTAAACGTTACCGCAACACCCGGTCTTCTCGCCTGCTGGTACCAGACGATTACCCTTGATGCAACCACTCCCGGAGCAGTTTCCTATCTTTGGACTCCCGGAGGCGCTACCACCCCTACCTTGGATATCACTTATGCCCAATTTGGCATCGGTCCCCACGATTATTCTGTGGTTGTGAACATGGGCACCTGCGAAACGACAAAAGTCGTTACTGCCTCCCTCGATGCCTGCACCGGAATGGGTGAAAAATCAAAAGAGGTTTCAGTCTCTGTTTTCCCAAATCCGGGTAATGGAGAGTTTACACTCGAACTGAATTCGCCAAAAAGCGTGACAGCTGATTTAACAGTTACCAACAACCTTGGGATGAAGGTTTATGCTGAAAAAGATGTTGTGATCAATGGAAAAACCATGAAGAGCCTGAACCTTACAGGTTTTGGTTCAGGTATGTATCTTCTTAATCTTCAGAACGATGAAATGAAGATCACCCAGAAGATCCTTGTTAAATAACATCCTGATTTTTTTCTTCCAAAAAGGGCGGCTTCACCAGGCCGCCCTTTTTTTATTGATAAAAATTATTAATTTTACTCCCGGCAATCACTGTTATTTTCGGAACAATTCACCTAACGCTAAATCCATGAAAACAAAAATTTTACTGTCGGCTTTGTTTTTAACTTTCAGCATCTTCACTTTCAGCCAGACATTCATCTGGGAGTCATTTGACAGCGGCCAGATGCCTCCGGCCAACTGGACTATCAGCGGCTTACCCGACCAATGGTCGGTTGGCAACTCCAGCAATGCAGGCGGCAGCGCTCCTGAAGCACAATTTACCTACGTGCAGCAAACCACCACCACACGACTCATCTCACCAATGTGTGACCTTACCGGCCTGACATCTGTAAAAGTATCTTTCAAACACATGTATGACTGGTATTCCAACCCCGCCCCCAAAGTGGGGCTTGCCACACGTTCGCACAATGGAACGTGGACAACTGTTTGGGAGAAAACCCCGACAGGAAATATCAGTGCCGAACAAATTGATGTCATCATTTCAAATTCAGATGTCGGGCAGTCAGAATTTCAAATCTGCTTTTACCTGAATGGCAACATGTACAACATGGACTATTGGTTCCTTGACAATGTGTTGTTATTTAACCCTTTGAATCTTGATGCCGGTGTTATCTCGCTTAGTGCAACTCCCACGTACTTTGCCGATCCCGTTCAGGTGAAAGGAAGTATCATGAATATGGGTTTAACCACCATTGCTGATGCAGAGATAAAATACCAGGTTGACAACGGCCCTGTCGCTACCACCACCTTTACGAGCTTAAATCTGCCAACCCAGGGGATTTATGATTTCACCCTTGATCAGTTGATGACAGGCTCTATCGGCCCTCACGAATTGACGGTTTGGCTCGATAAAATAAACGGCGTAAAAGATGATAACCAGGCTAACGATACACTAAGAAAAACTGAATATAAAATTTGTTATGTGGTTCCGCGAACACCTCTTTACGAAGAGTTTACAAGCTCAACCTGTGCACCTTGTGCTTCATTCAACACCAGTTTCGTACCATGGTGCAATACCAATGAAGACAGCATCACGCTGGTGAAATACCAGATGAGCTGGCCTGCTCCGGGAGATCCCTATTATACGCTTGAAGGAGGAGTACGAAGAGCCTACTATGGTGTAAATGCTGTTCCCGACCTCTACGTCAACGGCGGAAACACCGGAACGAATATCGGTTCTGTTGTTCAGGCTTTCAACCAGGCCAAACAGCAGATCGGAATGATGAAAATTTCGGGAACAAATTCACTGAACGGGACCGTGATGACAATCGACGCTACGGTTCTTCCCTTCTCCAATTTCAACAACGCTCGTGTTTACATTGTCGTTATGGAGAAAATCACACACAACAACCACATGTCCAACGGGGAGACCAGCTTTGAACATGTGATGATGAAAATGGTCCCCGATGCAGAAGGAACCACCACCAACCTGGTCGATCGGGTGCCATTCACCATTCACCAGGTGGTTGACCTGGCAGGAACGCACATCGAAGAATTTACCGACCTGATCGTTGGCATCTTTGTCCAGGATCCGACATCAAAGGAAGTCTATCAATCCGTCTATTCCGGGGAGAATGCACAGTACGGAACCGAAGCACGCCTGAGCAGCATCTCTGTTGACGGAATTCCAATATCGGGATTCAGCCCCGATACATTCAATTATGCAGTCACACTTGCCGGCGGCGCCACTGTGATTCCAACCATCAGCGGTACGCCCATTGATGCCATGGAAACTGTCATTGTTGTTCCTTCCCTTTCACTCACCGGAACAACCACCATCGATGTCTTTGCAGAAAACCTGACTGCACACAACCTCTATTCACTTAATTTCCAGTGGGCTGTCGGCCAACCGGAGGAGACTAAAAACGACGTCAGGGTGTACCCGAATCCGACCACCGGAAATATCTATCTCTACGGAGCCTCCCATTCAACTGTTTCCGTGTACAACAGCACTGGAATTCTGGTTACTTCGTTTCCGGATTTTACCGGAACCTCACTGAATCTTTCATCACTGGTAAAAGGTATTTACCTGATGAAGGTGGAAAAAACCAATGGTTCTGTCATTCAGAAAAAAATCGTCATCATGTAATGCCCTTCCAACGGGAACTTCTGAAAAAAAGAATGAGCCGCCAGATATTGGCGGCTTTTTCTTTTTTTCATAGTACCCTGACAGACAACTATTTTATTTGTAACTTTGTCTGTTAGAAAATCATATCCATGAAAACAACCGTTGCCATTTTTCTGTCATTATTCATGACAATCAGCATATTCGCAGGAAGTGTTGAAAAAACCTTCACATTTTCCAAAGCTGCCATCGGGCAGAATGGCCGCTACCAGACCATTACACTGGATGGAACCATGCTTGCCGGACTGAACGGTGAACCGATGCTGCCCTATCACCAGGTTGCCATGATGCTGCCTCCGGGCGAAAAAGCCATCTCGATCACGGTTGTCGGGGAGATGCCCACTGCCATTCCGGGCACCTTTGAATTGTACCCTCAACAGTATATGCAGCCTGTTTCATCACCACAAACAGGCTCCTTTATCAGAAATGAAAAAATCTATCAATCCGATGCAAGTTATCCTTCCACACCGACCGGGAACCTCATCAATTCTTACCTGAACGGTTATGCCTTTGCGCTTTCAACTTTTACCCCGGTCATCTATAACCCCGCAAAAAAAACTGTTTCTTATTATCAGAAGGTAACCGTGCAAATCACCACCCGGACTGATATCAATGCCACTCTTGCACTGAAAAACCTTACCAACTCAGAAAATGCGCTGAAAAGGGTCAGGCAGTTTGCACAGAATCCGGAGATGATGAACCAATACCCTGTAAAAGCTGCTCTTAAAACGAACTACAAGAACCTGATCATTACAACGGCCCAATTTCAGGCCGGATTCGATGAACTGGTGAATTATTACAACACCCGGGGTATTACCACCCAAATTGCGACCCTCGAAACCATCGGGTCGATGGCGGGCCAGGACCTTCAGGAAAAAATGCGAAATTATATCCTCAGCGAATACCAGACCAATGGCATTGAACAGGTGATCCTTGGCGGAGATGCAGAAGTGGTGCCCTACCGTGGATTTTACTGCTATGTGATCTCGGGCTCCGGCTATGAGGACAACAACATTCCCGCTGACATCTATTTTTCCGCCCTCGATGGTAACTGGAATACAAACGGTGACTACAAATGGGGCGAACCGGGCGAAGACGACCTTCTTCCTGAACTATCCGTTGGCCGCATGTCATTCAGCAATGCTGATGAACAGGCGAATATGGTGCACAAATCCGTTTCCTACCAGGGCAGCCCGGTAGCTGAAGAGATGAAAAAGCCATTTCTTGTATCGGAATTCCTGTATGATCCGCCCATGACCTGGGGATCAGATTATCTCGAGCTGCTGGTTGATGACCACAACGACAATGGTTATGCAACCCATGGCATTCCTTCTGCGGAGAATACAATTACCCGGTTATATGATACGCCGGGGTCAAACTGGAGTGCGGGACAACTGATTTCAGGAATCAATTCGGGGCAGTCGTTTATTCACCATTGCGGACATTCCAATTCGAACTACATGATGCGTCTGTATAACTGGGACATCACCGACGCGAATTTTTCACAGGTTGACGGCGTTTCGCACAACTACCAGCTGATGTACACGCACGGATGCATCTGCGGAGCATTCGACGACAATGATTGCATCGCCGAAATCTCCACATCCATTTCAAATTTCCTCGTCGGCGGTGTCTTTAACTCGCGTTACGGATGGTTCAACCAGGGCACCACCGAGGGCCCATCTGCCCATCTGCACCGTGAATTTATCAGTGCACTGTATAACCCGAATCCCGACTCTGCCATTGCTGAACTTGGTTCTGCCCACACCATGTCGAAAATTAAAACAGCTCCATGGATCGGCCTTCCAGGCGAATTTGAACCGGGAGCCCAGCGCTGGTGCCACTACGATTGCAATGTACTGGGCGACCCTGCCCTGAAGGTATGGATCGACAACCCGTCTGTCGGAACCCAGGATCTATCGAATTCCCTCTCTTTTTCACTTACCCCCAACCCGGGTAAAACCCAGGTAATCATGTCCTTCACTATTCATAACACACCAAATGTCAATATCTCGGTGTTGAATTCACTCGGGCAACAGGTTAGAACACTCGATTACATGACCAATCCATCAGGTATTCAATCAGTTATACTAAACATTGACAACCTGACACCTGGCATCTACTACTGCCGCTTGCAAACAAAGGATAATTCATCCATCAAAAAAATGATGGTCGTCCGGTAATTTTTTGTTATTTCTTTAACAAAGACGTCTCTTATATCGTTATTATTGATACATTTGCGTTACCCTTGTATGGGCAATCCTGTTCATAAACCTTAACATTTTATCCCATGAGAAAACTTTCCTTTTTCTTTATTCTGTTATTATTGACTGGAGCAAGTGTACATGCACAGCAATTCAATTACCCTGATATCTCCGGCAGACCAGGCTTCAACCTGATCACCTCCACCCCTGCTGTTATCCGGGTAAACTATAATGTACCCTCGTTTTCTCTCGACAACCAGGAGGTACAGGGAATTCCAATGAAATACATCAACCTTCCGGGGAACTTCCTGTTCAACGATGCCGGAATGCCGAACCTTCCGGGAAAAGGTAAGTACATCGCCATTCCCCAGGGATCAACGCCAAAATTCAGAATCGTTTCGCAAGTAACAGAGGTTATTCACAATATCGACATTGTCCCTTCACCGCGCATCCCACTCGACAACGACAACCGACCGGTTGAATATGCAAAGAACATGCAGGTCTATTCTAAGAATGAACTTTTCCCTGCCTCACCCGTCTCTCTTTCTGAAGTAACCCGGATCCGGGGTATCGATGCGGTCATCCTTGGGATAACCCCGTTTCAGTACAACCCTGTTACAAAAGACCTCATTGTGTACAAGGATCTCCAGGTTGAACTCACCTTTGAGGGCGGCAGCGGTCAATTTGGCAACGATGCCTTCCGCAGTACCTGGTGGGACCCGATTTTACAAGACAACCTGATGAATTTTGCTTCACTCCCTTCGGTTGATTACAATGCACGGCTGCAGTCGTTCCGGGAAGCGCCCCTTACCGATGAGTGCGAATACATCATCATTACCCCCACCGGTCCCGATTTCCTTGCCTGGGCCGATACCATCCGAAAATTCCGCACCGAACAGGGAATTATCACAGAAATTTTCCCGGTTGATCAGATCGGTGGAAATTCTGTCTCTGCCATTGAAGCATTCATCGACAATGCCTACAACACCTGGACCCTCAAACCGGTTGCGTGCCTCATTTTAGGCGACTATGGCGCAGATGGTACAAAAAATATTATTTCTCATTTATATACCCATCCGGCATCTTACCCAAACTTTGCTTCCGACAATAAATATGCTGATGTAACGGGCGATGAAATGCCCGATGTCGTCTTTTCAAGAATTACGGCAAACACCGCCACCGAATTGCAGATCATGGTCACCAAATTCCTTGACTATGAATGCAACCCGCCTGTCAATCCCCGTTTTTATGATAAACCCATTACAGCCCTTGGATGGCAGACCGAAAGATGGTTCCAGCTGTGTTCAGAAGTTGTCGGAGGATATTTCAGTTCAGTTCAGGGCAAACATCCCCGCCGGATCAATAAAATTTACCAGGGAACACCTGGTACAATCTGGTCAACCGCAACCAACACCAATACGCTTGTAAATTACTTCGGACCAGCCGGGTTGAATTACATTCCAACTTCTCCTGCCACCCTTGGCGGATGGGACGGTGGCACAGCCACGCATGTCAACCAGGCAATCGACTCCGGCGCCTTCATGCTTCAGCATCGCGATCATGGTGAATATCTTGGCTGGGGAGAGCCTTCTTACAAAATCTCCAATATTAATGCGTTAACCAACACCGACCTGACCTTCGTGTTCTCCATCAACTGTCAAACAGGAGCATATCAGCGTTCGAGCGAATGTTTCGGCGAACATTTTCACCGCTATTTCAAAAACGGCCATAACTCTGGTGCCCTCGGGCTGGTTTGTCCGAGCGAAGTCTCCTACTCCTTTGTCAACGACACCTTCGTATGGGGGATGTACGATAATATGTGGCCCAATTTCATGCCTGCCGAAGGAACCAACCCTGTATCACGCGGAGTGTTGCCCGCTTTCGGGTGTGCTGCCGGAAAGTATTTTCTGAAACAATCCAGCTGGCCGTACAATTCCAGTGACAAACTTGTTACCTACCGGCTTTTCCACATGTTCGGAGATGCCTTCCAGGTTCTTTATACCGAGATCCCCCAGCAACTTGCAGTAACCCATGATGCTGAAATCAATTATGGTGCAACTTCATTCTCCATTCAAACCAACGACAGCGCTTTTATTGCACTCACACTGGGCGACCTGATCCTGGCAACAGGATACGGCAGCGCAAACGGCCCTGTAAGCCTTACCATCCCGGTAATTCCGGTAGGTTCAGATGTGAAAATCACCGTTACCAAACATAATTTCTACCGCTATTCGGATGTTGTTCCTGTTACCTCTGCCGCTGTTCTGGCTAACTTCGCAGCAAGCGCCACCAGCCTGTGCATCGGAACATCGGTTGATTACACCGATTTATCTTCCGGCACACCAACCTCCTGGGCCTGGACCTTCCAGGGAGGTACCCCGGGAACATCCACCGACCAGAATCCGACCGGAATCACCTACACCACATCCGGAAACCATGATGTAACGCTGACCGTTTCAAAAGCAACAGGTGACCCTGCAACACTGACAAAAACGGCCTACATCCAGGTTACTGAAATACCGGTTGCTGATTTCCAGGCGCCAAATGGCTGCCCTGGCCTGCCTGTGGCTTTCACCGACCTCACCAATGCCAACGGTGGTACCATTACCAACTGGACCTGGAACTTCGGAGACCCGAATTCAGGGACCAACAACACTTCCTTTGAACAGAATCCTACCCATACCTTCACTGATCCGGGGACTTACAATGTATCACTTGAAGTTAAAACCAATGATGTTTGCTCAAATATCAAGTCTAGAACCGCAATGGTTAACACTGCACCGGTTGCTGCCGCCAAACCCCTTGGAGAAGTCTCTCTCTGCAAGGACATTACAGGAAAGCTATATACCACAGAAGGTGCTGCCGGAGCATCTTCTTATGCATGGCTTCTCAATCCTGAAACTGCAGGAACCATTGCAGGTACCGGAACAACAGGAACTCTGTCTCTAGCACCAGGTTTTACCGGTACTTTTGCCATTTCGGTGCAGGGTGTAAATGATTGCAGCAATGGCGTCTTTTCCGAAGAGTTGCCCGTTACTGTAATTGAAGCACCGGCGGCCCCGGTTAAACCATCGGGTCCCGACAGCCTGGATGTGAATAAGGTTATCCAGAGTGATTTTACCACAACCGAGGTCGCAGGCGCCATCAGCTATGGATGGGATATTTCTCCGGCAACGGCAGGAACTATTACGGGATCAGGTCTTACAGCCACCGCACTGTGGAACAACACCTATCGCGGAGCGGTTTCCCTCAAGGTTAAAGCCATCAACACCTGTGGTGAAAGTGTCGCATCGGAAGAAAAGACACTGAACATTTACTCATCCCTTGGCCTTGCTGAAAATAATGGATTAGGCATTACGATCTTCCCGAACCCAAGCGATGGCAAATTTAGCCTTGACATCATTTCCGGTGTTTCTTCCGTGATCAACCTCACTGTTTACAGCCCCTTGGGAATTGTTGTTTATGCCGAACAGGATGTAAAACTCAGTGGAAAACTCCAGAAAACCCTCGACCTTTCAAACCTGGCCAAAGGCGTTTACCTGCTGAAAGCCGAACGGAACGGGATACTGAGTACCATCAGCATCGTGATTGATAAATAAGTCTCCTTAAGATGATGCTGCAGATGTCACCCTTTTCTGTCTCAGGAAGAGTTTGATTCAAAAGCACTTAACCACAAAGGACGCAAAGAATTGCACAAAGGACACAATGTTATAGCGTCCTTTGTGGTTTCACTTTGTGCCCTTTGTGGTTAAATAAATACGTTTGATGTACATTGATTATTTTATTATATGTGCCTTCTTCCCAATTGTTGAATCATTCATAGATTTTTTTATTTTAGCAGTGAATTAACACTGACGCCAAATACACCATGAAGAAACATGTCGTGATTTTGATTTTCTTCATGTTAAAATGCACGATTGGCAAAGCCCAGAAACCAGAGCCGGTTTATCAGAAAGCAGAACAATGTGTTCAGGAATACATGCACTTCTCCCGGCTCGGACCAGGTTATTCAAGAGATATCTCCCGGGAAATAATTGAACAGTTCTATTCACTTTTTGAACGGGATGCATTTTTATATTGGGATCTGTACAAATCATTGCACGATAGTTTGCCCCCTCCGCTGCCCATCAGGGAGTATGTGGATCTTGCTGTGAAAATGTATGCTCCTAAACAACCATTGCTTGACTATCCTCTGGTAAAGATAAAGATTCTTCAGGGCGGAAAATCTGCTGTTGCTTACTTAAAAAAGACCCATCAGATCCTGGATGCTGAGGATAATCCTGTTGTAAAGAACACGGTTAAACTTCAGCTCAGCATCAATCTGAATAACGAAAAGCCATTGATTCAGAACATCGCGGAAGATAAACGGAAATCGTTTGTGAGAAGCATCTCAGTCGGAGGTAATTTCATTGTATGGTCGAATGTTTTCCACCTGATGACGACCTATCCGGTTGTCGGAACCGGCCCTCATGAAACATTCAGCCAGTTTAATCTGTCTTCGGGAATGCAATTTCAGCGTGGTGGCATGTTTGAGATGAGGTTAAACAGAGGGGTTGGCGAGGGTCTGCTTTTTTCCACCGGGCTTTTTTACTCGGAGACAGATTTAACGGCAATCATGTCGGGTTACACAAACAGCATTCCTGACACACTTGAGCAACATTCTGACCAGGCAATCGCCCTAACTACATTCGAGAGATCATCCAGGGTACAGGAGGATATTGCAATTACCAAAATAGAGATCCCGCTCATGTTCAAATCCTACCTGAACGACTGGATATACCTTAAATGCGGAACATCAGTGGGTTATGTTAAAGGCATTTCGGCGGTTAATTATACCGTGAGCCGAACCGGGGGAGGGCTGGTAACAAATCTTTCTTCCCAAAACCAGGTTTACCTTGACCCCGACCATGCTCTGGACCAGGCACAATATGGGTATTACCGGAACAAAGCATACCACTTCTATAAAGAGAACTTCCTGAACAAGATGGTCCTGTCGATTCAAATTGCTGCCGGATTTGAAAAGCAGTTCAACTATTTTTGTTTTGGGGTAGAGCCCAATATTGCCTTCGGAGTGAATTCCATGTCAACGAGATCATTCCCGGGTAATTATCAATTGACAAGTGTGGGTGATTTTCATTCAGTCGTTGAGCTGCTCAAAATGCCTGCATATCAGTTTTCGTTTGGATTCAGGCTTATGATCAGCTATCTGTTTAAAAACTAAGGGTATGAGGTTGGGAAGATTCATTCTTTTAACAACAATCCTTATCTCCGGCTTTGCCGGAACAGCATCCGGCCAGACCGTGTTAAAACTGCCGGAGCTTTTGACAAGGGCGGAAAAACGAATTAACATCAATTGCCTGTTGAGCAGGAGTGGCAATCAATTGAATCTCCCATGGATTGTGTTTTCTGACAGAGAAAAGGGAAAGGATCAGTTTGGCGACAGATACTACGTTGTTGCCGAAAGAGAAACAGAGCTGCATGTATATAAAGCCACCGGTTGCAAGGAAAGGAAGCTCACCGGAGCAAAAGATCAGGGGTGGAAAAGCAAAGCCGACCTGTTCGTCTCTTTTGGTGCTGACTTCACCGAAAACTCCCTGATTCACCGGAAATGTGTGGTATTAAACCACCATAAAACCATTGAGCGGATTAAACGAGGAGAGATCAGCGAATCAGAAGTGCCTCTCTATCAATCCTCCACAGAACAGAGCCCTGTTGACAATCTCCCCCTGTACCTCATCTACTTCATTTACAAAATTGAAAATGGCAGATATTTAATCGGAAAAAACTATCGGTTCGATCCCGATTTGCCATTTTCAGGCCAGATCATCGGCTGGGTTGACCGTGACCGGGTTTTTGACTACAACAACCGGATATGTTTTGAACCCAATTTTGATGAGTCTGCTGTCTCTGACAGGCGTTGCCAACCTGAATTTGCGGCTAAGGTCTTTGAATTTGAGAGTGAACTTTCCCGCTTTCTGAAAGGCGATTCAACCGTTAAACCAATCTGGGTTGAACCTGATTACTATTTTTTTCGCAACCCTGATTTTAGACCGGAGAATTCAGGAAGTAAAGCCCCCATTGACCTGCCGGAGAAAAATTTCACCAACGCATTTCTTAAAAAATTATGTGCCTTCAACAGCAATATTAATGCTATCAGAAAGGATAAAATACTAACCGGCAGGCCGTTGCCTGGAAACAAATTCAGGTTTCCCCTTATCCGGACGGAAAACCTGCCGGCGAACATGTTTATCACCGGTGTTACAGGCCGCTTTGAAAATGAAGACAAGTCAAGGTCGTTGCTGTGTGAAGCCCTGAAAGAAAACAAATCGCAGGTTGCCGTTTACTTTATTCTGGATAATTCGATCGACCGGAACAGACTGACTTATGTAATTTCACAAATTGAGCAGGAGTTCACCGATTTTCACAAAAAATTCGGCGTTTGCTTTTTTCCCCGTCAGCAAATTGGTCAGTATAAAATTTCGTTGGATGAAAAAGGCTCGTTGAACAACCGGAACAACTACCAGTATGTAAGGGATTTTATCCGGGACTACATCCCTGATAAAAAATATGAGACAGGAAATGACAATGTGCTGACCACCCTGAAATATGTGCTTGACAATGAAAACTTTGACGCAAGGCAGGCCAACATCATCGTGATGGTGAACAACCACACGCTCAGGGTTCCTGACCCCGGTCTGGCAAATCTTCGTCAAGACATCCAGGAAAAAATTGTTGAAAAAAACTGCTATCTGCTTGCCTTTGACTATAAAAACGACAACAACCTGGTTCAGCAAATCCAGGAACTTTCTGTATCGGCGGGAAAACATTATGCAGAACAGTTGCATATCAGCTCTGAAAATATTGCATATAAACGCACAGATATAGGATATGAACTGGAAAATGCAGCGATCCTTTCTGTCATTGAACAATCAGATTCCAGCCAACTTGCCGCAATGCAGATGCAATCCTTTTTAAAAACCGGATATGTCAAAATTGTGAACACCCTTCAGAGTGCCATTCAGCAAATCTGCATGAATGCCCGACAACCGGGAGGCATCGGGAGTAACAACGAAGACCCTTTCCAACGGGCACTGAAAGATATTCCGGGTATTGACGGGCGGGTTCAGTATATCAGGGCCCTGGAGGAGGGATATTCTTCGATGAAATTTGATCTGCCCGGCAGCAACAACAATCATGACATCTGGGTGGCCAATGTTCTCATGACAAAACCGGAGTTGGAAGCATTGGGCTCCATGCTCGATAAAATGCTGGTACAGTCCAATAACAGTAGTTTTTCAAAATCGTTATATGATTTTTGGCTGGCATTATTCAACAGGTTCGTCGGAGATAACCTGCAGCCGGACGATCTTCTTCCAATGACGCCACAGGTCATTATGAATAAAATACTTGGTGAAAATTACGGATATGCATTGACCGATCCCATCAAGCGTTATCCGCTCGGGCGGATTCTTGCCAACGATCAGAATATTCAGAAACATTTCGAAGACTATAAAATCAAACTGACCTCTTGTAAAAACAACATCAAAGAGATTCTTGCCACCGGCTCGCTGAGGTTTAGCCTCGATGAGGATGCAACTGATGCAAACCAGGCTCCGGGAAAAAAAGGAATCTATTATTACTGGGTTCCAATGAGCATCTTACCTTGAAATACAACGATGGCTAAAACCACCTTTCGTTCGGTTATTTTTAAAAATGAGTTTAAGGCGTTAAGAGGCCATGACTACAGTACTATTTTAACTTTGTTTGTTATCCTGTTCATCACCCTCCTGGCATTTGGTTTTGCGAAAAGCACATTGAGCTACCAGCAAAAACTGGCTGCCGACCCTTTTTCAAACTGGATTAACCTAAACTATCACGCAGGTACCAGAGATTCTCTTCGTTCGCTGCATGAACAGATATTAAACCCCAAATTCAGGAAAGAATATCACATCAGGGGATCCTATTTTTACAACAAAGGGATGGTTCCGATACTGGGGGCCATCGGGAGAACCAGGTGTGTTCAATACGAAGCGCGTACAGTCGAACCAACAAGCGGTATCGTACATGACCTGTTAAAAACCGGCGTGTGTGCAAAGTACTTTCCTGATTCCGTTGAAAATGTATTTGAATGGAATCCCAACGGGGTGATCATCTCCAGAAAACTGGCTGATGATACAGGCCTGGACCTAAGGTCATTATCATTTATCCGGATCCTGTCACCGGCAGACGACCCGGTTCCCATTCCGGTGCTGGCAGTGGTCAATGAACTGCCCGACATGGCAGACATCATCTATACCAACCTTTTCTATTGTAAAACCATGAATCCAGGATTTTATGACCGGGAAAACGCATATTACCGTTTATTTATTGAGGACATTGATACGGCCGGAATTCTCCTGGTTCTTAAAGAATTATATGTTGCCCTTGAAATCCGGGACCCTTCCACGGTTCAGACAGCCATCCTGGAAACGGGAAACAGGTCGGTTCTCAATTGGAAAATTGAAATCGGGAAGCAGGAGAAAAATCTGTCACTGCAAAGCACAAATGAACGTATTGCCCGCATGAAGTCATTGAAAGGACATCAATACGGCCAGTATTTTGAGTTGTCAAAAGATAGTATCTGTGATAATTCTTCATTCTTTCATGATTTTCTGGCGATTGAGTTCAACGATTTGGAAAAAATAAGGACATTCTCAACATACCTTAAGGCAAACCTCGGCTTACAGCTTAACATGGAAGTACTGACGGCAAGGGAAAATTACCTTTACACCGGGAACGTGGCAATGGGCGTAATCACACTGTTAATGTTGCTTTCCATCTTTTCGGTATCGATCTATATTTCCGGGGTTATCCGGAAACATCTGCTGACCATAAAGAAAAACCTTGGAACCTTCCTCGCTTTCGGGGTGAATAGTTCTGCTTTAACCTGGTTATACACCGGTGTCACACTGAAAATTTTCGTGATGGCTTTGTTTCCGGCATTCCTGGTAGCAGATGTATGCGGGGAACTTTTCGAAAAGCACCTTCTTGGCAAATTTCTGGCATTGGACCCGGCTCAGAATTATTTTTCCCTGACAAATTCCTGGGTTGCAATCCTCCTGTTCATTATTTTATCTGTAGCCCTTTTCAGAACATTCATCTCTGTAAGAAAAATTTTAAAACATACACCCGGAGATCTGATATATGAACGAGATGTGTGATATTTCTCTTCACGTTGCCGTAAAACGGAAGTCGTGCCGTGTGATTCTCCTTATCTCACAGTTGGTTATTGGCGTCATACTGGCAATCTCCTGCGTGAACGGGTCGGTTGAGCACATCAGAGACACCAGGCTGGTCATCCTGCAGCCGATACCTGTGGCAGATGACAGGCTTGACGAGAATTTCATGGCCATGCTGGAGTTGCTATATCCGCATCAATGCCATGATACAGCCTTTATCCAGGATAAAATCATTCTGGAAAGAATAGATTTACCCGTGCCCTATAAACGGGAATTCACAACACATCCTGGTCAGTTCGAGGCTTTTATTACCCGCAACAACCCCGAAAAACAGCGGGAGTTGCGTACGAATCTCTTCTATAACAGCAACAACTCATTTGAAAACTATCCCGACAGGCAATTCTTCTCTGATCCACCTGGCAGTGAGATGAGCCTGTCGAACACCATTGGGAATTATCTGCTGATACATGGCAGAGGTGCGTTGGTTTACCTCATAACCAGCGACTCAACATGCCGGAATTATCAAATTTCCGGGGTTCAATGGAAAGTAGATCATGATTT
This sequence comes from uncultured Draconibacterium sp., assembly GCA_964355945.1. Classification (GTDB taxonomy): domain Bacteria; phylum Bacteroidota; class Bacteroidia; order Bacteroidales; family FEN-979; genus CAIVAT01. The sequence continues at coordinate 27,346 of CAYHGE010000004.1, forward strand.
CGCAAGGCTGAATTGCCGGATCGTGGAGGATTTAAAAAACATAGACAAAGCGGAGTTGCTACAAACCACGGTTATCCTGATTGCAGTTCCACCGGAAAATTCGGAAACTACAGTGCAATCCGAAACCTTGTCCGGGGAAATTCAAAGATCTTACACCGCAGGTTCCTCAAATTGCCCGCCGGACTCGGCAGTTGACCGTATCAACAGGGAACGCACCGCAATCATACTTGCGTTTCGGAATTTGTTGTACTATATTGCAACGACCAAGGATGCTGATTTGAAAACCAAATACAGGGAAGATGCCATGGCTGAAATACAAAAGATACCCAAAGTGAAAATTGAAGGCATCCCTGACAAAGACCTTCCCGGGTTTTTGTATGGAGGGTTCGCTAAAACAGTGAGGGTATTGCCGGTGGAGAATGGCTGCAGGATTATTACCGGGGTCCGGATCAGCGACTGGTGAAAGAATTTGACTTGCTACCCAACCAGCACAAACCCTCCCCAATAATAGGGATTCGGATATTTGGCTCTCATTTCGGCCATGGCCAGGTTGAATGATCTTCTGACATCATGGGTGGGACCGGCAAGTAGATGCCGGTATAAAAAGATATAAAACTCCGTATATTGAACTTTCCACAATGTCAGGATGACGAATTGAACACCTGCCTTTTTGAAGGCGGATGCCAGTCCGTATGACTCACCATTGCGGACTGCACCCAGCGCGGTTTCACATGCATGTACCGTGACCAGGAATGTGTGGTCCAGTTTCAGGTTTGAAATGTCATAAGCGGTAATGGCTCCGCGTTCCCCGGAGCTTACTTTCTCTGAATGGAGGAAAAAGTTATAATCCGATGCGATCAGACCGGAGCGAAGCAATGGGTTCGTGTGTGAGTTGATGTCGCGGATAGAAAAATCGCCGGTCTCCATCAGGTCATAGTTCCGGAGCTCGTCATTGAAAAAATAGCCATGCGTGAGAAAATGGATCGCTGCGGGTGAACGCTGATCACAGAGCTTGTGAATGTTGCCCATATCCAGCCGGGAGTTAATTTCCGGCATGACTCCGGCTGCCCGGAATATTTCTGATATCTCACCTATCTCCTGTTCTGCTCCGGCAATATTACGAATGGAAGAGAGGGTTGAACGATCCGACGGGTCATTAATATTACCGGCCGGATGGGGAGTTCCAAAATCGATCCCTCCGAACAGTGCCATATTCTCAACCGTAATTGCTGATGACTTTGATTTCAAATCCCTCAGACTGTGCAACTGGATCAGGTCAAATTTGTCTGTGAGGCATAGATTTTTCTCCGGCAGGAGGGCGTGAAATGGCACCAGGTTCAGCAATCCGTCAACGGTAAACCAGATTTGGCGGGTGTATTCCAGATAACCCATGACAGGCCGGAATAACAGGTCATACAGCTTGCCGAGTGCGGCAACCATCGGATATTCGACGGTGATCCGGAAAGAATCTCCCTCCCGGTAATCGCGAACGATAAAGAACGGAAGCATGTCACGCAACTGATTGTCTGAAACCTCCAGCTGACAAAAAACCGGATGTTCCATCCCTGGTTTGAACAGAAAGGCGGCATAGCCGGAATTATCTCCCTCTATACCATCAAGGTGTTCATACCTGAAAAAAACGATGGCACCTTCATCCTCATCCAACCTTCCCTGGATGACTCTCCAGTCAACATCAAGCAAATCATTAATCCGCTGAAAATACCCGGATCCACTTTTTATTTTTTGCTCCAGAGACTCCACCTCCGACTTGATTTTTTCAGCGGACCGGCTGTTCCCGGAGGGCTCCCTGACCATCATTTCCTTTACCTTTTGCCTGTATTGCAAAAGTAAATCGGGGTCATGGAATTCAGCATTGCATAGCTGTTCGCCCAATACGACATTTTGCGTAAAAGAGAGGTTTTTTGTTTTTAAATATAATCTCACAAAATGCGACTCCAGGCGATCCCTTTCACCGGTCAGTTTACGCGAAGCCGTCAGCACCAGATTAGCCAGAAGATTGAGCAGATCCGTATAATAGAGGTGTGCCCTGTTGCCGGAGAAGACAATACTTCGGAACAGCTCATGTTCCATGATGAATACCCGTTGCACTATTCTGCCAACAGCTTCAAAACAGCCCAGCTCGCTATACACCCTGGCGATTTTAATATACCTGGTAATTGAATCCATGGATTTTTCATCCCCCTGCAAAAGTGTTTCAATTTCTTCAAGCAGTGCCGGTATCTGATCAACATGCCAGGTTTCACGGGCATGTTGAAGGTAAAGGCAAAGATTAAAAAGATGGGTGATGAGTTCATGCCTGTTCTCTGTTTTCCTGGAATAATCGATGAGCCTCGATTGCAGGCTGATGGCTGAACCGACATGCCCTCTTCGCAACTCAACGTAGCTTTGCAGATTGAGTATATTCCGGTCCGTTTCGCGCTCCATGTTTTCACACCGGAACTCCATGATCCAGTCGAGATGTTCACTATGTTCAGGGATTCCGGCAGAAAATTCAGTCAGTTCTGCCTGGGCCAGCATTAAATTGACAGAGTCACACTCTGTTTGGGTAGCTGTTCTCCTGTCGATTGATGCCAGGATTCTCTTTGCAGAAGGAACATCGTAAAGCATGATATACACCTGGGCTATGCTGCTTAATGCAGAAATCCGGATGCTGTTGAAGCCTGGCAGCTGGTTGTTGCTGATTTCTCCAACCACAAGGTGGTACTTTTCCAGGGCAAGTGAATATTGTCCGGCCTCATAATGGGCTGATGCCAGGTTATTCAGGATTTCCAGGGGCCAGTCGGGCGGATAATCCTCCATTGTTTGCAGTTCCCGGTAAGCATTTTCGTAATACCTGATCGCCTCTGCATGCTGTCCGGCATAAAGATAAACATCTGCCAGGTATTTGGTTGTTTTGTTCCTGACAACCTCGTCAAGCCAAGGCGTTTGCAGGGTTCCAAGAAGAAGTTCAATCGCCCTTGAATACTTTCCGGTTTTTGCGAGCGTGAGTGCTTTTTTAGCTGAAGCCAGTTTACCCAGGTCGGTTTCGCCAACACTATTCTCAACGAGGATAAAACAATCAACGGATTTAGGGTATTCCTCCAATGCAAACAGTATGTTTCCAAGCCGGATAAGGTATTCCGGCATTTCCGGATCCTTGAGAATTAACCTTGCGGCAGCATCTGCTTCCAGGTAAGCAGCCAGGGCTGCCGTCAGAGCAGGTTGTATTTCTTCGGAACCGAGGTGGTACTCAGCAAGCTCAATGTTGTTTTTAAAGTGGGTCTGCTTTGGGTCATTCATCATATTTCGAAGCAATCAATGGATGAACAGGGTCCAGGCCTTTTTATTCACCTTGAAATTCCAGTGAATTGCTTCGGGCCCGGGTTTGGCAGAGATAATATTTCGCATGAAATCATTGCGGATTATTCTTCCCATGCCCGCTTTCTGAATTTTCGAAGTAAGGTTTACACCACCGCAGGAATAGAGGTATTGTGTGCATTGCCGGTCGTTTTCCCGGTAGTCAACACGGTTCACCATGCTTTTGCCTGCAAGTGCCGGTTGAAACAGTACCGTATCTGTTTTATAGTTGTTGAGAATCTGGTCATAAAAGGTAATGTCAGTTACCAGATTGCTCTCAGAGAGTGCCTTTGAAATGGCGAAAATCCGGAATGCATTTGCAAGGGTATCATAGATGGGATATAACTTTGCGATATCTTTGTAGTTCTTGTTGAACCCCTGGGTGAATTTTTTGGCCATGGGATCTTCTTTCCCGGTACCCTTAAACTCGGTTTTTGAGTTGTATTCGGCCTCTGTTACCAATACAACCGGTAATTTGTACAAGATATAGAGGTTGTCGGAATTTTGAAAAAATGCTTTTCCTGCGGTGAATTCAAAACGGTTTAAGGGTGATCCAAATTTAACCGGCTTTCCTTTCTTCACAGCCTCTGTGACCAGATCCCTCCGCATCTGAGCCATACTTTTAACCCCGCCTGCTGCTTCGATATTCACACTGCCATTGGTAATGTCCTTTAAAAAATAGTCGGCATTTACCATGACGGATGCCAGGTGTGTGGTGGATGGGATGCCAAACACTTTTACCGACTGCGGCTCCCCGCAAATACGCGCCCACTCATCCTCCTTTGAAACGGTATCGGTGCTGTTATTCTTGCTTTCCAGCACATCGAGCCGGTTCCATATATTGATATCGGGGTCAATGGTACAGGAGAGATCCTCGTAATAGTTCGTATCGCCGCTTTTTTTTGAATAGTACATATAATTGTACCGGAGGCTGACCACAAAATCGTCAAAATTCAAAGGTGGTTTTTTAACGTCTGCTTCTCCAATTAAAATAAGATCCCTGGCTTTTTCGTCCCAGTAAAATCCATAAAGCTGGCTGATTCCGTAAAAACGCTTGATCTCCCTGAGTTCTGTTTCATTCGCGGTTACCAGCTTTTTTTGCAGTTCCTTCAGGGAAATGGCTTTCAGGTTGTCGCATGAGAGATTTTTCTTGATGCCATCATCCATGCAACTATTGAAGCTCAGCAGGATAATAATCACCACCATCAGGTTGATGATCAGGCTTGTTCTGTTTGTTTTCACTTGCTTGAAGTTTTGAGTCCTTATGTAATGTTCCTGTTATTCGACTGGCTGATCATGAATAAACACATACAAGTCGAGATTTTTTTCTTCTTTTAAATGATCTTCATCTCCTGGATCATTCATCTTCTCAATAGCGATCTCAAATTTCGCAATTGCACTGCTGCCTGCTCCTTCAAATGTTGCAAACAACAGATAGGGGATTTCATTGGTTGCCATGGTAATTTTTTGCCCGACCAGCGACTGATAATCTTCTTTATCGTATATAAGATAGAAACACACTCCCGTAAATTCCATGACGAAATCTTCAAGATTCCATTGCATATTGGAGGCGAGATGTAACCTGACTTGATCCGCATTAATCAGGTGGAGTTTCTCCGGGTTCACTTTCCTGTCGTCCATCCCGAGAAAATTGATACTGGCTACCGGAATCAGCCGCTCCTGCAAGGTTGTCAGGAATTTCAACTCTTCAATAACTTCTAAAACCCGATCCCTCATTTCACCTCCCATGATGACTGCCTGGTCGAGTAAATCATGAATTTGCTTATTAAAAAATCCGCTCACCGGCGTTATGGATACTCCTCCTCCGGCGTTCGGTTTCACTGGAATCTTCTCCGGTTCTTCAGCCATTGGTGCAGGTGGAAACAGCATTTCCATCACCTCTTCATGATTTTTTATCAGGTGGTCGTGCGAATGAAGTATCTTCAGGCAATGATTACAACTTCCCAGGTGATCGGCAATCTGATCAAACACCGCATCATCAGTGATTTTTCCGCGAGCATAATCAAGAAGCGTTAAAATATCAATATGGTTGCTCATGACATTTGATTGACGGGTTCAGATATATAATTATGACACACAACAACTCTCCACTTTTCAGTGAATTTGCTTTTTCAATTCATTTTTTATCCTGGAATTCCAGGTTCCGATAATATGCTGGATCTCTTTAAACCCTCCGGGTAAAAGGGATTGAACAATCAGGTCCCCAACTTTATGGTTGGGAAAGGCTGTTCTCAATTCATGATAATCGCCTCCCGGGTAGGTTGAGATAACGGAATGGTCCAGCTCCTGCTTAAACCCATTGAACTGCGGGGGAACAGACGTGGTGTAATCCCAAAAATCCTTGTGAAATAAGCGACCAGGATGTTGATCCAGTTCCTGGCAAACCGATTCAATTTTATCAAGAATACCGGCCCAGATTTCGTAGAGTTTGTCGGTTACATTATCCGTCAGAAATGAATCAAGCGTTATTTTTTTTGTTTCGTTTCCGGTATGAAACATTTGCGTATAGGTGAAAATTAATTTCTGGTGTGGCTTAAAGGTGGTCTTCAAAAACAAACTTAAAGTGATGGTGATAAAATTCAACATGATGAAAAAAGCGTTATCGTCCTCATCCCTCGTGAACTCAGGCAATCGATTTGGCCGATCGGTGGAATGGCTGCCTGCATTGACATGACCCTCAACGGGTTGAATAATTCTCCTTCTGTGTTCATCAAAAAACCTTCTCAGGATGACGGTTTTGATAAAGGGTGTAAATTGATGAAAGGGTATATAGTTGGCAAGAATCTCATTGATTCTTGCCTGGACCCGCAAAAGTACTGTATCCGTTATTGTTTCATCCTGTGTTTTCCTGTTAAGCCAGTGCCGGAGCACATCATCAATTTTGCAATTGATTGATTCTGTTATGATAACTGCATTATGATGATCAGCAGGAAACTCTTTTGCCAGGATTGCCAGCTGGTCAAGAGAACAGTTTCGATAGACCTTTTCAACAGTGATATTGTCAAAAAAAATGCTGGCATTATCTTGATTCAATTCTTGTCCGGGATTGACCCCGCTAATTATCTGACTATTAAAATGTGAAATCCTGTCATGAAGGATTTGCCCAAAAACATTGAACGCTATCGTTGAAAAATGGCTGGTGAAAAGTTCTAGCAGGGCAATCAGCCTTATTATGGGAATTTTATTCTGAAACCAGTTAATGAGGGCGCTATAACTTTGAAGCATACCGGGGTCGTACAAATCCTCCTGCTCAATAAACTCCCTGAATACCAGATACCGGCTTTCACCTGAAAGATGTTTGATTTCATTCAGCTTATCTGCAATGGGTTGACCTTTATCCAGATCCTTTTCACAGATCACATATCCATTGGTTTTCAAATAATCGTGAAGCGTACCGAATTGAATCAAGGTTCCCATATCAGAGTCAATATATGCTTTTTACAAACTATTGAGACGTTGATCAGCAAAGGAGTATACCATCACAATGCTGATGATTCGCAACAATGCAGTGGGTATTCTGGCTTGTATTCCATGTAAAAGTAGTTTTTTCTCACAAAAACTAAAAATAAATATCTACAGCAGAATGCGCTTCTGCTTTTTTTCCTCCTGAAAATCTCCAAAATCCACATTGAAAATAAACCACTTAGCACTAAGAACACAAAGGAACACTTAGGATTATAAAATATTTTTCATTTCTCTGTGAAAAATAGAAATTCAGCTGGTATATACATCAGAGACCGGCTCGAAAATCATTCAACCGGCAGAAATCAACCCATTATTTACAACATTTAAAAAAGGAGGTAAGTATGTTATTCCTGGAAATTTTCTTAACCCTGACAGCTTGGAACAGAGGCTACAAAGCATGGGCGTTGCTGCCCGGTGGGATCGTATTCGGAATTGGTTATTTAATTGGCACAAGTTCACCTGACGCCGTTAACGGAGACAACCTTTTCAGCTTAATCTGGCTCGATATTCTGGCAATCGTGGTGCTCGTCGTAATGATCGGACTGGGACATGAAAAAACCGAACCTGCCCAGGTTGATGAAAACGCTGAGAGCACCGAAACAAAAGGTGAACTGACAGAACATTAAAAAACCATCTTTAAAACTAACCGAGTAATCACAAAAAACTGAAACCCATGAAAACATCAAACAGAATAAAAAATTGGCCATGCGGTCATACAACGTCTTATCGTCAGGCAGGCAAGCAGATGATGAGCAATTTGATGAAGATCACCACCATCCTGATATTTGTCCTGATGGTTTCTCTCAACGGGTATAGCCAGAAAGTAAATTTTGGCATCTCTTATGGTGTAAATGTCTCCTGGTGGCGGGGTGGAATGGACCTCTTTGCAAACCAGATTGAACAGGGACTAAGCAGCGAGGGAATTTATGCAGAATTTCATGAAGCCCCCAGACTGGGAATCAACTTTGGGTTTACATTGAATTACAAACCTGTAAAATGGCTGATCATCCAGCCTGAGGTAAATTATATCAACGAAGGAACCCGGTTGAAGGGAACCTGCAACCTTGATGGCATTGACATCAACATGAGAATTGCATTGAATGTCAATTACTTACATATTCCGGTTATGTTCAAGTTCATTACACCCGGGGGTTTGTATGTTGCTGCAGGGCCGTTTGCTGACATCACCACACATTCAAGGATGAAAGTGACCGTGAGCGCCATGGGAGAGTCGGATAGCGAGAAGGAGAAGCTTCCGAATGTCAGCAGATTCAATTATGGATTGGCTGGCGGAGTGGGATATCAAACTAAAGAACTTGGAGTTCAGATAAGTTATCTGCATGGATTAAAACCTGTTTTTGCAGAAAATGGAACCGCGTATCAGTTAAAAAATTCGGTAATAGAGGTTAAAATGATCTCCTTCTTTGGTAATTAACAACAATTCAGGGCTGTCCTCCCCGTTCTAATATTAAACACATCATCGGTATGAAAACAACAAGATTGATTTTTTCCGGCATGTTAATTATGCTATCATGGTCGGCAACCGCACAATCAGATCAGTACAGCAAGGCACGGATCCTGTACCTGAGTCTGAAAAATGATTCAGGAGAGCCAGTTCCGTCGTTTCAGATTCATCTCACTGACCAGACAACGCAACTGGCCATCAGCGTTGTTTCCGGTCAGAAAGGACTGATCGAGGTTCCTGTGGAGGTTGGGCATGGCTACTTTCTGAAAGATGATGACGGAAACCTGCTGGATGAAATCAACATTGCTCCGGCACCCACTGCTGTGTTGACTAAAACAATCCTGGTATCAAAACCGGTATCATTGAAGGAGCATCCTTATGATACGGTTTTTCAAAACTTCGGAGCATCATTTTTCAAGGTTGGGGCATTAGAAGCGCGCATTACAACAAGGATCACCGACCTGGACCACAAACCTCAGCAAAATCTTCCGGTCATGCTGGTGTGCCCTAAATACCGGAAAGTTTATGCTTCCAGAACCAACAATTCAGGTGTTGCAAGATTTCAGGTTATCTTGCATGGCGACTACCACCTGGGTATCGGGGAGTCGAAAGATCTGAAAACATACCAGATCCCAGCCTTATCTGGTTATTCTCTTACCGTTGACATTCCCTACCTTCCAACAGAAATTACAGAAAGAACCTCGAACGATACCGTATATCAGGAGTCGGTCAAAAAGAAAAGGGCGACCTCTCTGCGGGCTTTTCTGGAGGTTACAGTTCAGAACTATGAGCACAGGCCATTGCCCGGTGAATCTGTATTCCTGAACACAGTTGGGAAATCCAGCGTCTTCACCTCGAAAACCGACTCACAGGGGAAAGCTTGTTTTCTTCTGCCATATGGCGCAGACTATACGCTTCACCTGACGTATGAGCGTGATATATTCCTTTGCAAATACCCATACAAGGAGGGTGTCCTGCTCGAAGATGAGGCGTTCATAACCTACCGGGGAACAGAAGAGATTAAAAATTTCTTCAAGGGGGCAATGCGCGATAAAAACGGTTTTATCACTGAATTCATGTCCGTCGGCGTAAAAAAGATCGGATTTGATCAGTCAAATGTACAGGTCACCGAGCATGGCTATCATGTTAATTTTCCTGCAAAAAGTGAAACGCCAACCCCGGCTATTTTGAATAATACGGATGTGATACAGGGAAAAGAATTTCTCTCTGGGTCATCGATATTTCAAAACGTCCCGGCATGCAGGAAGATGAGTTTTCCTCCATGCCTCAGGTCGTAAATCAGAAAATTATCGCATCCACCCGTTCCGGAAAAATAATGGTCGTTGATCCGGTTAAAGGGACAGATGAAAACACATACAACCTGGAAGCATCGGTAAAATTCCAACCAGTCATTCACGATGGATGGATCTATGCAGGCTCAAAAGAGGGAAAGCTTATATCTTACAACACCCGTAACCGATCATTAACAGGCTGGCCAATGTGGTCGCTGAATGCTGCACATAACCCGGTGGTGGATTAGCATGGGTTGAGAGACTAATAAATAGCTTATAATAAAAACAGCCGCCCGGATCAAACCAGGCGGCTGTTTTTATTAATACCAGAAAATCCGGTTATCTGTTAACAAACATCTTTCTGACAACTTTGTATTCACTGTTCAGGAATACAACGGTGTAGATCCCCCTGGCAACCTGCCCGAGATCGATGCGTGTTTCGAATTTCCCGCCGGTCGTTGTCACATCCTTTTGCTCATAGAACTTCTCACCAATTACATTGTACACCTCGATGGTAAAGGTCTGTTGAGTTGGGGTGATGATGGACACGTTGAATTTACCATTGTTTGGCACCGGGTAAATGTTGAAGTTGCTGCTCATCAACTCTTCCTGGCCAACAAACAACACGTAAACGTGGTTCGAGGTGTCGGAGGAACATCCGTTTGAAGATACAACGCTCCAATACCAGCCAGTGATGGTGGCAGTATAGGTTTGGTTTGTAGCACCCGGAATCGCACCTGTTCCTTCATAGTACCATTGATTACCGTTGGCAATACTGCTTGTGAGCAGTGAGCCTACTGCGGTAACAACAGGAGCAGATGGAATGGCGTTGATGGTCACGTTGAAGTTTGGCGATACTGTGCCACTTCCGCAGGTGTTTGTTCCCTTCACGGTGATCACACCACTTGCGGGAGTATTTCCAAAGCTTACAACAATGCTGTTGGTGGTACCACCAGCGGTTATTGTTGCCCCGGCGGGTACTGTCCATACATAGCTTGTTGCACTTGCAATGGCAGGAACAGTATAAACCAAACCTGTAGAACCCGCACATACCGATGCAGGACCGGTTATCGTTCCGGCAGCTGCCGGCAACGGATTCACGGTTACAGCAAAGGTGGCAACAGGACCATTACCACACTGATTCACAGCCGAAACTGTAACAGCGCCAGAAACAGCCGAAGTTCCGAAGTTAACAGTAATGCTTGTGCTGCCAGCGCCAGAGGCGATGGTTGCTCCGGCAGGCACCGACCAGGTGTAGGATGTTGCACCAACCACAGGCGTGGTAGAATAAACCACTCCATTCGTTCCGGCACAAAGCGATGACGTTCCTGTTATCGCTCCTACCGTGCTGGGTGGAGAGTTCACGAAAACTGTATAAACAGTTGGCGTTGCAGCCAAACATCCGGATGCATTGGCATAGTTCACGGTTACTGTCTGGATGCCAAGCTGGTTCCATGTCACATCCAGGGAACTTGTGCCCTGACCTGAAACAATGGTTCCACCGGCAGAAACAGTCCAGACATATCCGGTCATCCCGCTTTCAGTGTAGTAGATGTTGTTTGTTGAGCCGACACACGGGTTGTTTGTACTTCCAATGGTCGGAACGGGAGCTGAGTTTACGGTTACATTGTAGATTGCAGGCGCAGCGGCAGGACAAATGTTGGTGTAGGTCACCGTAACAGTCTGTGCTCCGATTGCATTCCAGGTAACAGTAACGCTGCTGCTGGTTGATGTACCACCCGCAGTGATAGTGCCACCGGCAGATACCGTCCAAACATAATTGGTCATGCCTGTCTGGGTTGTATATGTTGCCGATCCACCCTGGCAAGCCAGTGCAGGACCCGTTATTGTTGGGGTTGGCGATGCATTGACTGTTACGTTGTATGTTGCAGGTGATGCAGCAGTACAGCCATTGGCATTGTTATAGTTAACCGTTACAGTCTTGGCACCGGCGGTGCTCCAGGTTACAGTAATTGCACTCGTGCCTGAACCGGCGGTGATTGCTCCTCCGGCCGATACAGTCCAGGTATAACCTGTCATGCCCGTCTCCGTAGTGTAAACATTCCCTGTTGAGTTCACACAAACGGTTGCAGGACCGGCAATTGTCGGAACCGGCAGCGCATTTACCGTTACGTTATATGTAGCAGCGGTTGCTGCAGTACAGCCATTCGCATTGGCATAGTTCACGGTAACTGTTTTTGCGCCAACCGTGCTCCAGGTAACAGTAATCGCACTTGTTCCGGCACCGGCAGTAATTGTACCTCCGGCAGAAACTGTCCATGTGTAACCTGTCATACCTGTCTGCGTAGTGTATATATTGCCAGTGGAGTTCAGACAAACTGAAGCTGGACCGGCAATTGTCGGAACCGGCAACGCATTCACTGTCACTGTGTAAGTGGCAGGTGTTACTGCCGTGCAGCCATTTACGTTATTGTAGTTCACCGTAACCGTTTTTGCTCCGATGGTACTCCAGGTCACTGTGATTGCACTGGTACCAGTTCCTGCAGTAATTGTACCTCCCGCAGATACCGTCCAGGTATATCCTGTCATTCCGGCTTCTGTGTTGTAAACATTACCAGTTGAGTTCAAACATACGGATGCTGGTCCGGCAATGGTTGGAACCGGCAGGGCATTTACTGTTACATTATAGGTAGTGGGTGTTGCTGCAGTACAGCCATTTGCGTTGTTATAGTTCACCGTAACCGTCTTGGCACCGATGGTACTCCAGGTCACTGTGATTGCACTGGTACCAGTTCCTGCAGTAATTGTACCTCCCGCAGATACCGTCCAGGTATATCCTGTCATTCCGGCTTCTGTGTTGTAAACATTACCAGTTGAGTTCAAACATACGGATGCTGGTCCGGCAATGGTTGGAACCGGCAGGGCATTTACTGTTACATTATAGGTAGTGGGTGTTGCTGCAGTACAGCCATTTGCGTTGTTATAGTTCACCGTAACCGTCTTGGCACCGATGGTACTCCAGGTCACTGTGATTGCACTGGTACCAGTTCCTGCAGTAATTGTACCTCCCGCAGATACCGTCCAGGTATATCCTGTCATTCCGGCTTCTGTGTTGTAAACATTACCAGTTGAGTTCAAACATACGGATGCTGGTCCGGCAATGGTTGGAACCGGCAGGGCATTTACTGTTACATTATAAGTAGCAGGTGTTGCAGCTGTACAGTTATTTGCATTGGTATAATTTACTGTAACTGTTTTCGCCCCGGTAGTGCTCCAGGTAACTGTAATTGCACTGGTTCCTGCACCGGCAGTAATTGTGCCCCCTGCAGATACTGTCCACGTGTAGCCTGTCATCCCAGCCTCTGTATTATATATGTTTCCGACAGAGTTCAGACAGACTGATGCAGGACCGGTAATTGTCGGAACCGGTAAGGCATAGATGCTGATTGTTACTACGTTGGTGGTAACCGGAGTTCCGCAGGCCGATGACTGTATTTGCCTGTAATAGGTTACGGCGGTCAATGCACCTGGTTGATAGTTAAGGTTAATGGCTCCGCCAATGTTGGTAAATGTAACATTATCGGTTGAATTCTGCCATTGATACGTGTATGGTCCGATGCTGCCTGTTGGTGCAACGCCGATCAACTGTGCCGGGATTGAGCCGGAACATATCGTCTGGTTTGCACTGATCGATCCGACAGTCAATACCGGGTTGACAGTAATTGTCACCACATTGGTTGGCAGCGGTCCGTTACAGGCTCCTGAGGCATTCTGTTGCTGTCTGAAATAAGTTGTAGCCGCAAGAATACCTGGTTGGTAGTTTAGCATGGTTGCACCACTGAGATTGGAGAATGTGACATTATCCAGTGAACTTTGCCATTGATACGTTGGAGATGTTCCGTTGGATGGGGCAACACCATTCAGCAATGCAGGAGCAGTACCAGCGCAAATAGACTGGCTTGCACTGATAGACCCAACAACGAGACCCGGGTTTATAGAAATGGTCACTACATTAGTGGGTAGTGGTCCTCCACACGTGCCAAGCGCATTCTGCTGCTGTCTGTAGTATGTTGTGGCTACGATGGATCCTGGCTGGTAATTGAGCATGGTCGCACCACTGATGTTGGCAAAAGTGATATTATCAAGCGAACTCTGCCACTGATATGACGGAGATGTGCCATTGCCCGGTGCAATACCGTTAAGCTGTGCAGGTGTATTACCTGGACAAACCGCCTGGTTTGCACTGATCGAGCCAACGATGAGGTTCGGGTTGAAAGTAATTGTAACCACATTGGTTGGCAGTGGTCCCTGACAGGTTCCGAGTGCATCTTGCATCTGCCTGAAATAGGTTGTCGCAACAATCGCTCCCGGCTGGTAGTTGAGCATGGTTGCTCCGCTGATGTTGGCAAAGGTGATATTATCCAGCGAACTCTGCCACTGATACGTCGGAGCAGTCCCGTTTGCAGGGGCAACACCATTCAATTGGGCTGGTGTATTACCGGCACAGATAGACTGGTTTGCACTGATGCTGCCCACCGCAAGATTTGGTGTCATATCAATTACCACCACGTTAGTGGGTAATGGTCCGCCACAGGTTCCTGTAGCATTTTGCAGCAATTGATAATAAGTTTTTACCGCAAGCACACCGGGTTGATAGGTAAGAGCTGTTGCCCCGCTTATATTGGCAAATGTTACATTATTTAATGAACTCTGCCACTGGTATGTAGGAGCTGTGCCATTTGCAGGAGGAGTACCCACCAACGCTGCCGGAGCAGTGTTTATGCAAATAGTCTGGTTCGATCCGATGGTACCTGGTACAAGAAGAGCATCCGTGCTGGTGGTAATTGTCACCACGTTGGTTGCTTTTGGTCCACCGCAAGTTCCCGTGGCACTTTGTAACAACTGATAATAGGTTGTTGCAGACAACACTCCGGGCTGATAGTTAAGAGCAGTAGCACCATTGATATTCGCAAATGTTATGTTGTCCAGCGAGCTCTGCCATTGGTAAACAGGTGCTGTTCCATTCGCCGGGGCGATACCATTCAGCTGGAATGGCGCTGTGTTAATACAAATGGTCTGGTCAGCACTGATTGATCCTACAATGATGTCGGGCGTAACAGTGATGGTTACCACATTGGTTACCAGCGGACCGCCACATGTACCAAGTTTATCCTGCCACTGACGGAAATAGGTTGTCACTGTTAATGCAAGGGGCTGATAATTTAAACCAATTGCACCAGGGATGTCTGTAAATGTTACATTATCAGTTGAACTCTGCCATTGGTAAGATTCGGATGCAGCTTTCATGGGTGCTACACCATTCAATTGCGCAGGAATAGTACCGTAGCAGATGACCTGGTCAGCACTGATTGATCCAACGACCAGTTGAGGAGTCACCGTAATGGTCACTACATTGGTTGGTAATGGGCCGCCACAGGTTCCTGTTGCATTCTGAAGCTGCAGGTAATAGGTGGTAGTTGTCAGAGCACCGGGTTGATAATTAAGGGCAGTTGCACCATTGATATTTGCAAAAGTCACATTATCAAGTGAGCTCTGCCACTGGTATGTTGGAGCCGTTCCATTGGCAGGAGCTGTTCCGGTCAAATTAGCAGGGATGGACCCACTACAGATGGTCTGATCTGCAAAGATAGAACCCATTGCCAGTGGTGGATCAATCGTGATCATAACTGTATTGGTAGTAAGTGGTCCTCCGCAAACACCTGTTTGTATCTGACGATAATAGGTCGTTACCAGCAATGCACCGGGTTGATAGTCGAGACTGTTGGCACCCGAAATATCCGTAAAAATCACATTATCCGTTGAATTCTGCCATTGATATGTGTAAATGCCATCCCCTCCTGTCGGTGAAATTCCTGATAATTGTGCCGGAGTAGCTCCGCCACAAATATTCTGGCTGGAACCAATTGATCCGGCAACGAATGAAGGAATGACTGTAATAGTCAATGTGTTGGTTGCCAACGGGCCGCCACAGGTTCCTGTTGCATCCTGCAACTGCTTGTAATAAGTAGTTGTTGTCAAAACACCAGGCTGGTAATTCAACTGGGTTGCCCCGCTGATATTGCTGAATGTAATGTTATTCAGTGAACTCTGCCACTGATATTCAGGACTCGTTCCGTTTGATGGAGCTATACCATTTAATTGTAATGGCACGATGCCCGAACAGATCGTCTGGTCAGCGCTGATGGAACCTACAAGGAGATTGTCAAAAACTGTCATGGTCACCGTATTCGACATGACCGGGTTGCCCAGGGTACATGGCTCACTCGAAGTCAACTGACAGGTAACAACATCATTATTGGCAGGAGTATAAGCATAAGTCGGACTGTTGGTTCCGGAAGCTACACCATTCACATACCATTGGTATGCAGGGGTGGTGCCTCCATTGATCGGTGATGCCGTAAATGTAACCAGGGTTGGGCCGCAAACCGGGTTGGCCGATGGTGTAACGGCTACTGCAACCGGGAGGTTCGTGAGCACGGCCATCGTCACGGTGTTCGACATGGCAGGGCTGCCCAGGGTACATGGTTCGCTCGAAGTAAGCTCGCAGGTAACAACATCATTGTTGACCGGAATATGCGTAAAGATTGTACTGTTGGTTCCGGCTGGAACTGCATTTACATACCACTGGTAAACCGGTGTGGTTCCGCCATTGACCGGTGATGCGGTATAGGTTACCGAAGTGCCCGCACAAACCGGATTCGCCGACGGCAATACCGCTACAGATACAGGTAAAACAGAAATCACTGTCATTGTCACTGCATTCGATATCGCAGGACTGCCTGATGTACAAGGTTCGCTTGAAGTCAGCTGACAGGTAACAACATCATTGTTGACCGGAGCATAAGAATAAGTAGCGCTGTTGGTCCCTGCTGGAGTTCCGTTTACATACCATTGATACACAGGAGTGGTGCCTTCATTGAGCGGAGAAGCTGTGAATGTAACAGATATTCCGTCGCAAACAGGGTTGGCCGATGGAGCTACTGTAACAGAAACAGGCAGGATCGGAAGCACTGTCATTGTAACTGTGTTCGACATAACAGGGTTTGCGGTGGTACATGTTTCACTGGAGGTCAGCTGACAGGTTACAACATCATTATCCACCGGTATATAAGAATAGACATTACTGTTCGCTCCGGTTGGGTTCCCGTTCACAAACCACTGGTAAGCAGGAGTTGTTCCACCATTGATCGGCGATGCCATGAAAGTTACAGAGATACCTGAACAAACCGGGTTGGCTGAAGGAGTAACTGCAACTGCAACCGGCAGATTCGGATTTACCGTGATGGTAACTGCGTTGGTTGGCAATGGTCCGCCACAGGGACCAGTTGCATTTTGTAACTGCTTGTAATAGGTAGTCGTTGTCAGGGCGCCTGGCTGGTAATTAAGCAGGGTTGCTCCGCTGATATTGTTGAACGTATTGTTATCAAGTGAACTCTGCCACTGGTAAACAGGGCTTGTTCCGTTTGATGGAGGTATTCCATTTAGTTGCACTGGTACGATCCCTGAACAGATCGTCTGATCAGCACTGATGGAGCCAACCAGGAGATTCTCCAGGGTTGTCATGGTCACTGGATTCGACATGGCCGGATTTCCCAGTGTACAAGGCTCACTCGAGGTAAGCCTGCAGGTAACAACGTCATTATTGGCCGGTATATAAGTAAAGGCTATGTTGTTGGTTCCGGCAGATACACCGTTCACATACCAATTGTAGGCAGGTGTGGTTCCTCCATTGAAGGGTGATGCGGTGAAGGTTACTGGATTACCATTGCAAACCGGGTTGGCCGATGGTGCAATGGCAACTGCTACCGGTAGATTCGGAAGCACAGTCACGGTAACCGTATTCGACATGACCGGGTTGACCAGGGTACATGTTTCACTTGAAGTTAGCTGGCAGGTAACCACATCATTGTTGACCGGTGTATAAGAATAGATGGCGCTGTTGAATCCTACAGCTGTTCCATTCACAAACCACTGGTAAGAAGGTGTGGTTCCGCCGTTGATCGGTGATGCCGTGAAGGTCACTGCGGTGACAGCACAAACAGGGTTGGCCGATGGATTAACTGCCACAGATACTGGCAGATTCGGGTTGACCGTAATAGTTACCGTGTTGGTTGCCAATGGGCCGCCGCAGGTTCCTGCTGCATCCTGCAACTGCTTGTAATAGGTGTTCGTTGTCAAAGCGCCCGGCTGGTAATTAAGCAGGGTTGCTCCGCTGATATTGTTGAAGGTATTGTTATCAAGTGAACTCTGCCACTGGTAAACAGGGCTAGTTCCGTTTGACGGAGCTATCCCATTTAATTGTAATGGCACGATGCCCGAACAGATCGTCTGGTCAGCGCTGATGGAACCTACAAGGAGATTGTCAAAAACTGTCATGGTCACCGTATTCGACATGACCGGGTTGCCCAGGGTACATGGCTCACTCGAAGTCAACTGACAGGTAACAACATCATTATTGGCAGGAGTATAAGCATAAGTCGGACTGTTGGTTCCGGAAGCTACACCATTCACATACCATTGGTATGCAGGGGTGGTGCCTCCATTGATCGGTGATGCCGTAAATGTAACCAGGGTTGGGCCGCAAACCGGGTTGGCCGATGGTGTAACGGCTACTGCAACCGGGAGGTTCGTGAGCACGGCCATCGTCACGGTGTTCGACATGGCAGGGCTGCCCAGGGTACATGGTTCGCTCGAAGTAAGCTCGCAGGTAACAACATCATTGTTGACCGGAATATGCGTAAAGATTGTACTGTTGGTTCCGGCTGGAACTGCATTTACATACCACTGGTAAACCGGTGTGGTTCCGCCATTGACCGGTGATGCGGTATAGGTTACCGAAGTGCCCGCACAAACCGGATTCGCCGACGGCAATACCGCTACAGATACAGGTAAAACAGAAATCACTGTCATTGTCACTGCATTCGATATCGCAGGACTGCCTGATGTACAAGGTTCGCTTGAAGTCAGCTGACAGGTAACAACATCATTGTTGACCGGAGCATAAGAATAAGTAGCGCTGTTGGTCCCTGCTGGAGTTCCGTTTACATACCATTGATACACAGGAGTGGTGCCTTCATTGAGCGGAGAAGCTGTGAATGTAACAGATATTCCGTCGCAAACAGGGTTGGCCGATGGAGCTACTGTAACAGAAACAGGCAGGATCGGAAGCACTGTCATTGTAACTGTGTTCGACATAACAGGGTTTGCGGTGGTACATGTTTCACTGGAGGTCAGCTGACAGGTTACAACATCATTATCCACCGGTATATAAGAATAGACATTACTGTTCGCTCCGGTTGGGTTCCCGTTCACAAACCACTGGTAAGCAGGAGTTGTTCCACCATTGATCGGCGATGCCATGAAAGTTACAGAGATACCTGAACAAACCGGGTTGGCTGAAGGAGTAACTGCAACTGCAACCGGCAGATTCGGATTTACCGTGATGGCAACTGTGTTGGTTGGCAATGGTCCGCCGCAGGTACCTGTTGCATCCTGCATCTGTTTGTAATAGGTAGTCGTTGTCAAAGTGCCCGGCTGGTAATTCAGCAGGGTTGCTCCGTTGATATTGTTAAATGTATTGTTATCAAGTGAACTCTGCCACTGATAGGTGGGTGATGTTCCGTTTAAAGGTGCAATTCCGTCCAATTGCGCGGGCGTAATTCCCGAACAAATAGTCTGGTCTGCGCTGATCGAACCTACCTGAAGAACGGGTGTATGAGTTGCCGTAATGGTGTTCGAAATAGCCGGATTTCCTGTAGTGCATGCTTCACTGGATGTCAGTTCACAGGTAACAAAATCGTTATTGGCCGGAGCATACGAATATGTTGCACTGTTTGTTCCGGCATTTAATCCGTTTACTTTCCATTGGTATGAAGGAGAAGTACCTCCATTTATGGCAGATGCCGTAAAGAGTACCGTAGTTCCTGCACATACAGGGTTCGCAGAGGCAATGATTGAAAGACTTACCGGAAGAAGTGGATTAACGGTCATTGTAACCGGCGTTGATACCGCAGGGCTTCCCGAAACACAGGTTTCACCAGATGTTAAAATGCAGGTAATTACATCATTGTTAGCTGGGGAATATGAAAAAACAGCATTATTGGTTCCGACAGGTATTCCATTACGCATCCAAAGGAATGAAGGTGTTAACCCCCCATTCACCGGAGTTGCTGTAAAGGAAACTGAAACACCATTGCACACCGGATTGGCACTGGCAGAAACAGAAACACTAACCGGGAGTATCGGGTTCACAGTCATTGTCACGCTGTTGGATGTGGCGGGATTGCCACTCACACAGGTTTCGCTGGAGGTTAACTCACAGGTAACAACATCCCCGTTAACAGGGCTGTAAGAATATGTTGAATTTGTTGCATTGTTTGCATTAATTCCATTTACTCTCCATTGGTAAACAGGTGTTGTACCACCATTCACTTCAGTGGCTGCAAAAATAACCGATGTACCGGAACAGACAGTATTTGCGGAAGGCATAACAGATACACTAACCGGCAGCAGAGGGGTTACTATCATCACAACCGGATTCGACGTTGCAGGATTTCCGCTGATGCATGTTGCACTTGAATTCAGTTCGCAAATGACCAGGTCGCCGTTGACTGGAACATAAGAATAGGTTGACATACCGGTTCCGACATTCGTTCCGTTTACTTTCCACTGGTAGGCAGGAGTGACACCTCCGTTAACCGGGGTAGCCGTAAAGGTAACCGAAGATCCCTCACAAACCGGATTCTCCGATGCAGCGATAGAAACACTCACTGCAAGTACCGGGTTAACCGTCATTGTCAGGATGTTCGATGTAGCCGGATTTCCGCTGGTACATGTTTCGTTAGAGTTCAGTACGCAGGTGATCATATCTCCGGTAACCGGAATGTAAGTATAGACCGGATTGTTTGGACCAACACCAGTTCCATTTACAAGCCATTGATAAACAGGAGCCAATCCGCCGTTTACCGGGGTCGCCGTGAAAGTTACGGAAGTACCCGCACAAACAGGATTTGCTGACCCGGCAATCGTTACACCAACGGGAAGAAGAGGATTTACCGTCATGGTAACATTGTTCGAAATAGCCGGATTGTTGGTTACACATGTCAGTCCCGAGGTCATCTCACATCGTACAACATCTCCGTTATTAGGATTATATGTGAACGTTGCATTGGTTGCGCCGGGTGCATCAATGCCATTTATCTTCCAAAGGAAAGCAGGAGTAACACCGCCATTCACAGGGGTTGACGTAAACGTAACCTGGGTGCCTGCACATATACCATTTGCTGACGGAGTGATCGTGATGCTTGCTGTCAGTGACGGACTCACTGTCATCGTCAGTGTATTGGAGGTTGCCGGATTTCCCATGTTACATGGTTCACTGGAGGCCAGCAAACAGACAACCAGGTCTCCATCAACCGGTGTATAAGTAAACACCGGACTGTTGGTGCCGGCAATTGAACCATTCACCCTCCATTGAAACGCAGGAGAAATACCTCCGTTTACCGGGGTGGCAGTAAAAGTGGCCGGAGTGCCATTGCATACAGTTGTTGCGGGTGTTGCAATCGTAAGGCTGACAGGGAGCAGCGGATTGACAATCATGGTGACGGTATTCGATGTGGCAGGGCTTCCGGTATTACACATTTCGCTGGAAGTTAAAACACACGTAATGGCACTGTTGTTAACCGGGATGTAGGAATACGTTGCGTTGGTCGCTCCAATCACATCTGCACCATCAACTTTCCATTGATAAGCAGGAGTAAGCCCTCCGTTAGTTGGAGTGGCAGTGAACGTAACACTGGTACCTGCACAAACCGGATTTCCTGACGGGGCGATAGAAATGCTGACAGGCAGGTAAGGATTTACCGTGATCACGACTGGCAGGGTTGGTAAAGGACCGATACAGGTGTTTAATGAGCTTTGGATTTGCCTGAAATAGGTTGTTGTTGTAAGTGCCAGTGGCTGATAGGTAGTTTGAGTTGCTCCGGCGATTGTGTTGTAGGTGACATTATCTGTCGAACTCTGCCACAGATATTGCGGTGCAGTTCCATTTGGGGCAGTTGAGGTTAACAATGCCGGGACAGATCCCGTACATATTGTTTGATTTGAACTTAGGATACCAACAACCAAATTAGGATAACCGGTAACCACATTGTCGATATAATTGACCGGTGTGATTTGGAATCCAAGGTCATTCCATAATTTGCAAATAGGCGGTGGAGTGGGATCCGGTGATTTTCTCAGGTGGATCGAGGTAGTTCCTCCCTGGTAAATAAATGCAAGGTCGATAATTTTGTCTCCACTGAAATTCGTACCCGTAAAACTGCTCTTTTCAAGCACCAGATAGGATGTATTGGTATAAGTGAGGTATGAGTAGTTGTACGTGGGAATAAAACCCGGGTAAACATTGGCATACCCAAGGCCGGGAGCCGGGGTAAGTACGCTATGATTGAATTCCAATATTAATTCAATGCTCAGAACATTGTCTCCTGAAACATGAATCGGAACTAAAACGGTTTGCCCGATACATAATTCCGAAATGTTCGGGAGCAAAGATACTTCAGCATCGACAGTTGGCGATTTTGATCCTGGCAGTTGTGCACTTGAGGGTGAACTGAGAAAAGTTAACATCATCATCAAAAAGATCATCGCAGATGGTAAGTAGTTTTTTTTCATACTGAGTTTTTTTTAATGAGGGTTTTATTAGAATGTTATATAATTTGCTAACGTGAATTTCTTTGATCTGATACCAATAAATAAAGTGTTGCAACGTTTTGATATTTATAACGATACGTTATTTTAAACAAAACCTTTGCGAACATTACGTGCAAAAGTACAAAATTTAATCATGAACAGAGAAAATCAGGACATTTTCTTTTGTCACATTGAAATCACATAAAACCTTTCGAGGATAACAAACAATGAGGTAGTCAGTGAAATAACGGCAATAAGCATCGCAATCCAGGGCATCGCTTTTGGCAGCATCAACCCTTCGAGGGAGGTTACGATTGACGATGGAGACTGTTGCTTTTTCCCACCCTGCTTTTTTGATGAGGAGAGGGTTGCTTTTTTCCAGGATCCATAATATATATTATTCAAAAAAAGCAGGAAGAACAATGGCCCGATGGCAATGAAGTATCGGCCCTGAACAGCTGTAATGGCGTCGCATCCCACTGGATTACAATATACGTAGAGGGCAGTCTCAATTAAAACAAAACCTGCCAGGAAAACGGAGGCCAATATTCCTTTCTGAATAAAGCCCAAGCCGTTGCCTTTAAAGGTTCCGAAAAAGGAAAAAATGACCAGGAACATAAGATATGTATAAGTTAGGGACACCGGCAGTGGGGCATCAATCCAACCAAAAAGTCCGACAAAACTGGTCAGGTAGAGGTTTAACGATTTCCCGAGGGTATTGTAAAGAATCCCTATATACCTGACAGGGTCATGGAGAATGTAGTTTTTTTGTGCAGGCGGGTCGATGGGATCCACCGCCACCGGTGGGTTTACCTGTGTGGCGTCATTCGGTTGTGGCTGGGTAACCGGCTTTACCCCGGCAGGTGGTGGTTCAGATTGTTCCTGAGCAACATTCATGTTTTCCGGAGAATGGGGTAGCAACGGAAGCATCGCAGCACGGAATTTCAGGCGTGGTTCATCCGGAGCCGCATCTGATCCCTGATTTGCCATCATCGCAATTTTCGCAGGCGGGCTGTATAAGCTGGCTGATTTTCCGAAGGCTGCCTTGCCGATAGTCCCGATTTGGGTCATGAGAACAACAAACAATGCCAGACCGGCAATACACGCCAGGTAATTCCTGATCGAACCAAACTTCTTTACCGGAATAATCAAAAATGCAATTGCAATAACCACATAAGGCTGTTTGGCTGCTGCAAGCATTGCAGTAACAAAAAACAGCGTGATGATCTCTCTGCCACTGATTTTCGTTTCAGAGTTCAGCGCATGGTTCAGGATGGTTGCCAGCAGCAGAAAACAGAGTCCGATGGTTACAGCATCATACGACAGCGAGGCCAGCTGATATAAGGTCATGGGCATGATGGCGAGAAGGAAAAAAACCCATTTGAACACCGGTGTGATCCTGATTGCAAAAAACAAAAGCGCAATCGAGGCAAGCAGATTTAAAAGTCTTCCAAAATAAAACAACCATAACGGGGCCAGTCCCATCAGCCTGCCTGCGGCAATCCCGATGGCCTGCGGGAGATAGGGTAAGATGTAGTCGGGGGTAGTCTTTGTCGTCCTTACAGTTGGATTTGTCCTGATATTACCCAACGAGAGAATCTCCTTCCGTGTGGTCTTCTCATGGGTACTGAACTGCATCCGGTCACAAATAGAGCCTAGGTCGGTAAGCGATTTTGGAAAATCATCAGTTGTTTTGAACAGGTTGAATTCGGAAACCTGGTAAGATCTGTAAAAATGTGCCGGTTCATCCGGCACCATGAAAGGGGGTGTGATGACAAGCATCACAAGGCCATAAACCAGGGAAAATCCCAGGAAAGCGTATTCCGGCAAAATCCGGCTCCGGCGGATAAATGAAGCGATTGATGAGGCGAAGTAAAGTAACAGGGCCACACAAAATGCCAGTACATAAAAAACGATCTGGAGCATAGAAAAGAACAACGTATCAGATTCGTAGGTGCGTGCCCCGATGCTGCCTTTAAAATTAACAAGGCCCTGTTGTTTCTCAAACGACTGAACGATGTCGTTGTTCATGATCGAAACAACGTATAATTTCCCGAGGCTGCTGTTTTCTTTTTTTGCAAGGCCGATGTAGCTCCTTTGATCACCGTCGGTGGAATAAACACAGGCATAGACCTTTTTGCGTTTTCCGATGTCGAAGCTCTTTTTAAAATCAAAGGAAAAATAGAGCGCTTCCCCAAAATCATCGGACGAAAACTTTTTTGTAAAAAGGATCCTGTGCTGTTCATCGAGCAGGAGGAATACGTTTTCGTTGGAATATTGACTTGGCAGCTTTGCCATGTACAAATCAACCCTGCTGATGTACCGTTTCTGTGTTGTGATCTCCTGAACGAAAAGAAAATCCTTTATCACAGCCCCATATTCAACGCCATGGCTTAATTCAACCTGCTGTGCCGGCAGGAAATGTTGCAGTGGCTTATATGTGGCAACAAAAATGGATAAAATGATAAAAACGACGATGGCAGCAATGTGAAATTTGTATTTTTTCATGTAAGGGCCTCAGGGTGAGATATTGACCTGCTAACTTCCGATCTTTTTTATGATAAACTTGTCTATTCTGTTGCCGTCGAGGTCAACAATTTCAAATTCAAAATCTTTCCAGAGGAACTTCTCCCCGGGTTTCGGAACGTGCTTCAAAATACTCATCGCAAGGCCTGCCAGCGTATCAAATTTGACCTTGTTTTTATCAAATCCCTGGATGTTGAATTCATACGCGAATTCATAAAATGACATCTGTCCGTCGGCAAGCCATGTTCCATCATCCCGCAGGTTAATCTGTGGTTCATCGGGATCAATTTCATTGAAGTCGCCCACAAGCGCTTCCAGAATGTCGTTCAGCGTAATCATCCCTGCCGTGGATCCGTACTCATCGATCACCAGGCCATAATGGATCTTATTCTGTTTGAAAATTTCGAGGGTTTCGTAGGCTGTTAAGGTTTCAAGGACAAATTGCGCCGGTTTAAGATGTTTGTTCAGATCGAACGCAACATCTGAAATATTCTCCAGCACCAGGTCTTTTACAAAGATAACCCCTAAAACATTATCCAGGTCATCCTCACACAGCGGGTAAACCGAATGAAGGTCTTCACGGATTTTTTGACGTATCTCCTCAGGATTCTCATGAATATCAAACCAAACCATGTCAGAGTGATGCGTCATCAGCGAAGAGACCTTGCGGTCGCCAAGATGAAAAACCCGTTCAACAATATCCTGTTCGATCTCCTGCACTTCTCCGCCTTCGGCTCCTTCCTGCACCATGGCCTTGATCTCTTCTTCGGTCACCTTCGAATCTGCAGAAGGCTTTATGCGTAATATAAAAAGAATTCCATCACCTGACCTGGACAAAATATAGGTGAAAGGGTAAAGGATTTTGGTAATAAATAAAAGCTGCCGGATTGTGGCTTTTGCTATTCCTTCGGGGTTGATAAGACCGATCCGTTTGGGAACCAGTTCACCAAAGAGAATGGAAATAAACGTCAATATGACGACCACAAAAGGCAAAGCGAGAGAGTGACTTAAAGTTTGGCTTATCCCCAGCCCAAACAGCAGGGTTTCCATGCCGAGGGCAATTTCATCGCTGGAATACACACCGTAAAGGATGCCTATCAGGGTGATTACGATCTGCATGGTGGATAATATCCGGGAAGGAGCACTGGCATTTTCAAGCGCCATTTGTGCGAGTTTGTCGCCCCGGCGGGCATCAAGCTCCAGCTTTGATTTACGTGCCGATACAAGCGCAATCTCTGCCATCACAAAGGCTCCATTGATTAAAATAAGAACCAATAATATGATTATTGCTGAGGTCATGCGGTTATAATATTTAACATTTCGGGCAAATATACGAAAAAAGGAACCATTCGATTTTTCGTAATTTTGTAATTCATTAAAAATAACCGTATTCGGAAAAATGTCAGCCGGTTTTAAGTCAATCATTTTAAAAATATAGTACCTTTATCCACTGTTTTCAATTCAAAAGGGTAATTAAAATTCAACATTTTTAAAATATGCCGACTGTCTTGCGGATTGAAGCATATCGTTTTCACTTTTATTCTGATGAAAATAAGGAACCACCACACATTCATGTTGCCCATTCAGATGGAGAATGCAAATTCTGGTTAGAACCAGTAATGCTTGCATCAAACATTAATTTGCACCCTCACACTGTACGAATAATTGAACGGTTGGTTTTTGAAAACAAAGATTTACTCATCAAAAAATACCGGGAATATCATGTATACTGAAAATATTATAATTGCTGAACCCATTGCTGTAAAAGCTTATGCTATAAAGCGGGCAATATATATTGAACTGGTCGATGGAAGAGTTATCAGTTTTCCTGCCGACAGATTTAACATTCTCAGCCAGGCAACTGACGAACAATTACAGGAGGTTTCGTTACGACTGAATGGATATGCCTTGCGTTGGGATAATCTGGATGAAGACATCACCGTCAAAGGAATTGTTGCAGGCAATTTCCAATTGCCATATAACGGGTTGACAGGATCATGAAAAAAACTGCTCTCTTCATTACACTCCTAATCCTCCTTTATTCGATCCCTCTTTTTTCCCAGCCTGCCCGAATGCTGCCTGAAGTCACACCCGCCGGCAAAGGGAAAGTGAACACCATGGTTGATAACATTGGCTACTGGTCGCACATGGTCCAGTTGGGGTATGTCAAAGCCAACCCAAAAGTGGCAGTCCCTGAAGGCCTGTATACCGGGACAGGCATCCTGGAATATAATCCCTCAATCGTAAATCGTAAATCGTCAATCATCCTGAACTCTCCCGACGTTCCGGTTACCGGAGAAACCAATGTTACCCAGAGTGAAAACTCTATCTTCATCGATCCGGAGGATGAAAATGTGGTGCTCAACTCCAACAATTCGAGTAACTGGGTTTCAGGTTATGCCGATACTCCTTATGGTGCTGATGCCCTATATTCCTTCGACAACGGCCAGGATTGGGGAGGTTCAACCAGGGGTGTCAACGGAAACAATGCCGGCGACCCCTCCACTGCCATCGGATTGAATGGATGGTGGTATGTCGGGAGAATTACCGGCGATTATGGCCAGGCGGTTTCCTACAGCAAAGACCAGGGAAAAACCTGGAAGCGGGTGAAAGTAGGCCAGGGTCCGACAGCCGGAATCGGAATCCTGGATAAAAACCACCTGTGGATAGACAATTCCGTGACCAGTCCTTACAAAGGGTACTTATACAATGCCTGGACAAATTTTATTCCCGGACATCCCGACACCAACCAGGTTGCTATCGTTCGGTCAACCGACCAGGGGCTGACATGGTCATCTCCCGTGAACATCAGCTCTGCTGCACTGGCCCTGAAACTGAACCATGGGGTGAACCTGCAGACAGGCCCGGATGGGGAGGTTTATGCAGCCTGGAGCATCTATGACTCCTGGCCTTCGGACGAGACTGCCATTGGCTTTGCCCGATCTCTCAATGGTGGCGGCATTTTCATGCCGGCAACCAGGATCCTCGGCAACATCAAAGGCATCCGCGCAAGCATGACCGGAAAAAACATGCGGGTGAGTTCTTTTCCAACGATGACTGTGGACAACAGCAACGGACCGCACCGGGGAACCATTTACGTGGTTTGGGCTAACGTGGGGGTGCCCGGAATAAATTCCGGGGATGATATTGATCTTTACATGATCCGTTCAACCGACCAGGGATCCTCGTGGTCCGCGCCGATCAGGGTAAACCAGGACCCTCCCGGCCTCGGCAAGCAGCACTTTCTTCCCTGGATAACCTGCGACAAGGTAACCGGTGGATTATGTGTGGTTTACTACGATGACCGGAATGCTGATTCAACCAGTGCAGCGGTATTTGTATCTTCCTCTTATGATGGAGGAAATTCCTGGACCGACATGCAGGTAAGTGATTACATCTTCACGCCGGAACCTATTCCCGGACTGGCTTTCAGCTATTTCGGCGATTACATCGGTATTCAGTCTGGCAACATGAAAGTCTATCCGGTATGGACCGACAACCGCGATGGCCGGGCAATGACGTATTGTTCCCCTTTTGACCTGGGACCAAATCCCGGGCAGCCGTGGATTACCTATTATTCCGACTCCCTGGCAACCGTTTCGGGAATTGGAAATGTAACAATGAATTATGGTGATTCACTCTATCTTTCTTTGGGGATAAAAAACATCGGCGACCAGCAGGCTACCGGCGTTGATGCCGTTATCTCCACAGATTCACCATACATTCTGATCACAGACAGTTTGGCGAATTATAACACCCTCGATCCCGGCCAGGTAAAAATCGTTCCAAACGGCTATACAATCAAGGTTTCCGATACCATCCCCGACAATCTCATGGTCCGGTTTAATGTTCGGGTTACCAGCCCGGATTCGACCTGGTTCAGCCATTTTTCTATTGAATCACACGCTCCTGCCCTGAAAATCAACGGCCTTACCATTGTCGACACGCTAGACGGAAATCATAACGGGCGCATCGATCCGGGTGAGACGGTTCAGGTGATCATTCCTACAGCCAACACGGGCGATTTTGACTGCCCGTCGGTTTATGGCCTGCTCTCCACTTCTTCACCCTACCTGACGCTGGTCAACGACAGTGTTTTCCTTGGCAACATCCCCACCCGCCAGTCGAAAAATGCCGCTTTTACGGTCATAGCAAGCCCGGAAACGCCTATTGGCAGCGGGGCTGACCTGGTCTATGCCGTAAATTCAGGTTTATACCATGTCCGCCACACCTTCAGGGTGATGATCGGCATGGTGGTGGAGGACTGGGAGACAGCATCCTTTACAAAATTTCCATGGCAATCGGCCGGACATAAACCATGGGATATTTCGAGCCTTATCCGCTGGGAAGGAGATTATGGTTCCGGATCCGGACCTATCAGCGATTACCAGAACAGCCAGATATTCCTCTCATATGCCTCGGCAACGGATGACAGCATTTCATTTTATCTCCGCACTTCCAGTGAACAGGATTATGATTTCCTGCTGTTCTACATTGACGGTGTGCTAAAGGACCAATGGTCGGGAGAGACTCCCTGGACCAGGGCTGCATACATAGTTACGCAAGGAACGCATATTTTCCGGTGGATCTATCAGAAAGACCTTGCGTACGCTACAGGACTTGATCGTGTTTGGGTGGACTTCATTGCGCTTCCCCCGCCCGTTCTGCCTACTGTTGAGCCGGGACCAAACGACACCATCTGTGCCGGGCTGAATGTGACACTGCACGGATCTGCCCAGCAATATGACACAATCAAATGGACTACAACCGGCGATGGAGTCTTTGCCAATGACACTTTACTGAACACCCTTTACACTCCGGGTACAAGTGACCTGATTTCAGGGAATGTCACTTTGCGGCTGACAGGATTTTGCCCTTACGGAAGTTTTGGAAAAAATAAACAAATCCATATCAACCCCCGCCCGGTTGCAGCAATCTCCGTGCTTCCCAACGACACTGTTTGTGCCGGACAATCCATTGTCTTATCTTCTGACACAACCGGTGTTACCTCCCGGCAATGGACCCCGGGTGATTACTCAACATGGGAGGTTATTTATGACACTTTGAATGCGGCAGGTTCCGGAACACATTTGATCAGACTGGCAGTGGCGAATCAATTTCTGTGTCAAAACCATGATTCTGTTTACCTTACATTTAAAAATTGTACCGGGATTGAGGAAAATCTCACCGGTTCTGTCAATATATACCCAAATCCGGGCAGCGGTACTTTTTTAATAGAAATTGAAACACAGAAACCCGAACCGATACGTATAACTGTTACAAATGCAACCAATGTTGTGGTTTACAGGGAGGAAGACCCTTCGGTAAGGACGAAACGGAGCAGGATCGTGAATCTGACTTCTCTGCCTGACGGAATCTATTTGCTTTCAATCACAACAACCGGGGGAACTTCAGTCCACAAGCTGATCATTCAAAAATAGATATCCTGCATATTATAATTACAGGAA
>CAYHGE010000004.1:57711-59348 GCA_964355945.1 uncultured Draconibacterium sp.
GCACCTCCCAGTCCAAGGAAAATTCCCCACAGCGGATAATTGAATTTTACTTTTCTAAAGCCGCCGCCGCTCTCTTCGGAAGTATGTCTTTTCAGGACCACCAGGGCGATGCCTGAAATCGTCAGGGTCATGCCAATCCAGCTTTTCAATGAAAGGGTTTCCCCCAGCACAATCCATCCGATCAGGGCCGTCATGGGTGGGGCAAGAGCCATCAGCAACATGGAGATACGCGCCCCGACAACCACAAATGCCTGGAAAAGGCATAAGTCGCCTATCACGAACCCCACCAACCCCGACAGGGTCAGGTAAAACCATGCATGGGGTGTAGCATCCAAAGGTAAAAGGGAACCCCGGTAAAAAAAGACAAACAGGGTCAGAAAGCAAAATCCTGCAATTAACCTCAGCAGGTTAACCACCATGGACCCGATTTTACGGCTGGCTGCTTCAAATGCCAGGGCGGTGATGGTCCAGAATACTGCAGTCAGCAATGCGGCCATTTCGCCGGGATGATTCATCAATTTCCGTTCCTCCTGTTTATTTTCCGGTAAGCCATTCCTCGGGATTCTGAATAACCTTGCCGCGCCATAATTCAAAATGTAACTCTGATTTTTGCTCTCCCGAATTGGTATGAACTTTCCCAATGACCTGTTTGACAGAAACCTCCTGCCCGTCACGAACACTTACCTCGTCAAGATTGGAATAGACTGTCAGGTATTCTCCATGACGGATGATGACAACATTATTCAGACTCGACAAGGACATCACGCGGCTAACCTTACCTCCAAAAACCGCCTTTACCACGGAGCCCTGGTCTGTCAGGATGTCGATGCCATTATTTTTAACTTTGACATGCTCCAGCACCGGATGGGCATGTTCCCCAAAACTGCCTGAAACAAATCCGCGGTCGCATGGCCAGGGCAGACGACCCCTGTTGGCCGAAAAAGTGGAGGAAAGCTCCTTCTCTTTTGCTGAAAAATCCATCGAAGGATGGGCAACCACCTTTTTCGAAGAAACAGCAACCTTGTCCTTTACCTCCTTTTTCCGGTTCCGCTCTGCAGAAGCCCTGATTTCGTCGGCGATCAGCTTTTCAATCGCATTTTCAAGCTTTTGGGCTTCCTGCTGCTTTGTCTTTATGGTCGCAAGCAATTTCTTCTCTTTGGACGAAAGCTCCTTAACGGCATTTGCTTTCTCTGCTTTTTCACGATCAAGTTTCTGTTTTTCAAGCTGTTTAGATTGAACAAGGCTCAGTTTTTCAGTCTTGACCCCTTCAAGATTTTTCCGGTGCTCATTAATTGCTTTTTGAGTTGATTCAATCTTCTCCAGCTGATGGCGCCGGTATGATGCATACTGCTGGTAGTATTTCAGCCGCTGGTATGCCTGGTTGAAATCACGGGCGGAAAAAATAAACATCAGCTTGTTATGCCCGTTCATGGTGCGATAGGCGTTACAGACCATGCGGGCATACTCCAACTTCAGTACCGACACTTGCTTTGACATCCGGTTAATCTGTATGCTGTCAACAGCCATTGTGATCTCCACATCATTCAACTCGCGGTTGATGGCATTGATCAATGCTTCACGGCTTTTGATCTGTTTTGCAAGAATTTTCAACTTATTCAGTGAAGTTTCCTTGTTTT
>CAYHGE010000004.1:59448-60818 GCA_964355945.1 uncultured Draconibacterium sp.
AGGAGTTATTTGACTGGCGTATAACTGGCAGGGATCTTAAATGGAAATTGAAGCGGGTTGTTCAGTTGAAGCTTTGAAAAATCAGCTTTGACTTTGATCGTGTTATCAGCCCAGATTGTATAATTCATCTTCATGGGAAAAAGCTGGTCGTCCACTGGTTCAAAATCAGCATAAAACGATTCAAGTTTAATGTTGTCCCGTCGGATCTCTTTAACATCGGCATGGGTAATCTTGAAATTATCTGCATCGAGCCAGATATTCTGTATAAAAATCTTCAGGTTTTCCTGACTGTTGCGCACAAACTTTTTTAATTTTCCCCGCTCTCCCGTTGACAGTTTATATTCGCCATGATCAATCGATGCCCGGAATTTCCCGTTTTCATAAAACTGAAGGTCATTCCCAAGCAGGAATGCCTGTAAGAGATCAAAGTCTATATTGGTGTTCAGAAACCGGTTGACATATTCATAATCACCCGCAAAATAGGTATCATTCAACCGGTTGATCATCTTCACCGAATCCTGTGAAATCATCAGCCGCACTGCTTCAATGCCAAGCATGGGCGTTAGTGAAATCCATATCAGGCTGTCTTTGCGGATACGGATTTGTCCGCTGAAGGAATTTTCCTTCCCCTTGTTTGAATATTCTGCTGAAAACTTGGCCGAAAACCATTCGAACTTCAGCTCCTTCTCCTTTAGTTTGGCAAATAAAAAGTCGGCTCCCTCTTCCCTGATCGGAGCCTTCATGACTTTGCGTGCCGGGCTGCAGGATCCAAAAATAACAAGTGAGGTCAGCAACAGGAGGGTCAGCCTGCAAAGCTTCTGGAAGTAAACCATCATGAATTATTGGTAATATTTTTTTTCGTTGATCTTTTTCTCAAGCAGGTCGGATCCCTTGCCTTTTTGCGTTGCTTTTAGCCAATATTCGAGAGCGCCTGTTTTGTCATCCAATTTGTAGAGCACATCACCATAATGTTCCAAAACTTCTGCGCTGGGCTCCTCCTTGCTTTGTACTGCCTTTAAAATCCATTCGGCAGCCTCCTTGTATTTTCGTTGTTTGAAGAGTACCCAGCCATAAGTATCCTGGAAAGAAGGATTCTCGGGATCAAGTGTCACTGCCTTTTTTGACATTTTTTCTGCTTTGTCAAGTTCACTTCCATCCAGAGAAAGATAGTAGGCATAATTGTTCAGCACATAGCCATTGTCATCTTTCAGTTTGAGCGATCGCTCATACGCGGAAAAGGCTTCTGCATCCCTTTTCATGGCATGAAGTACATCACCCTGGTACATATAGAATTGGGCAAGCAATTCATTGTTGTCAACCACGAGATTTGCACCGGCGGCAAGGGCCTTCAGCGCTGACTCATTGTTTTT
>CAYHGE010000004.1:60918-69790 GCA_964355945.1 uncultured Draconibacterium sp.
AGGTCGTTGTAAATCTGGTTGACTGTGTAAAATGACAGGAGGATATTTACTTTGGTGTCAACATCCAGGTTGGGATTTGCAAATCCCAGTTTGAGTTCTTCGAAGGCTTGCTCCTTTTTGCCGGTTTTGCGGTAATAATCTGCCATCGACATGTGGATATAGGCGTTTTCGGGATCCATGATGGCAATCTTCCGGTATGTTTCCAGGGCTTTTTCCTGCATGTTGTTTGCCATATAAAACTCTGCAAGGATGGAATAATACCTCGATTCCTCAGGAAATGCGGCGATCAGCTTCTTTATCTCGCGTTCCGCCCCCTTCAGGTCGTTCAGATGCAGGTATATTTTCTGCTTCTGAAGGGTAACCTCTTCAGAAACACCGGCTTTTTCATCAATAAGATTATAGGTTTTGATGGCATCCTGATACTTCTCAACCTGCAGGTAAAGGGCTGCCAGCTGATAAAGATAATCGAGGTTTCCCGGATTTTTTGCCACGATCTTTTCATAAATGTCAATCGCCTCATCAAACTGGGAAGTTGTCAGGCAAAGTTCACCCAGAAAAAGTGAATACCAGATGTTCTCCGCATCAAGTTTGACGGCCACCCGACACATTTTTACAGCTTCGTCGAAGTTTTTTTGTTCTACTTCCAGTTTAGCAAGTTCAAAATAGCCAACCGGATCCTCAGCAAACCTGCTTATATATTGACGGAACAAATCCCGGGCTACCTTAACATTGCCGATGATCGCTTCCTTCTTGGCATCAATCAGCAACCCGGGATTCCCGACAATGGCTGGGGTTGGTTCAGGTTGCCCCTTCTTCGATTTTTTCTTTTCCTGCTTCTGCTGTTCAGGAGGGCTAAATCCTGCAACTCTCTCCAAATCAGACGTTAATCCGGGGTAACCAAAAAAACCAAAGGAAAAAATGAAACATACTACTATGGTGAATCTTCTCATTCGCAATTCATAATTTGCACTTTGTACTTTACACTTCGTACTTCGTAATTTACTTTACTCCCGTATGCCCGAATCCTCCGGCACCTCTCGATGTATTCTCAAGCTCATCAACCTCTACCCACTCAGCCTTTTTATACGCTGCAATGATCATTTGTGCAATGCGTTCGCCATTGCAGATGGTGAATGGCTCTGTTGATAAGTTAACCAGGATGACCTTAATTTCCCCCCGGTAATCTGCATCAATCGTACCGGGAGAATTGAGCAGGGTAATTCCCTTTTTTATGGCCAAACCGCTTCGGGGCCTGATCTGTGCCTCGTACCCATCAGGGATTTCAACAAATAAACCCGTTGGCACAAGAATCCTTTCAAGCGGTTTAAGCACGATATCAGCATCGAGGTTTGCACGCAGGTCCATTCCTGCCGAAGCAGCGGTCTGATATGTTGGCAAGGGATGGCTGGAGTGGTTGACTATCCTGATCTTCATGATGGTAAGTGAGGGTGCAAAGTTAATAAAAAACTTGATTTACCGGGATATTACTCGTTTCGGCTTTTCAAAAAGGTATGCGGCAGTTGCAAAAATCACCAGCAACATCGTATGGAAAACAACCCGGGTAAACAAGCCTTCCGGCTGGATATAAATGCTGGCCATGTAGAGCATGATTGCCAGACCAAGATAACCGAAAAACCTGCCAAGGTTATATTTCACCGGGAAGTATCGCTGTCCCAGGAGGTAGGATAAAACCATCATGGCGCCATAGCAGATGAAGGTTGCCCAGGCTGACCCGAGATATCCATGAATCAGGTGATCCGGCCCCAACGGGATCCACCAGAAATTCAGTGTCAGCGTAATTACCGCTCCGATCAGTGAAAGCCATGCCCCCCAGATGGTCTTTGACGAAAGTTTGTACCAGATCGATAGGTTATAATAAACACCAAGGAAAAGGTTTGCCATCATCAGGATTGGAATGACACCTTTTCCCTCCCAGTAGTTTTTCCCGATGAGGTAACGAAGGATAAAATCATCGAGATAGACCATGGTTGCCAGAAATATAAAAGAAACCACGATGATGAAATAATCCATGATCCGTGCATACAGGATTTTTGCATCCTTTTCTTTGGCAGCAGCAAAAAAGAAAGGTTCGGCTGCATATTTGTAAGCCTGAATAAAAATGGTCATCAGGATGGAAATCTTGTAACAGGCACTGTAAATGCCAACCTGGTATGCTGCAACATCCGCGGGAAGTAAATACCTCAGCAACAAACGATCGAAGGTTTCGTTGACCATTCCAGCCAACCCTGCAAACAACAGCGGGAAGGCATATATCAGCATGGTCTTCAATAATTTATTGTCCAGTTTCCATTTCATCCCCGTAAACTGGGGAATTAAAAGCACAAGGGTAACTGAGCTGGCGACAAGGTTCGAAATGAAAATGTAACTGATACCCCAATCCGGAATGTAAACCAAACGGATAAAACCATGGAGGAAACTCCATGATTCATGGGCAAGAACGTATGGACAGAAAAGCAGGAAAAAGACATTCAGTCCGAAGTTGACAAGGATGTTGGTCAGGTTGATTGCCACAAAACGCAAGGCTTTGTTCTGTGCCCTTAGCCTGGCAAACGGGATCTTTGAAAGTGCATCCAGCGCAAGGAACCAGGCAAACCACAGCACATATTCGGGATGGGAGCCATAGTCGATCCAGCCGGCAACCGGTTGTGCAAAAACAGAAACGATCAGGAGAAAAACCACGGATGAAAAGATCAGCGAAATCATTCCAGTGCTGAACACCTTCTCTTTGTCTGTCTCGTTTTCGTTGAAGCGGAAAAAAGCGGTTTCCATGCCATAAGTAAGGACCACGGTAAGGAACGCAGCATAGGCGTAAAAAACACTCACCGTACCATATTCTCCCGGCAAAAAGATTCGGGTATATAGCGGGACCAGCAAATATCCCAGAATTCTTCCCAGGATGCCCGAGAGTCCATAAACGGCCGTTTGCCCTGCAAGTTTTTTCAGCGGATTCATCAACGCAAAAGTATTTGTTTTCGGTTAAAATAACACCATTTGTTGAGGGTTATTGTGCCGGAAACATTGCACCCACGATATGTGTAATGATTTATCAATGTCCTGCCTCGTAGGAACGCCATTCCTCTGCGCTCATATATCCCGCCCCATAGAAGGATCAACATTCCGGATGACGAATAACACCCCGCGCCTTAGGTGCGACATTCTGGTCGCCCGAAAAATGTTATGTGCAATTCGCGCCGTAGGTGCGAAATTTTTACATTAACCGCATCACCTTTTTAAAAATTCCTGATTAAGCATAAAAAAACACTCACCATGGCAAACACCTATAGTCAGATCAGCATGCACATAGTTTTTGCGGTTAAACATCGCGAATCCCTTATTCTTCCTGAATTCAAGGATCAGTTGTTCAGGTATATCTATGGCATCATTGAAGGGAAAAATCAAAAATCACTGGCAGTTAATGGCACATCTGATCATGTGCATATTTTTACCGGGTTAACACCGGTCATTTACATTCCGGATTTTGTCCGGGATCTAAAATCTGACTCTTCCCTGTTCATCAACTCCAGGAAGCTGGCGCGAAAACCATTCCACTGGCAGGAAGGTTATGGGATTTTCTCTCATAGCCACTCAATGCGCGATCGGATAATCAAATATATCCTGAACCAGGAACAGCACCATCAAAAAAAGACATTCCGAAAGGAATACCTTGGCATGCTAAAAAATATGGATGTTAAATATGATGAAAAATATTTGTTCGATTTTTTTGAATGATAAAATTGCGCACCTACGGCGCGCCGTGACCGAATTGCCAACGGGCTACCAGAATATGGCTCCTACGGAGCCGGGGACAATATATTATATGTCATGAACCTCCCTCATTCGCTGAGGAGCGACATTTTTGCAATACCATCCCGCTCCACAGGAGCGATTTTCTGTCACCCGATTGAGTCCCGCTCTGCAGGAGCGACACTCTGCCACCCGCCTGTGTCCCGCTCCGTAGGAGCGACATTCTGGTCGCCCGTAAAATGTTATGTGGAATTCGCGCCGTAGGTGCGAAATTCTGGTGGAAGCGAAATTTTGGTGCCGGTGATACAAAAATGTATTTTTGCAGGATAATCTGAACAATGCCGAAAAATAAATTCTACGTTGTATGGCAGGGCAAGAAACCTGGTATTTACAAAAGCTGGAACGATTGTAAAAAACAGGTTGACGGCTTTACCGGGGCTCTTTACAAAGGGTTTCCAACGCTTGATCTTGCAGAAAGCGCCTTCGCCGACGAACCCAGGAAGTACATGACCAAAGGGCTGAACGCCCCGAAAAAAATCACCTGCACCAACCCCCTGGTTGGTGAACCCATTGCCGACAGCATCAGTTCCGACGCTGCCTGCGCAGGAAATCCGGGCATCCTCGAATACCGTGGTGTTGACACAAAATCGGGTGCAGAACTTTTCCGCATGGGGCCCTTCCCGGAAGGCACGGTGAACCTCGGTGAATTTCTCGGCATTGTTCATGCCCTCGCCTACCTTAAACAGCGGGACTGTGACTGGCCGGTCTATTCCGATTCACGTACCGCCATCGCCTGGGTGCGAAAAAAAGCCATCAATACCAATTTAGTCATCTCACCTAAAAACCAGAAACTTTTCGACCTGGTAAACCGTGCGCTGATCTGGCTTAAAGAGAACAAGTGGCCCAATAAAATCCTCAAATGGGAAACCGAATACTGGGGAGAAATTCCTGCTGATTTCGGAAGGAAATAATTACGATATGGTTGCATAGAAAGCATCAGCGATGTGGTTGATGGTCTCCTTTTCAGGTGTGATGAGGATGGAGATAATGTCGAACCTTACGTCGCCCTGCTGTTTGCGATAATTTACAAAAGCATTCGCCGCCCTGACAAGGATCCGCTGCTTGCTCTTTGTTACCGCTGCTTCCGGTTCAGCAAAGTAATTGGATTTACGGGTCTTCACTTCGACAATCACAATGAAATTGCCATCCCTGGCGATGATGTCGATCTCTTCCCGGCCAAACCGCCAGTTCCGTTCGATAATATGATACCCTTTTCCCTCCAGGTGGGCGACAGCGATCGCTTCGCCGGCTTTGCCCAATTCGATATGGTCGCTCATGATTTTTTCTTTTTCTGCAAGAAGAAATTCAGGGAATTGATTACAGCTATATTCACTGAGGATAACAATAAAGCTATTCCTGTCCACTTTGCCAGACAATATTTCTCGCAGATTTTCGCAGAAAAGGCCGCAGATTTTCGCAGAAAAAAATCTGCGAAAATCTGCGAGACCCTTTTTTTCAGGCATTTCTGCTTAATCAGGAAAAGTGGAAAAGGTAATCCGGATTGTTAATAAAAAGAGAGCTCCACCTCGTGGTCAACCCCGAAAATGATCTTTCGCCCCATGATCAGGGCCAGATTCATCTCCTGATGGCCTGCCGGGAAATCGAAACAAACCGGGTATTTGAATTCCTTTACCATGCCGGCAATGATCTCATTGGCTGATTTTCCAAACGGGACCGTGTTATCATTCATTTTTGTCATTCCCCCAACAATCAGTCCTTTCAACTTATCCAGTTTTCCGGCCCGCTTCAGGCACATCATCATCCGGTCGATGTGATAAAGATACTCATCCACGTCTTCAAGAAAGAGAATTTTGCCGGCAGTATCAGGCTCGGAAGCCGACCCCATCAGACTGCACAGGATGGAAAGATTGCCGCCAACCAGAACGCCATCTGTAACTCCGTCGCGGGCCAGGGATGTTTTGGGGACGGAATAGGTGAGTTTCTTCCCGAAAAGCGCATTTATCATGGATAGCGCTGTTTCATCCTGATTTTCCCCTGTCATGTTGACTGGCATGGAAGCATGCAGGGTTTCGATCCCGAACTGACGGTGGATATGGGCATGCAGAACAGTTGCATCGCTGTACCCGACAATCCATTTCGGCTTCTTCAGAAATGCTGAAAAGTCAAGCTTGTCAATCATCCGTACAGTGCCATAACCACCCCTGGAACAAACGATCGCCCTGATCCTGTCGTCGTCGAGCATCTGCTGAAAATCCCTGCACCGCTGCTCATCAGTACCTGCAAACTGATGATGCCTGCTGAACACATAACCTCCCAGAACCACCTCCAGTTCATGACGTTGAAAAAAACGGATGGCCGGATGTACCTCCTCGAATGTTATGCTTCGGGCAGGAGAGACGATGGCGATTTTATCGCCCTTTGTAAGACAGGCTGGCGTGATCATGCCCCAAAAGTAACTAAAAAGAAGATTCCGATTTTCTTTATTTCATATCTTTGCTCCTCATTTTTAGTCAATTCCCAGAGCCTGATCCCATGAGCGATAAACCTGCATTCAAACGATATACCGTTACCTCCGCCCTTCCCTATGCCAACGGGCCTATCCACATCGGGCACCTTGCCGGAGTGTACGTTCCTGCCGATATCTACGTCCGGTTCCTTCGGATGAATGAAGAGGATGTCATCTTCATCGGTGGTTCGGATGAACACGGGGTTCCGATCACCATCAAGGCATTGCAACAGGGAGTGTCGCCACAGGATATCGTTGACAAATATCACGGCATCATCAAAAAATCATTTGAAGATTTCGGCATCTCCTTCGACATCTATTCGCGCACTTCCAACAAAACCCACCACGAAACAGCATCTGCCTTCTTCCGGAAAATGTATGAGGCCGGGCAGTTCATTGAAAAAGTTTCAGAACAGTATTTTGACGAGGCCACAGGGCAGTTCCTTGCCGACAGGTACATCACCGGAACATGCCCCCATTGCGGATTTGACAAGGCTTATGGCGACCAGTGCGAAAAATGCGGCACCACGCTGAACGCCACCGACCTGATTGAACCCAAGTCGGTACTGAGTGGAAATAAGCCTGTGTTGCGCGAAACGAGGCACTGGTTTCTTCCCCTTGATCAATACGAACCCTGGCTTCGCGAATGGATCCTGGAAGGGCACAAAGACGATTGGAAAATCAATGTTTACGGGCAATGCAAGTCATGGATCGACCAGGGTCTGCAGCCCCGCGCAGTTACCCGCGACCTCGACTGGGGCGTAAAGGTTCCTGCTGTTGGTGCCGAGGGTAAAGTTCTGTACGTTTGGTTTGACGCCCCCATCGGATATATCTCTGCGACCAGGGAACTGACTCCTGAATGGGAGAAATACTGGAAAGACCCGGAGACCAAGCTGGTCCATTTTATCGGCAAGGACAACATTGTTTTTCACTGCATCATCTTCCCGGCGATGCTGAAAGCCGAAGGTACCTATATCCTTCCCGACAATGTTCCGGCCAATGAGTTCCTCAACCTGGAAGGGGATAAAATCTCAACTTCACGAAACTGGGCGGTATGGCTGCATGAATACCTGGAAGCTTTTCCGGGCAAGCAGGATGTGCTGAGATATGTGCTCACATCCGCCGCACCCGAAACAAAAGATAACGACTTCACCTGGAAGGATTTCCAGACCCGCAACAACAGCGAGCTGGTGAACATCCTCGGGAATTTCGTAAACCGTACCATTGTTCTGACACACAAATATTTCGAAGGCAGGGTTCCGGAAGCATCCGCATTTAACGATCTTGACAGAGCCACCCTGGATGAGATGAGGCAATTTCCGGGCAGCATTGCAGCAAGCTTACACAACTACCGCTTTCGTGAAGCATTGGCGGAAATGATGAACCTCGCCCGCCTGGGTAATAAATACCTCACTGAAAATGAGCCATGGAAGCTTTTTTCAAGTGACCCTGTCAGGGTGGGTACGATCCTCAACATCTCTTTGCAGATCTGTGCCCAGCTCTCGATTGTGGCCGAACCATTCCTTCCGTTCTCTGCTGCAAAAATCAGGAAGACCCTGAACCTGCCGGTTTTCAAATGGTCTGAATCAACATCCCTGAACTGGCTCCAGGCCGGTCATTTACTTGATCAGCCGCAACTGCTGTTTGAAAAGATCGAAGACCCTGCCATCGAGGCCCAGGTTCAGAAACTGCTCGACACCAAACTGGCCAACGAAGCCAGCCAGGCGAAAGCACCCGTAAAACCGGGGAAAGAGGCCGTAGGGTTTGAAGATTTCTCAAAAATGGACATCCGTGCCGGTACCATCCTGACTGCCGAAAAAGTTGCCAAAACAGACAAGCTGCTGAAACTGACCATCGACACCGGCCTTGATCAGCGCACCGTAGTTTCCGGCATTGCCAAATTTTTCGATCCCGCGAAGATTGTTGGCCAGCGTGTTTGCATCCTTGTCAACCTCGAACCCCGCAAACTCAAAGGCATCGAATCTCAGGGCATGATCCTGATGGCCGAGAATCCCGATGGCACCCTGTTCTTTGTCACGCCGGATGAAGGGGTGATGAATGGTGCTGATATTAAGTAGTAGCTTAGACCTTCCAGGTTTTGAAAACCTGGAAGGTCTAACAATAAACCTCCAATGAATAAAATAGAACCCCTCGGGCACGGCAACTATTATCACATTTACA
This sequence comes from uncultured Draconibacterium sp., assembly GCA_964355945.1. GTDB lineage: Bacteria > Bacteroidota > Bacteroidia > Bacteroidales > FEN-979 > CAIVAT01. Next base: position 69,392 of record CAYHGE010000004.1, read on the forward strand.
ACCGCGGTATTGACGGATGCGATTTGTTCAGGGAGACAACCAACTACGAATATTTTTTTAATTTGTTTCTTAAGCATATTGAACCTATTGCTGACACTTTTGCATGGGTTCTGATGAAAAACCACTTCCATATTTTGGAACGGATAAAAGACCTTTCGGAAGTCACCAAACCTTTCAGGACGCCCCCAGACCTTCCAGGTTTTAAAAACCTGGAAGGTCTGCGCTACCACACCATTTCTCCAAAATCAAATAAAATGTATTATTTTTGCATCGAAAATCGAAGCAATCAACGACATTGTTCATTGCTCATTGTTCATTATTCTTCCGGCCCTGTAGTTCAATGGATAGAACGGAAGTTTCCTAAACTTTAAATTCAGGTTCGATTCCTGGTGGGGCTAC
>CAYHGE010000004.1:69890-89299 GCA_964355945.1 uncultured Draconibacterium sp.
CTGGAAAAAACACTCATGTTGTCCAATCGCTGCCGGAATAGCCTGGCCATCTCATTTATTTGATATTTAATCACATAAGGTGGTCAGCTAGAAACGGCGATAGGTGGTCAAATACTCCGTTTTGTCCACATCAAACACTGAAGTGGTAAATTAATTAACCCTTCTCTCTTAAATTGACCTAACTTGCAGTGTTTTAAAATCTCATGTATATCAGCATCACTATTCCCGGATACACTTCAATGGGCTCATTCTGTTGTATGGTTCACACCCTATTTGCTGCTCAACACCGAGTAATAAAAGCCCCACAATACTGCAGAAAACAAAGAATTAAGGATGAAAAAAAACAAAGAGGAAGCAAAACGCACTGATGCCAATGGGATTCCGATACCCGACGATAATGGCAAATTAACCGGAAGCCGCGGTTCCGATACTGATATCACCAAACTTAAGCAATCGGAGGAAAAACTGAAACAGGTATCCGCCCGTTTGGAATTAGCCACCCGTGCCGGGGGTGTCGGTATCTGGGACTATGATATTGTTCAGAATACCCTGTTGTGGGATGATCAGATGTTTGCGCTCTACGGAATTGAAAGAAACGATTTTAGCGGAGTGTATGAAGCCTGGCGGTCGGGGATTCATCCCGACGACATGAGGCGTGGCGATAACGAAATCCAGTTGGCGATAAGTGGCGAAAAAGAGTTTGACACTGAATTCATGGTAACCTGGCCCGATGGTTCTGTTCACAATATCAGGGCTCTTGCTGTTGTTCAACGCGATGATTCAGGAAAGGCACTGCGCATGGTTGGCACGAATTGGGACATCACCGAACTCAGGAAGGCAGAAAAGGCAAAGCTGGATGATTCTGAAAACAGGTATCGGTCGATTTTCCATGGAAGTCCGGATGGAATTCTGATAGCTGATGAGCAAACCAGAATGATCCTGTTTGCGAATCCGATGCAATGTAAGATGCTCGGATATACCGAAGATGAACTGAAGACGATGACTATTGCCGGAATCCATCCGGCTGGCACATTTCAAGATACCCTTGCGGAATTCGAGAGCATGGCACAGGGGAAGAAAACCAGGGCCGAAAATATTCAATGTCTTAGAAAGAACGGAGAATTTTTTTATGCGGATATCACATCAAGCTTAATTACCATAGATGGCAGAAAATGTATCATAGGTTTTTTCAGGGACAACACCCAGCACAAACAGGCGGAACAGGAAATCCTCAACCTCAACGTAAACCTCGAATTAAAAGTGGAGGAGCGAACAGCCCAGCTGGCCATCAGCAATGCAAAACTAGAGCAGGAAAATGCAGAACGTCTTAAAGTTTCGACAGCGCTGCAAGAATCGCTGGACCGGCTAAGCAAAATTGCCGACAGGATACCCGGCGTTGTATACCAGTACCGGTTGAACCCCGATGGCTCCTCCTGTTTCCCATTTGCCAGTGAAGGCATTCATGACATTTATCAGGTCAGCCCGGAGGAAGTAATTCATGATGCTTCCATCGTGTTTTCAAGGATTCACGCTGATGATTTCGATGGCGTGGTTGCTTCCATTCAGGCATCGGCGAAAAACCTTACACTTTGGCAGCACGAATACAGGGCGAAGTTTAACGATGGAACAATCCGTTGGCTGACAGGCAACGCGATGCCTCAACAGCAGGTTGATGGTTCGGTATTATGGCATGGATTTATTTCTGACATTACTGAGCGCAAGCGGGCAGAAGAGGACATTGAAGAGAGCAGGGAAAAGTACCGTGGCCTGTCGGAGGCTTCTTATGAAGCAATCTTCTTTTCGGAAAAAGGGCTTTGTATCGAGCAAAACCTTGCTGCCGAATTAATGTTCGGGTATACAACGGAAGAAGCCCTGACAAGGTACGGAACCGAATGGATCGTGCCCGAAGACAGGGATATTGTCATGAATAAAATGTTGTCAGGCATCGAAGATCCATATGAATCAACTGCCTTAAGAAAAGATGGCACAACATTTCCCTGCATGTTACGCGGAAAGATGATGTATTATAAGGGGCGAAATGTAAGGGTTACCTCCTTAACCGACATCACAGGGCAGAAAATGCTGGAGAACTCCCTGCGGAAGAGTGAAGCAGAAAAGGCGGCCATTATACGCGCAGTTCCCGATCTGATGTTCCTCATCCACCGCGATGGCACCTTGCTGGATGCACACAGCCGTGATGAAACGATGCTGTACTCGCCCAGGGAAGAGTTTGTCGGAAAAAAGGTCAGCGATGTATTGCCTCCCGATGTGGCCCATAAAGCCATGATCGCCATTGAGAATGTTTTTACCCGCGGCAAGGCGGAGATTTTTGAATATGAACTTACTATTCAGGGCAAGACCTGCTATTTCGAGAACAGGATCATTGCCATTTCAGGTGAGGAGGTGCTTTCAATCATCCGGGATATTTCACATCGCAAGGAATCAGAGGCCGCACTGAAAATGCAAACCGCTGCCTTCGAATCGTTTGCATTTGCCATTATTATTACCGATATAGCAGGTAAAATTCAATGGGCAAACAGCAGTTTTTCAAAACTTACAGGATATTCTGTTGACAGTGCCATCGGGAAAACGCCGGGAGAACTGCTAAAATCAGGTATGCAGGATAAAGATTTTTACAGCACTTTCTGGGATGCGATCCTGAGTAAAAATGTATGGAGTGGCGAAATTATCAACCGCAGGAAAGACGGCAGTCTATATTATGAAGAGGAAACCATCACGCCTGTTTTAGATTCTCAGGGAAATATTTCAAGCTTTATTGCCATCAAAATAGATATCAGCGAACGTAAAAAACTTTACCAGGAACTTGCTGACGAAAAAAGAAGGCTGGCGGATATCATCAAAGGTACCAACGCCGGAACCTGGGAATGGAACATACAAACCGGTGAAACCATATTTAATGACAGATGGGCTGAGATGCTGGGTTATACCCTGGCAGAAATCTCTCCGTTAAACATCGAAACCTGGAGAAAATATTCCCATGCGGACGATTTGAAGGTATCGAACGAATTATTAAAGAAGCATTTTACCAAAGAATTGTCTTATCATTCATTTGAATCAAGAATGAGGCATAAAAATGGCGATTGGATATGGGTTTTAGACCGGGGGAAAGTGCATGAATGGGACAGTGATGGTAAACCGCTGCAAATGTCGGGGACACATCAGGACATTACCGAACAAAAAAGAGTTGAAAAAGCCTTGCTGAAAGCAAAAAGCGAAGCAGAGAAAGCAAATCAGGCAAAGAGCGAATTTCTATCGCGCATGAGCCACGAACTGCGCACACCAATGAATTCAATCCTCGGCTTCGCCCAACTTCTGGACATGGGCGAACTCAAACCCCTGCATAAAAAGGGGGTAAGTCACATTTTGAACAATGGCAGACACCTGCTCGATTTGATAAACGAAGTACTCGACATTGCAGGAATCGAAGCCGGAAGACAACTTCTGACACCCGAACCTGTCCTATTGTCCGGCATTATTCGAGAAGTAATTGAGGTTGTTCATGTTGCAGCAGTCAAAAATAACGTAAAACTTCAACATGTTGATTCACTGGCCAACAGGCATTTTGTAATGGCCGACAAACTCCGGTTGAAACAGGTATTGCTTAATTTAACCAGCAACGCCATAAAATATAACCGTGAGGGTGGTTCTGTCATCATCAAAACAGAATTGAAACAAACAATAATCCCGGAAATTTCATTGGTAAGAATATCGGTGAGCGACACAGGTCACGGAATCAATCCTGAAGATATCGAAAAACTGTTTTTGCCGTTCGAACGTATCGGCGCAGAAAAAACCGGTATTGAAGGTACAGGACTCGGGCTTATGGTGGTTAAAAAACTGATGGACGCCATGGGCGGATGTGTCGGGATTGAGAGTGTGCCGGGTGAAGGAAGTAACTTCTGGATTGAATTGCCGCACTTCGCAGAAAAGGAAATTGAGCCTGAGCGAACAGAACAGAGAAGCGAGCACCAGGAGATGAAAACCGAAAAAGCAGGAACAATACTCTACATCGAAGACAATGCCTCCAATAATGAATTAGTGGAACAAATCCTGCTCACCCTGCGACCAAGCATTCATTTGGTGAGCAGTACGAAGGGAGCGCAGACAGTTTCTCTGGCCATCGAATACACACCGGATTTGATTCTTCTTGATCTCGATTTGCCGGATGTACATGGTTACGAAGTACTCAGACTTCTGCAGGCGGAAGAAAAAACAAAGGAAATTCCGGTTGTCATTATCAGCGCTGATGCGATGCCCAAACAGATCGAAAAACTAATGAAAGCAGGATCCAAAGATTATTTAACCAAGCCATTGGACGTAATCTTATTTCTGCAGATGGTAGATGTGTGGGTTAAGAATTAACAACCATCAAAATGATTAAAACTCACTGCCATTCCCTGAACATCTTCTTCAGCGCTTCATCATCCTTCTGGTTGAAAATATAGCCTTCATTTTTGAATATCTCAAACCCCTCCGCCCCTTGTTTCAGGATCGGATAGCGCTCGATGGCCTGATATAGATATTTTTTTGCCTCTGCAGAATTATGGTTGTAATATTTTACCAGTGCAATGCCAAGGATGACGGCAATTTGTTCAGGCTCCAAAGAAAGAGATGTGTTAAAATTTTTCAGTGCAGATGAATAATCCTTCAATGCCAGGTTACAATACCCCAGGTTACCGTATACTGCGGCATTATCAGGGAAAAGTTCCAGCAACTTTTCATAAAATTTAACTGCATTGGGGTAATCTTCATTCTTCATATACACCTCATTGAGCAGATTAATGCAGCTCGGACTGGCAGGATCGATCTCAAATGCTTTAACCAGGTCAGCAATGGCTCCCTGATAATTTATCGAGATTTGCTGTTTGGCAACTGCCCTGCTAAAATAGGCACCGGCATCTTCAGGATCGATCTCAATACATTTCGAATAATCCTCAACGGCTCCCTGAACATCTCCTCTGCTGAGTCGTGCATTTGCACGGCAAAAGTATGACTCAGACAAGTTCTCCTGCAGCTCAATGCTTTTCGTGAAAAAATCAATTTGCCTGGTTGGTTCTGTCGCATCCAATCCTCTTTGAAACCAGGTGGTACTCTGTGCTCCGAGCATTTCCGGGGTCAAAAGAATAAAAAAAAGGTACAGGATCATTCTCTTCATAGCCGCTCGCTTTTAATGGCTGCAAGTTAAGTAAATTTCCGGAAAACCGTAATAAGGTGATTGACTCATCAACCCCAATGATGTATATAAAGAGTCACGACAATTCCGTAAATTTGCATTATGACGCTACCTATTCCGGAATACAATCTTAAAACCAAGGAGCATGTGGATACAGCCTCTGTTACACCAGATGTAAAACTCGCCAAAGAACTCCGTGAAGAAATTCTCAGCCAGGTTCATGAAGAAGGTATGGTGATCGTTCACTGCTCTTATCTTGCAGAAGTTCCGGGTGGTATCAGAATCTGGAACTCAACTGTTCTTATTGACCTGCAATCGGGCAGCCGGAGCAGGATGTTGCATGCTGAAAACATCACCATGGCTCCTGTATGGATGGAGGTGACTCTGGGGGCAACCGTAAGGTTCACGCTAATCTTTACCCCGCTGCCTAAAGCATGTGAAACTTTCGACCTGTTTGAAGATATTCCACAGCAGGGGGGCTTTCACGTTAAAAAGATCAGGCGGAATAAGAGCGATGTTTACCACATCATTATTTGAAAAATTAAATGAATTGAATTAAAAGATGGCAGCAAGGGGTTTGACTTTAGACCAGCTCACCCTGATCTTACAGGGCATACCGTAACCGGATCTCATTCTCTTTGCTTTTATCGGTGATATAAATAATAGTCCTGCCATCACCAAGGATCACAGGATATTTTCCCACGACTGATCCTGTGGAAAGTTTTGATTTAGGAACCTTTACCGGATGATTTGACATCGCCTTCCTGTTGTCTATTGCGTCGTTCGTTGATATATGTCGATTGTTTTTCATGATTTTCAGGATGTTAATGAGTAGTTTGAAAAACTATGCTCTATTCCAATTGTCTATTAAAACACTATTTTTGGCATAATATTTTTCTCCTACTTACGTATTAACAATAAATTAACAATCAGTACCTTTGGTTAACCAACACCCCTTGTTATGAAAAAATTAACGGCTGCATTTTTAATCCTGGCAATCCCTCACTTATTTTCCTGTAAATTATCTAAAACCGATGACAGGATGTGCACGGAGGAGTACAAAATGCTCAATATTTCAATCACGGATTCATCATCCCATCCGGTTCATCTGACCACATATTATGTCAAAAAAGTTTCAACCGGCGAAATGATTGATTTTTCGAAGGAGGACCCTTATTATGACAGCATCAACAGGATACAGGGATACTATTGCGTGTTTACGGATGGTAAAATGGGGATGACCGCAAAAAGCGGCACCGAATTTGAATTTCACGGCATCCTGAATTCCGTGGAAATTGTGAATGAAACGTACCTTATTGGCAATGATGGTTGCCATGTTAAGATGATTTCCGGGAAACCTGTGGTAGTTGTTGCCAAATGACGAGTGGGCACCCCCGGTGCCTGAACTACTTCAGTTGAACCATCTTTCCGGTTCCGACCCGGTCATTCACTGTCAAACGGTAAAAGTAAACACGGCTGGCGGATCGGGGCTGAACTAAACCATCACCAGGTTTAAACAGCACTTCAAAATAGCCGGGTGACCTGAATTCACTGACAGGTTCCGCAATTAAATTACCCAAAACATCAAAAACTTTCAGGGAGACAAAGCCCGGTGAAGCAATCCGGAAGCCGATTTTTGTCTGTGACTGGAAAGGATTGGGATAATTCCGTATCAACCCTGGTGAATTTACCCGGGTTTCCAGGTCATCAGCACCTTCGAGATTTACAAAGTCAATGGGAACAGTCCATATCTGGTAAACACCGCTAGAATTATCCATCCACACTGTCCATATTTTTGAATTTGTCGAATTGAGATCGATGATGTCGCCCTGATAACCCTGTCCTAATCCTCCGATCGGTTTTGGCTCAAAATGATGGTCACTAATTTCATACTCTTTCCAGCTGTTGCCTCCGTCAGGAGAACGGGCAAGAAATACCCCCGTTGAGTCTGCGGTTGTAGTACGATCATCATAAAAAATGATGTTCACTGCCCCGAATTTATCAACATGGATATTCGCGAAATATTGAGTTTTTCCGTTATTTAACGCATCCTGGTTAACCCTGATGCCTTCGGACCAGGTTAATCCGGCGTCGGCAGATCTGTACATGACAATATCAGGATCGGAACCTGCCGGGGCTAGATTTTTCTGGCCGGTAACGATATAAATCCATCCCCGCCGGAGGCCCTGAGTCGTATCCACCGCCATGCATGGCAGTCCGTTTACCCTGATGTTGTTTTTATTGGATAAGATCCCGGTGATGCCATTCATTGGGAAGGCATTTTCGTTCACATTCCAATCCATCCCCCCGTTTGCAGAGGAGGCAAACCCGACAAGGATCTCTTTGAAGGGGGAAACATCAGTTACCCCGGCCCAGCAAAGGTAAATCTCTCCGTTTGGCCCCATTGCAAGGTCGCCTCCGGCACACCTGATATTTGGATTATTTACCTGTTTTGGTACCGACCAGCTCTGGGCTCCGTTGATGGTATATGAAAACATCAGGGGAAATGGTGAAGCAAATTGCACCCAGGAAGCATACGATCTTCCCCGGAAAGGACTGGCAGCATTGGCATCAGTTGTTAATGAAGCCCTCTCCAGATCATCCGTGGAGATCACTTTTTGGGAAGACCAGGTTTGCCCGTTATCATAAGAATAGTGAGAAAACAGCCCGACAAAAGGGGCCCGGCCAAGGCGTGTAATGATGAAGGTCCCGTTTTTATCAATCGTGATCCCCGGATCACCGCCATGAAACGCAATAGGGGCACCGGTACAGGTGTCGTTTCCCTGCCATGAATCACCTCCGTTGATGGTTGTGTAAATTCCCTCGCTGATGAAGAACGGAAGAAAATTGAGGGTATTACAACCGGCAAACAGGATGTTCTCGTCGAGCGGACTCTTCGTCAGGAACACCTCGGTTTGCGCAATATTGCTGGGATAAATCCGGTAGTTCTTTCCGATTTTCAGGCCGGAAAAATCAGAATCTTTCGTCTGAGCAGCCAGATCAGAAAGTGCAAATAAACCAAGTATGAACAGATACCATCCTCTCATGCACATTGTTTATCAACGACCCGGGAAAATTGTTTTGCAAACCGTGGAAACACCTTGCTCTCCGGTCAGCCTGATGCAGTATATCCCACCGGGAATTATTGAATTTCCAGTCAGTTCACTGAGCATTAAAAGCTGGTCGCCTGCATTCAGCTGTTTTTGAAATCCCGCCATCACTTTGCCTCGGGCATCAATCAGTTCCAGTCTCCATTTTCCTTCAACCGGCAGGGTAAATCGAATCCTGCTTTCGTCGTTCGCCGGATTAGGAATGACCTGAATCGTTAAAGGCTTTTCATTTTTCGATATTCCACCAATGTTAAAAAGAAAAACCAGGTGATGGTTGTTCGCATTGATCGCCGTATCGCTCAGCACCGGGGCACCGCCCATGAAAGTGGCAGATCCGCTATAGGTTCCGTATGGAACATGAAAGAACGTAAGCGAATCGTTCAGGATGGTACCGTTGTATGGCCCTTCCGGACCCTGAATGATCACCTCTACATCGTTCATCACCCACCCCAGGTTCGACACAGCCTGGCAAACCATGTCGGCTCTGTTGACTGTCAGGTTAAAGTTCACGCCTGTTGTGGCCTGCCCGGAAACCACTGTTATATTGGTATTGGACTGTGTTGTTGTGTAAGGGTGTACCGCCGTAACTGTATAATTGCCGGCAGGAACCACCAGGTCGTAATTTCCTGCCGGATCCGGATGGGTTGCATAACTTCCCGCCGAAACATCGGTAAGGGTCACATTGGCAGGTGCACCGGAGATGATTACATGGCCCTGGATATTGCCGGCTCCGGCAACCGGTACCAACGTAAAATTCACATTGGGTGTAGTTTGGTTGACCACCACCGGAATACCGATGAGCATCTGGGTTGCATAGCCGCTGAGACTGGCCGTCACATCATAATTCCCGGCCGGCAGGTCAAGTGTATAGAAGCCGCTGGCATTGGGATTGGTCGTCGCAACGCCTCCCCCTGCACTGACTACCACCTGGGTCACATTTCCCGTTCCGCCGTTCAGTGTAACGGTTCCGGTCATCAGTCCGTTGGTAGGCGCCAGCACCAATGAAAGATCAATACCGGTCACTGTTTGCTGATTTGCAACGGCAACATTGTAAACCGTATCAGGAATATAGGCTGCGAGCGAGGCAATTACATTAAAGGTACCCGGTGTAACCTGGAGTGTATAGTGCCCGAACTGGTCGGGATGGGTCGTATTGGTGCCGGCGCTGACTAGTACATTTGTGATGATTCCGAATCCGCCCACAAGCGACACGGTACCCTGGATATATCCTGCTGGTACAGGAATCAGCGTAAGATTTACGGTGGTGGTCTGATTAATGGTTACAACCACGTTGGATTGTGACGCACCGTTATACCCGGCAAGGCTTGCCGTTACAGTATAAGTTCCCGTTACAACATTCATTGAATAGTGCCCCGTAGCATCAGGATTTGTGGTGGTGGATCCTGCCTGAACGACCACCTGCGTTACATTGCCCGTTCCTCCGTTCAGGGTGATGGTACCAGAGATCGTTCCGGAAAAAGCCGGGCCAAGGCTGCCATCCAGCTGGATGTTTTGTGCATAAATGTCGGTGTTGCCGTTCCGCGTATCCTCCCAAGCAGCAATCCACTGGTTATTCCCGAATTCGTTCACCACCGGGTGTATCTTCTGGGAAGAGATTGTACAGATATCTTTTTGTGCCGGGGTCCACAACATGGTACCTGATGGCGAAATGCGCATGGCCTTGATCATTCCGTCTATCGCATTGGCATATTCCTCGTATATCACAACCATGTCGGTCGGACTGTTCCGGGCTTCATACGGGTACACATTTGTGGTTGAAACAGGGATGAAGGTCATTCCGCCGCCACCCCATTGAACAGCTCCTGCAGTATTGATCTTCTGGCCGAAGATCCCCCACTGGCTTTGTAAAGCATTCATCTCATTCCAGTAAACAAACACATCGGCCGAACCTGGAGGAAGCGCAAGCTGCGGATAATAGTGATTCATACTTGAAAGGTTTGAGGCCTCAACTCCGTTGGCAGGATATAGAACCGCCCCGGCATTGCTGATGTGCTGAACAAAAGTACTGGACCGCTGGTTGTTGTCGCGGTCGTCGTGCCAGGCAATATAAAAGCCATCAGAACCATCATTGATAAACGGAAAAATCTGGGTCCATGCCGAAATTCCGCCGGCAAGAGAGACTTCTGCAGCATTTGCCCATACCGCAGTGCCTGTTGAACTGTATCGCTGGGCATAAACATGCCGGGTAGGTGCATTGGGAGGTCCGCTGTCGTCAAAATACTTCAGAATCACATCATCGGTCCCAACCGGAAGGAGCTGAGGCCATGAGAGACTGTTCGCAGATGAAAGCGCGATCCCCGTTGGTCCCCACTGGAGAATGCCGGCAGGATTAACCTTCTGCAGGATGATTACATCGTCGGCCTGCCAGGAAAAAATGATATTCCCGGCAATTGTCGAGACTACTTTCGGCGCAACATTGAACGCTGTACTGTTCGACAGCATGATGCCGTTGGCCCCCCATATAAAACTGCCTGCCGGGGAGATTCGATATCCGACCACATTGGTACTCCCTGTGCGGATGTCATTAAAGGCCAGTATGGCATGGTTTGCTGCATCACAGGTCATCTCCCAGTCGGTAAGCCAGGTCTCCTGCTGATTTGCACTGATCAGGATGCCATTGGGCGCCCACAGGATATTCCCGAGCGGATCAAGCCGCTGAAGCCTTACATTGTAATTGCCTCCTTCATTGGAAAAATAACCAATGTAGGTGTCGCCGTTCGGACAGGTGGCGATTTTCGGAATCGCCTGCTCTCCTGATAAATTACAGATAATGTTATTGACAGCAGGATTGGTACTCCACTGCGAAAAACCGGTAAAGGATAACAGAAAAAAAGCACATACGAGGAAACAGAGTAAACGGGAAGCTTTCATTAGGAACTGTCTTTGAATGAGGAATTTTGATACGTTTTTCATATCTCAGACAAAGATAACCTTTTGATCATCATTAGTTCATTCAGCAACCAATTATTTCTAAGTGAAACCTGTCCATCATGGTTTTTTTTCCGATGGGATGATCAGGTGAATCCCGAATGAAGCCATTTTTTTCGCCTTTTCTCCCTGTTGAAAATTATCGGCATACATCGCTTCAAGCACAACCGTATTTTGGATGGGAAGTACCAGTTGGGCATAGAAGCCGTCACAATAGCCGACAACCGCCTTGGTTCCGTCCGTCTTTCCAAAGCCACTTCCAATTCCTGCCTTAAACATTGGATATGGCGCTGATGAAGGAAACAATCCGGGAAAACTGCCTTCTGCAAACAAAATGTCTGGTGGTCCTAACCGGAGACTGACTGAAGGGAAGAAATAGATGTTATTATAGTCGCTGGTAATGAGGTCTCCAACATGATAAAGATCTTCATTCCTGCCACCGCCGATGGGCATCTTCATCTGACCAACAGAAATACCGGCACCAAAGCCAATGTAATACCAGTTCATTGATATATAGGGACTTACTCCGATTGTTAAGCCGGAATGAGGATAAGCTGTGGTGTATTCTCCTGATTCAGACCCCAGGAACGCTCTTGCACCAAAAGCCATCTTGCGGTATTTGCCTGTCCACTTATTGTAGGAAACATCGAGTCCGCCCTGCCACAGGCTCCGTTTCGACGGACCAAGATCAGTAAATTTATTGTTTGCACATCCACTGCCAGAGTTGACGGTTACCCTGGAAACATTTTCATAATAGCTGCCAACCAGCCCGATCAGGCCTACATCGGTAAAGATGACGGGCTCTTCTCCTTTCGGTTCCGTATTGCTCTTCTGCGACATAAAAGCAATACAGCAAACAAGGATACCCGGCAAAGCCCATCTGGCCCCGGATAACGAGTGATTACGGTAAATTTCAGCAAACAGGAGGATCACAAACGGGATGTAAAACAACATGATGGTGGAGTATTCAATGACATCAAACCAGTTTCGCCCAAGGATGATCACCACGCCCAGGAGAGATGTCAGGATAACTTTACGGAATTCTGTCACCCTGGCCGGCAGGCTTTTCGCTGTTTCTGCCTTTGCTTTCAACTCTTTTAAAATCAATACAATCAGGCCAGGAAAAAAGGTCATCACAACAATCCATTGAACCAGGTTCATTCCCCATAAAAGTTCACCGGCAAATGAGTTTGACGCCGGATCGACCAGGAATTCAGTCATAAAACGCAGGAATCCATAGCATAACATCGAAAAAAGAAATAAACTTCCACCAGCTCTCCAGAATTTCCTTGTACGCCATACCACAAAAGCTATCAGAAGGCAACCGATCAGCTGGTACAGTTGAACCGGATGGATGGCAAGCGTACCGTGCTCATGGATGCCGATCAAACCCTTAGCCAGTTGCGAATGAAATACCATGGATCCGGCATCATACTTTATCCCGACAGGAAGGGTGGTCGGAATTCCGAAACAACATCCTGCCATCAGGCACCCGACCCGCGAAATCGCCAGTGCCACAGGCAATGCGATTGCAAGGTTATCAAAAACAGGCCTGTTAAACCTGAGGAACTGCCTGGCAAGAAAGATCCCGGCAAGCAGTCCGAGGACACCCCCCAACGCGTTTTTTTCATCTGCCACCGGAAACCGGAGTTCGGTGAACACGGTGCGCCATTGATCAGTAGTATAGGTGACAATTTTATCTCCAAGGATGAAAAACACCACCCCGGTGATGAGGATCAGCAGCCAGCTGCTCAATGGGTAGCCTTTTCGTACTCCCTGGAAGATCATGATGCCGGCCGCCGTTAAAAATGCGGTCAGGTAAGCCAGGGAAAAAAAGAGGCCGGCATGCCCTGTGTCAAGAATCATAAGTGGTTTCATGATAAAACTATTTTTTGTGGTTTCAGTGCACTCAGTGCATTTTTGAAGGCTATTACTGTATTCCTGAACAGGATGGCCATCACCACGGTCATCAGCCCGCCGGGAATCGGAAGAATGGCGCTTGCAATGTTATCAGCCACACCAACACTTACGCCTCCCCTGATTACCGGAACCAGTTTTTCAGGATCTGCCTTTGACGGGACCTCTTTAACCAGGTTGGAATAGATATCGATGATGCAAACACCCGGTTTCAGCCACTCCGGTTGAATATACTCAGGAATTTTAGTTACCACCACCAGAAAATCTGCTCTTTTACAGTGCTCCACCATGTATCTTGAATCTTTATTGACGAAGGTTGCAGCACAATCGTCGGGAACCACCCGCGAAGCGGCCGCCCTGACGATCATTTTTGTAAGCGTGTTCGAGAAGAACCCGTCATCAACCAAAAACACCCACTCCTGGTCTTTCTCAGGATGAACACCTGCTTCGCCGAACATTTCAAACAGGGCTTCAGGCAAGCACATCGGATACCTCTCCGAACGGATATCAGGAACCATGGTCCCCATCATGTTTACCGGGTGAAATCCTTCCACCTCCTTGACCGGGTCGATCATGTTGACAATCCTCACAGGGTTTAACTGCTCAGGCAATGGCTGCAGCAACACAATTGCATGGATGTTCTTGTCTGAATTCAGCCGGTCAATTACTTCAAACACCTCCTCTTCCCTGGCGTCATTTGAAAGGATTTCGGTAAAAACCTGAAAGCCCATGTTCTGAGCCATGTGAATATGCAGCGGGATGTTATATTTAGCCAGTGGTGTGCAATTAAAGCCAACAAAAGCGATCCCGGGCGTTTGCTGATACTTTTCCTGCAATCTGCTCACTTCGTTTTTTACTTCGCTGAAGATCTTATCCTTGACAAAATCTCCCTTGATGATTTTTGTTTCCATGGCTGATAATTTTATAGGTTGATACTGTTTTTATCCGGAAAAACCAAGCCCTTACACAGAGATTTGACCGGATACGGTATCGGTATTCCCGGTAAAAAATTCTCCCCTCCCATAACTTTCAGGTATTGCCTGAAATTTCCGCTTCCGGCTTCATACGTGACCACAATTTTCATACTGTAGTTATAGTAAGGATCATCTAACTGCTCACTGATCAGATTCCCGAATTCATTGTAAGTATAACTTGTTTCTATATTTTTTTCCCAGGCATTATATGACCAGTCATACGAAATAGACTTAGTCATTAGGTTGTTGGTATATTCAAACGTGGTTTTGTATTCGTTTGTCAGCGTACCATAAGTGAGCGCCTGCCTCAGTGATTCAACCATCCGGCCAGACTCATATCGATAGGTTGTAATGTAACCCCAGGAGCCGTTGGTGTCGGATTCCTGCACTATTTTTCCATTATTATCGTAGGTGTATGCTGTAGAATTAACAAGTTCCCAGCTCCCTGTATATGCATGATAATCGTCCGTTTTCGTCAACAATGATCCGCTATACGTGTAGGTCATTCTTGTCTTGTCGATTTCAGTTCCGGCATTATTATATGCATGGAAAATGATCTCATTGGGATTATCCCCGGTATATCCCACAACTTCATCCATTGAATCCTTTTGCCATGTATCATAGTGTTTATCATAACTGGTAACGGATGTTATCGAATTTCCTGAATATTGAATTGATGTCTTTTGCATTTCTGCCTGCGCGGGATCATAGATCATCATTTCTGTGATTAAATTGCCCGAGTAGGTTAAAGTACATTTCCCGAACAAGGTGTCGTTTATATAATATTTGTATTCTGTCACCCGCTGGTTAAGCACGGACGGGTTGTTGTTGTTATTACTGTCCTTTTTACACATGGTGAATGTGAGCATGCAGCATACAAGGGCGATACTGAGACCTGCCCGTTTGATTGATTTTGTTTTCATGGTTTTGGTTTTAGATTTTCAAATCAAAATTACCATCGTAAAGGGGTGTGTCAAAACTGATTTTCCTGAAACAGTTGATCAATTTTGCGAAAAATCCAACTTCACCTGAAAAATGATTCCCGATTTGCAAAATTTCATACTAACGTTGCCGGGCTAAGCCTGTTATGCAAAATATCACTTAAATTCTTTGTGATTCAGGAATCCTTACCACCATTATTTTGCCCTTATTTATCCTGGATATTAAAATATTGGTCTAATTTTGTGTTATATCCACCAAAATCTAATGGTTATGAATACACCGGCATCCGTTTTATTAATGTTCAGCCTCGGACCACATGAATCTGTCATTATTTTGATCGTCCTGGCCGTGTTGATCATTCCCTACTTTATTCCTGCAATTATCGCAAGGAAAAAAACCAATTTTACCAGCATCCTGCTTTTGAATATCTTCTTTGGATGGACATTTGTTGGCTGGGTTGGTGCACTTATCTGGGCCATCACCGATAAAACTCCGGAAGAAATTGCCAATGCCCGACATGTAAACGGGAACTATCCAAATCCGGAAAGGAAACACAAATGTGGTTTCTGCGGCTTTGAATCCTATGAAAAAAATACTTTCTGCCCGATTTGTACGAAGGATGAAAAAGGCATGACGATAGAAGACTATAAAAATAAACTATAGACTTTCTTGCTACCTTTGCACTCCAAAAATTGATACGATGCTCCGAACACATACCTGCGGCGAACTGAATATGGCCCATGCCGGCCTTGAAGTAACCTTATCGGGCTGGCTCCAGCGTTCACGTGACATGGGCGGCCTCACCTTCATCGACCTCCGCGACCGCTACGGGATCACCCAGCTTGTTTTCAACCTTGAAGTGAACAGCGCCCTGTGCATGGAAGCACGGAAACTGGGCCGCGAATTTGTGATATCCGCCAAAGGCAGGGTGGCCGAACGCAGCAACAAGAACCCGAAGATGCCAACCGGCGACATTGAGATACTGGTCAACAGTTACACCGTACTGAATGTTTCAAAAACACCGCCATTCACCATCGAAGACAAC
Organism: uncultured Draconibacterium sp.; assembly: GCA_964355945.1. Taxonomy (GTDB): domain Bacteria; phylum Bacteroidota; class Bacteroidia; order Bacteroidales; family FEN-979; genus CAIVAT01. The sequence goes on from CAYHGE010000004.1 coordinate 86,022, forward strand.
ACCGACGGTGGTGAAGAGCTGCGCATGAAGTACCGCTACCTCGATCTGCGGCGAAGTGTGAACCGTAAAAACCTCGAGCTGCGCCACAAGATGGGCATCGAGACCCGCAACTACCTGAATAACCAGCAATTTCTTGAGATAGAAACCCCGTATATGATCAAATCGACCCCGGAAGGGGCGCGTGATTTCGTGGTTCCGTCCCGCATGAATCCCGGGCAATTCTATGCCCTCCCGCAGTCGCCCCAGACGTTTAAACAACTATTAATGGTGGCCGGTTTCGACCGCTATTTCCAGATTGTTCGGTGTTTCCGCGATGAAGATCTCCGTGCCGACCGGCAGCCTGAATTCACCCAGATCGACTGCGAAATGGCTTTCGTGACCCAGGAAGATATCCTGAATACGTTTGAAGGACTGGCAAAACACCTCTTCAAATCAGTACTCAACCTGGATATGGACGACTTTCCCAGGATGTCTTATGATCAGGCCATGCAACTTTATGGCTCCGACAAACCTGACATTCGGTACGGAATGACTTTTACAGAGCTGAACGATCTCGTGAAAGGGAAAGAGTTCAAGGTGTTCGATGATGCGGAACTGGTGGTCGCAATCAATGCCGAAAACTGTGGTGATTATTCCCGGAAGCAGCTGGATGAACTCACAGATTTCGTGAAAAGACCGCAGGTTGGCGCTTCCGGATTGGTTTACATCCGATACGGCCTTGATGGCGTTCCGAAATCTTCGGTGGATAAATTTTATCCCGCTGAGGATCTACTGAAAATATTGACAAAATGTAATGCGAACCCCGGCGATCTGATTCTGATCCTTGCCGGCAATGAAGAAAAAACAAGAACCGCACTGGGAACCCTTCGCCAGGAGATGGCCAAACGCATGAACCTCATTCAGCCGGGCGATTTCAAGCCCCTTTGGGTGGTCGATTTCCCGCTGCTCGAATGGGATGAAGAGACTCGCCGCTTCTATGCCAAGCACCATCCTTTCACCTCCCCGAAGCCCGAGGATATTGCATTGCTCGACACCGATGCTGCGGCTGTCAGGGCCAATGCGTATGACCTGGTAATCAACGGCACAGAAATCGGCGGAGGATCTATCCGTATCCATAACAAGGATTTGCAGAAAAAAATGTTTTCGATTTTGGGTTTCACCGATGAAGATGCTGCCGAACAATTTGGTTTCCTGATGAATGCCTTCGAGTATGGCGCACCGCCCCATGGAGGCATTGCCTTCGGTTTCGACCGGTGGTCAACAATCTTTGGCGGAGGAGACTCCATCAGGGATTATATCGCTTTCCCGAAAAACAACTCCGGCCGCGATGTGATGATCGACTCCCCTTCTGTTATCAAGGAAGAACAATTGAAAGAGTTGCAGATTAAGCTGGTGAAATAGTTTCTATTTCGCCCCTTTTTCAAAAGCTTCCCGATCCTCTTTCGACAGACTTTTACAATCGAGCATGGCCTCATTCAGGTATTTGCGGAACTGATCGGTGAATTCCTTTGAATTGACGTTGCCAACATATTTTTTCCTGAATTCATCATTGAGCGCAGTCATTTCCGCTTCAATTTTTTTATAATCTGCCTGGAGCCTCTGGATCTGCACTGAGTCGGCCGGATCAGCAGTCTGAAGATTTTTCATGGCTTCAATGCTTTTGCACATGGCTTCAGCAATGTTCTTTGCATCATTTTTCAGCTCCTGGTTTTCACTGCTGCAGCCTGAAAACCCAAGGATTGCGGCAATCAGGATGAGATACAGGATTCGTCCGGTTTTCATAAGTTTTAGCCTGATTTTAACTGGTTTATAATTTAATCAATTCAACCCTGCGATTATTTGCTTTCCCTTCGGGGGTTGTGTTTGGAGAAACCGCCTGTGATTCCCCTTTTCCATCGGTTTCCATGCGTGACGCATCAATCCCGTATTGATCGGTTAACGCGGATTTGACCGCTGCGGCTCTTTTTTTGGACAGGATCATGTTTGCGGCGTCATCGCCATCGCTGTCGGTATGACCAACTATTTTTACCCGCACAGCAGGATTGTCCTTTAAAATTACTGAAATCTCTTTCAATGTCCCGTCTGATTCCGCCTTAATTTTATCCGACCCGGAGTCAAAAGTAATGCCACGCGTTACCAGCTTCCCTTCCGTAATCAGCTTGTTGCGCATATCGGGAGCGCCAACAGCAAAGCGAAAATTGCTGATATAGGGTTTATAGCCGTCTGCTTCACATGAACCTAAAGCAAAGCGAAGGCGATCGATCTCTGTTCCTGCCGGGAAAAACCTGGGCACATCGAACAACTTTTTTGCATCAACATATAACCTCATCCGTTGCTTCTGAACGGAAACGGAGATCCTGATCTTTTTGTTGTTATGATCAAAGATATAGTCAATATCCGCTGAATTTGCAATGTCGGCATAACCGCCATCCTTCCAGTTGAAAATCGAAATCCCATGTCCTTCAAACTTGATGGCACCACCGTTACCCGGGGCCAGTTCATTCATGGCCTGCTCCGGCAGGGCCTTGTACATGTCAAGTTCAAGGCAACCGGGTTCAGTTTCAAATGCGATGATCATGTCAAACTCAAATGTGAAGTTATCAGGAAACATCTTGCCCGTTTCAGGGTAAAAAGTTCCACCCGGCTGCAGGCTGAGCCACTTTCCCGGGAATCCTCCCAGGGTTACAACTTCGCCGGAACTGTTTGTATTCCACCTTGCGGGAAAATCACCGATATTGTCGCTGGTGAAATCATCAAAAAACAACACCTGCTCCCCTGGCACAAAGTCAAATTTGCTTACAACCTGCAGCGGTGCCTGGCTCTGCTGCCCGCTGCCATCGCTTTTTTCACCCTCCTCTTCCTGGGCAATAGCCAGGGTTGCTGATGCAAATAATATGGATAAGAGCAGAAATTTCAACTTGTTCATGTAATGGAGTTTTGGTGCCTGATGAATACTGATTGTTTAACTGGCGATAAAAATACAAAGAAAACAGACTGGCACGGTTCATCAGCAAAATATATGGTAAATCCGGATGGTTTCAAACAATGGGGACATAGATCTTTTTCAGCATTTCCTGATACTCGCTCTCCATATCACTCAGCGCAGTGATTCCCCCTCCGCTTTTAAATACCATTCCATCATCCGTTAGCTCAATAAATCTTATCGACACTGCTGCGGTGAGGGAATGTCCGTCAAAATAACCGAATATTCCCGTATAAAACCCCCGGTTGTAAATTTCTGCAGCCTTTATGATTTCTACGGTTTTTTCTTTCGGTGC
>CAYHGE010000005.1:0-2068 GCA_964355945.1 uncultured Draconibacterium sp.
TCAATCGTAAATCGTCCAATCGTAAATCAATTTATTTGGCTGCCTTCTTCTCGTCAGCGATCTTCTTCAGCACCTCTTCCTGCAGCAGTTTTGGCAGCGGGGTGTATTTGAAGAACTCCATGGAGTAGTTGGCACGGCCGCTGGAGATATTCCTGAGCTGGGTTGCATATCCGAACATCTCCATGAGGGGTACAAACGCATTGACTTTCTGAGAGCCCTTGCGGTAACGGCGCATCGCTTCGATTTTTCCACGGCGGCGGTTGAGATTGCCCACCACATCACCGATGTATTCGTCGGGGGTGTTCACCTCTACCTTCATCATTGGCTCGAGAAGCACGGGATCGGCTTTCATGAAGCCCTGTTTGAACCCGATCGAGGCGCAGGTCTGGAAGGCCATGTCGGAGCTGTCGACCGGGTGAAAGCTGCCGTCGAGCAGCACCACTTTCACATCAACAACAGGATATCCGGCCATAACGCCGCGTTCAAGGGTTTTAAGAATCCCTTTGTTCACCGAAGGAATGTATTCTGCAGGGATGTTGCCTCCCTTGATCTTCTCGATGAATTCGTAACCCTTGCCTTCATTGGGTTCCATGCGCATCAGGATATGGGCGAACTGGCCCTTGCCACCTGTTTGCTTGGAGTGTTTATAGTTTGACTCAACTTCGCTGGTGATCGTTTCACGGAAGGCCACGGCAGGTTCGCCTACAATGGCTTCGACCTTGAATTCGGTAAGCAGGCGGTCGACGATGATCTCAAGGTGCAACTCGCCCATCCCGGCAATTACAGTCTCTTCGGTCTCTTCATCAAACCTGACATTGAATGATGGATCTTCCATGGTCAGTTTGTGGAGCGCTTCGCCGAGTTTGGCCTGATCGGCACGTTTGGCAGGGTTGATCTTGAGTTCGATGACACTGGGCGGAACGTGGATGGTTTCGAGCAGCAGGCGGTGTTCGTCGCTGCAAAGGGTGTCGCCTGTTTTGGTAACTTTCATACCAATCAGGGCCACGATGTCACCCGGGCCTGCTTCCGAAATTTCTTCACGGTCTTTGGCGTGGATTCGGAAGATGCGGCCAACGCGTTCGTGTTTGCCTTTTGTTGCATTGAAAACCTGCATGCCGCTTTTGATCGTACCTGAAAAGATACGGGTAAAGGTTTGCTGGCCGACGAACGGGTCGTGAATCAGTTTGAATGCCAGGGCTGAAAATGGCTCTTTCGGCGAAGGGTGAATGGTATGGAGTTTTTCCGGGTCGTCGAGATCGGTGCCGGTCACGGCGCCAACATCCACAGGCGAGGGGAGATAGTCAACCACGGAGTCGAGCAGCATCTGAACTCCTTTGTTTTTGTAGGCAGCACCGCAAAACACAGGTGTGATGAGCAATTTGAGTGTGGACTCACGCAATGCTTTCTTCATCAGTTCGGGAGAAACAGGTTTGTCTTCCATAAACAACTCCATGATCTCATCATTAAATTCAGCCAGTTTTTCAACAGCCCAGGCGCGGGCTTCTTCGGTTTTCTGCTTGTATTCTTCAGGGATTTCGGTTTCGATCTGCTCCATCTCCTTGAACATGTATGCTTTGCGGAAGATGATGTCGATGATTCCTTCAAAATGTTCTTCGGCCCCCATGGGAAGGTGAAAGGGTACGGCGTTGGCATCGAGGTATTTATTCATCTGGGCAACCACGGCGGGGAAATCAGCACCGGTACGGTCCATTTTATTGATGAAGGCAAAACGGGGCACCCGGTAGCGGTCGGCCTGGTTCCATACAGTTTCGCTTTGGGGCTCAACGCCTCCAACGGCGCAGAAAACAGCAACCATGCCATCGATCACACGCAGGGAGCGCTCCACCTCAATGGTGAAGTCAACGTGCCCGGGGGTATCGATCAGGTTGATCTGATGGCCTTTCCAGGCACAGGTGATGGCAGCGGATGCAATGGTGATTCCACGCTCCTGTTCCTGCTTCATAAAGTCCATGGTGGCAGCACCGTCGTGCACTTCACCCATTTTGCGGTTGGTGCCTGAAAAGAAGAGGATACGCTCGGTAACCGTGGTCTTTCCGGCATCGATATG
>CAYHGE010000005.1:2168-7501 GCA_964355945.1 uncultured Draconibacterium sp.
ATCCCAGGAGTAAACATTGAGAAACATCGTTCCGAAACTCAGGTGGCGGGAGTCGTAATATTTGGCATATGCTACCTGTTCGCCGGTTTTGATGTCGTTGCCGATGAACGAAAATTTTATATGAAGCAAGGTTTTGTTTACCAGCGCGTCACGCAAAGCACTACGCAACTGGCTACTCTCCGGAGCATCCAGATTAAGGTCATAATAGAGGATTTTCTCCAGGTCAGGAAGATCCACTTCTGTTTGAAAAACCCTGATCCGGCTGTTGTTCTCAATCGTCCAGGCTTCAAATTTACTTTTCATGTCGATGATATCGCGCCCTTTGTTGCCCAGCCGTAACGATAAAACATAGTGGTCCTTGCGGTGACGGATGTAAATCATTTTCGTAACAAACACATCCTGAGGACGTTTGATGACGAAATAGACCAGGAATCCAGAGAATATGGATGTGAAAAAGAGTGAAATGGTTGATTGTATCATCACAATCTGACGACCAAGCTGCGTGATCGGGTGGATATCACCAAATCCGATGGTATGGAAAGAAACAATGCTGAAATAGACTGCCTTCTCGAAATTGATTTTATTGGAACCTGGCTCCATGCCCGGATGATTGTATGGTGTGGAGTACGGTGTCATTGTGATGCTCCCCGTGTTGTAATAGATCCAGGCAAAGCCAAAAATAAATACCATGTAAGCCCCAAGGGAGATCAGGATGAACAGGAGGACTTCACGGGTCTTGAAACGAAAACTCATACGCCTGGTGGTTGGATGAATGGGTAACCTGTGGCAAGGTAACAAAAAATCCTCTACAGACGATCGTTAAAACCGCTTCACATAACCATGGCAATACGGCGTGGCACCTTTATGGTCGTAATAATCCTGGTGGTAATCTTCTGCTTTCCAGAATATGTTTGCCGGAATTAACTCTGTTACGACCCTGAATCCTTTTGCTTTCAGCTGGGAGATCAGTTTCTCTGTGACCGCTTTTTGCTCTTCCGTTCTGTAGAACACCGCTGAACGATATTGTTCGCCATAATCGGGACCCTGGTGGTTCCACTGGGTTGGATCATGGGTTTCGAAAAACATTTTAGCCACGGTTTCAAAGGTTGTTCTGGCCGGATCAAAAACCACTTCGATGGCTTCGTAATGGCCGGTAGTTCCCGCACAAACCTCCTTATAAGTTGGATGATCGGTTTTCCCCCCGGTATAACCCACTTCGGTTGAAATCACGCCGTTGATCTTCTGCATATAGTATTCGACTCCCCAGAAGCAGCCACCTGCGAAGATGGCGGTATCGGTGGCCGTGCTCTCCGGCGCCGGGCTTAAGCCCGGCGATATAAAGTCGAGAGATATGGAGTTCACACAATGCCGCGTGTTTTTATCCGTGAGCCCTTCTCCCAGGAAGACATGCCCGAGGTGAGCTCCGCATTTTGCGCACTCGATCTCGGTGCGCATGCCATCGGGATCTGGAATTCTTTTGACTGCCCCCTGAATTTCATCGTCGAATGAGGGCCATCCGCAGTGGGCATCGAACTTGTCTGCTGAACGGTAAATCGGGGTGCCGCATCGCTTGCAGACATAAGTCCCTGTTTCATTGAATTTTTCGTATTTGCCCGAATAGGGGGCTTCTGTGCCCTTATGAACGATGATCCGCTCTTCTTCGGGAGTGAGTTGTCTGAATTCCATGTTATGTTGAGTTGAAACAGCTGCCTGGTGCTGGTTTTGGGTACAACCGGTTAAAGTCAGCATCAGAAAGCCTGAGATGAATAAACAATTTTTGATCCGCATATAGATTCTTTCCAAATAAAGTAAATACGGACAAAAATGGAAATTATTTCATGACAAGGGCTAAAAAAGGGATGCTTTTTGTAGGAAAATTTCACGGAATTACCAAATGTGACTACCTTTGCCATCCTAAAAAAAAGCAATGAAAAAGATCCTTGGCATGGGCAATGCCCTTGTAGACATTATGATATCGCTTGAAAGCGACAACATTCTTGAACTTCTGGGCTTGCCCAAAGGAAGCATGCAACTGGTTGATATGGACCGCAGCAATGCAGTTCTGACCTCACTGAAAAGTTATCAGAAAAGCCATTCTGCCGGAGGATCAGCAGCCAATACCATTCATGGACTTGCCATGCTCGGAGCTCCGGCTGGTTATATCGGGGTGGTAGGAGAAGATGAGTTGGGTGGTTTCTTCGTACGTGATCTTATCCAGGCTGGCGTTGATCCCCATCTGATCCACAGCAGTCAGGAGACAGGTCGGGCCGTTGCGCTGGTTACCCCTGATTCGGAGCGGACTTTTGCGACCTTCCTTGGTGCGGCAATTGAGTTGTCGGCGGAGCATTTGGGAATTCAAAGTGCAGACAGCACAGGGCAAAATTTAAAATCGAGCATCTTCAAAGGGTATTCCTACTTTCACATAGAGGGATACCTGGTGCAGAATCATGAGCTGATCCGCAGGGCGGTTGAGCTCGCCAAGGAGCACGGGCTGGTGGTTTCGCTCGACATGGCCAGTTACAACGTCGTTGAGGCCAACAGGGATTTCCTGCTGTCGATCATCACCGACTTTGTTGACATCGTTTTTGCCAATGAGGATGAGGCCAGGGCTCTCACCGGACTTGAACCCGAAGAGGCCCTGCATGAGATCAGCAAAATCGCAAATATTGCAGTCGTTAAAACAGGAAGCAGCGGCTCGATGATCAAATCGGGGAAGGATCAGTATTCCATCGGGGTGATTGAGGTATCGCCGATCGACACCACCGGCGCAGGGGATCTTTATGCTTCCGGGTTCCTTTACGGGCAGGCCAGGGGACTCTCTTTGAGTAAATCCGGTGAACTTGGTGCATTACTTGCCGGCAATGTGATCGAATTCATGGGATCGAAAATGTCGGGAGATCGGTGGGATGTGATCAGGGAGAAGGTAAATCTCGTTTGACCCCGCACACTGTTCATAATAGATTGATTCTTAATTCATAATTCCTCCTTCTTTATTCCTGCCGGAGCTTTGTTATATTCATTTAAATTTCTAATTTTGTGGCCCTTTCACGAAAATTATTATTTTCAATCATTTATATAATCACTTAGCTGCCATGAAGGTATATCAAACCAACGAAATCCGCAACATCGCCCTCATCGGGGGCGCCAAATCAGGTAAAACTACTTTAGCAGAAGCCATGCTTTTTGAAGGAGGGGTGATCAGCCGCAGGGGATCAGTGGAAGACAAGAACACGGTTTCCGACTATCGTCCGATTGAACTTGAGCGTCAAAACTCTGTTTCTGCTACAATCCTTTACACACTCTTTGATAATAAGAAGATTAACATCATCGATACCCCGGGGTTCGATGATTTTTGCGGAGAGGTGATCTCAGCGCTTCGTGTGGTTGATACTGCCATCATGATGGTCAATGGCCAGAATGGCGTGGAGGTAGGTACCGAGATTACGTGGAGATATGCCACCCGCGCCAACACCCCGTTGATGTTTGTGATGAACCATCTTGACCAGGAGAATGCCAATTTCGACGAAACGCTGCGCCAGATGAAGGCACAGTTTGGCAAGAATGTCACCCTGATTCAATACCCGGTGAACGCAGGTTCAGGATTCAACACCATCATCGACCTGCTTAAAATGAAGCAGTATAAGTTTACTGCCGGCGGCGGAAAACCTGAAATTTCTGACATCCCTGCCAGCGAAAAAGATAAGGCTGAAGAGATGAATGCCGCCCTGATGGAAGAACTCGCATCCAAGGATGAGGCGTTGATGGAAGTTTTCTTCGACAAGGGTGTCCTTTCTGAAGAGCAAATGCTGCAAGCCATGAAAACAGGTCTCATCAACCGCACCATTTTTCCTGTGTTCTGCACTTGCGCCAAACATGACATGGGCGTGGGCCGCCTCCTTGAATTTATCACCGGCTGTGTTCCCGCACCAAATGAAATGCCCGCCCAGAAGACCAAAGACGGCAAAGTCCTGAACTGCAAAGCGAGCGATCCGGCTTCCGCATTTATTTTCAAAACATCCATTGAGCAGCATCTTGGTGAGATCTCCTATTTTAAAGTTTATTCAGGTGAAATTACCGAAGCCATGGATATGGTGAACCCAATCCGCCAGTCGAAGGAGCGCCTTTCACAGCTATTTGTGATCAATGGAAAGAACCGCGAAAAGGTTGATAAAATGGTGGCCGGAGATCTCGGCGCCACAATCAAGTTGAAGAATTCTTTCACCAACAACACCTTGAATTCCCTCAAGAATCCGGATGATGTGATTGAGAAAATTTCTTTTCCTGATCCCAAGTTCAGAACAGCGGTGAGGGCTAAGAGCAATACCGATGATGAGAAGATCAACATCGTACTGCATGAGCTTGCCAAGATGGACCCGACCCTGATCATGGGTTATTCCAGGGAGCTGAAGCAGATGATTTTACAGGGACAAGGCGAGCTTCACCTCAACCTGGCCAAGTGGCATGTGGAGGTACTTGAGAAGATTCCCATGGAATTCTATGCTCCACGAATCCCTTACCGTGAAACCATTACCAAACCTGCCAAGTCGATGTACCGCCATAAGAAACAGTCGGGCGGGTCGGGACAGTTTGGTGAAGTGCACATGTCCATTCAGCCTTACAAGGAGGGGATGGCAGACCAGACTGAATTTCCCATCCGCGGACGGGATGTGGTTGACCTCGACTGGGGCGGACGCCTCCAGATGAACAACTGTATCGTTGGTGGTGCCATTGATGCCAGATTTTTACCGGCCATCATGAAAGGACTGATGGAGAAGATGGAAGAGGGCCCGCTTACCGGTTCCTATGCCCGCGACATTGTGGTTAATATCTACGACGGAAAAATGCACCCGGTTGACTCCAATGAAATCTCATTTAAACTGGCAGGCCGTAACGCTTTCCGCGAAGCATTCAAAAATGCAGGTCCGAAGATCATGGAGCCGATTTACGATGTGGAAGTGATCGTTCCTGAAGATAAGATGGGTGAAGTCATGACCGACTTACAGGGCCGCCGTGCCGTCATCATGGGCATGGACAGCGAAGGCAACTACCAGAAGATCATGGCCAAGGTGCCCCTGGCAGAACTCAACCGCTATTCCACCGCACTCAGCTCCATCACCAGCGGACGTGCTACGTACAACATGAAGTTTGCCGAATACTCACAGGTTCCGGGAGATATCCAGGACAAACTCCTCAAGGCCTACGAAGACCAGGAGAAGGAAGAGGAATAACCAACTTGTTAAATGCATCAAAAACCCGGTCATTATGGCCGGGTTTTTTTGAATACAGCAAACTGAAATGTCAACAGGAGAAAATCCATCTGTCAAGCACGATGC
>CAYHGE010000005.1:7601-11341 GCA_964355945.1 uncultured Draconibacterium sp.
AAATCACTCGGGATTGTAGCTGCTTATGGCGTGTTTCCGATTTACCTTGTGGTGATGATCTCAGGAATTTCGAGGGCATTTCTCTATCCATCAATCATCGCCATGATGTCGCAGATCATCCCCAGGCATCTCTATACCAATGCCTCAACCTGGAGCAGCACCATGTGGCATGTGGCAGCCATAACCGGTCCGGCACTCGGCGGACTGATCTACGGATTTTTTGGGGTGAGAATCGCATACCTGACCGTATTGTTCTTTTTGCTGGTGGCCCTAGTGCTGCTTGGTCTTGTGAAGAACCGCCCCATGCCTCAGTTTGAGCCTGGTGAAACCCTGTATCAGCGGCTCTCATCCGGTTTGAGGTTTGTGTTTAAAAACCAGGTTTTGCTGGGCGCCATGTCGCTCGACATGTTTGCGGTGCTCTTTGGAGGGGCGATTGCCATGCTGCCTGTATTTGCCGCAGAGGTTCTGATGGTGGGTCCGCAGGGGCTTGGTTTTTTACGTGCCGCACCCATGGTGGGTGCCGTGGCTATGTCGCTGGTGATGGCGCACAAGCCACCGATGGTGCATGCCGGACGGTACCTGATGATCGGGGTGGCAGGCTTTGGGCTGAGCATCATCTGTTTTGCCCTGTCGAGGAATTTCTATCTTTCGATGGGTTTGCTGATGCTGAGCGGCATGTTCGACAACATCAGCGTGATTATCAGGGCTACGGCAATGCAACTGCTGACCCCCGATGAGATGCGGGGAAGGGTGGCATCGGTCAATGCCATCTTCATCGGCTCTTCCAATGAGATCGGTTCGTTTGAGTCAGGGGTTGCGGCAAAACTCATGGGACTGATCCCTTCGGTGATCTTTGGAGGAATCATGACACTGGGGATCGTCGGGTTTACCTCGAAGTTTGCACCAAAGCTTAGGGGGTTGAATCTGAGGGAGATAGGGTGACAATTACAGCTCACCACCCCCGGTCCGATCACCAATACAACCCAATCAACTCCCGGTAATCCTCCTCCTTCATCTTTACATGCCCACCGCTCACCTTGCTGTGGATCATGGATTCAAGCAGAGATTGCTTACTTGTATCCGCAATATTCATCTCCGACAACCTCACCGGGCAGCCAAGCGATTTGAAAAAAGCTTCGATGCGGTCGATCGACTGGTCAGCGGAAAGAGGTTCATCAAAAAGCGCGGTTCCGAGCTGTGAAATACGCTTGCCCATCTGCAGTTTAAAATGACGCATCCATGCGGGATAAACAATGGTGAGTGAAGCACCATGAGGTACATCGTACAACAAAGAGAGACAATGCCCGGCGCTGTGCACTCCCCAATCGCCCGTTGACCGGCCATACATGGTCATACCGTTCAGTGCCATCGTTGCCGCGAACATGATTTTCTCACGATATTCGTAATTTGTAAGGTCGCCCAGTAGTTTCGGGCCATATTCCATGGCTTCCTTTACGATGGAGATGACAAAACGGTCGGTGAGTGTGGTCTCCCCGATTCCGAACCATGCTTCGAAGCAGTGTGCGATAAGGTCGGCGATGCCGAAGGCCGTGTAATCTCTGGGAACCGTGAGGGTCAATCCAGGGTCAAGAAATGAGTGCTTCGGAAAGGTGAGGGGAGAACCAAACGCTGATTTTTGTCCCAGGGCGTGGTTGGAAACCACTGCAAACGGGTTCATCTCGGTGCCGGTTGCTGCCAGGGTAAGCACCGCGACCAATGGAATGGCTTTGGATGCAGTTGCTTTTCCGGTAAAGAAGTCCCAGCCCGGGTTTTGTACAGGGATGGTGACCGCGATGATCTTTGAGGAGTCGATCACGCTTCCGCCACCCACGGCAAGGATTACGTCAACGTTGTGCTGCCTGCCGATGGCAGCGGCAGCATCCACATCTTCGATCACCGGGTTCGACTTGATGCCGCCATATTCGCATACCTCGAAGCCCTCCATTTTCAGGCCATTCATGATCCGGTCGTAGAGGCCGCTTTTCTTCACGGATCCTTTACCGTAAACAAGCAGCACCCGGTTGCCGTATTGTTTCAAAGTGATTCCAAGGGTCGGGAGGATGTTGTTCCCGAAGTGCAGGGTTGTTGGGTTGAAGGCGGTGAAGTTTTCCATATTCTTTTGTTTCACGCAGATCCGCGCGGAAAAAGCCGCGGATTGGCGCAGATCAATTGGTTAGAAATAAGATTTGAGGTTTGATTCAAGGTTCAAAAGTACGATTAAATTAGTTACACCAGGAGTATCACCATCCGCCTGTCCGCCACTTAAATAAAAGTTTCCATTTCATTCCTGGTAATGATTTCAGCCCTGTTTACCGGATAATTAGCCTGGAAGAAAGCGAATGATTTCTGTTTCTTAGGCTTACTCCATTTGAATTCAAAAAGATCGAATTGTCCACCTGACTCTTCGATCAGATCAATCTCCTTCCGGTCATGTGTACGCCAGAAATACATATTTACAAACCGACGATGATAATGATTATATTTTATTCGCTCACTAATCATGAAATTTTCCCATAAAGCGCCTGCATCAGTGCGGCTGTTAAGAAGATTAAAGTTGGAGATCAGAGCATTACGTATGCCATTGTCAAAGAAGTAAATCTTTCGGCTGCTTGATATTTCATTTCGCAGGTTTCTGCTGAATGGAGACAGCCGGAATATGACAAAGGCTTTTTCCAGTAATCCGATATAGGTGATAATTGTGTTCTTATCAACCTGAAGCAGGCTGGCGAGTTCGTTGTACGACACTTCATTCCCGATCTGCAATGCGAGGGCCCGAAGCAATTGTTCCAGCAGATCGGGCCGGCGTATCCCTTTATAAGCCAGCAAGTCTTTGTAAAGATAGCTGCCTGCAAGGTTGTTCAGTGGTTTTGCCCGTTTGCCGGGCACCAAGGATGATAATGGCTTTCCCTTCAAACATTTCGCCACGGATAATGGACAATAGTTCTCGTTTTATCATAATTCGGTGATTTAATTCACCAAATTTAATAAAAAACAGTGAATATATCCTTTTAATTTAACTTTTTATTCCTTGATTTACGCACTGTTTATTTTTAAAACAGGGGCTGATGCCGCAAGATAAATATCCATGTAAATTCTTAATTTTGCTCTCAGACTACAAACAATCCAACTATGTACGGAAACTTTAAGCAACATCTTCAGAAACAGCTCGATTCAATCATCTCCGAAGGACTTTACAAAAAAGAACGCGTTCTTGTAACGCCGCAGGGTGTGGAGATTAAAACCGACCATGGCCAGAAGGTCCTTAATTTCTGCGCCAACAACTACCTTGGTTTGTCGAACGACCCCCGGGTGATGGCCGGTGCAAACTATACGTTTTTCCGTTATGGATTCGGCATGTCATCGGTGCGGTTTATCTGCGGCACGCAACAAATCCATAAGGATCTCGAGGCAAAGCTGAGTGAGTTCCTGGGGATGGAGGACACGATCCTCTTCTCTTCGGCATTTGATGCCAACGGCGGGGTGTTTGAGCCACTGCTCGGAGAACAGGATGCGATCATCTCGGATGAACTGAACCATGCCTCCATCATCGACGGGGTGCGGCTCTGCAAGGCACAGCGTTTCCGCTACAAAAACAACGATATGGACGACCTCGAAGAGGTGCTCCAGGATGCCGGAGAGGCCCGGTTTAAGCTGATCGTGACCGACGGCGTTTTTTCCATGGACGGCATCATTGCCAAAGTTGATAAGATCTGCGACCTGGCTGAAAAATACAATGCCCT
>CAYHGE010000005.1:11441-29540 GCA_964355945.1 uncultured Draconibacterium sp.
ATCCATCCCATCGTACCTGTTCTGTTTGGCCATCTTCCCAACGATGCCAAACTTTCCCAGGAATTTGCCAATGAACTCCTCGAAGAGGGCATCTATGTGATTGGCTTTTACTATCCTGTTGTCCCCAAAGGCAAGTCCCGCATCAGGGTGCAGATCAGCGCTGCCCACTCGATGGAGCAGATCGGCTTTGCGCTGGATAAGTTCAGGAAGGTGGGGAAGAAACTGGGAGCGATATAGTCCTTCACAATTCATCATATCATCCATGGGTGAACATCACCAGGTTTTTGGAAGCATCATCAGGTTGAAGCCCGAATACACCGAAAGGTATAAAGCACTTCATCGTCACACCTTTCCGGGTGTGCTCGACCGGATCAGCAAATCCCATATCAGCGATTATACCATTTTCCTGGCTGATGGAATCCTCTTCAGCCACATGATCTATGAAGGGCAGGATTTCATTTCCGACATGAGGGAGATGGGCGATGAGGTGACCCGCGACTGGTGGCTTTTGACGGACCCGATGCAGGAACCCATGGCAGGGCGAATCGAGGGTGAATGGTGGGCCACACTGAAAAAGGTCATGGATTTCCGTCAGGGAGATGACCATGCCTCCTCCTCCATAAGGATGGCTTTTCTTACCGGGGTGGACGAAGTGGATGCCGAAGTGATTGAAAATCTCAGCGAAACACTGATGCAGCATGAACTTCCGGTTAATTTTAATCTGAAAATATTCAGCGGATTCAAAAACTATTTTATCTATCTGGAACTTCCGCAACAATTTGTCTCGAATCCGGCAGCTCATCTGCCCGTAATTGCCCAACTCCTTGCCCCTGCCAGGCCGATGGAAGAAGTTTTTCATACCGGCCAAAGGGATCTCTCTGTTCAGAACCGAAAAAAAGCCTTCGTAACCGGGTGCTTCGACATGCTCCACAGCGGCCACGTGGCCTTCCTGGCGGAGGCCTCCGGCTATGGCGAACTGTATGTCGGCATTGGCTCGGATGCCAACGTGGCGCAGTTGAAAAACCGCTTTCCGATAAATGGGGAGGCGGAACGGAAATACATGCTGGAGTCATTGGCCTGCGTTTCAGGTTGCCTGGTCAACACAGGATGGGGGATTATGGATTTTGAAACAGAGCTGGACCAGGTGCGGCCGGATATTTTCATCGTCAACGAGGAGGGTCATTCTCCGGAAAAGGAAAACCTGTGCCGGCTATCGGGGATTGAGTATAGAGTCCTGAAGCGGGTGCCATTTTCCATGCTTCCGCCGCGCTCAACCACGAATCTCAGGAGCGTGTGCACCATTCCTTTCCGAATCGACCTGGCCGGAGGCTGGCTCGACCAGCCGTATGTTTCGGAGCATTGTCCGGGATCGGTTTTGACGATCAGCATTGAGCCGTCGTCCGGCTTCAACGAACGCAGCGGCATGGCATCCAGTACCAGGCGGAAAGCCATAGAACTCTGGTACAGTGCAATTCCGCATGGCGACGCAGAACACCTTGCAAAAATCCTCTTCGGCCTGGAAAATCCCCCGGGTACAAAGATTATTGCGGGTTCGCAGGATGCACTGGGAATCGTTCTGCCGGGGCTGAATAACCTGCACTACTCTGGATCATACTGGCCCGACAAGATCACCTCTGTTCATGAAGAGGATATTCTTTCATGGCTCGAACAGCATCTTTACCTGGTCACCCTTGGCCCCCGCATCAGCCAGTATGATGTTCTTGCCGGCACAGATATCAACCCTGTTAAGGCAAATACCCTTGCCAGGGCAGCCGATGACTGCTGGAATTCCATTCTCGCGAAGGACCTGGCAGGGTTCGGCAATGCCTTCCGCCGTTCATTTGAAGCCCAGGTATCTATGTTCCCGAACATGGCACATAATGAAATTTACGACATCATCGGCCAATACAGCGGCAAGGCTGCCGGATGGAAGCTTTCGGGTGCGGGCGGTGGAGGGTATCTCATCCTGGTTTCGGAACAGCCTGTTGATGGTGCTATACAGATCAGGATACGCAGGAAAAACAACCTCTGAAATCAAAACGATGACAAAAGCAAAACTCACCACAAAGGAGTACCTGCGTCCTTTCATCCTCATCACTTCACTGTTTTTTCTCTGGGGCATCGCCCATGGACTTGTTGATACGCTCAACAAGCATTTCCAGCTGATCCTCCATCTCTCGAAATCGCAATCGGGACTGATCCAGTTTGCACTTTACGGTGCATACTTCGGCATGGCACTGCCGGCCGGGTACTTCATGCGGAAATTCGGGTATAAAAAGGGCATCCTTCTGGGGCTCGGGCTTTTTGCAGCCGGTGCGTTCCTGATCGCCGGCACAACTGTTTTTGAATCCTTCCAGGTTTTCCTGCCCTGTCTTTTCATCCTTGGATGCGGACTGGCAACGCTGGAAACAGCCGCCAACCCTTATACGACCAAACTTGGTCCATTGGATTCCGCTGAGCGCAGGATCAATTTTTCGCAATCGTTCAACGGCCTTGCGTGGGTTATCGGACCGCTGATCGGCCTCGCCATCTATGGCAACCAGGGCGAAGAACCCGGCGGAAAACTCTTCTCGCTCATCCTTCCTTATTCCGTCATCGGGCTGGTGGTCGGGCTGTTTTTCATCCTTATCATGAAGACCCCGCTTCCTGAAGTTGGCGACGAGGAGCAAACATCTTCGGAAAAGGTTACTTCACCGGGTGAAGTAGTTCCGGCCAGGACTCCCATGTTCCGTCAGAAACATTTTGTGCTGGGTGTGCTGGCACAGATGGCTTATGTAGCTGCTCAGACCGGTATTTTCAGTTACCTGATCAACTATGTGACTGATCCCGGCCAGACACCCCGTTTTGATGTGAATTACGGACCCTGGTTTCTGTCGGTTGGTTTTGCCCTTTTCATGGCCGGAAGGATGTCGGGGAGCTATCTCATGACTTTCATCAGGCCGGGGCGGTTGCTTGCTCTGTATGCTTTGTTGTGCATGGTGTTGCTGGTATTCGTCATGGCCAACCTGGGATGGATTTCCATCATTGCCCTGTTTGGCATCTTCTTCTTCATGTCGGTGATGTTCCCGACCATCTTCGCTTTGGGGATCAAAAACCTGGGGCCTGATACCAAAAGGGGCTCTTCCTACATGGTCATGTCGATAGTTGGCGGAGCCATCTTCCCAATGCTGATGGGTTACATCGCCGATACGTACGGTATGTCCATGGGATTTATTGCGCCCCTGCCGCTCTTCGGATATATCCTCTGGTACGCACTCCGCGGCACCAAACCTATTTGAGCGACTCGATGTACTTCTGCAACTCTTCCTGGTTCGACTTACGCAGCACATCCTTCACCCGGTCATAATTGGCTGGATCGTTGCAGTGTTTGTAAGCGTATTTCGCAAAATTCAGGCAGGCTGACTCCCCGGAAAATACATAGATCACCTCGATGATCTGTGTGGTGGTGAGACAATGGCCGTCGGCCAGTTTTTTTGCCTGACTCAGCCTCGGCCCGTCGAACGGTGCGTTGGAGATCATCGCACGGGAAACCTGGAAATCGGCCTCATTCATCGGGTTGGGACAGCCTTTGCCATCGTCCCCGGATGGTTTGGCTTCTCCCTTAGGTTCTTCCGCCCTGGGTTTGTCTTCTTTTTTAACGCCGGGCTCTTCTTTGACAGGAACCGGCTCCTGCTTTGGCATGCGATCTTCGCTGGTTTTATCAAGAACAACTTTTCCCTTGTCCGATTTCCGGATCACATAATACATCGCTGGCCCGGGTGAATTGAACACGGTTTTTGCGAGATCGGGAATGGTGTTATCTTCAAACCTGATAAGGAGTTTGAAGGTCGGCCCTCCCGGACGATCGGTGTCAACGAGGGCGGCCGGCTTGTCATTTCGCTGGGATCCGTTTACAGAGACGGTGAACTTTTCCCCTTTTTCGGAAAAGATCACAATGGACTGCTGGGCGCTGGCTTTCCCGGCAACAAGCAATGCCAGGAGAAGCGATAAAAACAGGGTTCTGGTTTTCATGGTTTTCCGTTAAAAAGTTAGTAGGAATACAAAGTTAATAAACCTTCAGGTCAAAATCATCATTCCTGGTAAAGGATCATGGCCGAAACCGGTGCAACATCGACAGTAGAAGAAAAAGGCTTACCATCATTATAGAATTGATAATCACAGAGTGCAGCCTTCCAGGTACCGGGAGGCAAAACCACGCTGCTTTTGCGGGAGGCGCCGTTGAATATTACAAGGATCTGCTTCCAGGAATCACCATTCGCATTTTCTTTCAATTGATAAGCAACAAGTTGCGGGTCATTCCCGGGCAGAAAAACCAGGTTTTTCCGGATCATTTCGCTGGTTTGCATCCTGAAGGCAGGATGCGCTTTGCGCAGGGCGATCAGCTCCCTGTAATAATCAACCATCCTGCGATTTTTGTTTTTAAGTGCCCAGTCGATAAGGTTCACCGAATCCGGCATCTTGTAGGAGTTTTCCTCACCGCCTTTTGTCCTTTTCATCTCGGCACCGGCGTGTAAAAAAGGGACCCCTTGCGAGGTAAGCACAATGGTGGTGGCAAGTTTATCCATTTTTTCAATATCCTCGGCAGATGCATCAGGCCGGGAAACTTTCAGCTTGTCGTACAAGGTATGATTGTCGTGGCATGAAACATAATTGATCACCTCCCCGGGGTTTTTCGACCAGGGCTCTTTGGAGTAATTTACTTTGGAATAGTCGATCTGCGGGTGTTCGCCCGATGCAACTATCCCGAACTTAACGGATTCGGCCA
This sequence comes from uncultured Draconibacterium sp., assembly GCA_964355945.1. Taxonomy (GTDB): domain Bacteria; phylum Bacteroidota; class Bacteroidia; order Bacteroidales; family FEN-979; genus CAIVAT01. Next base: position 16,207 of record CAYHGE010000005.1, read on the forward strand.
TATCCATGGCTCCGCTGGCAAACCCTGTGCTCTTCCTGTCAAAAACACTGCCTTTAACCGCATCGCGGATATCGTCGCTGAATACCGTAATGCCGTTCATCTTTCCTACATTTCTCTTGAGGGCACGGTATTTCTCCGGAAGGGGTGAATCACCTGCCGTCCAGCCCTCTCCGTAAATCAGGATGGAAGGATTGATGGCGTGAAGGGTTTCAGCCACCTTGTCCATTGTTTCCATGTCATGAATGGCCATCAGGTCGAAGCGAAAGCCATCCACATGGTATTCCCTGGCCCAGTATGAAACCGATTCAAGGATGAACTTCCGCATCATGGCCCGGTCGGAGGCGGTCTCGTTGCCACATCCAGAAGCATTGCTGTATTTTCCGTCCTTTTCCCATTGCCGGTAATAGTAGCCGGGAACCAGCAGATCGAAATTCGATTCATAAATCCGCGCCGTATGGTTGTATACAACATCCATAACCACGCCCAGCCCTTTCTGGTGCAGGGACATCACCATTTTTTTGAATTCCATGATCCTGACACCGCCATCCTCCGGATTCGTGGAATAGGAACCTTCGGGTACATTGTAGTTTTGCGGATCATATCCCCAGTTATATTGAGGTACCTCAGGTTTTGATTCATCGACCGTGATAAAATCGAATGCCGGCAGCAGGTGCACATGGGTGACCCCCATTTCGGCAATGTGGTCAATACCGGTGCTCTGACCTGTACTGTTTTTTGTACCGGTTTCGGTAAGACCGATAAATTTCCCCTTGTTTTTTATCCCCGAATTCGGATCCGCCGACAGGTCACGGATGTGCAGTTCATAAAGGATGGCATCGACGGGGCTCTTCAGGATGGGCGAATGATCGGTTTCCCAACCTGACGGGTTTGTCAGGTTCAGGTCGATGATCTCTCCCCGTTTCCCGTTCATCCCCACCGCTTTGGCATAAGGATCGGTCGTTTCATCATTCCATTTCCCGCTGATCCTGGCCTGGAAAGTATAGTACTGATTTTTCCGGTCACCCTGTAATTCCGCAGTCCAGACTCCGTCGGCATCTTTCCGGCATGAAATCTCCTCCATCAGGTCATTTCCAGTTGAAGTTCTGTAAAATTTCAGCTTCATCTCTTCTGCCGGCGGCGACCATACCTTCAGCACGGTCTTTTCCGGAGAGTAAGTAACTCCAAGGTCTTTCCCGTTGTAAGGAGGATAAGTCCGGTATGGATCATACGCCAGGGATCCCGGATTATCCTGGTTGAGCATCAGCATTTGCTGGGAGAAAAGCCTGGCGGTAAATGCTGAAAACACCCCCGAAAGGAGGATCAGCAGGATGATGGTTGTCTTCATAATGTTTTGCGTTGGTATATCAGAGCGCAAAGGTATCATTTACCCAATTAATGCCAATCTGTTGCTCGAATTTCTCAAGTTTTAACAGGATGTCTTTGTGTGTCATCAGCATTTCACGCATTTTGGTGAATACCCTGATAATACGGATGTTTGTCTCTATGGCTTTTTTACTGTTTAAAATGCATGAAAGCATGGTTACCCCCTGCTCTGTAAAGCAATAAGGAGGATAGCGCAAGCCCATTCTGTCACGATTGGAGGTCACAAATTGTGACCTCCAATTTTGGAATTCATCATCAGTCATTTCAAACATGAAATCTTCAGGAAACCTTTCGATTTGACGCTTAACAGCTTGTTTTAATACTTTTGTTCCGATACCATAAAGTTTTGCCAGATCCCTGTCAATCATTACTTTTTGCCCTCTGATCTGGTAAATTTTACTGATGATTGTTTCTTCCGGAATAACGGGATAACGCCCTTTCAGGGCTTATAATTGCTCCTGATTAGATCCGATGGGCTACACCCATCGTTTAATATATTGCGCCCCATTCGGGGCTGTGTTCTCGTTATATGTTAACCCCGAAACTTGAGTTATTTAAAACTGATTTTTATGCTTCCTGCATTTTTCCCATTCATGTCGGTGATTGTAAGGAGGTAGAGGCCGGATGGCAGAAGATTGCGAAGCAGGATAAAGGGATTTGAAGTTGCATCTCCTTCTTGGACCTTTATGCCCGAGTAGTTGAAAAGCACATACCGGAATTTCTGACCCTCTCTGGAGTTACGCAGCAGAATCCGGGTTTCAGTTCCAGCCGGATTCGGGAATGCTTCAACTAAAGGCCCAACTGGAATTATACCAAAGTCAGTTCCAGTGAGGATGAAACAATCCGTTGCTACAGGTGTTCCCCAGGTCTCCGCTCCCTTTTTGAAATAAACCAGTTCATTATTGTATTGTTCCGGGTAATAATCGAAATAACAATACCCGTAATTCGTTAAACCCAGCCCCGGTACATACCAGGATACAGGGCCCGATATTTCAAATGGATCAATATAACAATTTACACCTCCATCGTAAAGATAACCGTTACTATTAATGATTTGAACCTGCCGGTTGTTGTATTCACTGAATGTTCTTGCCACTGCTTTGGCCACCCAACCACTCCTTGAAAATTCATCCGGCATAAGGGATAGCTCATTGTCATTTGAAAGCTGAATGAAATTATAGAATTGATCCACCGTATCATGCAGGGTAGTTGTATTTGTAGGAGGTTGCGCATACCAGCTCTTTCTGCATGTCTCAACATGGTAACGCACCGAGTCAGGGTTTCCATAGGTCGTCTTTCCAAGTATTCTGTTGATGTATTTCCAATTGAATGTAGATGAACCATAGGATTGAAACCCTGAATAATGAAACTCATCACCGATATCATAATTATACACATCGGCCCAGGTAAAGGGTTGAATGCCTGTTGGAGGCGTGGTTTTACCGATCAGGTTCAATTCAACGGTGTCGAACGGTGTCCAATAGATGTCATAAATTTTCGATAGTCCGAAATGCTGGCTGAGTTTGATCGTTTTCTGATTGAAGATGTTAGGAAAGGTGTTGTTGAAACTGTTTCTGGCCTGCAGAGAGATAACCTTCACAAGGTCTGTGGTTCCTGCAACACTATCCGTTATGATGGCCGTGACTTTTGCCTCTAGATAACAATCCACACTGTCGGGAAGAGAACAGAACCGCCACGACTCATTGAGGCTGGCCTGGGAATTCAACCGGATGGTATCATTCATCTTGTTGAAAAACATAAACCATCCGTCGTGGGTTTTAAAAACTTTTAACCCGAGGACATCTCCGCTTGTGGTATCCCTGCACTGACCGGAAAAAGTCGATGAGTCGCGGATTGCGCGATACGAATAAAACAGGGTGTCTGAATTTCCAATAACTTGTATCGAATCCTGCCGGAAGGCGTTAAAGTAGCCGTCACTCCCCTTGAAAAATGTAATACCATGGCTGCAAATGTTCTGGAAATTCTGCGAAAAAAGGATATTTGCACAGAATAATAGAACCGGAATCAGCGCTTTTTTCATAAATTTATTATTGCTTTTGTAAATATAGGCATAAAATTCCATAACTAAATCCTGAATTTTCATTCAAAGCCTCCAACCATGATTTTGGGGATAAAAACCGTTTTAGTGTTGGAAGCATTTTATTTTTCCGAATTCCTTTTATAACCAATCTGGCGTCTGGGCTCTTCCGGTTGATCCAGAAACTGCTTAAGTGCCTTGAAGATCACTTGTATGTTATCGGTATTCCTGCAAATCTGTTGCTCGAATTTCTCAAGTTTTAACAGGATGTCTTTGTGTGTCATCAGCATTTCACGCATTTTGGTGAATACCCTGATAATACGGATGTTGGTCTCTATGGCTTGCTTGCTCTTTAAAACACAAGACAACATTGTGACACCTTGTTCCGTAAAACAAAAGGGATTGTAGCGTAGGCCAATCATGTCAGATTTGGAGGACGCAATTTGCGTCCTCCAAATCTGAAACTCTTCATTTGACAATTCAAACATGAAGTCTTCAGGAAACCGTTCAATGTTGCGCCTTACCGCTTCTTTTAGCCTCTTGGCTTCAATTCCAAATAATTCTGCCAGGTCGCGATCTATCATTACTTTCAGACCTCTGATCTGGTAAATTTTACTGATGATTGTTTCTTCCGGAATACCAGGATTATTTTCTTTGTTTTCCATGTTCGTTGGATTTTGTGGTTTCACAGTTTAATTCGTGAATCTGTTTGTTTATTGCTTAATCGGTTATTTTGCAAAAGGTAATCCGGTTTTATGAAAAAAAAATAGTTGTAATTTGCAACTCAATATGATATACGGCATCGGAACAGACATCATCGAAGTGGCCCGCATCCAGAAAGTGATGGAGCGCGACCTCGGTTTCAGGGATAAGATCTTCACCCCCGGCGAGATCGCCTATTGTGAAACCAAAAAGCATAAGTATGAAAATTATGCTGCCCGTTTTTCGGCCAAGGAGGCTTTTCTCAAAGCCATCGGCACAGGCTGGCGGTTCGGTATCCGCTTCGGCGACATCGACATCTTCCATGATGATCTTGGCAAGCCTCACATCCAAACAATTGGAGTTGCTAAAGAATTAACAGAACGTTTGTCAATTTCAAAAATACATGTATCTTTATCGCATCTAAAAGAGATGGCAACTGCCATCGTTATTCTCGAGTGTGAAATTGATGAAACTGTTAATTCTGGCCTATGTCAAACATCGGATCCTACGACGAACGTGTAAAAAACTTCAACTGGAACATTGCTGAAAAAGAACTGGACTATAATCCCGGCGACCCCATCAACATCGGCTGGTACTGCTCCGACCGCATCTGTGAAAAGGGTTTTGGCAACAAACCTGCCCTGATCTGGGAAGGATCAACCGGCAATGAAAAGCGTTATACCTACAATGATTTAAGGCTTAACAGCAATGCCATCGGGCAGTTTCTCCGCAACCTGGGGGTCAAACCCGAAGAACGGGTATGCCTCTTCATGGATAAAATTCCCGAACTCTACATCGGTTTCCTGGGAATTCTGAAGATGGGAGGAATTGCTCAGCCGCTGTTCTCTGCTTTTGGTGATGAGTCACTGTTTGTCCGCCTCGACAATGCACAAACCACCGCCATCATCACCCAGAAAAAACATGCTCCCAAGGTGCGCAAGATCATGGAGAAGATGCCCTATCTCAAACACATGATCATCGTTGATGCAGACCCGGCAAAACCGCTCCTCGACCGCGAAGTGGCATTCGACATGGAAAAGGCCGAAATGGTTGGACATTTCACCGTTCATCCCACGTATGCCGAATCACCGTCGGTGCTTCATTATACCTCCGGAACCACCGGACAGCCAAAAGGGGTGAAACATGTTCACTATTCGCTGATCTCGCAATACCTTTCCTCAAAGTGGGTGCTCGATTTACAGGCAAACGACATCTACTGGTGTACCGCTGATCCGGGATGGGTTACGGGCACTTCATACGGGATTATCGGCGCCTTCAGCAATGGCGTGACCCAGTGTGTACTGGATGCAGGTTTTTCTGCCGACAACTGGTACCGGTTTATCGAAAAGCACAAGATCAGCATGTGGTATTCGGCACCCACAGCCATCCGCTCATTGATGAAAGCCGGCGACGAAGTGATCAAAAAATATGACTTATCATCGCTCCGTCACCTTGCCTCTGTGGGTGAGCCGCTCAACAGCGAAGCGGTGATCTGGTCTGAGAAGGTTTTTGGCAAACCATTTCTCGACACCTACTGGCAAACCGAAACCGGCTCGATGATGATCACCAACTTCCCCGGAATGAAGATCAAGCCCGGCTCGATGGGCAAGCCTTTCCCCGGAATAACAGCCACGGTGATCGATGCCGAAACCCTGGAGCCCTTTGGCGAACCGGGTAAAATAGGACTGATCGCCATCCGCCCGGGATGGCCTTCGATGATGCGCACCTACTGGCGCAACGAAGAGACCTATCAGAAGAAATTTCAGAATGGATGGTACCTGCCCGGCGACCGCTCCAGCATCGACAAGGAGGGTTATTTCTGGTTTGTGGGGCGCGACGATGATGTGATCAATACGGGAGGGCACCTGGTGAGCCCGTTTGAGGTGGAATCTGCCCTGCTGGAACACCCGGCGGTAGCCGAATCAGCCGTTGTGGCCAAGCCCGACTTCGTGAACATGGAGGTGGTGAAAGCCTTTGTGACCTTGAAGCCCGGCTTTGTGGGCAGCAAAGATCTCGACCTCGAAATCATGAATTTTGTGCGCAAGAAATTGTCGCCGCTGGCCATGCCGCAGGAGATCGAGTTTGTCGATACCCTTCCCAAAACCCGAAGCGGCAAAATCATGCGCCGCATCCTGCATGCAAAAGAATGGGGCGAAGAGATCGGGGATACATCAACCCTGGAAGATGATTAATCCGTAGATACGCGGCATGCCGCGTATCCACATGTACCCCTGTGAAAAACTTTGTGATTAGAGAAAATAATTATTAACCCAATAATGAATAGGAGAACAAAACCATGGACGAAATGCAGGAAATCATCAAAGCTTACGTAGTCAAAGAATATGTTGAAGATGACACAGAGTTAACCTACGATTCTCCGCTGATTTCAGGCGGAATCGTTGACAGTTTCTCAATGGTATCGCTGAAACGGTTCCTTGAGAACAAATATAAAATCTCTATTCCGGATGACAGGGCTACCCCTGAAGCATTCGACTCGGTGAACAAGATCTGTGCACTGGTAAAGGAATTTGTAAAATAAGGAGGGAAAAATGGCCTATACGAACAATACCCGAGGTATGTATTCTGAGATCCTGGCCGGCCTTCAAAGCGCCGGATTATTCAAGCAGGAGCGTTACATTCATTCAGCCCAGGCTGCCGATATCGAAGTTGAATTCCCCGCCGGAGCCCCCCTCAAAAAAGTCATCAACATTTGCGCAAACAACTACCTTGGAATGTCGAGCCATCCCGAGGTGGTCAAAGCTGCCCATGCAGGACTTGATTCTCACGGGTATGGCATGTCGTCGGTACGCTTTATCTGCGGCACCCAGGACATTCACCGCACCCTCGAACAGATGGTGACCGAATTCCTCGGCACCGAAGACACCATCCTCTTTCCATCCTGTATGGATGCCAATGCCGGTGTATTCGAAGCTGTGCTGACCAAGGACGATGTGATGATCTCCGACCGGCTGGTTCACGCTTCCATCATCGACGGGATCCGCCTCTGCAGCGCCATGCACGACACCTTCAAACATTCCGACATGGAGCATCTGGAGGAGAAACTGCAACTACACAACGACAAGCGCCTGAAGATGGTGATCACCGATGGTGTTTTCTCCATGGATGGCGATACCGCCAAACTGGATAAAATGGCTGAGCTATGCGAGAAGTATGACGCCCTTTTGTTTGTGGACGAGTCTCATTCCAGCGGATTTATCGGGAAAACCGGTCGCGGAACCCATGAACAATATGGCGTGATGGGAAAGGTAGACATCATCACCACGACATTCGGAAAAGGGCTGGGTGGTGCATCCGGCGGATGTGTTTCAGGGCGTAAGGAACTGGTGGAGATGTGCCGCCAGAAAGCCCGTCCCTACCTCTTCTCCAACACCATTGCTCCCCCGGTTGTTGCCGGTGTGATCAAGGTGCTCGAGATCCTCTCTGCCTCCACCGACCGCCGCGACAAGCTGGAAAAGAACACCGAATTCTGGCGCAAAGGCCTCACCGAAGCCGGACTGATCATCAAGGCAGGCGACACCCCGATTGTACCTGTGATGTTGTTTAATGCAAAGCTGGCTCAGGATGTTTCCCGCGATTTGTATGACGAAGGGATTTATGCCATCGGATTTTTCTTCCCGGTTGTACCCCAGGGACAAGCCCGTATCCGCACGCAGATATCTGCCGGACACGAAATCCACCACCTCGAAAAAGCACTCGAAGCCTTTAAAAAGGTTGGGAAGAAATATGATATCCTGGGAAAAAGCAAGCAGGAGATCATTGAGAGGTATGGGATGTAATATTTCAGAAACTATACATTACGGCCAGAATTGCTCGCAGGTTAGTTGCCGGGGTTGATTTTGTAATGACACCTTTCGAATCCCGAAGAACAACTCCTTTTGCATCTTTGTCTGCATAATAAGCTCTGGTTGATTCCAGTTCAACCATAAACTGGAATTTGCCGGACATGAAAATTACACGCGGTGAAACCCGGTATACACATTGAATATCGGCACCTCTGTTGCTTGTTGAATAGTCAATGACCTCTGCTGATGTTCCCATATTTTGTGTATAGCCGGCAAAGACTCCAACTTGCACTGTTTTTCCGTTGGTCATCAATTCTGTCCACGCAGAAGCCGCATTAAATGGGGTGTAATCATTTTGCTTAATGGCAGCGTCACTGATGCTGCTAACTGCATATCCTCCAAGCATGGTGAGATCAAAAACATTCTGGCCGTATGCAGCATAGAGCTTACATGTAATTGGTTTCCATTTGTTTTTCAGAAAGAAGACCGCATAATATCCTCCAAGTCGTTCGTCAACTTTATATTTTACTGTTGTTGTTTTTGTTACCGCAGGAATAACATGCGGATTATTTAAAGTGTCATAAACAACGTATTCAGGTGTAACGATAGAGGTTGTTGAAACCTCACTGTTAATTCGGGGTGCAACAGTTTTATATCCGCCGCCAAGTCCGATTAAAAAATCTTTATTGGTTGAATCATTTTTAATGCCATAAGAAAACTGAAGGCTTACATCGGGGATAGAGGAGTTTCTTAGTGAGACTGAAGATCCGCCGGGACTAACGAAATCCCTTTGCGAACACGCTGCGAACATTACATTGAAATCACCAATTTTTTGGGTTACCCGTATCTGAGGGTTCCTGGAAAATGCCTGAAAAGGGGCGCCAGTGTTAAACGAAACAACCGCCGGGAAACAATTTGGATTAAACATCGGATGCCAGTATTGCCCCATTAAAAGTTCCGTTTTTGGCCAGTTTAGTTTTATAAATGCATGGCGAAGGCGGAACCCATTGGCATCAACGAAATATGCATTCTCATTGCCAAAAAAATCGGCCTCAATCAGCGCAGACAATTTTGCCTTTAAAACATCCGGCCCTGTGATCTTTGCGGTCAAACGTGTTTGTATGGAGAGAAAATTAAAACTTGATGTCGAATTCAAATCATTGCCCAGGGCATCGTTTTCAACTCTCAACGGATAAAGCAGAAAATGCCCCTCGCGAATTGATGCCGTTTGCCGGCTATCCCAAAAGAAATCATTTTTAATGAAACCCGAAAAAGTAATTCCGAATTTGGAATTGGGGGTCTGGGCATCCAGGGTTGGTGTAATTCCCATAAACAGCATGAAGTAACAGAGTATTTTTCTCATTTGTCAGATTAATTATTTGCTGAAATCTTTGGTTGAATTGTCTTTTTGTGTTAATAGAGAGATAACAATCAAGGTGATGATTGACAAGGGTATTGAAATAATTCCGGGATTATCCAATGGGATGAGTGCATCCTTTGGAACCAGACCATATTTTTCATACATGGTCGGGGATACCGCAATAATTCCAATCGAAGAGACAATACCCACGATGATGGACCATGCAATACCTTTTGCAGTTGTCTTTTTCCAGAACAGCAGAAACAGGATAGCCGGGAGGTTGGCAGATGCTGCAACAGCGAAGGCCAGCCCGACCAGGAACGACACGTTCATGCCTTTAAATAAAATGCCCAGCACGATTGCAAAGATCCCAACGCAAAAGGCAGCAATCTTTCCGGCTTTTACTTTCTCTTTATCGGTCATTTCAATTTGAAGGTACTTATCAATGAAGTCATGCGCAATGGCGCCTGAGGAGGCTACAATGAGGCCGCTTACCGTGCCCAGAACAGTTGCAAATGCAATGGCAGAGATAATTGAAAACAAACCAATGCCAAAGGTTTTGGCGAGAAGAGGGCCTGACATGTTGCTGCTTTCAACATCTAAAACACCGTTGATCATGGCGCCAAGTCCCATGTAAAGGGTTAAAACATAAAAAAATCCGATGGCTGCAATGGCAACGATGGTCGATTTTCGGGCAGCACGCTGACTCGGCACAGTATAATACCTGATCAGGATATGGGGCAAGGCGGAGGTTCCTAAAAACAACGCAAGCATCAAAGACAGGAAGTTGAGTTTATCCCAAAACGTTGCACCGGCAGCTTTTGACAGTTTGTACAACAGCCCCGGCTTCATAATATCTTCACCTTTGGTAGGCTTTTGATACCAAACAGTAATCTTATTGCCGGCTTCAGTGAAAACCTTTTTTGAAAATCGGACAACTTCACTTTTTTCAATTATTTTAATAAATTCAAAAGGGCCAACTGAACCAGTTTTATCAACTTCTTTGCCGTCAACAATTATTTTGCTGAGATGGCCAACCTGATAGAATTTCTTTTCTGACTTCGGAGCGCCGTTATATAATTTTTCACCATTTGGATTTTCCGAAGTGTAAAGCATTTCATCGAGCGTAGCTGTGTCATCCTTTTTGTTTAACTTAAACCAGCAGGTGACGCCATCTTTTTCGAGGTTGACGAAAACCAGCTTATCAACCACCTTGATTGTTTTGACAATATATGCAGAGTCAGAAACAGTTACCAGGGTGTCATTTGTGACAAAAGCCTCTACCTTGGCAAATTTGTGGTAATTGGCATTCGGGGTTAATGTTAACCCATTCTGCAGGATATAAATGGTAAGGATTGTGGAGAATATTACCAGCAAGGCTCCTTTAATGAACTGAACATACGTGGTGGAAGTCATCCCGGCAGTTGCAACAATAAATATTACAATGGAACCAACGATCACAACTCCCATCCAGTGTGGTAATCCAAGCAGTGGAACAACAAGATCGCCGGCACCAACCATTTGCGGAATAAGATAGAATACCGAAACAATCAGGGTGCTGATGGATGCCGCCAGTTTAATGGACTTCGCATCGAATTTTGCATCCAGGGCATCTGCAAAGGTGTATTTCCCGAGTTTTTTTAATGGTTCAGCCACCAGAAACAAGGCAACTACCCATCCCGCAAGATATCCGATGGAATAGAGGAACCCGTCATAGCCCGAATAGGCAATCATTCCGCATATTCCTAAAAAGGAAGCAGCGGATAAATAATCTCCTGCAAATGCAATTCCATTTACCGCCCAGTGAATGTTTCCTCCTGCAGCATAATAGCTTGCAGCGGATTTTGTTTTTCTGGCAAAGTAAAAGGATAAGCCCAATACCAAACCAACAATAAAAATAAAAATCAGAATAGCGAGGTTAGAAACGTCGTAAATCATATCATGTAGATGTTAACATTAGTTTTTATTCATTTCATTTTCCATTTTCGTACAGAAATAATTATAGACGAATCCCATCACGATTGCCAGGATGATCAATCCGAAACCATAGATGATGGCAATATTTTGTCCTCCAATTAATTCCAGTCCCATTAATTCGGGCTTTGTCAAACCGATTAGCACAAAACCGGAATAAATAAGGGTGTATACCACAAATAAAATGACACCTAATTTTGATTTTTTGGCAGCTGCATTGTCTTTCCCAATTTCGACTGCGGGTTTATGAAGCATGGTTCCTCCTTTTTAAATGATAAATAGAACAAATGGGATGTGAGAAAATTGTGTGAATCAGCATAATCATGTAACCTAACAATTGATAACATGACAAAATGCTCACCAAAGGTATCAATTGTTTTTTAATTAACAAGTGACCGCGAAAAAAGTCATCCGGCAGGAGCCGCTATAGAATTGATCGCTTAAAGTCGATATTGAGCCTGCTCTGCAGATCTGCAATCTGAGATAAGACTTTTTTCAAGGTTGCTTCTTCTGCTTCGAGTAGCCCGTGAAGGTCAACAAGGTTGTTCACCTCCTCGTGATGATCTAACTGAGATACCTGGTGCTGATATCGTAACTGCATCAGGAAATTATAACCAAAAAGAATCTCTTTATACGTAGAATAGGGAATTACCTGGGCCTCATACAATGCCCGGATCCTGCCAGCCGTATTTGTGGAAGTGATTTTGTGGAAAACCGAATAGATTCGTGCAAACATAACATATGGTGTAATTCCGTACTTCAGATCAAAAAGCTCGCGGTCATCTTTCTTTTCGGTATGGATGGCGCCGGTCAACCCAACAGATGGTTTAAAGGAAAGAACGTTTTCCGCAAAATTGTAAAAAAATGATGCCCGGCCATCAGATACCATATTGATATGTTGCCTCAGTTCGTCGATTAGCCCGCCACTGCCATAAATAGCCCTGAAATCAAAAAAAATGGAAACCTCCATGAGATTTTTTGGTTCGGGTGTGGATACCCAGCGGGTAAAATAATTTTTCCAGCTATCCAGGGATTTACACCAGAGGGGATTACTGGCCATTATCCGTCCTTTGCAAAATTGAAAGCCTGTCCTGTTGAGGTTTTCACAAACAGATTCCCCAAGTTTGTCGAACCATGTTTGAACATACACTGCATCCATGCCGGGCACATCACGGTAAATGATCGCATTGTCCTGGTCTGTGGCCAGTGTTTGTTCCATGCGCCCTTCACTACCCAAAGCGACAAATGCAAATTCAACAGGAGGTTCCCCGATTTCATCAATGACGAGGGATATCAGTCTCCGGGTTACCCGGTCAGAAATAGCTGCGATACTCTTGCCAACAATGACAGGCTGCACCGACTGTTTGATCATTAAAGTCAGATATTGTAAGAACATCCGGTACAATTCAGTTAGTTCACCAACATTTTTTGCACTTTCAATTTTATATTCGATGAACGAAAACGAGTTAAACAGTGGTTGAATGATGTCGGATTCATTCAAGATGCCTGTGATGGTTCCGACACTGTTTTTTGCAGCCAGATGCGAAATCCCATTGTTTTGCATCAGTTGAACTGCCTCATTCAGGGTGGATCCGGAATCTATTGAAACCAGCGGGGAACTCATGATTTCAAATGCCGGTCCCTGAATGTTCAAACCGCTCATCACAGTCCTTTCGGCAATATCCCCTGCGGTTATGATACCTATTTTCATCCCTTCTTGTGTCGCAACAAGTATGGCCCGGTCTCCTTTTTTCCTCATCATCTCTATAACCCGCGAAACAGGTGCATCCAACAGAACCTCCGCAACGGGAACGATGTATTGATCCACAGGATTTTGCATGATCAATGTATGCGACTGCAGCCAGGATTTGAATGCTTCCTCCTCCTTCTGCTGTTCAACCCGGGATGTAACGTCTTCAATGATGCCATCGCACTGCAGATGCAGACCCTCTTTTTTCTGAACGACCATGGAGGCCGAAACAATGCAGATGGTTCCATCTTTTCTTTTCAGGTGAATGACGGCATGGCTGATTTTGCCAGCGATCAGCAACTGCTGACGATATTTTTTTTTCTC